>JBEKDT010000007.1:0-214792 GCA_050014195.1 Desulfomonilia bacterium | reverse complement strand
GATATATCACCCATTTTTACAACAGGAAACGGATACACTCGGGGATCAATTACTGTTCCCCTGTTGAATATGAAGCACTGGCAAGGTAATACAAATAGTGGTCCACTTTTCTTGGGGAACATCACTTTCCATGGTAAAGTAGCGGAGGCTGAATTTAGAAAGTGGCTCGCAAGTTTTTTGCCTAAAAGATATGGTATTACTTCTGGATATATTGTTTCCACTGGATTAAAGAGCGGCGATAAAACACCTCATTTCGACATAATAATCTATGACCAACTTGAGTCTCCCATTCTTTGGGTTGAGGATTTTCCTGATGTTTCTTCTCAAGGTCGGTCTCTTGCCATACCAGTTGAATATGTCCGTTGTGTTTTGGAGGTAAAATCTAATTTTTCTTCTACGACCGTGGTAAATGCAATGGAGCATCTAAAGGACCTATTACCCCTTATGGGTGGACCAGATAATCCTCAAGAAAAATATAAGCTGCATCTTTCAACAAACTTCGCTTGCGGTTTAGTTTTCTTTAATTTAAAGAAAGATAATCAATTTAGTGAAACTGCACTTAGTATAGTGATTTCGGGGATTGAACTCCGCGGGTTCTTTGGTGGGGTAATTCTAAGAGGTGAGGGGCACGATAAGGCACTCACGGGTAGAATATCTTTGCTTCGATCTGAGACTCCAATCGAAAGTACTATTGGGCATGACAAACAATCGCTTCTCAATTTAGGAATTGCACAATCTGTACAGGTGTCGGTTAATCAACATATTGGATCAATGTTAATGTGGGCTGAACCGTTTTTTTCACAGTTTGGTTTTGATCTGATTGCAATGATGCAAGGAACATATGAGGTTGGGCGACTTTCTAGTTTCTATGGGGTTGGTGCTTCGGAGTGGGATAAAAAACAAACCTAACCAATGCTTCCAGCCGACGCTAAAAGCGCGGTTGAAGCATGGCGTTCGGCAGGAGATAACAAATAGTAAGTAAGGCCTATAATATGAAGTCTGGGTTCACTCGGACTAGTTACGCGGATCTTTCTGATCAGTATAACGCTGCATACCAATGGTTCGAATCCTTTGGTTTCAGTGTGGCTGTGACACGAATTCGCAAGTACAAGGATTGTATTGATGAACTTGCGCATTACTACCGAAATGGCACACTTGATACAGCACAATTCAAGCGAGATTTTCCATATCAAGTAACTGCGCTTTCTGAAGCTATGGAACTTATGAGAATCCATAGAGGCTTATCAGACTTATATTCTTCCGATCTTAAAGATAAGATTAAATTCATTTTATCTGGCAAAGAAGGGCGTTCATCTGCTTCTAATTTTGATCCTAGTCGTGATATTGCATTCGAACTTCTTCTGGCTTCACGTTGTCGCCGAGCAGGCCTAAGAATTGACATCGGAGATAAAGCAGATTTAGTTGTATATTATAATGGAATAGAAATATTTCTAGAATGCAAGAGGCTCAAGTCCTTTGATAAGGTAAATAAACGGATAAAGGAAGCTCTAAAGCAACTTCATTCCAGATATAAGACAGCCCAATCACCTGCCTCTGCACGAGGTCTTCTAGCCCTATCAATCACCGATTTAATTAATCCTGAACATGGTCTTATTATTGGTAGCACGGTGCAAGAAATTGGATTGTTATTAGATCGACATGTAGACTCATTTATTTTTAAGAATAAGAATGTCTGGCAAAACACGTCTGATCAAAGATCGATAGGCGCATTCATTGAATTCTCTACACCAGGTATTATTGAAGCTGATAACCTTCTGACTACATGCCATCAAGCAGGTCTAAACAACTCATGTCCACCAAGAACAAAAGATTTTGATGTATTAATAGGGCTGGCTAATAGATTGGCTTACAGTGGGGCTTAGTTTATTTCATCTAAAAATGCCGAACAATGGCATCCAGGCGGACGCGGCGGAGCCGCGCCGCTGATGCCCGCCGTGTGTGCCGGGCATGGCACAGAACTAGCGAGGTGGGAGTCCTCGCGCCAGGTATAAACGGAGCCGAAGGCTAGGAGAAGGGCAAGGGCGTCATCGTGAGGTGGGGTCTGAAGGAAGTCTAATCCAAAAGCGCGGGGCGACGAACAGGAACCGGATATGAGGTGTGACGTACATGGGACGAGTCGGCACGTGACGATAAAGTCCTCCATCCGTGAGTTGTGTACGTTTTATAAATCCGGCGTTTACGCGCTACAAAGCTCTGTGTCTTACCCCGGGAGGCCTGTACAGTGTTCTTTGAATGGTATGGCTGGAATATTGTGGCACCGTCGGGAAACCAGGCGGAAAACGGAGAAGACAAATGTCAGCCTGTAGCCGAGAGAAAGAACTGAGGCTCTTGAGAGAGAGTCTGACCGCTGTACAGGAGTCAGCAGAGGGCATAGTAGGTGGCTTGCCACTGAAGGCCCGAACGGTTCCCCTGGAAGGGGATTAAATGAGAGGAGCAGTTATTCTGTGACGAGGGATGGTATTGCATCTGGCAAGCAGGCAAAACTGTCTCCGGCAAAGTCGGAGGATGAAACCATCACTGGGAATCGGAAGGGTGACACTCCGGTTAATGTCTCAAGGGACATTGACTGAATCAGCCGAACCGCCGTGTACGTGACCCGTATGCACGGTGGTGTGGGAGGGGAGGAGTTGTGAAACTCCCCCCTATCCCGATTGGGCTTGTAAATGAGGATCATACAATGACAAATAATTCTGAAAACGCTAGTGAGAAGAAGTATATTTTTTGCAATTGGTGCAGGAATGAAACTAACCATGTCTTAAAAGGAGAGCATTATAGGGATTATCCAGGTTACAATCCCGACGGCTCTTTGGGCATCGTCGAAAGAGTCGGTTACAGATTTTGGGTATGTGCAGGCTGTGAAAGAGGAACCCTAGAAGAATTTTATATATTTGATGCTACAAATGATGAATATGTTTCAAGACCTGACGTGGAGTATTACCCTGAGCGAACTAACCTTCATGTAAAAGAAAAGTATTTTGTACAGTTACCCAAAAAGCTAGCCGTTATCTATCGTGAAACACTTCGAGCATACAATAATAGTTTAAATGTACTTTGCGCTTTGGGTATACGTGCTCTTCTTGAAGGCATCTGCGCAGATAAAGGAATCACTGGCAGTAATCTTGAAGAAAGAATCAACAATATGATAAATATCCCGCTCCCTCAAAATATTGTAAGTAATCTTCATAGCCTACGATTTATTGGAAATGAAGCTGCACATGAATTATCAGCCCCATCTATAGAAGAGTTAAGACTTGCAATTGAGATATGTCAAGACCTTCTAAATTATCTTTACGAGTTAGACTACAAGGCACATAAACTTACCAACTCGCGCCAATTAAAAGAAACAAAAGTAAAAATTAAAAAGTGAACCATCAACAATAACTAGCCCAACCATGGCATCCGGGCGGACGCGGACTGCCACCCGCGCCGCTGATGCCCGGCGTTCGGCTGAAAGGGTAATTTATGAAATTTTATAGCATTTTAAAATGTTCACTTTTTTGTTTCAGTGTTGTACTGTTACTATCTTGTTCACATACTACCAAGAAAACTCAGACTATTAACATTGACCATATGCTTGATCTTGGTTTCGCAGAGTCACAAAAAGGCAATATTGAAAAAGCAAAATATTATTTTAATATCGCATGCCAAAATGGGTCAGCTGAAGGTTGTAGTAATTTAGGAGTAATAGAGCTTTCAGCGGGAAACCAAACAAAAGCTAGGGAATATTTTGAACTTGCCTGTGAAAGTGACCCGAAAACGTGTATTAATTTGGCTGCCCTAGAATATAGACTACAAAATATAGATAAAGCGATAAAATATTACAAGATAGCTTGCGAAGAAAATATAGCTCAAGCATGTTCTGATCTTGCAGATTTGTTGGAAGATGATGAAAAAGTGGCTTATTTAAGTAAGGGTTGTGACAACGGTAGTTTAGAAGCATGTTCAAACCTTGGGTATTTAATTGAAAAAGAAAATGAATCTGCTGCAAAGAACCTATATATAAAAGCATGCAATGGTGGATTTCTAATGGGATGCAACAATTTGGCTTTCTTAGAGTATAAATCCGGAAATTATTCTGCAGCAAAAGAACTTTATGAAAAGGCTTGCAATGGAGGCTTAGTTGATGCTTGCAAGAGCTTTCAAAAAATCAACGAATTAAAAGATAAATAGAATAGCCGAACAAGTTAATCCACCGGACGGCTAAAGCCGCCGGTGATCCACAACGTTCGCTCCTTACATCCCTATTGATAAATTGACATTATGACGTTATAATGTTATAGCGTCAATAGGAGGTAATATTATGACAATGCAAGCTAAAAGATCAACCATATATCTTGATCCGGATATTCATAAGGCACTGCGATTAAAAGCGGTCGAAACATCCCGGTCTGTATCAGATCTGGTTAACGAAGCCGTCAGAGAATCTCTTGCAGAAGACGCTGAAGATATTGAAGCATTTGAGGAAAGAGTAACCGAACCTCTGATCAGCTATGATGAAATGGTCAAGAGATTAAAAAAAGATGGCCGCATATAATATCTTTTTCAAAAGGTCTGTAGAGAAGGATTTTAAGACAATACCCAAAAAGGATCTTAACAGAATCCTTGATCGCATTAAGAAACTTGCTGAAGATCCTCGACCTTCAGGGAGTGAAAAATTAACAGGTCAAGAAAGATATCGTGTACGTCAAGGATTGTATCGCATTGTCTATTCCATCCAAGATAATGAACTGACCATATGGGTCGTCAAAGTAGGTCATCGGAAAGATGTCTATCGCTAAAGGGAACCGGCAAATCCACCGGGCGGATTTCAGCCGCCGCTGATCAGCATGTTATGCTTTACTAAAAAATGAAAGGAGATCACAAAGGGCAAAATGAGTGAGAAACAATCAATCAATTTCTTGCGTGGGGTTCCTGCGGAAGAAGCCTTATCACGCCTTATTCCAATGGCGTCAGAGGGATACGGAAAAGTCATCAGGCGGTATGGGACGGATGTGCTTCAATACGGCCATTTTACCGGGTTCAAGCCACTGCGGGATCTGATTGGCAGCTTACATCGTGTTAATCCGGATCGAGTTATTGTCGGCAACGGCGGCATGGAGGTTATCTCGCTTTTTTTCAAGTCTCTCCCCAGAGAAAGCAATATCATTGTTGAAGAAGCAAGTTACGATCGAGTAGTACTCGATGCAAAGTGCTATGGACATCATTTGATTGGCGTTAAATTGACACCGGAAGGAGTCGATTTGAACCAATTTAGAGACGTGGCTAATAAGAACGCGGTTGCGGCTTTTTACGGAATACCGTTCCATCAAAACCCAACAGGGATCAACTACACAGAAGAGAACCGAAAGGATGTTGAACGCGTTTGCCGGGAACATAGTATCCTGTGCGTATGGGATATCTGTTATCAAGCCCTTCGGTATGATGGAAAAACGAATGGCTCGATAGAAGTCTCAGAATGGGGACCCATTTTAACAAGCTCTTTTACGAAAACGATCTCTCCGGGAACTAAGTGCGGGTATATGATCGTTCCAAATCATTATGTGGGGCATCTATCCGGCATTATTGCCAATACACGCATAAACCCCAACCTGCCGACCCAGGCGTTCATAGCCGATTTTATTGAATCGGGACGGTATGACGATTTCGTCAAATACTTGTGCAAACTGTACAAACCAAGAATGGAGGCATTAAATACCGCGCTTAATAGCCAGTTCCCTGGAGCGTTTCCAGTTGCAATCAGCGGTGGCTTTTTTGCCCCCCTCACCCTGGAGAATATTTCAAGTGATAAAGAAGCATCCTTCATCGAATCCGCAAAGCAAGCGGGTGTGGGTGTAGTTGCTGCGTGGGATGTTTTCCCTCCCAACTGTAAGGAAGAAAAGCGCAGGAGAGGTCTTTTTATCAGATTGACCTTTCCGGCTTATGAGCCGGACAAAATTGAATGGGGCATTTTGAAACTCAAAGAGACAGCAGAGCGTCTTGCTTGAGCGGCAGGTGAGCTTCACGTTCGGCGTAGAACTTGACATCGTATGCATTAAATGTTATTTTTATGCATATGGAGGCCAATCATGAGAACAACACTCGATTTACCTAAAGATTTAATTGATGAGGCTATGAAGGCTACCCAAATTAATACAAAAACACAACTCATTATCACTGCTTTAGAAGATTTAATAAGGAAATCAAAAATATCCGGTTTGAAAAAATTTAAAGGGAAGGTTGATTTGGACATTGATATGAACGCTATTAGAGGACGTCAATGTCGACATTAGTCGATACATCCATATGGATAGAATATTTCAGGAGTGGAAATAATTCTGAAAAACTTGATTTCTTAATTGATGAAAATCTTATTGTTATTAATGACCTTATTCTTGCAGAACTGGTTCCATTCTTAAAAGTTCGCAATCAACAGAAGGTTATTAACTTATTATATAATATTAACAAGTTAAGTTTATTGATTGACTGGAATCAAATTATTGAGTTTCAGTTCAAATGTTTGAAAAATGGTTTAAACGGAATCGGTATTCCTGATCTGATTATTGCCCAAAATGCAAAACAGAATCGTTGTGAAATATATTCACTTGATGGCCATTTCAGACTTATAAAAGACATCCTTGAATTCCAGGTAACGGGTTAAAAGTGGCCTACGTGGAACAATCGCATCCCACCGGACGGCTAAAGCCGCCGGTGATGCGCCACAGAATTCCTACGTTTTCCACACGCAGAGAGCGACAGTAACATCAGATCCGGCCTTCGATCCAGGTATGGATATCTTCAAGCACGATGTCCTTTTCAGGCTCATTGAGTATTTCATGGTAGAGGCCGTCGTATATCTTTATCTGTTTGTCAGTTGAGGCGATGTGGTCATAGAAGTATCGCGATGCATCGGGTGGAACGATCTGGTCAGAGCCGCCGTGAAGGATGAGACATGGGTAGCGATAAGCACCCATATTCTCCATAATCCACTTCCCTCCCCGGATAAATACTTCGCCCATGAGCTTGGTAGTGAATTCCTTGGGCACGAGCGGATCATCCGTGTAGGCCTTTACAACTTTGGGGTCCCGGGAGATCAGATCAGTCAGGGAGTTGGGAATGGGCGCAAGGGGAGTGGCGTTGTAATCAAAGGATTCCAGACCTTTGAGGGCAGGCAGGACGATGACCGGAGGTGCTGAGAGCACCTGACCCGAGAGGCGTCCCGGGTACTTTACACCGTAGGAGGCGCTGATGAATCCGCCCATGCTATGCCCAAGCATGAAAAGCGGGATACCTGGGTTTTCCTGCTTGGCACTGCCCACGACTGTCTCGGCATCGTCAATAAAATTCTGGAAATCCTCTACGAACACAGGTTTTCCCTTCGAGCGGCCATGGCCCCTGTTGTCAAATAGGTAGACTGAATAGCCCCAGTCATTGAGGCGAGAGGCTACATAGTCATAACGACCGGAATGCTCACACAGCCCATGGACAATGACGAAAACCGCCCTGGGATTGTCAACGTTGCTTTGCGACAGGAAAAGCTCAACACCATCATTCGCCTTCAACATGCTCTGCCGGGCCTTAGTTGTCATTGTGCACCTCCTTTTATTACAATACAGGAAAGGTGATTTCCTGCGGATCATGACTGACGTTATCGCTCTCATCAAACTCAGAAACATTCAAGAAGTCAAATAAAAAACCTCAATATTCCGCCAATCCCTTTTAAAAAATTGACTCATGGGAAGGTATGTGTCTAATACATCTTGATAGAAAGGCTGATCCATAGGTCAGTGGGGGATTGTATCCATACATAGGATATGAAACCATGAAGTGGGTGTATTGTAAAATGAAAGGAGTGAGCATATGACGATGAGAAAAGAGGTGTCCTTAGGCGTTTGTTTCCTGCTTCTCGTGTTCCTTTCTATTCCGTGCTTCGCCGCAGAAAAGAACTATCGGATAGATGTTCTGCAGGTTACGAATATCCCAGTCTTCCAGACATGCTACAGCAGTTTCTTCAAAGAGCTTGCGAAAAACGGCATCGTCCAGGGGAAGAACCTCACGATAAAACGCACTGTTATTGATTTCGATATTGAGAATGGCGGCTTGTGGAAGAAAATAGGCGTGCTCATGCGCATCAAGAGCGAGGCCTCCCGTATCGCCGAAGACAAGCCGGACCTTGTGCTCACCATAGGCACACCGGCAACCAAATACGCCAAGGACAAGATCATCGCTGCAGGTATACCGCTCGTGTTCACCTCCGTTGCCATCCCCACCGCCGCCGGGTGCAAGTCGCTGACTGAGGCAGGCCCGGGGTTTACCGGCGCCACGCTGTACATGAACATGAAGGACATGCTCAAAATCGTCAAGCTGGCATTCCCGAAGACACATACCTTTGGAATCATCTACAGCGATGACGACAACGCCGTAGCACAGGTGGAAGAGGCCAAAAAGACCGGTTCCTCCATGGGCATAACCTTCGTCACCAAGCAGGTGGGAAAGAGCGACCCTATCACCCCTGTTGCCAAAGAGCTTGTGGCCCAGGGAGCACAGGCCTTTATCGTCCCGCTCGATACCTACTATGCTTTAAGGAATAACGAGCCCAGCTTGGAGCTCTATGCATATAGAAAGACCGTCAAGATCCCGGCCATCAGTTTCGTACTCTATAAGGTACCAGGGGCGGCATTCTATGTCGGCTCTGATTTCGGATATGTGGGTATGCTCTCCGGCCAGCAGGCGGTAAAGATCCTCAAAGATGGCGCAAACCCAGATTCTCTCCCCATATTACGACAAGAGGACCTCAATATCCTGGTGGATGAAAAGTCATTGAAGGAGATTGGTGTCACCCTGCCTATGGATATCCTGAAGATTGCAAAGCCTGTCGACTAATATCGCTTTTCTCCCCCGCACCGGGCTATAGCCCGGTGCGGGGATCATATGAACAACAGATATGATAAAAAGAAAGGGCACCAAAATGAAATTCCTCGTCGAGCTTGACCATATCAAGACAGGCCAGCCGTTTACCGAAGACACCGCTCGCTCCTTCATCGAAGGCATTATTTTCCCGACACTCGCCAAGGCCGAACAGCTTGCTCAAGAAGGCTGCATCGTGGCAGGCGGACCAGTAGCCGGACGCATTGCACTACGCTTCATCGCGGATGTGGAAACAACCCAGCAGCTTGATCAGCTCGTTTCCAGCCTTCCCTTGTGGACGGTCGCTGATACGCGAGTGACTCCTCTTATCGATTTCAGTGACCGCCGCGCTCACATCCAGACACTTCTTGAACGCATTACTAAACGATAACGCCAAACAAGACGCTCCGGTCGACGTCCCCGCCGCACGGGGCCGCGGCTGGGCTGGGGCGTTATTATTCAAGATTATATTTCTCGTATCTTAATAACAGGAGAATGAGCAATGGATATACAACAGAAAGTAGTCTTGATCACCGGAGCTTCGTCTGGAATAGGAAAAGCCGTGGCATTGGCACTGAGTCATAAACAAAATCGTATTGTCATTACTGCCCGTCGAAAAGAATTATTAACGAATGTAGCAGAAACCATACAAAAGAACGGCAGTGAAGCTTTGGCAATCCCGGGAGACGCACTGGACGAGGAACAAGCGGCAAGGACCGTTCAGGAGGCTGTTTCTCGATTTGCTCACATAGACATCGCATTACTGAATGTTGGTGCCGGGCCTGCGCTCAACACCGCAAAGGCCTCTCCTGATGAAATCAAAGAAAACATGCGGGTGAATTATGATTCGATGATTAATTATTTCTGTCCACTGGTACGTCAGATGAAAACCCAGGGTTCGGGTGGAATTATCGCCAATACAAACTCACTGGCAGGATTCTTGGGACTTCCCATGCAAGGGCAATATTCAGCTGCAAAAGCAGCATGTCGCATCTTTTTAGATACTGCCAGAATTGAGTTGAAACCTTTTCATATCAGGGTAGTTACAATTTGTCCTGGCTTTGTGAATACAGAGAAAAATAAGGAAGATGGAATTCCCAAGCCATTTTCAATAAGTGAAGAAGATGCAGCAAAACACATCTTAAAGGCTCTGCAGTTCGAGATACAAGAGTATATGTTTCCTCTTTCTTTGAAGACAGGAATTATACTTGGGAGATTTCTCCCACGATTTGTTACGAATAAAATTCTCTCTCAATTTCTACCTTCTGAGTATTAATGGTATGGTACAGAATTGAAGATAACAAATAATCCAGCGGATGGCTTACAGCCGCAGCTGAGCTGCGGCGGCTAGACCTCAGTCCACAACTTGAAGGGAGCTTCGCACAATGTCAGATCATAAAGCGAGTCGCACGGCGCTGGGAACCGCATACCTGAGGGCTGCGCATCAGTTGTTTGAAACACGGCCGCGGATCCTTGATGATCCGGTTGCATTGTCATTGCTTGGACCGGCTGCATTGCAGCGGATCAAAGATACGGCGGATCACTATCGAACTCCCGAAGGGCTTGCATTGCGCGCTCATGTAGTTCTGCGTTCGCGGTTCGCCGAGGACCGGCTCGCCGCTGCGGTCCTTCGCGGAATTACGCAGTATGTCATCCTGGGGGCAGGCTTCGATACCTTTGCACTCAGGCAACCTCCATGGGCGCAGGCTTTGAAGATTTTCGAGGTCGACCATCCGGGGACACAAACCATGAAACGTTCCCATCTTGCCGCAGCCGGCCTCGCAATGCCCCAGAACACAGCCTTTGCCGACATCGACTTCGAACACGAATCGTTACTCGATGGCCTGCTTAGGTATCATGTCTCGATGGACGAGCCGACCTTCTTCTCCTGGCTGGGTGTGACGATGTACCTCAAAGAAGACGCCATCGATGCCGTGCTCCGGTCTGTCGCAACGTTTCCGGCGGGCAGTGAGATCGTGCTTACATTCGTGCGGCCGCCAGGCGACTCTCCTTCGCCACTCGCCCGGCGCACCGCAGGCCTTGGCGAACCTTGGGTGAGTTACTTCGAGCCTGATGTGCTCGAAGTAAAACTGCGTGGCCTCGGCTTTGCCAGAGTGGAGTTCCTTTCACCCGAAGAGGCTGAGGTGCGGTACTTCCGGCAGCACCCAGAAGACCTTCCAGTACCGAAGCAAACGAACATCCTCTGTGCGGTGCTGTAATGTTCCCGGAGATTTCTTTGAATTATGAATTTTGTGATTGGCTTTGAAATATAATCATAAGGGAGAGGTGATCATGGAAGAAAAAAATCTCATACTTGCCGTTGATATCGGTACTACGGAAACGAAAGCAGTGCTGGTGAGCCCTGACGGATACATAGATTCAAATCAGTGTGCATGCAGCCTCTCGTATCCGGCAAAGTCGTGTGTTGAGCAATCTCCGGAGGAGCTGTCGGATGCGATATATGCATCCAGCAGGGATGTTCTTGCGGCGCATCCCGACCTGATCGGCAGGCTTGCAGGAATCGTGTTTACGAGCCAGATGCAGAACACGATTCCTGTGGGCAGAGACGGAAAACCTCTCATGAACATGCTCTCCTGGATGGATGAGCGCGCAGCCCGGTTCACCCAGGAAGAGATGTACAGGGGGCTCATCAAGATCGAGGGCTACCCGGTCTCAAAGCTCATAAAGTTCCTGAGAATAACCGGCGGCATGCCGGGAAAAAACGGGAAGGATACCGTATGCAAGCTCGCGTGGATGAAAAAGAACAAGCCCGATTTGTATGATTCCGTTCACAAGTTTCTCGACGTAAAGGATTATGCCGTCTTTCTTGCCACCGGAAATTATGTGAGCTCATACGATATGGCGTACATCACATGGCTCATGGATACGCGGAAAAAGGACCAGGGAAAGTGGACATGGTCGGAAGATATCCACCGCATGTACGGGCTCGACACACGCAAGATGCCGGAGCTCAAACCGTCAACTGCAATCGCAGGCACCGTCACATCGGAATTTTCCGCAAAGACCGGCGTACCGGAGGGCCTTCCCGTGGTGAACGGCTCAGGCGACCTCCTCACCTCGGCGATCGGTTCGGGCGCCATCGAGATGGGGGATCTGCACGTCAACATCGGCACCGCCGGCTGGGTTGCCACACACTTCCCGGGCCATGCCGTCGATACGCGCCATTACATAGGAACAATCGTTTCAGGGATTCCCGGCGTGTATCTTCTGATCAGCAAGCAGGAAACCCTGGGCGCTGCTCTCGACTGGGTGAAAGGCATGCTTTACCCCTCCGAGCTCACGAAAGGGGCATCATCCGCTGAGATATACGCTAAGGTGAACGAGGAAGCGGCGCGATCGGCCCCAGGCGCGAACAGCGTCATTCTGACTCCGTGGCTTTTCGGGGAGCGGTCGCCTATCAACAATCCCTACCTGCGCGGACAGATATTCAATATCGGCCTCAATACAACCAGGGCCGATCTCTGCCGGGCGGCGATGGAAGGGGTTGCCTTCAACATCCGCTGGGGAATGGAATGCGTGGAAGCACTGTCGGCTAAAAAGACCCGGCCGACCACGGATGAAGTCCGATTGATAGGTGGCGCTTCAAAGAGCGACGTATGGTGCCAGATCTTCGCCGACGTCCTGCAGAGGCCGGTCGTGCAGATGATGAACCCCCAGATGGCATCGGCCCAGGGCGTAGCGACCATCGCGATGGTCTCCTTAAGGATTTACCGGGATTTCAAGGAGATAAACAGGATGCTGAAAAAGGGAAGCCTCTTAAGGCCCGATCCGGGCACAAAAGCGCTGTATGACAGTCTGTTTGCACACTATAAGGCGCTGTATAAGAATAACAGGGCAAGTTTTAACAAAATAAACCGGTAAAGGGCTACCTGCCATGAAGCGTTTCATTGAGGACTACCGGAACGAATCATTCGACATCATCGTGATAGGCGGCGGCATAACCGGCGCGGCGGTTGCCTATGACGCCGCGAGCAGGGGATTGAGCGTAGCGCTTGTGGAAAAGAACGATTTCGGCTGGGCCACGTCGGCCGCTACTTCCAAGGTGATCCATGGCGGATTGCGCTATTTGAAAAACCTTGAATTCGGCCTGGTACGCGAGTCGCTGAGCGAACGAAGGATTATGGAGAACATCGCCCCCAACTTTGTCTATCCCATGAATTTCATGTTCATCAATCCCACGTTCGTCATGAAGATAGGGCTTTTCGTGTACGACCTGCTCGCATTTGACAAGGGATTCACCTGGGACAAAAGCAAAAAGATCCGCAACCACTACCCCCTTTCGAGAGAACGGGTTATCGAAGAGGAGCCGAACGTAAAGCGCTACGGGCTGAAAGACGCCAGGGTGTACTATGACTGCCTGAGCATTTTCCCCGAGCGGCTGACGCTTGCATTCATTAAGTCGGCGGTCCGTTACGGGGCAAAAGTATCAAATTACACAAAAGTGGAAAATTTCATCATCGAGGATGGGAACAGGGTTTCCGGCATAGCGGTGCGCAATCTCCTGGACAACAGATCGCACACTATCAGGGGAAAACTTACCATCAACTGCACCGGCCCCTGGGCGGATATCGTGCTCAAGCTGGCAAAAAAGGGGGTTTCGTCTGACAAGATACGCCGCTCCGAAGGCATCCACCTGATTGTGAAGAAGCTCATCAACGCTCATTCCGTGGGCACCATGACCAAAACGGGCCACTTTTTTCTCATCCCCTGGCGCGGGCATTCGCTGATAGGGACTACCGACAAGGAATATGGCGGAGATCCTGATGGCTACCACGTGTCCAGGCAGAGCATCCAGGAGCTGCTGGATACGGTAAACAATGATTTCGGCAACAACGATCCCATCGGGTACCGTGACGTGCTGTTTGCATACGGGGGCCTTCGCCCGCTCCTCGATGCGAAGGGGCAGGACGTGCACACCACCACACGCAAATACGAAATCTTTGACCACGCGGATGTAGGGCTCAACGGCCTCATAACCGTTGAGGGCGGCAAGTACACCACCAGCCGCAACCTCGCACAGAATGTCTTAAGGGTCGTGGAAAAGAGATTAGGGAAAAAGCCCGGCAAGTGCAAGACCGCCGGACAACGGCTTATCGGCTGCGAGATAGAGGACATCGAAAGGTTCATCGATTCCATTAAACAGGGGAACAGGGATTTTAAAGATACGACCGTTGAATATCTTGGCAGAAATTACGGCACCGAGTACGACAAGATTCTGATGCTTGCACGGAAGGATACGAGGCTCTCAGAAATTCTGAACGATGATGGAGAGATACTGGCCCAGGTGGTTTATGCAATTGAGAACGAGATGGCAATCACGTTGAAAGACATTCTCTTCAGGAGAACGGGTATCGGGACTCTGGGCAATCCCGGCGAAAAAGTTGTAGCGAAAGTCGCCGATATCGCAGCACAAGCGCTGGGCTGGAATGCTGACAGGAAAAAATCGGAAATTTTCGAAGTCGAAAAGGTCTTCAGGCTTCCCGAATGAATCGATGATGGGACATATTTATTTTTTCAATCGGGGACCAAAACAGGGGACAGCCGACAAACGGTTGCATGGGACCGGTGCTTCGCCTCTGCCGATGATCCGTGATATTATGTGGTTCATCGTTCCCATATACTAAAGAGGTGGATACATGATCCGGCAAGTGTGGGCTGATATCGCCATCGGCTTGGCGGTTCCGCTGGCAACGGCATTACTCTATTTCAGTGGACATATCCAACGCAGACATCTCATGATGATGGTGTGGGGTTTTGCTGTCGGTTCAACGTGGGAGTTCACCAATTACTTCCTTGGTAATACGTATCACGCAATGAAAGTGGAGTGGCCGATGCCGATCATCACCCTGCACATCTTGCACACCTTCTGGGATGCCGGCTTGTTTATTATCGGTTATTGGCTCTGCCTTCTCATCCTGAAAACACCTCATTGCTGCACAAAGTTTCGTTGGGCGGAGCTCGCGATCATGTGGTTTTGGGGCATCGGGCAGGAGTTTATCGTCGAGCTGATGGGTAATGGTGTGATCTGGGAGTATAAGGTGCAAAGCTGGAATCCGGTATGGATATCAATCAGGGGGCAGGATTATACCATGGTGCCACAATTGATCTGGGTAATTGCACCGGTCATTTATTACCTGGGGTTTGTTCGGATCAATCAGGGAGACGCAGTCGAAGCCGCTCCAACTATTCACGCGAAAGCCATGTAAATAATTTGATATAATAGTGTGTTATGCCCTTGTTGTATGCACGATCCCTGTCTCGGTAATAATAGCAGTAATGAGCTCGTGGGGCACCACGTCAAAGGCAGGGTTGAACACGTTCACATCAGGTGAAGACCGACTGCCCTGGAAGGAGCGTATTTCTTCCGGGCCGCGCTCCTCGATGGGGATGCCGTTGCCTGTCGGCATATCAGGGTCGAAGGTGGACTGAGGTGCTGCAATATAAAACGGTATGCCATGGGCATGTGCAAGAACCGCCAATGAATAGCTGCCCACCTTGTTGGCGGCATCCAGATTGCGCGCGATCCTGTCCGCACCAACGATCAAGGCATCGACTTTGCCCAGCTTCATGAGCCAGCCGGCAGCATTGTCGGTTATCAACGTGCAGGGGATGCCGTCCTTCATGAGCTCATAAGCGGTGATCCGTGCCCCCTGGAGCAGAGGCCTGGTCTCATCCATGTAGACCATCTTGAGCTTTTTCTGCTCATAAAGCTTCCGTATGACCCCGATGGCAGTCCCCATGCCCCCTGTAGCCAGGGACCCGGCATTGCAGTGGGTGAGCACCGAATACTCCTTGCCCTGTTCGAACAGGCCTGCACCCAATGCCGCCATGGACTCATTGGCTGCAATCTCTTCTTTCCAGATGGCATCGGCCTCGATCTTGAGCGTTTCCGCTAAACGGCCGGATCCCGCATTCTTCATTGATTCGAGACACCGTCTTACCGCCCATGCAAGGTTTACCGCAGTGGGCCGGGCATTGATGAGGGTCTCCGCAGCATGCTCGACCCCTTCTCTGCCTTTGCCGGCTGCAAGCACGAGACCGTACGCAGCGGCTATGCCTATGGCGGGCGCCCCGCGCACGGCCAGGGTTTTAATGGCCCGGGCCACATCGTCGGGAGATGTGCATGCCACCCATGTCTCTTCGATGGGAAGGCGTCTCTGATCGAGGATGAAAAAGGTATTGTCTTCGAAATAGAAAGGCTTGATCATAGATTCAGGAATTCCCGCTCGGGCATATCTTTTCTGAGCTGTGCGGTTTCATACAGCGCACGGTCAGGGTAAGATTTCAGGAATATCTCCATGCACACGTGTTTGGACCCGCCCTTGGCAAGCAGCACCTTCTCGGTGCGCAGGAAATAGACATCAGTGACATCCACCGCCCTTACCCGGGATGTATCGGCTATGTGCAGATGCTTCACGGTTTCAGAAACTCCTTTACGATATTTCCTGCAACCTTGGGGTTGGCCTTGCCCTTGCTTGCCTTCATGACCTCTCCGACAAAAAAGCCCAGCAGCTGGGTCTTGCCTGCACGGTATTGGGAGGATTCTTTGGGGTTGGCCTCAATAATTTCTTTGATGAGACCCTTGAGTGCGTCCTCATCGCTTACCTGTTCGAGACCAAGCTCTTTGATGATATCCGGCGCTCTCTTTCCTGTATCAGCCATCTTGGTGAAAATTTCCTTCGCCATGAGACCCGATACCGTGCCCTTTTTCAGGAGGTCCACGAGCCCGGTGAGCATGGCCGGCGTCACCAAAAGGTCTTTGATGTCGATCCCTTTTTCATTGAGGACCCGCATGACCTCGGTCATGATCCAGTTGCTGATCTCTTTGGGTGAATTGAGGAGATCAACACACCGCTCGAAATAATCTGCCAGCGCCTGAGTCTGGGTGAGCTGGTCCGCGTCATAGGCGGGAAGGCCGTAGAGCTCCATGAACCGCTGCCGTCTTGCAGCCGGCAACTCGGGGATGGTATCTTTCATCCTTCCCACCCATTCATCATTAACGATTACCGGGATGAGGTCGGGCTCGGGGAAATAACGGTAGTCATGGCTTTCCTCTTTGGATCGCATGGAAAAGGTCTTCCCCAGAGAAGTGTTCCACAGTAAAGTCTCCTGCTCGACCTCGCGGCCGGATTCTATGAGACGTATCTGCCGCTCGGTCTCATAATCCAGGGCCCTCTGCACGTTTTTAAAAGAGTTGAGGTTCTTGAGCTCGGTGCGTGTCCCGAGAAGGCCGGCATCCTTCTTCATGACCGAGATATTCGCGTCACACCTCAGAGATCCCTCTTCCATGCTCCCGTCACAGATCCCTAAGTACATGAGGATCTGACGCAACTCTTTCAGATATGCTACGGCCTCCTGTGTCGTCGATATGTCGGGCTCGGTCACGATTTCCAGCAAAGGTACGCACGCACGATTGAAATCGATATATGACAGCGGCTCTTTCTCGTCATGAATGCTTTTTCCTGCATCCTCTTCCATGTGGATGCGCCTTATGCCTATCCTCTTTTTCGAGCCGTTCACCTCGATATCGAGGTGGCCGTTGCTGCAGAGCGGATTTTCATATTGCGTGATCTGGTAGCCTTTGGGCAGGTCGGGATAAAAGTAGTTCTTCCTGGCGAACACATTCCTGTTTTCAATGGTGCAGTTAAGGGCCAGTCCAAGCTTGATGCCGAGGTCCACGACCTTCCTGTTCAGAACGGGCAGGACCCCCGGCATGCCCATGCAGACCGGGCATGTGTTCGTATTGGCATCGAGTCCGGAGGCTGCGGAGCACGAGCAGAAGATCTTGGAGTTCGTCAGGAGTTGGGCATGAACCTCAAGGCCCATGACCGACACATAATCCGTCACGGTTTCACCTCATGAAATTTTGTATGGTCCTGGAATGTGATGCCTGCACCGAGTATGAGCTGGTCCATGAAGGCGGGCGCCATGAGCTGTATTCCAATGGGCATACCGTTGTCACCGAACCCGCAGGGTATGCTCAAGGCAGGGATGCCTGTCAGGTTGGCCGGTATGGTGTAGATGTCGAGGAGATAGATGCTCAGGGGATCATCCAGCATCTCATCAAGACCGAATGCGGTCACCGGAACGGTCGGGCCTGCGATGATGTCACAAGACTCAAAGGCCTTGCGGAAATCTTCGACGATAAGGGTCCTGACCTGGGAGGCCTTGCGGTAGTACGCATCATAATAACCGGCAGACAGTGCATAGGTACCGAGCATGATCCTGCGCTTGACCTCGCTGTTGAATCCTTTTGCCCTTGTCTCACAGTACATCTCGAAGAGATCTTTGTCATCGCCGTGCCTTGTGCCGTACCTCACCCCATCATAGCGCGCAAGGTTGGAACTCGCCTCTGCAGGGGCGATGATATAATACACTGCGACCCCATACCTGATACGCGGAAGGTCGACGGGGACGATCACTGCGCCGAGCTCCCGAAAGACCGAGACGGCAAACCGGACCGAACGTTCCACATCGCGCGCAAGACCTTCGGAGAAAAAGATATCCGGCAATCCGATCCTAAGCCCTTTCATATCAATCCCGTCGAGCGATGTTGCAGCATATTTCTTTGGTACACAGGTGGAGTCCCGTTTGTCATATCCCTTGATGGCATCATACAAGATCGCCACATCACGGGCGTTGCGGCCCATCGGTCCGATCTGGTCAAGGGATGAGGCAAATGCCACCAGGCCGTAGCGGGAGACCGTCCCGTATGTGGGCTTCAAGCCGGTAATACCGCAGAAGCTTGCCGGCTGGCGGACCGACCCGCCTGTGTCGGAGCCGAGCGCGACCTCGCACAAACCGGCGGCCACGGCGGCGGCCGAGCCCCCGCTGGAGCCTCCGGGGGTCTTTGTTTTATCCCATGGATTTCTGGTGGGGCCGATGTTGCTGGTGTTCGTGGTGGAGCCCATGGCGAACTCATCCATGTTGGTCTTGCCCAGGATGACCGCACCACGGGCCTTAAGCCGTTCGATCACATGGGCGTCATAGGTGGGTACAAAACCTTTCAGAATATCAGATGAGCAGGTCGTGCGTATCCCTTTCGTGCATATATTGTCTTTGACCGCAACGGGTATGCCCTGCATCAAATCCTCATCCCCCCACTCAATAGCCTTACCCGAGAACACGGCCTGCCTGAGCGCACCATCTTCGTCCACGGTGACAAAGGAATTCAGAGGATCTTGCCTGATCCGACTCAAGAGTTTCTCTACATGCCTTTCCGGCGACATGTCATTTTTCCGGTAGATTCGGGCCGTATCCAGCATGGGCGCTCCCTATTCTATCACCTTGGGGACCACAAAGGTGTCATCATGTAACCGGGGTGCATTACTCAGTGCATCATGCCTGGACTGAGACGGTAATACAGAGTCCTCCCTGAGGGCATTTGTCAGGGCATGTGCATGGAATGTAGGTTCTACTCCCGTGGTGTCGACTTCCTTGAGCAAGTCCATATAATCAAGGATGGAACTCAACTCTCTTTGAAACCTTAAGAGTAATTCCGGCTCCAGCTTGAGCCGTGCGAGACGGGCCACATGCAAGACTTCCGATTCTGTAATCTTCACCTGGACTCCCCTTGATCCGGTTTGTTGACAATAAGCATATAATAGAGAAGTAATATTCTCAAGGATAGGGTTATCATTGAAATTTCTCTAAAAAGCGATTGATAAATTTCTATATGTCTTTTATACTATTATAGTTATGGTTTAAGGGCACTTTTAAATCTTCTATTGCAAGGAGGAACCCCATGGCGAAGTTTGAGGAAAAATCCATCCCGGCCGTCTTCCATAATCGTTCGCAGCAATATGGGCAAAGGGCTATCGTCGCCTATAAAAACATCCATGGCGTGTATGAAGACGTCTCGTGGAACAAGATGAACGAGATGGTATGCAACCTCGGATACTTTCTTATCGGGAGAGGAGTTCAACCCGGCGATAAAGTCGCCCTGTTCTCCCCGAACCGTTATGAGTGGTGGGTGACTGACCTGGCTATCCTGTCTGTGGGGGCGGTGAATGTTCCGATTTACGCCACGAACTCCGCAGAGGAGTCGCGGTATATCATCGAGAACTCAGACGCGAAGATGTGCTTTGTTGCCACCAAGGGGCATATGGAAAAGATCCTCGAAGTCAAACCCAAGCTTCCGAACCTCAAAGAGGTGATCATTTTCGATACGCTGGAAAAGCCTGTCGAAGGGGTTATCGAACTGAAGGCAGCCCTCGAGGAGGGTGCGAAGAACCCCAAGGTAAAGGATTTCGATGACAGGATTCATTCCATCAAGGCACGGGATCTCGCCACAATAATCTACACATCAGGCACAACCGGTCCGCCAAAGGGTGTCATGCTTTCGCACGACAACTTCTTCGCCAACGTAAATCAGATCTTCAATGTCGATCCGGAACTTTTCAAGCGGGCTGATGAGCTCACCTTCCTCTCTTTTCTGCCGCTTGCCCATTCCTTCGAACGCACCTGCGGGTACTACACGCCGATGTCCTTCGGCATGAAGGTATACTTTGCCGAGGACTTTGCCAAAATCCTGGAAAACTTCCAGGAGGTGAGGCCGGTATGTATCGTGAGCGTTCCAAGACTCTATGAGAAGATCCATTCGGGCATTGTAGCAAAGGTCGCCACCGCCCCGCCTGTGAAAAAGGCCCTTTTCAACTGGGCAATGGGTATCGCGGCGCAGAACCTTCCGTATATTTGCAATGAAAAGCCGAGGACCGGCTGGTATGCGTTCAAGTACAACCTTGCAAACAAGATAATCTTTTCAAAGCTGAAAAACGCGCTCGGTATGGACAGGCTCGAGTTTGCCTTCTCCGGCGGCGGGCCCTTGTCCGTTTCCGATGCGGAGTTCTTCCTCGGCATGGACATCAAGGTGATTGAGGGCTTCGGCCTCACCGAGACCACACCGGTGACCAATGCGAATAATCGCCACAAGATCAAGCCCGGCACGGTGGGGCCAGCCGTGAAAGACACCGTTGTCAAGCTTGGAGAGGGCGGAGAGCTGCTCATAAAGGGCCCGCAGGTCATGATGGGCTACTACAAGAACGAGGCCGCCACAAAAGAGGCCTTCACTGCAGACGGTTTTTTCAAAACGGGTGATATTGCAGAAATAGATTCCGACGGTTATGTAAAGATTACGGGCCGCATCAAAGACATCATCGTCACCTCTGGCGGCAAGAACATCTCCCCGCAGAACATTGAGAACAGCCTGAAGGCTTCACGATATATCGAGCAGATCGCGGTGCTCGGCGATAACCGGAAATATCTTTCAGCCCTTGTGGTGCCGGCATTTACCGACCTTGAGGGATGGGCAAAGGCAACCGGTTTGGAGTTCACCTCGCGGAAAGAACTCCTGGAAAACGCCAAGGTGAAAGACCTTTATGCCAGGGAGATCGAAGAGAGCATGAAGGACTACGCCCGGGTGGAACAGATCCGCAAGTTTGCCCTGCTCGAAAAGGAGTGGTCACAGGAGACCGACGAACTGACTCCGACGCTCAAGCTCAAACGCAGGGTCATAAACCAGAAATATAACAGCATCATCGAGAGCCTGTATCCTCCTGAAGACTAGCATGGCAATGCAGGGGGTGACGGAGAAATGACCCATCTCCCCCTGCATACCCTTTTTCATAACCTTCTTTCCCATTGAAAAAAATTATTACATCTATTATATTAAATAAATATCGGAATCGTGCTTGAATCAATAATTTTTTGAGGAGGGTTATCAATGGCTGAATTAAAAGAAACATCCATGGGCGCAATTTTCCAGAACCGGGTCCAGAAATACGGCGACAAGACCCTGGTTATCTTCAAAAACAAACAGGGTGCCTGGGAGGAGATCTCCTGGAACAAGATTAACGAGCTGGTGCGTGATCTCGGTCTATTCCTCATAAACAAAGGGGTCCAGCCCGGTGACAAGGTCGCACTCTTCTCACCGAACCGGTACGAGTGGTGGGTGGCGGACCTTGCCATCATTTCCATTGGCGCGGTAAACGTACCAATCTATTCCACCAACTCGCCGGAAGAGTGCAGATATATTATTGATAATTCAGATGCCAAGATGTGCTTTGTAGGCACAAAAGAGCACATGGACAAGATCCTCCAGGTAAAAGGAAAGCTCCCGAACCTGGGTGATGTCATCATCTTCGATGAACTCGATAAGCCCGTAACGGGTGTGATTGCGCTGAAAGATGCACTCAATGAGGGCAAGACCGCCAAAAATAGGGACGATTTTGACAAGAGGCTCAAACCCATCAACATCGAGGACGTAGCTACCATCATTTATACCTCGGGGACCACGGGAAGCCCCAAGGGAGTAATGCTCACCCATAAGAATTTTGTCTCCAACGTAAACCAGGCACAGGCAGTTGATCCTGACTTTCTCGCAGGCGACCACACCTTCCTCTCCTTCTTGCCATTGGCCCATTCTTTGGAAAGGACCGTCGGATACTATGGACCTATATTCCTGGGCCACAAGGTGGCATTTGCCGAGAGCACGGAAAAGCTGCTGGAAAACTTCAATGAGATCCGTCCTACCTTCCTGGTGAGTGTACCGCGAATCTATGAGAAGATACATTCCGGCATCACTGCAAAAGTTGCCACAGCGCCTCCGATTAAAAAGGCCCTTTTCGGATGGGCTATGGGGATAGCAAAGGATAACCTGCCCTACATATGTAATGACAAACCCAGGACCGGCTGGTTTGCATTCAAGTACAATCTGGCCAACAAGATCATCTTCTCCAAGCTCAAGGTCGCCCTTGGCATGGACAGGCTCCAGGGGGCCATATCCGGCGGCGGGCCTTTGTCGGTATCCGATGCCCAGTTCTTCCTCGGCATGGGCATAAAGGTCCTCGAGGGCTTCGGCCTTACCGAGACAACACCAATAACCAATGCAAATAAGCCAAAACTTATCAAGCCCGGAACCGTCGGCCAGGCAGTCAAGGATACCATTGTTAAGATCAGTGAAGACGGAGAGGTCCTCATCAAGGGCCCTCAGGTCATGAAAGGATACTATAAGAACGAGGCAGCCACCAAAGAGGCCTTTACCTCGGACGGATTTTTCCGTACCGGTGACATTGGAGAGATCGACAAAGACGGCTACCTCAAGATCACGGGACGCATCAAGGACCTCATTGTCACCTCGGGCGGCAAGAACATTTCCCCTCAGAATATCGAGAATGCCCTCATGACCTCGCGCTATGTCGAGCAGGTGGCGGTCATCGGTGACAACAGGAAATACCTCTCGGCATTGATCGTACCCTCGTACGCTTCACTGGAATCCTGGTCAAAGGACAATAACATCACTTTCACAAGCAAAAAAGACCTGGTCTCCAAGCCGGAGATCCTCAAGCTCTATGAGAATGAACTCGCTGAGTATATGAAGGACTATGCCCGGGTGGAGCAGATCAGGAAATTTACCCTGCTCGAGTCCGAATGGTCCCAGGACACCGGAGAGTTGACCCCCACCATGAAGGTCAAGAGAAAGGTGATCAACCAGAAATACGGATCTCAAATCGAAGCCATGTATCCTCCTGAATAATGCGATCAATCTTTTGTAAAAAGGCGGTGAGAAATACTCTCACCGCCTTTTTTCTTGATTGTCTGAGCACCTTCAAACGTGAAATATCAAAGGGGATGCTTGAGAGCATATGAGGGTTATGCAGGTTTCTCCCGGTGTGACTGGAAATCTTGCAGTAGAAGTTGCTCCTTAAAAAGACATTACATCCGGGCAGCCAACACCGCTGCCCCGATGGCCCCATTTACCTGGGCAAGATCGTTGACCTCTATCAATGATCCGAATTTTTTCTCAAGCGCCTTTACCACGCCGATATTCTTGGCCACACCACCTGTCATCATTATGGGAGACTGGGCCTTAACACGCTGGGCCATTGCATAGATGCGTGAGGCCACGGAATCGTGGATCCCTGAGATAATGCTCTCCCGGGATTCCCCGCGAGATATGAGCGAGATCACCTCCGACTCGGCAAATACCGTGCATATACTGCTGATCCTGGATGGATTTGCCGACTTCAGCGACAGTGCACCAAAGTCGTCAAGGTTCACCTCCAATGCCCTTGCCATTACCTCCAGAAAGCGACCGGTACCGGCTGCACACTTGTCGTTCATCACAAAATCCTTCACCATGCCGGAGGCATCTATCACAAGGGCCTTACTGTCCTGGCCGCCCACATCGATGACGGTCCTGATGTCGCCATTTAAGAAATGCGCACCTGCACCATGACAAATGATCTCGGTCATGGCCTTTTGAGCAAAAGGCACACTGTTCCTGCCATAGCCTGTGGAGATGACGTGGCTGATGGAGGATGCCTCAATGGAAAGCTCTGCAAGTAATTCATCAAATACCTTTCTTGCAGCCACTTCCACATTGTACCCGGTAAAGATCACCTTGGTGCCGAGAATGGAATTATTATCAATGACAGCAGCCTTGGTAGTGATGGACCCTATGTCGATGCCTGCTGTCCGCATATGGTTATTGTTCATTTAGATTGCAGTGGCTCCACCGTCCACGAGAATGGTCTGTCCTGTGATGAAATCCGCGGCATCGGATGCCAAAAAGAGTACCGGATGTACAACATCTTTTGGCTCTGCAATACGGCCTAAAGGGATACCTTTGACGATCTGATCATGGATGATGTCATTCGACCAGAAGGGCTTGCTGAATTCGGTTTTCACCATGGAGGGCGCCACGGCATTGACCTGGATGCCGAACTGGGCAAGTTCAGCCGCCAAAACTTTTGTAAGCATCTCAACCCCGGCCTTGGCAATGCCGTATATACCCATGGCAGGAGATGCCTTCCTGCCTGCAATGGATGAGATGCTTACAATCTTACCCTTTTTCTGCTCCCGCATAATTCTTGCAGCCCGCCTGGAGCAGAGGAAAGTCCCGTTCAGATTCGTATCCATGATCTTTTGCCATATAGCAATCTCGGTATCGGCGATATCAGGGGTGAGGAGATTCATTCCTACGTTGTTAATGAGGGCATCGACTCTTTTGAACTTGGCGATTATCATATTGAACATCTTATCAACATCTTCTTCTCTGGCGATATGGGCGCTTACCGCGATGACCCTTTCTCCGGCATCAATGGTTTCAAGGGCTGCATCCAGGGCCGCCTGCTTCCTGCCGCATATGGCGACCTTGGCCCCCTGGTTGATCAGCTCCTTTGTTAATTCCAGTCCGATTCCCCTGCTCCCGCCCGTCACAACAAATACCCTGTCTTCGAGTCCATACCTGATCATACCCATAGTGATACCCCCTTTATCCCTTCCTCTGTTTGATGATCTCCATGAATGCATCGATGCGCGTACTTGCCTGGCTTTCGGAAAAGCTCCGCTCATCCACCATATGCGACTCCAGCATCATGCACGGGATACCCTTTTGCTCCTGGATCATCTTTTGGATATCATACTGGCCGAAGGAATACGGTTTGCAGCTCCTGTTGGAATGCATCACCATGCCGTCGACCTCGTACTTGTCTATCATCTGAAAGATGGTCTTTGCCATCTCGTCAATGCCGATATTGAGGTATATGCGGGTGTAGGCCTCAGCCATGGAGTCAAAGAAGTTGTTCTCATCAATATACTTCATTGAGCCGCACCAGGCGGTTGTATAGGTGTCGGCCACAAGGCAGGCGTCATGAGATGCAAACGTATCCGAGAGCCATTTAAGACGGTACCACACGGGCAGATTATCCCAGAGGAGCCTGTATCTCTCGTTCGGCAGCGCCCAGATACCTTGTTCGACGCGTTCATTCATCTCTGCAAGGAGCTCTTTATAGAAGTCCACAACGGTCTTTGTCCCCCGTAATGTAACGATGAGGGCCAGGAAGAAGAAGGCATCGAAAGCCGTCATGGGGGCGGGCTTGTGCGCTGCCGTATCGAGCACGGCCTGCCAGAGCCGCTGGCCTTCTATGGAAAGCCGCCCTACTTCCATGCTCTTGTCCGTATCAAAGGGCTTTCCGCATGTCTGTTTGAGAAACGCAACGTATTCATCGAGCTGCTTGCGCACATATGTCCTTGCCACCTCCGGAAACTCGGTATGGCAGAAGGGTGTATCGAAGATGAAGAGAGGTACATTGAAATAGCGGGCATGCACCTCATACCATTTGAGAACGGTCCCGCAGATGTTGTTGCAGCAGATGAGCATGTCGGGCTTCGGCAGGCCGCCGATGGGCCCTCCGTTCTCTCGGGCGCAGGCGATGTCCGCCCTTGCGTATGAGCACAGGTCGGTGCTGTAGCCCAGAGCCTCCGCTTTCTCACAGAGATCGCTCCCCATGTGGGAGGCCCCGATCATTGCACCATAGTTCTCGGGATAGACCGGTATCACGTCCATGACAATGAGTGGCTCAACGGGCCCGCCGCTGGTGATCCAGGCCACCTTCTTTCCCGTCTGTGATGCCGACTTGGCATCGATGTAGTACTCGGTCATGATCTCCCGCATCCGCTTGGCGGATCTGAACTTCCTCATTTTCTTATCAGCATCGGGGGTGCTCATTATCTCACCTCATCTCTCTCGCGGCTCAAGCCGCTCCTATATATAAGCTAGTCACAATTCACCAGCCACTAATCACTATCCACCAGTCACTCATGAAAGCATCTGTACAAAGGTCTCGAACCGTGTCAGCAACTGTCCCTCGGGCGGGAGCTGGCCTTCGATCTCAAGCAACATACTGGGTATGTTCTCCTTATCGAGGTACTCCTTGAGATAAGGATAGTCGAAGCTGTGTGGGTCGCAGAACTTGAGCTGGAGGAAGATAACCCCTTGGACTTTATGCCCCTGTGAATATTTCACGAGTTTCTCACCACGGCCTGTAATAGATGAATGCTTGGCCGGACAGATAATCCGGCTAAAATACCTATCGGCTATTGCCGTCATGGGATCGCCCTCTTCGCTGATCGCCCCTTCAAAGTACCTCGACCCTGTGCACAGATCGTCCCATACAACCACCGCCCCTGCACGCTCGAGTAAATCGTATATATCCGGCTGGTCGCAGACACTGCCCACAAGCATGACCCTTTTCCTTGAAACTTTAGTTTCGGGCAATGGCCCCTTGAGCCCTTGCACGAGATCTTCCAGCATTTGAGCAGCCTTTCCCCGATCGAGGATCATGGAGGCCCGGACAATGGCATTCAGATCGCTGCCGGTTAACAGCGAGGTGTCCTTCGAGTGCATCTCATAAAGAGTTTCCAGTGATGAGCGGATGATATTGTACGTGTGTATTGATTTTCCGAGGTCATCATCGGTGATGGTGATGGAAAAACCCTTTTCAAGATCGGCCTTGAATTTTCTGAGAACATCCTCGAGATACTGCCTGGAGCTTTCGGTCGTAAGCTTGACCGGCAGCACGATATCGGCAAAGAAACGAAATGCCGTGTTCAGCCTCCAGATATCCGACAACCTCTGGATGGAATCGCATGTATGGGGAAATACCGCACCGTCAAGATAGTTAAGCCTTCCGGAAAGTACATCTGCGAGTGCACCCCTTACGAGAGAGCAGCAGTAGGCCTGGAGATGCCTGTCAGCAATGCTGGTGTCATCCTTTGCGCCGAAAAGCCTCAACGGGTGGATGCCTGCTGCATGGATAATCTCTTCCGGGGTATAGGAGCAAAAATATCCAATGCACTTTTTCCCTTGGCCCTTCATTTTCCGGGCATAGCCGTGGGGATCGGAAGATACTCGCTGGAATTCCTGAATTAACGTCATGTAAGCTCCTTCATCATACTAAGGTGCCTTCAAAGGCATCTGTTATATACCGAATTATTAAATACATTAGTGCTTGTATCAGTACTATTATATCATACTCTTCATTCTTCTCCTGCACTACTTTTGAGAGCGATCTCGTATTCATTGCCGGCATATTTACCCTTGGCAGTGTTCGATAATGTCGTACCTCGTTCTGATATATTGCGTTTTTTTCATCATTCATGTCAATCGCAAAACCACTGAAGCGTATGATATGGAGAAGATTTTCAATGAAACAGCATCATGCATCCATGCCCGAAAAGAAAATATCACCTTCCTCATTCTTTAACCATGGGCTATACTCTTTAAAACAACCCGCATACGTAGTGAGCATATGAAACAGGGAAAGCGATTGATCCAATCCATCAAACGGGCCTCAGACATTTTGGCCTTGTTCATCGATGAGAAGAAATCACTCGGCATCACCGAGTTTTCCAAACGGCTTGGTCTTGCGAAGACGACCATTGCGAGCATTGTGGCCACACTCGAGGCCATCGGTTACCTGGAGAAAGACCCTTTCACGAGTAAGTACCGCCTCGGCCCCCAACTCTTCCAACTCGGGATGAAGTGTGCCACCAACATGGACCTGGTCACCATCGGCCGGGCATGGATGGAGCGGCTCTGCTTCCAATTCATGGAGCCGGTCAACCTGGGAATGCTCGTGGGCGACAAGGTCACGATCGTCATGCGCATCGAGCCGGAGAACCGTTATATGGTATTCCCTCAGGCAGGCTCGGTAATCCCCATGCACTCGACATGCATCGGCAAGATGCTCATCGCCCATATGGATCCCGCCAAAAGGGACCTCCTCCTTGCCGATTACCGCTTCGAACAACTGACACCCAACACCATTACCACGCGTAAGCGTTTCCTTGAAGAACTCGAACTGGTCAGGACTTCCGGTGTGAGCTTCGACAACCAGGAGTCCATTAATGGTCTGGCCGGCATCGGCGGGCCCATTTTCAACCACACCGGTGCGATCATCGCGGCCTTCGCTATCACGGGCAATCCTGATAACATCGCAAAACGCCATAAGGACATTATCGAGGCCGTTAAGTTCACTTCCCATCAGGTCTCGAGCCAGCTCGGACTTACCGGCTGATGATTTTTGTGAGATGATGCAGCAAAAGATAAGTTTTTCAAGTGCTGGTTCTCTATGCAGCACGTAGACGAATGGGGGTCTGCCATGAAGAAAATATCCGTCCCCTCACGCCTCTGGTACGGAAACGCCGAGCGTGAGCTCACTTTTCCGGCCAGGTGGGATGTGACCAACCTCACCTCCCCCGGTCTCGACAAACCCGGGCTCACCTCAGAGCAGATTAAGGAGAAGGTCGACCATCCCATTGACGGCCCTACCCTCACAGCTCTCGCTCACGCCAAGAAGCAGGCAGTCATCGTATTCGACGATATGACCAGGCCTACCCCGGTCAAGGATGTTGCGCCGTTTGTCCTGGATATTCTCCACGGGGCTGGCATGAAGCGGGACCAAATCCGATTTTTATGGGCACTCGGCTCGCACGGCGCCTATGACATGATCAATGCCAGGAAGAAACTTGGAGATGAGATCGTAGAAAAATACGCCGTTTACAACCACGACCCCTTTCAGAACACCATCCGGGCAGGTAGGACTCCCACAGGCGTGGAGGTCTGGTTTAACCGGGAGTTCATGGCCTGCGACCTGAAGATTGGCATCGGGTGCATAACCGCTCATGTTCATGTGGGATTCGGCGGTGGGGCTAAACTCATCATGCCGGGTGTGGCAGGGATCGAAACCATCAACCAGTTTCACAACCAGCTTTTTCGAGACCCGGGCCGGACCGGTCTTGGTAACTTTGAAAACAATATCATGCGTGCAGAATGTGATGCTGCAGGCGACATGGCAGGGCTCAATTTCAAACTCGACTGCCTCATTAACCGCAAAGGGCAGATCACCGATCTTTATACAGGCACCTTCCGGGCCACCCATGCCGCAGGCGCCCAAGAAGCCAAAGATCACTATGGAATACCCTTTTCAACAGGCTATGACATTGTTGTATGCAATTCTTACGCAAAGGCCAGCGAGTCGGCCATCGCGTTGCTCCTTGCGCTCCAGACACTCAAGCCCGGAGCCCAGGGCACTGCCGTGCTCATCTCCGATGCACCCGAAGGACAAGTCCCCCACTATGTGATGAGGGCCTGGGGTTCAGACTATGGCGGAAGGCACTACAGCCACCGTTCTTTAGGGTTCGTTCAACTCCTTATGAAAAAACTCATTGTTCTGAATCCTCACCCCGATAGGACAGGCCTCGATCTGATTTGCCACCCTGATGATGCTACAACAGTAAAGACATGGCCGGAAGTACTTGCAATTCTAGGAAAAGACTACCCGAACGAGGCCAAGGTCGCTGTCATCCAGGACGGAACCATGCAATATTTAAGACAGTGATTTGAGGACATGCACCGGATTTTATTGATGCTGGAATACTGTTCTCTTATTAAACAGTTATTTGAATAACTCTGTGAATCGATTACATCTCAGCCATAAAAAAAGCCTTGACAGTGAACAAGACCTATTGTACCTTTTCGTGGGCTGAATGATGATTCACTCATGAAGGTGCAGAGTGAATTGAGGAGAGGGGTAGTGTCTATCAAAGCACGAACATGTGCTTATGCTGCATATATCAGATAATTATAAGATAATCTTAATGGAGCTAGGTAGGATAGAAATGCGCCTGTTATAGGGGCGTATCAATGTAGTGACCAATAAACAAGGAGATGAGACATGAGTAAAGCAAAGCTTAGTTTATGGTCTTTCATGTTGGCCATGGGTGCTATGTTCTCCATGGTGCCTGTTGCCTTTGCAGGGGAAGCGGACATCAAGCTTCCTGATCTGTCGAATGTGGCATTCATAGGCAACACCCTCGGTGGATTAACAATTCTCAATATCGGGTTGGTGGTATGTGCCATCGGTTTGCTCTTCGGTCTCATGCAGTATGTACAGACCAAGAACCTTCCGGCTCACGCCTCCATGCTTTCCGTTTCCAACACCATTTGGGAAACGTGTAAGACCTATCTGGCACAGCAGGGCAAGTTCCTGGCGGGCCTGTGGGTACTCATCGCAGCGTGTATCGTTTATTATTTCTATGGACTCCAGGGCGCACCAGCATCCAGCATCATCATTATCCTTATATGTTCCATAGCAGGGATTATGGGCTCCTACGGTGTTGCCTGGTTCGGCATCAGGATAAATACCGTTGCCAATTCAAGGGCGGCCTTTGCATCACTGAAAGGTGCACCTCTTGACATTGTCAACATCTGCCTCCGCTCAGGCATGAGCGTCGGCCTGCTCTTGGTGAGTGTTGAGCTCTTCTTCATGATCCTGATCCTTGCCTATATCCCCAAAGAGCTTGCCGGGCCTTGCTTCATCGGGTTCGCCATCGGCGAGTCTCTGGGTGCGAGCGCACTGAGGATCTGCGGCGGTATCTTCACCAAGATCGCCGACATCGGGTCCGACCTCATGAAGATCGTGTTTCACCTCCCTGAGGACGACCCCAAAAACCCCGGTGTTATCGCCGACTGTACGGGTGACAATGCCGGCGACAGTGTCGGCCCCACGGCCGATGGCTTTGAAACCTACGGTGTGACCGGTGTTGCCCTCATCTCCTTCCTGGCCCTGGCACTGTTCGGCAATCAGGAAATGGGCGGCAAACTGATCGTCTGGATATTCGCAATGCGTATCCTTATGATCCTGACCTCACTCGTCTCCTACTTCTTCAATACAGCCTTGAGCACTTCGCTCTTCAAAGGCAAGGTCGAATTCGACTTCGAACATCCTTTAACGAATCTAGTTTGGATAACCTCAGCTATTTCCATCTTCGTAACCTTTTGTGCAAGCTATGTCCTGCTTGGCGACCTTGACCCCGTGAAATACGGTGACCTGTGGTGGGCCCTTTCCGTGATCATCAGCTGCGGCACCATCGCCGGCGCCCTGATCCCGGAATTCACCAAGGTATTCACCAGCACTAAATCCCGCCATTGTGAAGAGGTCATGAATGCATCCCGCCAGGGCGGCGCTTCCCTGAACATCCTCTCAGGCCTCGTTGCCGGTAACTTCTCGGCCTTCTGGGAGGGGTTGATCATCCTGATGCTGATGCTGATCGCATACCTGGTTTCAAAGAACGCTTCGATCATGGCACTTATGCCTGCAGAGTTCGTCTTCGCAGCCCCAGTGTTTGCCTTCGGTCTGGTGGCCTTCGGTTTCCTCGGCATGGGGCCGGTGACGATCGCGGTGGACAGCTTCGGCCCGGTATCCGACAACGCCCAGTCCATCTACGAGCTCTCCATGATTGAGTCAGTGCCGAACGTCAAGGAAGAGATAAAGAAAGACTTCGGCTTCACACCGGACTTCGAGCATGCCAAGCACTATCTCGAGTCCTGCGACGGTGCGGGCAACACCTTTAAGGCAACAGCCAAGCCGGTGCTCATTGGAACGGCAGTCGTAGGAGCCACAACCATGGTGTTCGGCATCATCATCCTGCTCGAGCGTATCTTTGGCAACGTTGCTGCCAAATTAAGTCTTATCCAGCCCGAAATCATTATCGGCCTTTTGATGGGCGGCTGCGTGATCTACTGGTTTACCGGCGCCTCCATCCAGGCCGTTGTAACCGGATCTTACCGCGCCGTCGTGTACATCAAGGAAAAGATTGATCTCAGCAAGACGGCCTCCATTGAAGACAGCAAGGAAGTCGTGAAGATCTGCACGATCTACGCCCAGAAGGGTATGATCAACATCTTTGTGGTCATCTTCTTCATGGCACTGAGTCTGTCCTTCTTCAACCCCTACTTCTTCGTGGGCTACCTCATCGCCATCGCCTTCTTCGGGCTCTTCCAGGCAATCTTCATGGCAAATGCCGGCGGATGCTGGGATAATGCCAAGAAGATCGTCGAGGTGGACCTGAAAGAGAAGAACACCCCGCTGCATGAGGCAACGGTTGTGGGAGACACGGTAGGCGATCCTTTCAAAGATACCTCTTCGGTGTCTCTGAACCCGGTCATCAAGTTCACGACACTGTTCGGTCTTCTCGCTACGGAAATCGCCGTAACCATGACGAATACCGGCCTCAGGACCGGCCTTGCAGTTGTGTTCTTCGTTATCGCCCTTATTTTCGTATACCGTTCGTTCTACGGTATGCGGATTACCGGCGTTTCGATCAAGAAGTAAATCTTACAAAACTCAGTCACCAGGACCCGCCGCCTCATCCTTGAAAATGAGGCGGCGGCTTTTTTATGTGCAGATTTATTTTCACCCCTTTTCAAAATATGCTGATGCCATTATAGGTGAATTAGGTTTAATATCATGACAAGAGGAATCCATACAATGCAGTGGCACAAGAAAGTCATAACCCCGGCTGAGGTCATGGAAAAGATCGAACCCGGCATGAAAATCTTCCTGGGTACCGGAGTCGCCGAACCCAGGACGCTCGTTAAGTACCTCATGAGTTCTGATCTGCCGACTCTGCAGGATCTCGAGCTTATTCAGCTTGTGAGCCTGGGCGACCTCATCACCATGAAGGATCTGCAGAATCAAAAGTTCAGGCTGAAAACCTTCTTTTCAGGATGGGTTGCCGGAGATGCCATCACCGGGGGTCTTGTGGACCTCATACCAAGCAGGTTTTCACGGATACCCGCCCTCATCGAGTCAGGCCAGCTCCCCATCGATGCAGCATTCATCCAGGTCACCCCGCCGAACGAGGCAGGGTTTGTGAGCCTCGGTGTATCCGTGGATGTCGCCCGGCAGGCCATAGAGCAAGCAAAGCTCGTAGTGGGCGAGATCAATGATAAGGTTCCCTATACCTATGGAGACACATTCATTCACATAGACGAGTTCGACCATCTCGTGAAATCCGAGGATAGCCCGCTCTATCTTGCACGTTGGCCGGTAGACGATGTGTTCGATCAGGTGGCCGCCAATATAGCTTCGGTCATCGAAGACGGAAGTTGCATATCCTTTTCTCTCGGTCCTATTTATGAAGCCTTGGGCAGACACCTTACGGCAAAGCGTAATCTTGGCGTCCACAGCCCGTTCTTCACCGATGCTCTCATGGATCTCATCAAGAGTGGTGCCGTGACCAACCGCAACAAGGGCATCTATCGCGGCAAATCGCTGGCATCATATGCCTTTGGCACAAAAGAGCTTATGCGCTGGCTCGACAAGAACCCGCACGTGGAGTTTCAGGGTATCGACCTCGTGTTCAGCCCTGTCCAGATCGGGCGTAATCCGAAGTTCATGGCCATCATACCGGCCCGCAAGGTGGACATCTCAGGGCGTATTGCCATGCAGATAGGAAAGGGCGCAGTAGCAGCTACACCCGGAGAGGCTATGGACTTCATCAACGGAGCCGAACTCTCAAAGGGAGGCTGCACCATTTTTGCCCTGCCCAGCAGAAATCGCAAGGGAGAGCACAATATCCTGCTGTCGGTCGAGGAATTCCCCAACCTGCTGAGCTTAAGGGAGTCCGTAGACATGGTGGTTACCGAATACGGAGTAGCCAATCTCCGGGGGAGAACCGTCAGAGAGCGAGCTCAGGCGCTTATCGACATAGCTCACCCTGAGGATAGAGAACGGCTTGTGGAAGAGGCCAAAAAGAACAACATCCTCTACGCCGATCAGATATTCATGCCGCAATGTGCTTCATTATATCCTTCGGATATCAATGCACGGCATACCTTCAAGAACGGTATCGACGTGAGGTTCCGGCACATTAAACCTTCTGATGAAGAGGAGATGCGCCGCCTTTTTTACCGTTTCTCCGACCAAGCCGTTTATTACCGTTACTTCAGCCCAATCAAGACCATGCCCCATGCGAAGATGCAGCAGTATGTAAATGTGGATTGCAACCGTATCTTGTCCATCGTGGCTTTAGTGGGTCCCCTGGACCAGGAGCACATTATTGCAGAAGCACGTTTTGTCAAGGACAGGAACCGTCCCTATGGAGACGTAGCCTTTGTCGTTGATGAAGAATACCAAGGCATAGGGATCGCATCATATCTTTTGGAAATGCTCATACGAGTAGCAAAGGAACGCGGTCTTCAGGGGTTTACTGCAGATGTGCTTGCATCGAACAAGTCCATGTTGAAGGTCTTTGAGAAATCGGGCCTTCCTGTGAAATCCAGCCTCTCAAGCGGGGCATATGAGATTACGATGCCGTTTTATGAAAAGTGACCGGTGAGCGGTGAAAAAGTGATCGGATACTGATAAACCGATTTTCGGTTCACTGATCAGTGATCACTGTTCACTAATCACTCACAAGAGAAAGTCTCTCTTCAAATTCCGCCTGATGCTTCTCAAATGCTGCATGCATTTTCTCAAGATCGGCAAAGCAGGCCTCGATGGCCTGCTCACTCTCGAGAATGGCATGGGAAACCTCGAAGATCTTCTTCCCATCCTTTTTTAACGTTGCCTGCTGCAACAACACATGCAGTTCTTTAATGATATTCTCGTGCCGCTCTATCTCATTTTCTGCATGGGTAATCTTCTTCTCAAGGGGAGTCAGTACCTTGGAGCGCTCAGAAATTATCTCCGAGCGTTTCTTTCTCAGCTCTTTCTTGTTGATCTTTCCATCATCGAGATTCGGTCTTGATTCCTTTTTTACCATGGTTTGAATCACCTCTTCGTCCCCCCAGCCTCCCTTGTCGAGGAACCTTTGGTATCCGCCTTCAAATACCTCAATGGAGTCATGGTAGAAGATAATAAGCCGCTCAGCCAATGCGTGGAGAAACATCTCGTTGTGTGTGACCATGACTACCGCCCCGTCAAAGCTGTCAAGCGCAGCCAGTAGTGCATCACTTGTTTCCATATCGAGATGGTTGGTGGGCTCGTCCAGCAGCAGGAGGTTCAACGGGGTCGCCAGGAGCTTGCCCAGCATCACCCTACTCTTCTCGCCTCCGGAGAGCACCTCGATCTTCTTGGCTGCATAGTCTCCCTCAAACATCATGGCGCCGCATATATTACGGGCAGACTGCTTGTCAATATCAATGGCCGAGTACATGATCTCCTCTTCCACAGTCCTTGAATCAACAAGAGACTTGACATTTGTCTGCTCAAAGACGCCCTTTATGGTCTTGGGGTTGTAGACAACCCCACCGGCATCGGGCTTTAGCTGGCCGGCCAGGAGTCTCAGCAGCGTGGTCTTGCCCTTGCCATTAGGACCGATGACGCAGACCTTCTCACCAGGACGGATGACGATATTAAAGTCCTTAATGAGCTCTATTGATTGGTCATAGGAGAATGACAAATCCTTTGCCTGTAATGCATATTTTGCAAAAAACAAGGTACTTCGGAAAGAGAACTCCAATGACTTAATCTTTTCTAGTTTCTCTTTGCGCCCCATCTTTCCAAGCAGCCTTATGCGTGACTGAACCAGCCCCACAAGTCTGGCCTTGGCCCTGAACTGGGTAATGAACTCCTCGATCTCCTTGCGCTTGCGCTCATCATTGACGCGTGTCTTCTCGTAGATCTCCTCTTCCTGGGCTATCTGGTTGTAGAACTTCTCGGTGTCCCCCTCGATCTTTCGCATCTTCCTGCGATGAATGCCCATGGTATGGGTTACAATTCTATCCATAAAAGTGCGGTCATGGGTAATGAGGATCAGCTCGCGGGGCCATGTATTGAGAAACCTCTCAATCCATCGGATGGAGGTGATGTCCAAGTAATTCGTGGGCTCGTCCAGCAAGAGGAGGTCCGGGTCTGAGACCAGGACCTTGGCGAGATTGAGTCTCACCTGAAACCCGCCTGAGAATTCGTCCGGATGGCGCTCCATGTCAAGCGTAGAGAACCCGAGGCCTGCCAGAACCTTCTCTACCTTCCAGTGCTGGTCTTTCTGGGTTTCGGACAAACCTTTCATCCCTTCTTTGAGCACCGTATCCTCGGTAAACCCGAGATGCTGGGTGACATAGCCGATGCGGTAATTTTTCGGGATAACGATTGAACCCCGATCAGATTCCTCTTCACCGGTGATAAGGCGGAGCAAGGTAGTCTTGCCATGGCCGTTGCGACCGACAAGGCCTACACGCTCCCTGGGGTTTATCTTGAAGCTGATCCCCTCGAAGAGCACCTGGGGTCCGTAGCCCTTCCAGAGGTTATCTACGCTGATCATGCGCCTAGATTATATAAACATCGCCATTCGTCAAGTATGATCTATTTACAGTGATATCCAACGAGTACGCCTTTTCCGTTCGGACCTATGATAACACCTTTCCCACTATAATAAATTAACTGACCAGCCCCCCAGTCCAATTCCAAGGGAAACTCCGGGTCATCTCCGGCGGCTTTGTACCCCCTACCGATATCATTTGGCTCAATGCCTATATAGGAATTTGCTAAATACCAACTGGCGTGACGATTAGGATCTGTTGACAGGCCTTTTTTCAACCATGAAGGAAATATTTTAACATAACCCGGATCATTACATCTGATATCTTTTAATCTGGCTCTCACCTCTTTTACATGTGTCCCATGCGGACATTTCAATAAATAGAAAGAGTAGCCGTTCACAGTATCCGTTTCTTTTGCATTCTCATAATCAATGGTTTCCAGCTTTACTTTTGCCAGTTCTGAGTATTCACTGTTTGGGTGCTTTTGTAAAAAATTTTGATATGCTTTCTCCGTGTCTATATTATGAGCCTCTTCCCAATCTATATTCGTTGTGGAGCACCCAATTAATAAAAGAACAAAGATTATGTTCCATCTGAGGATTCTCAACGCACATGCCCCCCATGTTTGATCTGTAATCCTAATCGCAAGGTCTGCAAGCACACACATTTTTATCATAGTGAATAATTCACTATAATATTTATTGTATCTTAGTAATTTTACCGCTTTCAATAACAAAAAACAAATAGATTTAAAGCCTATAGAAATTAGACCATTGAGAAAAGGGTACTTGAAAGGAGATGTGATCGACCACATATGAATATCGATCCAAATACCTATAAATCTCCTCTTTTGGGAGCTGCAAAAGCTCCCATTTTTTTAGGTACTGAAATATCTCAAGTAGCCAGAGGTAAAGACTATCGCGTAAAGGTTCTCTACCTACTGTCATATTAGGCTACCACTAGATCGAGAGAGTCAATCTCGTACCAAATCCGTACCAACTAATCGCTTGGGTTCGATTCCCATGCGCTCCGCCAATAACTATTTGATTTCATTAAGTCATAGCCTTAAAAATACCCCAAAAACCTGCAAGCAAAGTGCAAGCGTTTGCAAGCAGGCCTATGAAAAAAGCTTATTGGGCCGCCTAGGATTTTATCTCATGGAGGCCTTAATCTCACTTTGCTTTCCGGACCATCTGCCCCCAATATACCCCTTCAGTAAATCTAAAATGGTGGAGGGATATGATCACTCGACCATCAAGCCGTGGCCTATATCTGTAGACCTACTACACATCTGTTACACACTCAGGCCCTTTCAATCTGAATTCCCCATCCATCACCCAAATCAAGAGAGATCATGTATGCGCATTGCATTAGGAATATCTATAAAAAATAAATCACTGTCCATTCTCAAAATCATGGTGATCTCGAGTATCATATGCTTCCATAATTTCTTGTCATCATCTGTACACATCCACGCCATAACTTCGTCTCAAAATCGCAACATCACAAACCATGGTAAAATAATCAAAGCGTTAGATAAGAGTTACTTCGAGGAAGTGTTCTATGGGTAACTATCAATTAAAAAACACTGATTTTATTACTATCACAGCTCCATTTCTGTTGATGCCTGATCTGTCTCTTGAGCAAAAAGCTCTATTATCAAAGGTCGCATTTATGCAGGGAGATAAAAGGGTTATTGCCTCGAATTCATATTTTGCAGCCCTTCTCTCTGTTGAAGCTCGAAGTATACAGCGATGGATCAAAGATCTTGAGGAGAGGGGCTATCTGATTGTGAGGTTCTCCAAAAAGCCGGATGGTCAGGACGAAAGAGAGTTAACTGTTAATTTATCGATGATTCCTGGTAGTGAGAGAAGCCAAAAGGAGGGGCATGACAAATTGTCACCCTCCCATGACAAATTATCACCCCCCCGGTGTCAGGATGTCACCCCCCCCCGACAAAATGTCACCCATAGTATTGTTTTAGATAAAGATTCTTTAGAAGAATCTTTATTGTCCATTCCGGTTTTTTCTACACAAGAAAAGGTCAAAAGTGTCTTTACCCGTGTCGATGATTTCTTTGAGAATGCCTTTTGGCCAGTATATCCTCGAAAGGAAAAAAAGGAGCGAGCGCGTGAGCTATGGAGACAACTAAACCCTGAACCTCGCCAGGCAATATTTATCATACGATGCATTGAGTATCTTAACCGGTCACTTTGGAGAAATCGAGAAAAGGACAAAATCCCTCTTCCGACTACCTGGCTAAATGACAAGGGCTGGCAAGATGAAATTGCGCATGGATGGATCCAGGAAGAAAAGAAACGATTGGCCGGAGAACAATCACAACGTGATTTGAAGGAAACAAAAAAGGAAGAACAAAACATGAAAGATGAGCTTGAGCGAATTAAGGAGCGAATCCAAGCCATGGGAGAAGAAGATAAAATGAAACTCCGGGAGTATGTCATTTGCACAATGCCGCCTGGCATGAAGACAATTTCCCGGTCAGGAAGGTTGGATGGGATCATAGATCAACTCATGAGTACTTATTATCTTGAGTGGGCAGCAACACAATCAGAAAATATGCAACCCTATTTATACTTAGTGCATGGGTGACTGACTGATATCGATACAATATTAAGATGTTAAAGTATTCTATTAAGAGGATGATGAAGAAGGCAAAGAACAGGCTTGACTATGTAACTATTCCGTTACTACTCTGATATCTAATCATGTCTTTTGATTCGTTACAAATAATGGCCTGATGAGAGGGAATATTCTTCCAGGATGAAGACCGATGAAAAGAGCCGTCTCAGCGGAACCCCAAACCGAGCGTATTTCAGGATCTGTTGAACGGGTCACTTTCCATAATGAAGAGACAGGATTCTGTGTCTTACGGGTCAAGGTAAAAGGACACCAGGACTTAGTGCCTGTTGTAGGTTCAGCTGCCTCCGTAACTCCTGGAGAGTTTGTCGAATGCCTCGGTATCTGGCATAATGACAAGACTCACGGCCTGCAGTTCAAGGCAAATAACCTGAAGGTAGTTCCACCCAACACAATTGAAGGAATTGAGAAGTATCTCGGCTCCGGTATGGTCAAAGGTATTGGCCCTCATTTCGCCAAGGTTCTCGTGGGAGCCTTTGGAGCTGAGATATTTACCATTATTGAGGAAGAACCAGAGAAACTCATGACTCTATCCGGTATCGGCAAGAAACGGATGGAGAAGATCACCTCTGCCTGGGCGGATCAGAAGGCTGTTCGGGAGATCATGCTCTTTCTCCAGTCTCATGGTGCCGGTACAGCTCGTGCTGTACGTATATATAAGACCTATGGAGATGCTGCTATCATCAAGGTAACCGAGAATCCCTACCGGTTGGCGCTGGATATCCAGGGTGTTGGCTTCAAGACCTCTGATATCATAGCCGGTAAGTTGGGCATTTCCTCTGAATCTCTTATTCGTGCTCAGGCAGGTGTGCGGCATGTCTTGCAGGAAATGTCAGGAGACGGCCACTGCGCTGTCCCCTGGGAAACACTTGTTACAGAATCTGAGAAGCTGCTTCAGATCCCTGTTGCAACCCTGGAAGAGGCAATCCATGAAGAGATCACTCAAAAGAATCTGGTTCAGGAAGAGATAGACGGCAAGCCATGCCTCTTTCTTGTCTCGCTCCACCGGGCCGAGGTGGGAGTTGCCAACAGCATTGAACGTATTGTGCGAGGTTCTCCCCCCTGGGTTAATATCGATGCCGAAAAGGCCATACCGTGGGTTGAGGGGAAAACGGGCCTGAACCTTTCACAATCCCAGTGTGAAGCACTGAAACTTGCCCTGAGAAGTAAAGCAGTAGTCATCACCGGTGGTCCGGGTGTGGGCAAGACCACCCTGGTCAACTCCATACTTCACATTCTCCGGGCAAAGCATGTGGAAGTCAGACTCTGTGCTCCAACAGGCCGAGCAGCTAAACGGCTCTCTGAATCCACCGGTTTGGAGGCCAAGACAATTCACCGGCTGCTGGAGTATGACCCAAGATCCTTTAGCTTCAAACGAAACCGGGAAGAACCCCTAGAAACTGATTTGGTTGTCGTGGATGAGACCTCGATGGTGGATGTGGTATTGATGAACCGCCTGCTTGCAGCAGTTGCGGACAATACTGCATTGATACTTGTGGGTGATGTGGATCAACTACCTTCTGTGGGGCCAGGTTCAGTATTGGCGGACATCATTGAATCAAGGGCTCTTCCCACAATTCGATTGACAGAGATATTTCGCCAGGCAGCTACATCACGGATTATTGTCAATGCCCATCGTATAAATAAAGGGGAGCTGCCATTAAAATCAGAAAAAGCAGAACCCACCGATTTCTATTTCATACCATCAGAGACACCCGAGGATATTTACAAGAAATTACTCCATGTAGTTACTGAACGTATTCCTGATCGATTTGGCTTCCATCCGGTAAAGGATATACAGGTACTGACACCCATGAACCGTGGAGGTCTTGGTACCCGCTCCCTGAATACCGAGCTGCAGAAGGTGCTCAATGATAAGGGAGAACCCAGGGTAACTCGTTACGGAACTACATTTGCCCCTGGTGACAAGGTTATCCAGATGGTGAACAATTACGATAAGGAGGTCTTCAATGGGGATATCGGGCAAATCAGGGAGATCAGTCTAGAGGAAGGTGTGATCACTGTTGAGTTCGACAAGAGGTCTGTTGATTACGAGTTCGGGGAATTGGATGAGGTATCACTGGCATATGCCACAAGCATACACAAGAGTCAGGGGTCTGAATATCCTGCGGTAGTTATACCCCTTTCCATGCAGCACTACACGCTTCTTGAGCGGAATCTGATTTATACAGCGGTAACACGAGGGAAGAAACTGGTGATCATCATAGGCCAGGGGAAAGCTCTTTCCATTGCAGTCAGAAACAGGAAGTCAACAAAGAGACTTACAAACCTTGCTGCAAGGATCAGCTCGTTAATGGGCCTGGAATCAGCGGAGATGTTGTAGACCGCAAAGTAGTAAAATATAGAATGTGACATTAGCAATATAGAGTATATATTTCACATTCAATTTATTCTGCAACCCGGATCTTCCCTGAGTCCCTGTCAAATACCAATTGTTGCGAATCCACTACCCTCTCCTTTTCCTTTTTAGAGAGTCGCTTGAAGTGGTACTCGACTTTCAGAGCCAAGGCCCGATCTCCGACAGGATGTGAGAATGCTAAACTCTGCGGCTTGTGGGCAAGAAGGTATTTAGCTGTTTTTCGACCTTGGGTGATATGCTCTTTAAAGCGTCTTTGAACATCAGTTGATATTCCAGCATACATTAATTGATCAACAGTCCGGACAATGTATAAATACCAGCGGACCAAGTCAGTCTCCTGAACGGGCGAACAAGCAGTCCCTATCTTGCAAGCGATTCTTGTATAGCCGTTTGTTCATAATCTTTCCAACCTCTTTCCCATTCGCATGTGATAGGGTGAGAGTCATTCAACAGAATCAAAGGTTTGTCTGTAGTCATCGACTGACCTGCCCCAAATCCTTGTACCACCTTTTAAGTTAGACTTCAGCCATTATGAATTCTCTGGTTAAGTATGTCTCTGGCGCTGGAGGACGATAATTCAAGGAACTGTGCGGCCTGACAGTGTTGTATTCCATGCGCCATTGCTCAATTAATATTTTTGCTTCTTTTAGTGTATAAAAGATCTTCCCATTGAGTAATTCATCCCTGAACTTACCGTTGAAACTTTCAATATAGCCGTTTTCCCAAGGGTTGCCCGGCTCAATATAAAGGGTCTGAACTCCAATATGTGGTAACTATAATCCTAAGAGATTTGGCTGGATAAAATACCAGCTGTTCTTTATAAGGGAACCATTCGTACCAACATGGTCTTTTAAATAAATACGAGGAGGAACTCATGACAAAGACAGAATTGGTGGATGTTATTGCAGGGAAGGTAAAAATATCAAAGACAGCATCATTGACAGCAGTAGATGCCCTTACAGAGGCAATTACTGGTGCTCTCAAGAAAGGTGATAAGGTCACCCTGATAGGCTTTGGAACCTTTGATGTAGCTAAAAGAGCGGCACGTACAGGCATGAATCCCCGTACAAAAGAGAAGATAAAGATCAAGGCAAGCAAGGCTCCTCGGTTCAAGGCTGGCAAGCCACTGAAAGCTGTGGTGAATAAGTAGAACCATGGAGAATCAATCCCAGAAAGAGGAGATTACTCCGATGGATCTTGGTGAACGATACAAGTGTTTTAAGTGTGGCTTCAAGTTTTATGACCTGGGCAGACCAGAACCCATTTGCCCTTCATGTGGAGTCAATCAAAATGATAATAAAGAGGCAAAGGAGATTCACAAAAGAAATAGACGATCTGCCATCATGAATAAGGCAACCCCTGTTATATTTGCTCTGGAAGAAAGGGATAATGTGATCGAGGTTGTTAATGAGGTTGAGGCTGAAGTTGCCGTAGATGCTGATAACATTGTCCTTGAAGAGCATGGAGATATGGATAACGAATAGAGATTGATATCAATCCTGAGACGATCGGTCTTTATGCAGAATTATTGAATGTGACATGACTATAGATCTGTTATGAGTACTATTGCTGTGCAGAACTGATGACCAAGAGGGAGAACGAGAATGAATATCACAGGAGCAATATCAAAGAGGAAAAGTATAAGAGCCTACTTGGATAAGTCAGTTCCTGCCGATGATCTAGATAAGATAATTGAAGCTGGTCGGTGGGCTCCGAATGCTGGGCCATTCCAGATTTCGGTAGTCCGTAATTCAGAGCTTCGTAGAAAAATAAATGATCGGACACTCGATGCAATGGTTCACTCTGGCATTGAATTTCTCCAAAGTAGAGCAGCTCTGCCAGGGTATCAGCCTCTATATGGAGCACCTGTACTGATCCTGTTTTCTGCTCCGGATAATTCTCCTTATGGTGCTGTCAATGCAGCCCTTGCTGCAGAGAATATGCTACTTGAAGCTACCGGACAGGGCTTGGGATCATGCTTCCTTGTCAGCCCGACATTGGCATTGAATGGTGAGAACAACCGTGACCTTGCACGATATGCAGGAATCCCTGAAGGTTATGGGCTAAAATGTGCTATCATCATTGGTTATGCAGCAGCTGAAAACAAGTTCACTGTTGCTGAACGTAGCAGGAAGGGCACAGTAAGCTACATTGATTGAAGGGAGACCTCAGCCTCTATAATGGGAAATGATATGTAACTATTGAAATGTACAAATTATATTTAACATATGAATGATTATCGGCGATTTAATGCCCTAAGCAAGCATGCCACATCTCTTATAGATCTTTATACTTTGCCATTCTGAATAGCCTATTGAGATCTCCGAATGATATATTCAGTAATGACCGACTAGAGATAACCACAAGCTATATGTACTTTCCGAGAGATCAATTTATGATAACTTGCCACTATCGATACTCCAGACATAGGACCTTAAAAGTAAAGATATCTTTAACATATCTCTGGTTTTTGCATGTATTCAAATCCGAATAGTTATCGAAGTTATCAACGGGGTGGGCAAAGTGGTGATTATGTGGTTACAAATATTCAATAATCAGAAACTGTGTCTTCTGGCATGTTATCTTCGGTTTATTATGTAAACAGCTGAACTCGATCGAGAGAAATGTATATAAGCATATGTAATTAACTAATCTGTATGATTATTTGTTTTACAACACCATTAAGGACTTTCCCGGCCTATCATAAGAAATATTGTAAAAAGCTGCTTTATTCCATCAGCAGTTGGTTTCATTACTTCTGTAGCAGTCCGATCCCGGATAGCATCAAATCCTGCCTCCATAAAAACCTGACGCAATTTTGCCCGATCAAAACCAAAGTGGAATACCCCTTCATTGGTGCCATGGAACTTCCCATCATCGAGATCAAGATCAGCAATGCAGAGATATCCATCAGGAGATAATATCTTGTAGAATTCATCGAAGAGAGGTTTTATATTCTGAATATGATGCAAGGTCATGCTGCTGACAATTAGTTGGTAAATGCCACCCAGAACATCACCCTTCTCTAGATCCAGGTATTCAGTTGTTACATTAGTCAGCTTCTTATTTTCAATCTTCGCCTTAAGAACATCAAGCATTCCTTGGGAACTGTCAACACCAGTTATTGAATGGACTAAAGGCTGTAACCTGAGGGTCAAAAGACCCGTGCCACAGCCAAAGTCCAAAGAAGACATATCTGGGGTCAAAATTATTTCATCTGATATGGCATCAGCAATATCATTAGCAATCTTTACCCGTCCTGGCTCTTCATCCCAGGAAGCTGCCTCCTTATTAAAATCACGCTTTTTGCTATAGCTCATCTAATAAACCGATCTCATCCATCCGGTTTGCTTATCTATCATAAGCTTATCTACTATAGATCCTTCTTTTGTGATAATCTCAGCCTCAAAATATTTGTCTTTTTCTGTGACTTGACCAACCTTGATATTAGGATTTCTTGAAAAAGCTATATAACGTTCCACTGTCGATTTGGCTTGATCAATTGTTAGTGGTTCTCCAGAACGATAGTAACCTGGTCCTGAGCCCATCATGCCTGGCCCACAGCCTCCACCATGCCACATCATTCCTCCACCATGGCCATAACATTGATCATCCCAATCATGCCAACGATGAGAGCACCCCTGAATAATTCCTACTGTCAGGATAAGTAAGAATACTAGACCTAGAGATCTTCCTATTCTCATGGTTCCCTCCCTGGTTCTCTTTTAATGTGGTTTTCCTTTTAAATAATTAATCATGGGCTGAGTGACCAGCGGCACCACATCACCTATCATATGAGGCATAAGGTTATCCATGACCTTGGGCATAAGTTCAGGCATCTGCTCGCGCATGTAGTCGGGCATGGGGATGCGCTCGCCCACCTTCTTGAGCATGGTGTCCATGACCTTAGGCATCATCATGGGCAGCAGCCTGGGGAAGAGTATTGGGAACATGGGCTTCATGAGGTCAAGTGCACCCGGGATTTTGCCCATAATGCGCATCATGGGCCCCATGCCGAACGGCATTGACGAGATGAGCTCTGGCCACATGGTGCCCATGAGGTCGGCAAACCCCTGCGGAGTCATGAGTGCTATCATGGCTTCGAACACGGCCCACTGCTTGGCCACCTCGGGGTTGGGATCAGGGAAATCATACCCCAGGGCGGACGCGGAGAACCGTGCGAGGTCAACTACTTCGATGGGCATCTTCTTCTTGTCCGCAGTGACCCGGAACTGGAACTCGCAACATGGGCACAGGGCCAGGACCTTCTGGGCTCCAGCATCCAGTGCCTCGTTCAGGCGCGTCTCACCGATATCCGCGGCTACCAGGGGCTCCTTGAGGAGGTTGAGCACGCTCCCGCAGCAGTGCGCCTCGGCATGATGATAATCCATCTCAACGAATTTCACATGGGGGATCGCCTTGATGAGGTCCCGTGGTTCCTCATAAACGCCAGAGACGCGTCCGATATGGCATGAGTCATGCCAGGTGACCGTGACCTCCTTCTGCCCCGTATCTGGGAAGGTGAACTCGCCCGATCTTATCTTTTCCGAAAGGATCTCGCTGTAGTGGCGTGCCGTTATGTCATAATCGATACCCAGCTTTTTAGCCCATGTCGGGTAGACATGTCGCCACATCATGTTGCATGCAGGACAGGAGGTAATAACGGTGTCACTGCCCGCTTCTTTGACAGCCTTGATGTTCTTCCTCATGATCGCTTCGAAAACATCCCACTTGCCGGCAACGAGCATGGGAGTGCCGCAGCAGTTCTCCTTGTTGCCCACATAGGTGAAATCCACCCCTGCCTTGTCCAGCAGCCGCACGCTCGCCATACCGATGTCTTCTTCCACATAGCTGGCCGTGCACCCTGCAAAATAGACGTTCTTGGCCGTTACTCCGGGTCCGTGCTTCTCTTTCAGATCTTCAGGGAACCATTTAGATCGGTCCTTACGATAACCGGCCCAGATATTGCCTTCTTTCATGGCTGCAGCAGACATGATCTCAAAGGGCGGGAAGGTCATCTTCTTTTCTTCATCTACAAGCTTGCCCCTGAGCTTCATCCAGGAGGGTTCGATAGGAAGCGCTGCAGAGCAGCGGAAATTGCAGAGCTCACAGGTGGTACACACAAGAAAGGTATCCACCATCTTCTGGTTCCACTCCTGCTTGCCCTTCATGTACTCGCGCAACCAGTACCATTTGCCTCTCGGGCTTTGGCTCTCCCATCCCCGACCATAGAACTGGTCGCACTCATCCACACAGTAGCCGCACTGGGAGCAGCTGTAGGCATACCAGGCAACATCAGGTGGGATATCCCGAACATCTTTTTCAGGCCTCTCCCCCACTTCCGTGATGATGGCATAACTGAAAGGCCTTATGAACGGCTCGAATATGCTTGCCAGTTTTACAGCAGTCCCGATAAGTCCTGCGCCAAGCACCTTGCCGGGGTTGAGAATACCCTTGGGGTCTATCTTTTTCTTGAAAGATTTCATCCGTGCAAGCCGGTCCTTCCCAAGGACTGCCTTTGCCTTGCTCTTGAAATAGAGCCCTGTGGCATACGCTCGTCCGCCATATTTTTCAGCGATCTTCATGACTGTGAGCGACAGGGGGAAGACAAAGTTGTAGCTGAACTTCCGCTCATCGCTCGGGATGAATCCGAGGATGACCACCTCGGGCTTGCCGGATGTGGATTTCCTGATGACCACGCCTTCCTTTACCACGGGCTGCTGGATGGTGCTCTCCACCTTCTTCATGAAGTCGCCGAAGGCAGACAGCGGGATGACCACCTCTGCGGGCACAAGGCTTGGGCCTAAGCGTTTCACAACCATGAGCTTGAATCGGTGTTTCCATTCATGGTGTGCTATTCTATCGCTCAAGATTTCAGCCTCGCATAGCTTGATGATCTTATTGAGGCCGTCCATAATTTTTTGGGAGTCCTTCTTTCTGAATGTGAGTGTGATGATGTAGGATGCAGGCAGGAGCACTCGCTCCTCTGCAGGGTGTCCCCAGTGCTCCATGATGGGCGCCTGGTTCTTCATTTCAGCCATCTTGGGGTTGATAAACACGATGGACCATATGGGCAGGTCCTGCGCTATCATTGCCTCCATGAGATTCTGGAGATCGTGGGGGTTCGGACAGCCGATGGAGACCAGATCCATGGGCTCATCATTCTGAACCTTTAGGGTGATCTCGCTGATGAGACCGGTTATGCCTTCCGCATCGCTGATCATATCAAGATCTTTCCCCTCAAAAACACTGACCATGCCATCGGGGAGCACGACACGGGCGCTCAGCACGATGTCCCTGAACCAGCCTGCTTCAAATGAACCGAAGCCAGCACCTCCCTGGGCAAGCCAGCCCCCTGCCGTTGAGCTCGGGTAGCTTGATGGGTAGGTAAGCAGCGTCATGCCTTTCTTCTTCAACTCATGATCAAGCGCCTCCCAGACGATTCCGGGCTGGACAGTTGCTGTAAGCTTGTCTTTATCGACAGAAAGCACCTTTTTCATTCGATAGAAGTCCACCACAATGCCGTTCTCAACTGGCAGGACCCCTCCATAGCCCGATGATGCCTTTCCCCTCGGTGTGAGCGGGACATGGTTTTTGGCGGCCCACATCACCAATTCTTTCAGCTCTTCTTCGCTTTGGGGCTGCACCACAGCATCAGGGGTGGTATCGCCGATGAGCGGCTTGATAAGACTCGGCATGGCAGCTATGTCGTGGCTGTAGAGCATTCGCTCCACGTCATCGAAATTCACACGGTCCTTGAATTTTTCCTTGAGATATTCCTTATGGGTATTGCTGAGATTCGACATTCTCATGCCTCCTGTGTGCTATCTTGCCGAGTTGATCGGAGCTGTTCCTGCATTAAAAATACCATGTGAGCCCGAAATCAAGGCTGTCTTCGCTCAGCTTTGACTTGAGTGTGACCGGCTGGCCCAGGGGGTTGGTACCGGACTCAGAGATGGTGTTCTCAAAGGCATGCATATAACCGAGGTTCACAGCAAACCGATCGGTAAACTTATAACCTGCGCCGCAGGTTATATGCTGTTCCACAATGGCAGGGAACCCGATGATCCTGAAGGTCTCATAGTAGTATGTGGGCAGGGTACTACCCTGGACATTCTTGACACTGTTGGGGACCGGCTGTTGAGGGTTGGAGAAATTAAAGCTTCCATTAAAGTTGTTGTGTTTCTTGACCGGGTTGTTTCCGTAGTTATATCCGGCCCTCAAGGTAAATCTCTTCACAGGCTCCACCTGGACTCCCAGGGCATAAACGCACTGATCTTTCCAATCAAAGTCAGAGTACCCTGCTGCGTTCGACCAGTTCACCCAAGTCACATCTGCTTCAACGAGCAGGTTCATGATTGTGGGGTTCTCATATGCCACTCCCCCGCCAAGCTGCTGGGGTGAATCGAGTTTGAGGTTGTCGAGCGTGCCATTCTGCTCGAAGTCGGCGACGTTCTTATATGTCACTCTCTGGGGTGTTGTATAATTCAGGCCGATAGTGACAGGATCAATGGGATGATAAAGGGCGCCGAGCTGGACTCCTGCACCATAATTCGGTGACGATCCGTCCCTGAGATCCAGGGTGGCATAGTCGATATGCACTGCCATGCCCAGGGAAAGTTTATCCATCGGTTCAAACGCAATGGCAGGCGCGAACTTCATGACCTGGAGAGAGGTATATGACCCGGAAACAAGAGGATAGCTCCCCCCGAGTGTGGCTTTGTCAAGGTCTTTGCCGCGATAGTCCACACCGAGGCCTGTCACCCCGTAGGCTGCAAGGCCGAATCTCCAGAGGGGAAGCTTGTCGGTAATCGGCACGCTGATACCGATGGCAGGTATACTGTATTCTGTATCCGCACTATCGGACTTCACGATGCTGCCATTCGTATCGACCTCTCCCTTGATCTTTGGCATGAACAGAGTGCCGGCAAAATCAAAGGCCGAGGCCGGGCAGTATGGTCCTACGCACATGGCTGCAGGGTTTGCAAACACCGCACTGATGGCGTCCTGGGGGGCTGCGATGCCGACTCCGCCCATGGAGCGGGAAATAGGCCCGATGCCGATCAGGTTGTCACCGTTGGTGGCGAGTGCTCCTGAACTAGACACCATGATTGTCATTACTGTTAATGCCAGAATACTAGAGATTCTCCTCATATCTACCTCCTGACTGGTATTTTCTATATCCTTGTGTAACAGTGCATGCTCTACATATTTTCCTAATAATAATAAGAACATCCTAGCCTGGCTAGGGGCAGCAATAGAGTGGCTGTCATCTTTTTCTCGTCGAAATCTTCAACGGGACATACAGTGGGCAGAAACTGATGAGACTGGTGATGATAAAGATAGCTGCAATGATGCCCAGAACGATTGCTGCAACCCCGGTTATTGACCCTGTAAGATAAAGTACTGCCACTACTATTACTAAAAGTAACCTGATTGCCTTATCTGCTGTTCCCATGTTTTTTGTCATGATCCACCATTTCCTTTGCAAGAGAGACTGTCTTGGATAAGCCTGGTTTCTTATCTGTGCCTTTAGGTGTTTTGTCCGCCACCTGGCAGGACTGGTTTGACCCTCAGGTCGGTACACCCAGTTTTGGTAATAACCAGCTCTGGAGTACGTACCAGACAAACACAATGAGAATGAATAGCAAAAAATCGTTCATGGACTATTTTCCTTCTTTCTCATGTTACTGATTTGTTATGCTAAATTCTTGTCTATAAAGGATGCCAGCTGTGTCCGGGGTAATGATCCCACCTGGGTATCCTGAACCTTTCCCTGCTTTATGAACAATAATGTTGGGATGCTCCGGACCCCGAATTTTCTCGACGTTTCAGGACTCTCATCAACATTCACCTTCACGACATTCACCCGCCCATCATATTCCTTGGCTATCTCTTCAAGCACAGGCCCGATAGCCCGGCAGGGTCCGCACCAGGGTGCCCAGAAATCTACCAGGATGGGGTAATCAGATTTCTTAACAGCGACATCAAACGTGTTATCATCTGCATGAATTACGTATTCTTTGTCAGCCATCTTTCACTCCTTACATCTGTGATTTCTTTTGCTCAGGGATTCTTCCTTATGATAAAAAGATCTCATCCCATGAAGCTAGACATATACCCCCATGGCGATACAGTCATTGATCTAGATCAATGAAATGAAATTTTTTATGGATACTCTGAAACAGATACAGGACATCTCTATTTTTCAAGGGCTCTCCAATAAAGTATTGGAGGCTCTATCCCGGCGTATACTGATCGGGACATACCAACCGGGAGAGGTGATCGTTGCTGAGACGGACCTGGTCAAGCAGTTCTTTGTCGTTGTTTCAGGGCAGGTGAAACTCTCCAAGAGCTCGATAGAAGGTAAGGAACAGACCCTGTACCTTTTAGGGCCTGGGGAACCATTCGGCCTGTGTACAGCCTTTGCCACCCATGATTTTCCCGCCGAGGCACTTGCACTGAAAAAGTCCGACATACTCACCATTCCCGGACCAGCCGTTGAAGATATCGTCATGAAAGAACCTGCACTCCTCCTGAACATCCTGCGGGTGTTGTCCCGAAGGCTCAAGGAATCCATGAGCCTCATCGAGTCCCTGGCTCTCCAAGAGATTCCCCAGCGTCTGGCCGGTTTAATCATGGCCCTGTACCGGAAGGATGAAGAGAACGGCCTGAGGATCGACCTCCCGGTCACCCACCGGGAACTTTCCAAGATACTGGGAGCAACTCCCGAGGCCCTGTCCCGGACGCTGCGAAAGATGCAGAATGATGGGGTACTGGAAGTTCAGGGCCGGATGATCACTATTCTGGACTATAAAGCCCTTGAGGAACTCTCGGAAGGGAAATAAACACAAGTTCTATCCTTCAATAGATCAGCCCAAGAGCTGTAACCGTAGTAACAAGACACAAGAAGAGCAGAGCACCCATGAAGATAGTATCTGCCGCTTTTTCATAAGAATCCTGTTTTGTCGTAGAACGTATAGAACTATATGACATTAAACTGGAAGCCATGAATAAAAGTATCCCTACCAGGCATAGGTCATCGAGAAAGGTCTTCTCATGCATCTTTGATACCCTGATAATGTTGAATATCAAAAAGCATATGCCCAGTAGATTTGCGGAAGCAGATAAAATATGGTGACTTTTTGGACAGTTTGAATTGTTTTCAACCATGATTCACCTCCACATAACTTATGGATGAAACCCGTTCTTTCTTCATTCCCTGATGAACAAGATCGTTCTGGAAAGCCCTAGCCCTACGGTCACCAAGTGTAAGTTTTGATCCTATTGTGTCTCCTTCACCATGATTTCTCTTTATCCAAAATTTAAAATCTGGATGTACCTTGATGAAAGACAGCTTCTGGTTCAATATATCTGGCACATCAGGCTCAAGGGTGGGCATGACAAAATCGAAATGGATTTCATTCCTGTCAGAAATCTTTATCTCATCTGTAGCGCTTTTTATGAGAGCAGATTCATTCACTTTTGACGTTGGAGCAGAAAGTATTGGCTGTATGGCCTTCTGTTGAATAGAGGGATTATCCTCGTCTTCTTTATCAATAATAATCTTTTCACTATACAGAAGAATCACTTCTGTTCCTGGAATCATGAAAACAAGTATAAATAACCATGAGTTTTTCATGAGCAACCTTCTTTCCGTTATAGATCTTATGCATATGAAGGTATCTATTACAGTCCTGAGAGCACCATTTGATTCATCAATGCCTCATGTAGTAACTTGATATCAGACTTAAGATGACTGAATACCGAAGCAGTGATGATGGTAAAGAGAGCTCGAAGATTGTTCTTAGGTAATCTTATTCAGGAGGTGGTCTTGCATATAAGGAAGATAGCGGTTTAGAAGACCATAATAGCAAGGGGTAACTTTGTTCATACTTTGTAATTATTATTGTAGCTCGGGTATCGGAACCAAGAATGGGTAATGTGGACTTTGATATGCGATGTCCCCAAGCTTAGATTACATCTGAATACATCTACTTTCAGGACTGATTTGAAAGCGATCATTTATTGAAGTTATCACCAATATGATCAAACTGTTGATAATGGTATTAATCTATGATTTTTCATGCCCATCTTTTTCGATGATTATCAAAATAAATCTATGCTCTGGAATAACCATTAGCCTCGGCACGAAATTTACACATCTGCCGAGCAAAAACAGGAGTCTTATTCTCCATTAAACTGGATTTTTTATATTGGCACCTTCATATGATCACTATTATGTATTTCACAGTCACCAATCATTATTCACTTCTCTCTGATCACTCAATACCGCTTCCATCTTCCTGTGGACGTACTCCTTGAAGTCCAACTTTTTTTTAATGACCCTTCTCATGTCCGATCGTTTGAGCCATCTGGAGTATAGCCAGAACCAATGCTCTGGGTGTTTTCTGACAACAGAAGCCACCCAGGACTGCATGAAGTCACTCAGTTTCTGTATAGCCTCATCCCCATCGCCATACTGTGCCGTATCCACAGCCTTGGCAAAGTACCAGTGGTAGGTGCCTTTCTGCTTAATGGTATAGACCGGCATTACCAGGGCATTACCTATGAGTGCTATCGCGGCTGGTGCGGATTTGGAAGGCGCCGGCATGCCGAAGATATCGCAGAACAGGTCGTCTTTCTGGTCTCCACGCATGTCGATGATCATGCCGACGATGGTCTTGCACTTTTTCAGTTCATTAATAAGCATGTGAAATGTGCCCGTTGGTGGCAGGACGATGGCACCACAGCGGTCCCGGATATCGTTCACTATAGCTTCAAGCTTCGGATTTTTGCGGATATCAGCCATGGCGTAAAACTCAGTGCCCACAACCTTCTTCATATGGCCGAGAATCTCCCAGTTCCCGATGTGGCCCGTGAACATCATGAGACCCCGTCCGCTTGCCAGCGCCTCATCTACGTGCTCCTTCCCCTCCACCACAATCCTGCTTCTGATCTCTTCATCGCTCATAAATGCATACCGGATCGTGTCTACAATTATTTCTGTCTGGTTCATGAATACCTTCAGCACAAGCCGCCACGGATTTTCTATGCCAAGGGCGGTGCGTATCTGGACTGTGGCAACCTTCCTATGGAACGGGTCTATGAGCCACATGATGATGCCAATAAATCGAAAAAGATTCACCACGAGGTTATAGGGCAGGCATCGGATGAGCCTGATCACAGCGCGTAATGCCTGATATGGTATTTCCTGCAGGATAGGGATAATAGATTTCATGATTTCTTCTTTCGTATCTTAATTTCTTCAGTCTGGGCTTTTGTGAACTCTCGAAAGTCATTATCGGTCTTAATTGTCTTGGCGGAAGTGTGTGCGTTTCACCCATCTGCTGTGCAGCCAGAACCGCTAGTCCTGGTATCTACTTGTTCACAACATCCTTCAGTGCCTTGCCAGCTTTGAAACGAGGAGCCTTGCTTGCCTTGATCTTTATCTTCTGCCTGGTTTGAGGATTTACACCTTCTCTGGCTGCCCTTTTAGCAACATCAAAGGTCCCAAAACCTACTAAAATGATCTTATCGCCTTTCTTGAGAGCGCCAGTAATTGACTCTGTGAGTGCATCTACGGCTTCCAATGCTGCTGATTTGGATATCTTTGCTTTGCCTGCAATAACATCAACTAAATCTGTTTTTGTCATGAGTGCCTCCTCGTATTTATTGAAAAGATATGATGCGAATCTTTTGCTTTCGTATAATGGACAGCTGATACCCTACTTAATCTTATCACTCAGCTTATATCTCCCTTTGCCCAGATAGACCAAGTAGTCCTTCCCATTGCGAGTATACTTCCATGAGGTGTGTTCCGGGGCTGCTGATATGACCATGGTGTTGAAACTCTTCTTATTCAGCTCAGGGTATTTCTTGATTGCCACATTAAACAGGTCCACCGATTTGAAGATTCCATCATCTGCTTTCTTGGAGACCTTTTTCGCAGATTCTAAGATTATGTCATGGATTGATTTACTGAGCTTCTTCTTTATACGTTTCCTCTTCATGGTAGGAGCTGCCTCAACTGGCAAAGATATGATGGATGGTTTTACTTTGATATTTTTTACAACAACCTGTGCCTGATCACCCTTGATCTCCAGTACAGCATTGACCATCAGAACGAACTCCAGACTCTTTTTCCTCATGGAAACTCCTCTTGATATAATATTTGATTCTATGATTGTTAAAGTTACTTTGCAAGGTTGATTATAATATTCCTATCTTCATGCTGCATGCGGGATCATACTTCAAACCATCTCAATCCTATCAACAAAGCATTAAGGGAGGGGGGGGTCAGTTTGAAGATAACTTATGGAATGTTATCTTACATATGGTATATTCCTTATAAGCACAGTAAGAATTTTATTCTTAAGAGGAGACCATATGAATCTGACCAAAGAGGATATTATTGAGGATATACTCATGAACACAGGTCTGGATAAAGTAACTGCATCTGAAGGTATCGAAACTTTCATTCAGATTATCAAATCCAATCTGAGCAAGGGTGAGGATGTTAATTTCTCCGGTTTTGGTAAATTCCATGTAAGGGAGAAGCGAGCGAGAAGAGGTCGTAATCCGAAGACCGGCGAAGAAATGATCATATCCCCAAGGCGTGCTATTACCTTCTCCTTATCCACTGCATTGAGGGCAAAATTAGATGACAGTGATGAGAAATAAGGTTCATCCGTTTGATGTACTTCCTGAAAGTGGAATTCACGGTTTTGAAAAGTATGCAAGATTACAATTAATAATGAAGGAGAAACGTAATGGGAGACAAGGGCGGCAAGAAAGATAAGGAAAAGGGTCGAAAACAGAACATCGAAAAACAGAAGCAAAAGTCAAAAAACAAGCTTGATAAGCAGCTCCAAAGAAATCCTTGATAGAAATAATAAATATCACTCTTCCACACGGCTAATGAACAATTGGTGATTATTTGTTACAAATATTCACTATGGGCAAACCGTTCCGTTTGGAAAGAAATGCTCTGGAATAACCATTGGCCTTGGCATATTATCTATGTATCGAGAACTTCAACTCAGGCTTTGATTATCACGGAATCTATGTGTTCTGTGTGGATCATAAAAAATGACAATCTGGAGAACAAGATCTGACATCCGGACTCTTAGCTCAATGATTTAACTTGTCCCGAATCAATGATACAGTCTATTGCTCTATGATCAAATCATCCCTGATATCGATACAGCCTATGACGCTTTGGGCTGCGGGACAAAAGGGGAGATAGAGAGAAAAGGCCTCTTTTGCCTCTCCGATTTTCTCCTGAAGCAATCTGAGATGGTAATTCACCCGTATCCGGGTGATCTTGAGTATACCATTGACATCCTCGATATCACCTTCAACTTCTGCCCAGTATTTATCTTCAGGGGTGGGGATCTTTTTTCCGGCCAGCACCGTGGCCAGTGTTCCCATCATTCAGGCAGCAACTGCTGCTACGATATGATCAAGAGTCGCAGCGTGCTCCTTTTCAGGTTCGACTTTATAAAACTTCTTTATCCCACCATGTACACCGTAATATACAGGCTCATTAAACCCCTCAATGAGTGCTCTTCGGGTGGGGCCTTTTTCACGGAAAATTTTGATGCGTGAAGTGTGAACGATCTCTCCCATTTTTACCACCTCTTTTTCATAATATTGAGGATATAAGTTTATTACCGCTTGATCAACCTATGCTAAGTAAAGGTATCTCCAGTTGTGAACTATTTTTCAAGAGCTCCCTGGCATGATGAACCTGCACCTGCAGTACAGGAAAAGCAGTGATTGCCGATGACGATCTTCCGGTTTCTCAATCTTTCAAAATCAAAATTGTTGATATTGTTTGAGGGAGTACATTCAACCGTCAGACCCAGCATCTGATTGAAGTCACAGTCATACAAGTGCCCATCCCATCCTACGGACAGGGTATTCCGGCACATCAGACAATGAATAGTAGATGGGTTAAAGGATGTATTGAGGGCATGCATGTAATCTTCAAAGTTCTCCGATCGGATTAGATAGTCGAGATACCTGCCCACTGGTGAGTTGACCAGGCAATAGAGGGTATTGAAGACGACTCCGTGCTCGCTTTCCATCCTGGTTTTATATTCATACTCCAGGGCCTGCTGCGCCCCGGGCAGGTAGGTGCCCACAGGATTATAGACAAGATCCAGGATCAGGCTACTCCCAGGCTTGCCGTATCCCCGCTCATTGAGCAGTCGCATCACTTCCAGGATTCGCTTGAAAACTCCTTCCCCCCTCTGTCTGTTGCCCCGTTCTTCGTGGTAATCAGGCAAGGAGGCGATAATCTCGACCTTATTATCTGCATAAAGGTCTATGAGATGCTCATAGGGCTTCTCAAGGAGGATAACGAGGTTCGAGCGAACCATCAGCCTGCGCTTCAATCCGGCAGCTTCCTGAATAAACCATGGAAGCTCAGGGTTCATTTCCGGAGCACCACCGGTAATATCTATGGTACCGATCGGGTGATCTTGGAGCACTTGAAGACACTTCTCGAAAACCTGCATGCCCATTACCTCTGACCTGTGTGGCCCGGCCTCAACATGGCAGTGCCTGCACGAGAGGTTGCATCTTTTACCCACATTTATCTGGAGTATGTCGATGGCATCAGCGCAGAGAGGCGAGATGATCCTCTTATGAAACGATATGTTCAATGGATTGTCATTGAGCAGCCTGATCTGCTCAGAAGACGTCATGCTACATTTCCTTCTTCTTATATCATGTACTATATTCCCCGCTTTAAGATCATCAAAAAAACAAGTGTCAAGGACACTATTCCATGGCGTATTAATATTAATCACGAGTGAAGGTTATCAGCAACTGCTTCAGTCAGGCTGCACGCCCTGCCTTTGAGGTTGAAAAGCAGGCGGAGCACAGTCTTGGTCTTTTCCGAAAAGATCTTCGATGCGAATAGGTCGCCTGCTACGCGCTTGGAGATTTCAGACATGGTAGGGTAGATATGCACTGTGCCCGCCATGGTTGAAAGTTTAATACCAGCAGCCATGGACACTATCCACTCATGGATGAGCTCTCCCGCATGCGCCCCGATGATTTGACAGCCAAGCAGAGAGCCTTTCGGGCTCACGAGCATCTTAATCTTGCCCAACGTCTCTCCCTCTGCAAGTGCCCGGTCGTTATCTACAAAGTGCTCTTCGATGACGCGGTACCCGGTGCCTTCTTTCTGGGCGCGTTTTTCATTGAGCCCGATGCTCGCGACCTCAGGGTCTGTGTAGGTGCACCACCCGATCTTTGAATAGTCCGCCTTCCTAGGCAGGCGGAGCACGGCGTTGGTGAGCGCGATCCCGCCTTCATAGCCAGCAACGTGGGTGAACGGCATGACTCCGTTGATGTCACCGCAGGCATAGATATGGGAGATATTGGTCTTCATCCGGTCGTTTGTAGGGATGCCCCTCGGAGTATATTTTACTCCGGCGGCATCGAGATTAAGACCTTCAATATTCGGCTTGCGTCCAGCTGCAACAAGAATGGCATCCCCTTCGATGACTTGGGTTGGTCCCTCCCCCTTTGAAGGCCCAATAGTCAGTGCAATCATTTCGCCACTTGATTCTGCTCTGATAGCCTTGGTATCGGTATGGATTTCCACACCCTCGGCAACAAGTCGCTCTTTCAGGATGTCAGCGAGGTCAGCGTCTTCAGGGCCCAGGATCTGGCCCATGAATTCTACAACGATAACTTTTGCTCCCAGACGTGCAAATGACTGGGCCAGCTCCAGGCCGATAGGTCCGCCACCCAGCACGATGAGGCACCTGGGGAGCTTCCTCTGAGAGAATACGGTCTCGTTGGTCCAGAACGCCACACTACTCAATCCCTCTACCGGAGGCAGGGCAGGGCTCGACCCGGTGGCGATGATCCAGCTCTTTGCCGAGATGCGTTCACCGTCAAGGTTTACTACATGGTTATCCACAAAGGCAGGGCTCCCGAAGCGGACGCGCGCCCCGAGAGAGCAGAACCGTTCAGCAGAATCGTGGTGCTGGATCTTCTCTATGACCGCATGTACTCGGTCCATGACTGCACCGAGATCGACAGGGGGAAGCAACAGTTCCGGCAGACCGAATTCTTTGGATCTTTTTGCCTGTGCCCATACCCGTGCAGTGCGGATGAGTGTCTTTGACGGAACGCAGCCCACATGGAGGCAATCTCCCCCTAGCTTGTCTGTTTTCTCTATAAGGATGGTCTTTGCACCGAACTGTGCGCTGCCTGCCGCGGCTGTCAGCCCTGCAGCTCCTCCGCCGATGATTCCGAGATCATAATCAAAGGTTGGCATCTTCTGTCCTCCCTCACTCAAGATGATACCGTGTTCATGAAGTTTGTTTTTTGCTTAGGATTTTTTCTCAGCAAATTGGTAGATTATGATAGGGAGATATAAGAATTAAACAAGGACTCAGGGCATGATAAAAATATCAACCTTTTTGATTCCTGACATTAGAAGCTTATCATTATACAGAAGATAATCCAATCTTGGAGGAAAAACATGGCCAGGGTGAGTTCAAATGCATTGGATACTGGTGATCAATTCCCTTTATTAAATCTGCAGATGGTAAATGGAGATATTTTCAAGCTCCCGGATGATGATCATGATTATTCTGTATCTCTCAATGGAGAAGAAGCGATAGCGGAGAACCAATGAAAAAGAAGATAGCATTACTCATTATCATTGCCCTCGCGATCGGCATATTTTACTATTTGGATCTCGGAAGATACCTCACACTTGAAAGCCTCAAGACAAACAGAGACTATCTCCTGAATTACTATTCAAACCACATGCTCATCTTCATCGTGAGCTACATCGTCATCTATACTGTGCAGACCGCCCTTTCCCTGCCTGGGGCGGCCATCCTTACCCTGGCTGGCGGAGCCGTATTTGGGGCGCTAATGGGAACGATATGGGTGAATATCGGGGCCACGATGGGGGCTGTCCTGGCCTTTCTCCTGGCCCGTAACCTGCTGCGGGACTGGGTGGTGAAAAAGTTCGGCAAACAAATGGAGGCCCTGGATAGGGGACTCAGCGAAAGCGGGATGTCGTACCTCCTCTTTTTGCGACTAGTCCCACTCTTTCCATTTTTCCTCGTCAACCTTGCCTGTGGGATCACGGGCCTGCAGCTGAGGACCTACATCATAGGTACCATGGTGGGGATTCTTCCCGGAAGCTTCGTCTATGCGAATGCAGGTTCGAGCATTGCATCCATCAATACCATGCGTGATGTTGCGAGTCCCCGTGTGCTCATCTCCTTTGCACTCCTTGGGCTTTTTGCATTGATCCCGACAGTCTACAAGAAGATCAAGGCATCCCTTCAAATAAAGGGGCAGTCGGGACCTTTAACTTGAGCATTTGAGTCTCAGGGAATCAACCTATGATAAAAGGAATCATCCATCTTATCAGGAAGATTCATTTTATTTATCAAATAGTTTAAGATACTGTCCGTATCCTTCCTTTTGCAGGTCTTCCTTGGGGATAAAGCGCAAGGCAGCCGAGTTCATGCAATAGCGCAGTCCCGTAGGGGGTGGGCCGTCATTGAATACATGCCCAACATGAGAATCTGCATGCCTGCTCCTGACCTCTGTCCTTGTAGTGAACAGGGTATTATCCTGCTTCTCCACGATATTGCCCGGCTCCAGAGGCCGGGTAAAGCTTGGCCAGCCGGTGCCGGAGTCATACTTATCCTTGGAGCTGAATAGTGGTTCTCCGGAGACGATATCCACGTAAATCCCTTCATGCTTGTTGTTCCAATATGCATTATCAAAAGCCGGTTCTGTTCCACCCTTCTGGGTTACCTTGAACTGCATTGGTGTGAGCTTCTTTTTCAGGACCTCTGCACTCGGCTTGGTGTATGAACCTGTTTTAACCTTTGCTGGTGTATCTTCCCTGTCTTTCCCCCAGACCTTGTCAAGGAATTGGTCTCGGCCTGATCTGTACCTATAATATTTATACCGGACCGGGTTTTTCTTGTAGTAATATTGGTGGTATTCTTCTGCCTTATAGAACGGGCCAGCCTTCACAATCTCGGTGACGATGGGTTTTGTAAATCTGCCTGACTTTGCGAGACGGTCCCTGGACTCCTCTGCGAGTCTCTTCTGCTCATCGTTGTGATAGAAGATGGCGCTCCTATACTGGTTTCCCCTGTCCACAAACTGCCCCCCTGCATCGGTCGGGTCAATCTGCCGCCAGAATACCTCTAGCAGGTCCGCATATGATATCTTCGCTGGGTCATAGGTTATCTGGATGGACTCGGCATGGCCTGTTGTCCCGGATGAGTTCTCCTCATAGGTGGGGTTGACGGTATGTCCCCCGGTGTATCCTGAGAGAACCTCCTTCACCCCAGGGAGCTTATCAAAGGGATGCACCATGCACCAGAAGCATCCCCCGGCAAAGGTAGCCAGTTCATATTTTGTATTAGCTGCGTTCCCGGTAGATAGTGGCAATACAAGCAATATGGCTATAAATCCTTTCATGATATTTCTGATCATCTTTTATTCCTCCTGAATAATTGGAAACTTATAGTTATTTATGTAGTGTTTGTCTTGAGTAAAAAGAAACCCATACCTTAACTATCTTTAGTTTTCAGAGAGCATCAAACTGAGATGATACGACCCGGACATTCCTTCACCTCATTCCCGGTTTGACAGGAAGGATGCTCACGGTTTCGCTCCCAATGTCTTCTTATATGTTCCTGCCTTCTTCAACGCCCTTTCCATTTCGTCGACGGTTATCTTTGACGGGTCATAAAAAACAGTGTTTATTTCTTGAAAAAAATGGAATCCTTTTTCGACCCTTTTTACACCTGGAAGCCTCTCCAAGGCCTCTTTGCCTACGTCATATCAAGCCACGACAAATACCACTTTTTTCTCTTCATCAGAAGCCTGCGCAGTCCAATGCACCCCGCACAAGAGTAAAAGCAGGCACCCTGCAATGGCAAACTTCCTCATAAGAAAGCCATTATTCATGGATCATGCTCCTTTCGTTTCGGTTTTGATCTCCCCCTAAGAAATAATGTTCTTATTTGAAAAAACCAGAGAGATTAGAGATGTCTATAAATATTGCAGGCTTCAACGATACCATCAAGGAAACGACTCTAACTTGAATAGGATGAGGAGTTGAGTTCTTTAGAACTCATTATCTTTTTTGAAAAGATTAAGATACCGCCCATAACCTTCTTTTGTCAGGTCTTCTTTTGGAATAAACAGCAGAGCAGCCGAATTCATGCAGTAACGCAGTCCTGTTGGTGCAGGACCATCCGTAAAGACATGGCCAAGGTGTGAGTCAGCAAGTTTACTCCTAACCTCCTTCACATCGATCCTCAGCATGTACAAGCTTCCATCCTGCCTCTCTACAATGTTTCCAGGTTCAAGCGGTTTTGTGAAGCTAGGCCATCCAGTACCAGAGTCGTATTTGTCCTTAGAGCTGAATAGAGGCTCACCGGACACAATATCAACATAGATCCCCTCATGCTCATTATTCCAGTACTCGTTATCGAATGGTTGTTCCGTGCTCTTGTTCTGGGTCACCCTGAATTGCAGGGGTGTGAGCTTCTTTTTCAGTTCAACTTTTGATGGTTTTCTGTAGTCCTTATCTGTATATCGTGGGAGTGAAACACTGTTGTTGTCTGCCCATACCTTCTTCAGATAGTTATCGCGTCCCGAGTTATAGCCAAGTGGATTCTTTTTGAAATAATGCTGGTGGTACTCTTCTGCAGGGTAGAAATCTGTTGCCTTTGTAATTTCTGTGACAATAGGTTTATTAAACCTACCTGATTCTTTAAGGACTTGCTTTGACTGCTCGGCAAGCCGCTTTTGTTCCTCCGTATGATAGAAGATTACCGTTCTATATTGTGATCCCCTGTCAGCCATCTGACCACTGCGGTCTGTAGGGTCGACTTGCTTCCAGAAGACATCAAGGAGCTTTGAATAGGTAACCTTAGCTGGATCGTATGTAACCTGGATTGCCTCGGCATGGCCTGTTCCGCCGGCTGAAACTTCTTCATAGGTTGGGTTCTTAGTATGCCCACCCGTGTATCCGGTTATCACTTCAATGACGCCCGGGATATCTTCGAAAGCAGCGTCCATGCACCAGAAGCAGCCGCCTGCAAAGGTAGCTACCTCATATTTTGTGTCAGCAGTAAAGCCGGAATAAATCGGTAGAACAAAAAGCAACAGTATCAGCAAGATTCTTTTCATGATTAATCCTCTTTGAGGAGATTACAACTTAGACGATGCAAAGATTGAAATGATTCATATCGATTTTCCAAAAAACAAGGATTGAAGATTACTCTAAAATCTTGATGTGAATATTTCATCAAGAGATTTCCAGTCTTGAAGATCTTGTAACTCGTTTATCTATCGAAGAAATCTACGCTTGATAGTAAGTGATTGAGAACGCTAATCTATCGCAGATCTATAGTATAAGACAAAATGGTTAGGATAATCTCAGGAGTTCTTTTTAAAGAAGGATAATTACTTGATAAGGACAGTGCCTTTCCCTGTTCTTCCATGCAATATTAGAATCTTTTAATCTTCTTCTAATCATCATTTAATCATTCTTTGCGTATAGAATGTACCATCAATAAAAAACCACAGGAGGAATGAACCATGAAGAAAGTTATCAGCTTAATCGCAGTACTGGCACTGGTGTGCTTCACCACGATGGTCTTCGCAGCCGACGCAGCAGCACCCGCAGCAGCAAAGGCAGAGCCTGCAAAGACAGAGATGGCAAAGCCCGATGTAATCAAGGGCAAGATTACCAAGATCGACAAAACAGCTAACACGATCGATGTAAAGGGCAAGACCTTCACCGTGAAGGCGGAAGATATTGCTAACCTGAAGAAGGGTCAGATGGTAAAGATTACAGCGGCAGCCGGCACCCTGAACGCAGACAAGATCGAGGTTATTAAGGCAAAGAAGGCAATGAAGAAGGCAGTTATGAAGGAAAAGAAAGCAGAAGAGACGCCACCAGCGAAGCCTGCAGAGTAAGATAAGCAAGGTAACAATAAAGGAGTGAATGGAGGGTGAAGAGGGTTGCAATAATTTCGATCTGCACCCTTGGGGTTCTCCTCTTTTCCTGCAATGGACAGAATACAGACATGTCCCAGCAGAAAAGGGGAACCCCTCCTCCTGTATCTAAGAAAGTAATCGCCCCATTAGAAGTGATAGGGAAGTTAGATGACATCCACCTCGCTAATCCTTCAAAAGGAATAAGGCCAAAGATATTTCTAACTGATAAAGTAGGAAAGAGTTACATCTTCTTTATAGTGACCACTACGACAATTTATGGACCAGATTGGAAAGCAATACCGTTTGATAAGCTAACAGTTGGGCAGCAGGTGAGAGTGCACTATATTATCAATAAAGAAGGTATCCAAGAAGCTCGATCTATTAAACCGATACAATATTGATCAGGTGTCGATCTTTCCACTCTGACCATAGCATCTTGACCATCATAAATCTCATCTCACGATGTTCATATTTCAGAGTTAGAAAAATCGATTATCTATTGCAGAAATATATGTTCTTAGTAATGCCCAAAGCTGCTAATATATCAATTTATCTATAGAAGTTAACATGCCGAAATATTTGGCATGAATGTATTCCGTCCTATCCCTATTGATGTCATTCAGATCAACGAAAAGAATGTCGTCGATCTGTTTATAAAGCACGATAACAAGCTCGTGCTCTTTCTTGAGAAGGGATGCGTGTTGACCAGAGAGCACCTTGCCGAGCTCAGCCGCTTTGGCCTCAGCAAATTATTTATAAGGGGTCAGGCGGAGATGAATGTCTTTGAAGAATATATAAGTTCCCGCACGAAAGAGATTCTCATTGATCCAACTCTTCCATCTAAGGTGAAAGCAGCAACATTCTATGTTTCATCCATCCATGCGCTCAGGAGTGCATTTGATAACCCAAATCCGGAGCGGGTTGAGAAGATAAAGGAAACACTCAAGCCCATGTTAAAGAACATCATAAAGAATAAGGTGCTGCTCAGCGATCTCATCTCAATAACGGAGTATGATTTCAACACCTACACTCACAGCGTCAATGTTGGAATCTATGCCACCTCTCTTGCAATTAGTTTCTATAAGGGAGACCGTTCAATAGGGATGGAGGAAATTGAACGCTTGAGTTATGGATATTTTCTTCACGATATAGGAAAATCCAAAGTCCCACTAAGTATTATCAGGAAACGTGGAAAACTGAATCAGGAAGAGTGGGACATCATCAAGAAGCACCCTGAATGGGGTTATAACATCCTTATGGAAACAGGTCAGCTTACCAAAGAGGCTGCTTATATTTCGATGCAACACCATGAGCGCCCTGACGGATCAGGATATCCTTATGGAATGACGGACATCCACCCTTGTGCCAGGATCTGCACTATTGCAGATATTTATGATGCATTGACATCCATACGACCCTACAAGACCGCCATGAAACCATTCGAAGCCCTGAAGATCATCAAGGATGAGGCTTTAACTGAATTTGACCATACCCTGCTGAACAACTTGATACGATTGTTGGGACCACAATCGGTACCACCATTGTATTACACGCAATGTGTCAATGCGAGGTCTTGTCGGTGAGTCTGTTGAAATTTTCCTTGAATCTGAGCACCTCGGATGGCACCGTCACCGCTCTTCCCCAGAGGACATCATAGGCAGTCAGTCTGCTCTTTCCATAAACGGTTGCGGTGGCATCATCATCCATGCGTATACATGCACCTTGGAGGGCAAAACCTGCGTTAAGACCCACTGCCTTCGAGAAAGAATAGACTTCTCCCTTTTGGCTGGCTTCGTCATTTTCATCCAGCTTGAAATTCAAAGGACCAGCAACGATGGATACATCAGCCCCCAAGAGAACATTCCCCTTAGATTTCATATCCAGTGCCTGACTTCTCGTGAAGACCAGGATGAGATCAGTGGATTGTATTCCCATCTGCAGTCCGAAGCTCCCTCCGGTTATGGTGATGATGACCGGGTTGCTCCAATGACCATCTTTATATTTTACCATGAGCACACCCTTTCCGTATCGTACACCCATCAGGAAGCTGGCCTTGACCATATGGGGTATGATTATGATCCCGGATGCAGTCTGGAGGAGTGTAGGTGGGATACTTGTGTCAGGAGATGTCATGATTGCTGAGAATGCCTGGATGGATTCATTAAGCGTTGTCTCTCCGGTCGGACCAACAGCTGTTGAGCTTAAGGAAGGGTAAAATACTGCAAACAATAGGATCATGGATACAAACTGGCGTTTCACGGATTTATTCTCCTTGTTGTGCCAGCTTTCACGGAAGTGGCCTTACTCGACTATAAAGACTACTTTGTTTTCATCTGTTATAACAAATCCGAGAATACCACAATCCCCGTTCAATTATCTAAAGTCATGGATTATTAGAAAGATTTAATGTATCTCTAATCATATTTTAATGATGATGTCGTATAATAATGAAAGAAAATGCATGGAAAAGATGGGAAAAGACATGTTCTGCCAGATAACCCCAGTTTCCATTGTTTGCCAGGGAATATACAGCCGTTCCCCTGCTGGGATGATGAAAAGAATTCTGATGATCGTGTGCATCTTTGGACTCATCTCCTCAGTCTGCCTTGCCGTACAGCCTGAATCGGCTCCGACCAAGGATATACAGGCAAAGGCCGGAAGGTCCAAGGAGATCAAGGGCAAGGTTGAGGAGGTAGTCCTTGAAGATCTAGTAAATGAGGTAAGGCCGAAGATCACGATTATTACATGGGATGGTCAGAAACACACCTTTGTCATACGGCCGACCACGACGATCTATGATCCAGGGTGGAACGCCACGACATTGGATAAGATTACGAAAGGACAATTCGTGAGGATAAAATACAAAATCAATAAGGAGGGGTATTCAGTGGCACTCTCCATCAAGCCTTCCAAGATAGGTTCAGCACCAGCGAATATCTTGCAGGAACCCAATAAAGATATCAAGGTGGAGTTGAAGAAATAATCAATCGGTTATTGTGATGAAAAAGATATTAATACTACTCTCGATACTGGGGCTCAGTTATTCTCTATGCCTTGCAGGTCAAGCTATCAGGCCGGTGAGAAGTGTATCGACCACCAACTTTGATTTTAAGTCCTTTCAGGTAAATGATGTCAAAGGCAGTATCGAAGAAGTACCCATAGCGGCTCTCGGTCCTGAAATCAGGAACACGATATTAATTTCTCAAACTGAATATAAATACATTGTTTCATCATGGTCATTTCAACAGCCGTTCACCTTATATGCAAGGCCTCCCCCTGAATAAGATCCCCACAGAGCAAACGATTTATTAGGGATATTTCATCTCACTATTGCCCCGGCATCTGGTCGTCTTGAGTCTGGGATAATGGCTGTATAGGATAAAGCACCTGTAATAAGGTCGTTATCCCCGGAGCAATAAGCGGTAACTATTCATACTCAACAATTAACTACAGTGGAGGAATACCATGAAGAGAACATGGTTAAATATAATCATTATCTTGTTTGTCGGAATAGGTTTTATCACGGTTGGCTGTGCAAAGAAGAATATAATGGAAAAAACTGAAGAGGTGAAGCCCCCGGTGCAAAAGCAATCCGTGCAGACACCACCTCCAACGTTTGAATCTTCCAAAACTGAAGCACCATCTGCCATGCAAGAAATAAAAGATGAGATAAAGACATTTGAGAACAAGGACATCCATTTTGATTTCGACAAGTATGATCTTAACTCAGAGGACACTAAAATACTCAACGATAAGGCTTCTTTCCTGATGGCCCATTCTAATCTAAAAATCCGGATTGAGGGGAACTGTGATGAGAGAGGCACTACAGAGTACAACATTGCGCTTGGAGACAGGAGGGCCAAAGCTGCTCAAAACTACTTGGTTGAACTGGGGATTGCAAAAGACCGGATCTCCACCATCAGTTATGGAAAAGAACGTCCCCTTGATCCAGGGCATAATGAAGAAGCATGGGCAAAAAACAGAAGAGATCATTTTGTAGTGGTAAATAAATAGCACTGCCCGCAATGTGGTGGCGCCGCCGACTTTGCTACAAACCAAAAGGAGCACCGTCCGTGGCGCTGCCCCATATCCTTTTGAATATTAAGTCCAGGATTATCATGACCCGTACATAAAGGAGCAAAACATGACCGAGAACAATCCTCAAAATTCAAAGAGCCATCATATCCTGTCAGCATCATCGAATCTGTTAGGGATATGCTTTTTGATTTTCAGTATAATCAGGGTATCAAGAATGCATGAGAAAACCTTGTTAGATGATTTATGCCTGGTAGGGATACTTTTATTCATGGCTGCAAGTGTATTATCCTATATTTCTATACGTTCTCACAATAATCAAGAATCCTATGAAAAGTATGCAGACACGATATTCATCAGTGCCTTAAGCTTCTTATGTCTGATAACTATAGTAACTGTTCTTGGTTTGGTTCATTAAAGTAAGTTGCATGCACAGCGATAAATTAATGCGATCAAGGGTATGGATTCCGATCCTCCACGTTCGGTATAATGTGACCGGTTGAGATTCTTTCTTTGTTTTTGGATGACATGAACATGAAAACAGATATATTCAACTCATTACTTTCTTTGTTGAAAATACTTCCTGACAATACACGTACCCTTGTTCAAACAATCATTTATGCCATGTTGGCAGGTATATCAGCCATTTGTTTCATGACAGCTCTCAACTATGTATATGCACATACTTTCATTGCATTCTCAACTCACTCAAAGCTCTTTTTCCTGGCAGCCAGCTTTATTTTTGTTGTCGGATCATCCCTTATCGTGGGGATTCTCCTCTATAGGTTCAACCCTGATGCAGCCGGGAGCGGTATTCCACAACTAAAGGCGGCTTACTGGAAGGATTTGGGATATGTACCATGGCGGCCCATCCTTCTTAAGTTCATAGCCGGCATTCTCAGCATAGGCGGAGGTGCCAGCCTTGGTCGAGAAGGACCTACGGTCTATATCGGAGGCGGGATAGCTTCAAATATAGCAGGAATCATGGGAACACCGGCTCGGCAGCGGCGAAGTGCTGTTGTCATCGGCGCTTCCGCGGGATTAGCCGCGGCCTTCAATGCGCCGCTGGCAGCGATAACATTTATCCTTGAGGAGTTTGTCAGCGATATAAATAACCGTTTTATCGGACGTGTCGTCTTATCTGCCCTGATCGGGGCGTTTGTCGTGTTTGCCTTCATTGGAAAGCAGCCTGCCTTTAGACTGCCTTTCATTGAATATGCGACCTGGACTCACTATTTCTTTGTCCCTTTAGTTGCTGCAGTCGCATCACTGGCTGGTGTTGTTTTTCAACGCACGACTCTTTTCTTCCGAGATCACCTCAAAAGACAGAAGAGTATCCCTGCCTGGCTTATTCCCTGCTGTGGCGGTATTCTTACATGGATAATAGGAGTTTCCGTTTTTCTGACGGTGGGGAAGATCGGTGTCTTCGGTCTTGGGTATCAGGATCTCTCGCAGGCACTTGACAATAAAATCATCTGGTGGATTGCAGGAATCCTCGTGGTCGCCAAACTTTTTGCAACGATATTCTCTTATAGTTTCGGGGGATGTGGAGGCATCTTTTCACCCATGCTCTTTATCGGGGGTATGTGCGGTTATTTTATTGGAGGTTTCATAGGTCAATGGGTACCATTAACGTCTTCTGATCGAATTATTCTATCAGCGGTCGGAATGAGTACATGTCTTGGAGCTGTAGTGAGGGCTCCACTTACTTCATTATTAATTGTCTTTGAAATGACCCATCAGTTCTCTCTTATACCAGGGTTGATGATTGGAACATTCATCAGCGTTATCGTATCACATTTAGCCGGCAGGAATAATTTCTACGACGCATTACTGCTGCAGGATGGACACGAACTCATCAAGATACGGCCTCCTCTTGATATCAAGAGTTGGCAAAACCTCCCCATATCTTCTATTGCCAATCCACACCCGATTGTCGTGGATAATCTTGATGAAAACCATCTTCAGCCGATACTCGATAATCACCCTTATAATTGTTTCCCCATCCTTTTAGAAAATAATGAGGTTGGCATTATTACCCGGAATCAAATGGAATCCTTTATTACCCATAAAGCAGTACCGGATATTCCCAAAGCTGTATTCTGTCATCCGGATCAAACTGTCAAGGATGTAGGTAATAAATTCATCGAATCACCGAGTGGCGTCATCATTGTTATTGATGATAAAACAGGTAACATAACCGGTATTGTAACCCTTCATGACCTTTTACGTGCACAGGCCTCTATCCTGGAATGAATCTTATACGTATTCCGAGTCAGCCATAGGTGTAGATCTTGTTACACTCAACGCTCTGATCATACTGAAGATATCTACACACAATCTATACTCGCCAATGAACCAGGTGGACTGTAAAGATCTATAAGAACTTGCTTCCGAAGCCATACTATCGATATCTACGATAAACGTGTGCTCCAGAAAGCCAAGGAAAGCTTCTATCTCTAGATGAGATCTATATTTTTTACCCTCGTGCAGAAGTATAACTAGTGGCATGGTTGATATAGAAATTATCCATCTTAAAAATGATAGATGCGTTAGGCTATCTGTAGTAGGTCGTTTTGAAGGTATCCGAATATATCAACTTTTCAGACCAATATGAAAGCATCCATCTATTACAGCTATCTATAACCACGTTTATCCTTCAGGTGCTTTTTTATGGTCTGATACCTTCGTCGTCATTATGAAAAGATAACCTTATTGGACTGCTACTAGGCGCTTCACCGGCCTATGGTGAGACTTTCCATAAGTCGTTGAAAACACCTTGTCCCCTTCCGCCGAAGAGCCAGAGATTGCCATTGCTGTCCATCCAGCTTATACTGCCGAACCGTGCCCCCGGTTTATTCGTGGCTGCAGCAATTCCTTTAGTGCCATTGACTGCGCTCTGGTCAACAGTACTATCCCCGGATATCCAGATCCAGTCCTTTCTGTCAAATTTCCACAGATCGTTGAGACTACTATATTTTCCTGTGTTGTCATAACCTATCCCGCCGAATAGCCAGAGATTATCACTTTTATCCATCCAGCTTATGCTGTCGAACCGTGCCCCTGGTTTATTCGTGACTGCAGCAACTCCTTTAGTGCCATAGGCTCCGATCTGGTTAACGTAACTATCCCCGGATACCCAGGTCCAGTTGACACCGTCGTATTTCCACAGGTCGTTGAGACAACCCCAATTTCCTGCCCTGTCAAACCCACCTCCACCCAAGAGCCACAGATTACCGCTGCTGTCTATCCAGCTTATGCTCCCACTCCGCGCACCTGGTTTGTTAGTGCCAGCAGCAACTTTTTTAGTACCATAAACCCCGTTCTGGGCAACCATACTATCCCCGGATACCCAGGTCCAGTTGGCACCGTCGAATTTCCACAGGTCGTTGAGATACCCAATGCCTGTGCCATCAAATCCCCTTCCGCCGAAGAGCCAGAGATTGCCACTACTGTCCATCCAGCTTATACTGCCGATCCGAGCCCCCGGCTTATTCGTGGCTGATGTTACTCTTTTAGTGCCATAGACCCCAAGCTGGCCTTGCGTATTATCCCCGGATACCCAGGTCCAGTTCGTTCCGTCATATTTCCATAGGTCATTAAGATAACCGCCGTTGGTCGTTCCTGAGCTGTCATTCCCATTCCCACCGAAGAGCCAGAAATTACCTCTGCTGTCCGTCCAACTTATGCTTTCACACCGACTCCCTGGTTTATTTGTGGCTGCAGCAACTCCTTTAGTGCCATAGGCTCCGATCTGGTTAACCGAAATATCCCCGGATACCCATGTCCAGTCAGATCTGTCATATTTCCATAGGTCATTGAGCCATCCCAAACTTCCTGCGCTGTCATATCCAAACCCACCGAAGAGATAGAGATTACCTTTGCTGTCCGTCCAACTTATGCTAGCAACCCGCCCTCCCGGTTTATTTGTGGCTGCAGCAACTCCTTTAGTGCCATAAACCCCGATCTGGTCAACCGAAATATCCCCGGATACCCATGTCCATAAAGAAATATTTCTTGTTAGATCTACAAGATTTGTATTTTTCATTTTAACCGAAGGAGTGCCTACACTTCCTGTGTTACAATTGCTACCACAACTCAGTGTATGCTTTATTCTTACAGTAATAATTGATGAAAATTCCGAAACGGTATCAAAGGGGCTTCCGCTAATAGACGTCAATGCTCCGCTCGTGGCATTAATGGAATAGGCTGAGATATTATTTGAACTAAAATTTACGACATAAGCGAATTTACCTGTTGGGTCCACTGTTACTGACAGAGGCCTCAAACCGGCAGCAAAGGGGCTATCGCTTATTTCCGTCAACGCGCCGGTCGTGGCGTCAATGGAATAGGCTGAGACATTATTTGAAGAATGATTTGCGACATAGGCGAACTTACCGGTCGGGTCCACTGTGACTGATTCAGGGTTTAAAGCAGCGGCAAAAGGACTTCCGTCAATAGCTCGCAAAGAACCGGTTGTGGTATCAATAGAGTAGGCGGAGATGTTATTTGAACCAAGATTTGCGACATAGGCGAACTTACCGGTCGGGTCCACTGTGACTGATTTAGGGTTTAAAGCAGCGGCAAAAGGACTTCCGTTAATAGCTCTCAAAGAACCGGTTGTGGCATCAATAGAGTAGGTGGAGATGTTATTTGAACCAAGATTTGCGACATAGGCGAATTTACCTGTCGGGTCCACGGTGACTGACTGAGGCTTCAAACCGGCAGCAAAGGGGCTATCACTTATTTCTGTCAATGCGCCGGTCGTGGCGTCAATGGAATAAACCGAGATATTATTTGAAAAATGACTTGTGACATAAGTAAACTTACCTGTCGGGTCCATGGTGATTGACAGAGGCCTCAACCCGGCAGCACAGGGGCTATCACTTATTTTAGTCAACGCACCGGTCGTGGCGTCAATGGAATAAATCGAGATATTATTTGAAAATTGACTTGTCACATAAGCGAATTTACCGATCGGGTCCACTGTGATTGATTGAGGACTCGAACTGGTGGCAAAGGGACTTCCGCAAGCAACTGTCAACGCGCCGGTCGTGGCGTTAATGGAATAGGCGTAGATGTAATTGCGTACTCCACCAGCGACATAGGCAAAATATTTTGTGGATGAAGATGAAGTTGTGGTCAAAGCTCGGCTGTGGAGATAGCAGCCAGAGAGAGTCAAGACTAGAATTAGAATGGCCATCAAACTAACAGAAAAATGTTTTTTCATTAAAATCCTTTTTCTTAATGGATGCTATGTCATTTAGAGAAATTAATCAGATTATCTTCTTCAACTACAACGATCACTGTGACTTTCCAGATAATCTCACTATTTCATATCGGTTTTTAGTAAGGAAAACAAGGTTTACGGACCCTGCTTTTTGTACTCTTTATATTACCTTGATGAAAGTCCATATACCGTGAGGCTCTCGTAACCAGATCACCGAGATGGGCTTATTTCAATATCTTTTGGAGATCATAGGTTTTCGGGATCTTGAAAAGTCCACCTTGATTACAGCCCCGACCGAGGCAATGCCCCGGTTATTCATGGAAGAAAGTTCCAGTTTTTGCTTTTTATATCCAATTGATAATATTAATTAAAAAAGCACTTTCTTAGGAGTTATATATACTATGATTCGAGCTTCATGTGCTTATAGATATCTATAAATTTTATCAATTTCACAATGTCAATCATGGAACATGTATGGGCTCCAGAATGGAATTGGCTTCGACATTTGAATATATGTTGAAATTCCTGAGAATTCGGGAATCTCTTTTATGGTACTGACTTCAACACGATAAATTCCTTGAGTAAGAGCAATTCTTGATAATTCTCGCCAATAATCCCGAGCACCATGCGAATACTGATTTTGTGTTAAGACTGTGTATTCATGAATTAATTTTGGGGGTAATTCCTTGTTGTCAATGTTCAGAATCCTTAGATGGAGTGGAATTACTATCCCAGGATCATGCCCTTTAGCTTCACCAACAAGCTTAAAAACACGGTCCGCATCCGACAAATCAGTATAGTCGAACTCTAGATAAAGTACACAACCACGATCGTCAGAAATCCATAGATCTTGGATAAGCTTACTATCTGATCGACTTACATCGAAAGGATATTTAAAAAAATGATACTTGGGCTGAAGGGTGGTATTTTCAACAATGAGGAAGGGAAATAACACCGTATCAATAGTAAAAGACAATGGAAAATCAAAAATGGCAAGTGCTCTTAAAATATTATCCCCTGAAGATGCAAGTGGAGAATATATTAAAGAACTATCACTTCGAGAACCCATGAAATAATCTATCCTCTCTCTATTTGTTTTTGGCTGGATATATGTACCAAAGTGCATCCAAGAGTATGTAAAGATTGAACCACATCCTGAGCAAAGGAAGATCGATATTGCAAGTATAGATAATTTAATATACTTCAAGAATGTATTCATGTGACAATAATTTATCCCAATGTTCTTGACTGTTGATACTTAAATTAGCCTACATAAGTTCTACCGCAGTAATATATCGGTATTATTTAAATTAAATGATACTATATCATATAACATTATGAAAGGGATCGAATCAGGTTCTCAAATGATATCTATGCTTCATCAGAAGCTTATTTTTTGGCTATCGATATAACGATCTTTCTAGAAATGACCTTGTCATACATGAGCACATCTCGTGAGGACATCTGTGCTTTAGCTGTCTTGAAGGTATCAGAAGAGGCTGTTGCCCATTAAAAGGTTCTGTCAATGAGAAAATAGCTCTCCCAATACAAGAGTCGTTTTTCTCTTGCAGAGTTTACCGTATCGCCAACATGGACGATTATCTATCTCCGATACCACACCAGTTATTTCTTTCTTATGTGGTTACGATTCATTTATCCTGAACCGCACCGGTCACCCATCGGGATCAAGGTTGCCATGCCTGGCTGTTGCGGAGCGGAGAGACAAAAGGGATCTCGGAGCGTAGCAACAGCCAATGCCTTAGTAACCCTTGGCCTGATTTTCAGGCCCCAGAAAATCGTCTGTTCCCTGGCATGTCCAAAATGTTCATTTCAAAATCCTTGGCTCTTTGTCCAAACTCGCATGGTTCATGCCAGAGGCGGATCAGAAACGGATTATCCTTCCCTGCCGGATAATCTCAGTTTTAGGGCATAGGGTGGCGGATCAATCAAAAAACACTGGTTGTCAGCCAACAGTCTCTCCGGATTCACCACCCCAGCCATTCTATGAGAACAAGGCCTCCTCCCTGAAAGGAACCTGATCTCTCATGATGTAGTAGCACGCACGGGAAAGCTTGTTCGCAAGCGCCTTCCTCGCAATGATAGGATTCGTCTCCCGGGACTTGCGCTGATAGTACGCATTCGCCCGTTCACTGTGCATCCTGGCAAAATTGCTCGCTTCCATAAATGCCCAGGCTAAATACTTGTTCCCGTTCTTTGTGTTGCCAACACCCTTCTTCTTCCCATTGCTGGTATGAACGCTGTTGACACACCTGCAGTACGAAGAAAAATTGCCTACCCCAGGGAACCGGGATATATTCCCCACCTCCAGCATGATGGTCATCGCCAGGATATCTCCTATGCCAGTGACGGTCAGCAGATCCTCAAACCCCGGGCGAATCTTCAAGACCTTGCGCACCATCTTTTCAATACTCTTAATATGGTGATCCAGGACATCGATGATGAATGTACTCATCTTCCCTGAAAATAATAGATGATCATCAGCGAAGATCTTCCTCAAGTCCTCTGTACAGAGCTTCTTGATCCCAGCTCCAGATATTCGTAACCCAGTGTTCCTCTCAATCATCGATTGGCATGAGAGGATATTGGCTGTCCTGTGCCGCATCAAAAACGCTCGTTTCCTCAATAGATCTCTCACCGGCCTGTCTTCTTTGGGATAGATATATCCTTCAGGAAGGATGCCAAGGATAAGTAGCTGAGCGAGCCAGAATGCATCATGACGGTCATCTTTATACTTGATCCCCTCATACTGTTTCATTGCAGCTGGATTCGCCAAATGAACGCAATCATATCCAGCATCCATCAACCCATCGACAAGCCAACACCAATTATACGTGCTCTCAACAACGATCCCTTTTACCTCACATCGATACGGTTCCAGCGCTTGCAGGATCTCCCCTAGTTCATTCCTGTGCCTGTTCTGGTATATCCTTCTCTTTGTTTCACCTTCCATGATGCCCACGTACGTGTTCACTGAATGCAGATCCAACCCTACATACAGCTCTCCCATAAGATTGCCTCCTTTTGCTTTTTATCCGTTAACGGCTCTTATGTTTGGAAGAGTAAACCTTTTAGATGGGTATCAAAAAACTCCAAAAAGTTGGAAAAATCCCCAAATTGAACCATCAAAACATAAGTCTCTTTCACGAAAAATCTAATGTCGGGCATTCTGTGAGGTCGAAATTTTTATCTTTATTCGCCCCTGAGTTTTTCAACAGCCTCGAATGAGATCTGCACTTAAGGAATAGATCGCCACAGCATAGATCTCTTAAAATTTCGGCATATATATGCGAAAGTATAGGTTACTACGATTAACATGTACTCTAGCACGCCAAGGAAAGCTTCTATCTCCTGATAAGATCTATACTTTTCATGGCCTCATGCAGAAGTATAAATATTGGCACGATCTATATAGAATACCATGGTTCTCAAACATTACATATTCCTTGTTATCGGCGCTTTTTGGGTAATCAGGGGCATATACTAATAAAAGCATAGACACGTCTGCCTATCTTTGTAACTTCTACATCAACACATATATTATTAAGCTGTCCCCCTCGGGAATGTTTCCACCAGCTTAGGTTTTCGCGGTTATGATAAATCTCATTTGGAGATGATTCTTCATATGCTTTTCTAATAATGGATTCTTGTGGTACTTCCATGTTCTTATGAATCCATAAACCTATATTAAGAGCTGGTTTATTTACAATAACATCAACGGCTCGTAACTTTGGTAAAAATTGACCATTCCCCTCTGTAAATAATAATCCCTGATTCGAGGATAATTCTTTTTCTTCACTTTTTTTCAATCCATAATCTGCAATAACCATTAATTGAGGGAAAGGTGCTCTTGAGATAGCTCCTCGAATTGTTGCCTCTCTACTTGCACCTTGGCAAACAATTTCACGGATTTCCTCTATTATATCAAATGTAAGCCGTTTCGTAGTTTTTGTCCTTGCCAATAATTCGGGTAGAAAAAGGGGAGTATAAAAGGCTAAATCACCTGCTATCCTATCGACCAATATTTCCTCAGGATCTCTCTTAAAATAAGGAGTTCGGTGAAAAAGAAAAGTTTGAGGAGATCTTGTAAGTATGTGAGCAACCTCATGCCATTTAGTAAAATAAGCCCTGAATTTTTTATATCCTCTACAATCAATTACTGCCGAATATCTCCATACTTTATCTTTCATCAAACAAATCATTACTGCATCAGTAGATGCATCCAATTCCCTTGAGAGATCAGCGAATTTTAGTTCTCCTTGGGCTAGATATTTCTTACTTATGGCTTCAATATCATTATCATCATTAACCTCTTCAAAGCGAATCCTTAGAAAAGAACTTACAACTTCTAACAGCTTTGAAAGATTATCAATTAAGCCAAACTGGGTTTTTATATTCTCAACTTCCTGTATACAGAACTCTCGGATCGCATTTTGTCCATCTCGATACCTTTTTAATCCGAGTTCACTAGCTATTTTTTGAATAATTTTTGAATTGTTAAGCTTGTCCATATTTATTTTAAATATTCTTTTAGTTTTTCAAATAAATCCCTCCAATTATCCTTGGTCATCTCAGTCTTTTCTTTATCACTTCTCCTAGCAATCAGAGAGTTATGTGCCTCTAGTAGAGCAAGTGTAGCTTTATGGGATAGTGAAAGGTCTTCTGCTAACTCTGATAATTCCCTTGGTATTTCAATTGGTTTTGAAGGTTTTTTTTCACTTGAGACATAATTACCCTTCATTAAATAATCAAGAGACGTGTTCAAAACATTGGCAATCTTCAGGAGATTTTCTCCACTAAGGCTAACTTTATTGTTTTCTATTTCGCTCAAAAAGCTCTTACTAATTTCAGCCTCTTGAGCTAGCCTATCTTGTGTCCATCCCATGGATTGCCGCAACTCTTTAATCCTTTCTCCCAATGATGACATTCCCTGTTATCCTTTCATTTCATTAATAAGAATCGTGTTGTGTCCTCAATGAGGAGTTAAAAGCCAGAAGGGAAAATCTCCCCCTTGACATATCGTCTTTAACGAACTATATAGTGTATATCGAACATAGATGTGATTCTGTTCGCTATAGGAGATTAATGACAGATTCAATGGAGAGAGTCAAATAAAATAATACTGACAGTAATATTGTTGGTTAGGCTACGGCCGGCAGTCAAAAATATAAGAGGAAATATCAAACTAAAAATAAAGCCTTAAAAAGGGGGATATATGAATAAACAGGTAATAAGGCTTTCTTTACTAATTGGGATTTTAACCATGATTTTCGCATGCTCTACTATTGCGCCCTTTAATAAAACAGCAGACCAGCAAGATCTTGCAATAAAGGCTGAAGCATTGTCCTTAATGGATAAGGCCACAGAATCTTTTACACTCCATAAAAGTGAAATAGAAAATCTGAAACTCGATATGGAAAAAGCATATGAATATGCAAAAGCAGAATCTAAAAACGAAATAACTACAAAGCAATGGGAAATCGTAAAAGATCCAAACGGTAATTCATTAGGTGGATTTTTAAAGAAATGGGAAGACGAAGGATCTCTTTCACCAGTTTTTATTACCGGAGCCAAGAAAGTGATCTCCGGTCACTTTGATTCAATAATTCGTCTCGAAGAAGGGAAAAAAGGATCCTAGTCTAACATCTGAATAAAAGGAGATCGATATGGCTACATTTGATGACTTTTACAAAGATCTTAAAGGACAAATTGAGGAATTAGCTGAAAGTAGTTTTAAGACATGTAAAGATGAAGCTATTGGGGATTGTAATTGTTTTCTTCAAAATCTTGAAAATGATCTCGATAGCTGGACCAAACAACTTTCAACAGGTGAGCTTTCGCAAAAAGATTTTATCTGGTTAGTTAATTCTAAAAAGCCTTCTATAACCCTAGAATCTTTAACGCAACAAGGACTTGCCCAAGTTGACTTGGATAAATTAAAAAATGATTTGATCGATAAGGTAGTCACTACTGCTTTAAAATATTTTCTTGTTGCTGTACTACCTGTCTAAGGAAGAAATGTATTATTGCAATGAAAAATGGCTATTCAAGTTAATAAGAACCCACAACAATATAGATTATGCTTTAAAATAGCATATTGTAGAATACTTAATGTCTGGATAAACAATCATTTCTTATACTAGAGGCTCATTATGGGGGAACTCACCACGGGATTGACGGCCGAGTACCAAAGAGATGGTATTTTTCGTATACTTGCACTTGACGGTGGAGGTGCAAAGGGATTCTATACGCTGGGTGTCCTTAAAGAAATCGAGGGCATGCTCAAGTGTCCTCTTTATAAACGATTTGATCTTGTATTTGGAACTAGCACTGGGGCGATTATAGCTTCGCTTATTGCTCTAGGGTATGAAATCGATGAAATTCACAACCTGTATAAGACGCATGTGCCAAGTGTCATGGCAAAGAGTTTTCCAAGTTCAAGGTCTGCAGAATTGTCAAAACTTGCCAAAGAGGTCTTCGGCGATCGATCTTTTGAAGATGTAAAAACTAGGATTGGAATTGTTACCACAAGATGGATGACTGAGAAACCAATGATTTTTAAAGGAAGTATTGAACAAGCTCATGGCCGCCAAGGGACATTCATACCAGGATTTGGAGTAAGCATCGCTGATGCAGTACAAGCATCCTGTTCAGCATATCCTTTCTTCAAAAGAAAGATCGTTAATACAGCTACAGGCGATAAGATTGAGCTCCTCGATGGGGGCTATTGTGCAAATAACCCAACTCTGTATGCGATTGCTGAAGCTGTTTCAGGTTTACAAAAGGAACGGAAAGACATCCGAGCAGTTAATGTTGGTGTCGGTATATATCCTGAACCAAAACCTAGCTTCAAAATGCGCATAGCCAGAAATCTTGTTAGCGTTCAGTTATTACAGAAAACATTAGAGATCAATACACAATCGATGGATCAGCTTCGTGAAGTCCTCTTCAAGGATGTCACCACTATTCGTATCAGCGATACATTCGATCAGCCGGAACTGGCAACCGATCTGTTGGAACATGACCTAGATAAATTAAACTTATTGCGCCAGAGAGGACGCGAATCTTTTGCTGCGCGAGAAGCCCAGCTTAAAAATATTTTACTTTAATCAGGAGAAATGCCATGGCAATTCTTGAATCTCAACTCGAAACATGGTCACATCAAGGGTCCGTCACTCAATCTAGTTCCACTTACAATACAATTAAGACTGTGTTGGTAGCTGTTGATACACCATATGCAGCCAAGAATTTTTCCGTGTTTCTTCAAGGCTCATACGGGAACGATACAAATATCTTTGCTGAGAGTGATGTTGACATTGTAATTAAACTAGACGATTGTTTCCAAAGCGACCTTAGTGCGTTATCTCCGGATGATCAGAACGCTTATAAAGGTACATTTCCTGATGCAACATACACGTATAACGACTTCAAACGAGATGTGTTAAGGGTTCTTAAGGACAAATATGGCCGGAATGTTCTCGCCGGAAATAAAGCAATAGCCATTGCCGCTAATGGAAGTCGTCGAAAGGCTGATGTTATTGCTGCAATTCAATACCGACGGTACTACAGGTTTAAAAGTATAGATGACCAACTTTACTATGAAGGAATCTGTTTCTACACCTCTGAAGGTATAAGTATTGCAAATTACCCCAAACAACATTCTGCAAACCTTACAACCAAGCACCAAGGTACCAAAAGGTGGTTCAAACCAATGGTTCGAATTCTTAAGAATATGCGTTCAAAACTTGTAGATGAAGGCATCATCAAAGGAGGTACTGCTCCCTCGTACTACCTTGAAGGCCTCCTTTACAATGTTCCCAATCATTTGTTTACAACCTCTTTTCAAGACTGCTTTGTTAATGCAATTGACTGGATTCAAACTGAAGCAGATAAGACCAATCTGGTGTGCGCAAATGAGCAATATTATCTTCTTCGTGATAATTCACACACGTCATGGTCGAATGCAAATTGTGATATCTTTCTGAATGCTGTGATCAGCCTCTGGAATGAATAGTAGTATGATGTGCATTAGACGAAATGGTCATTATAACTGGGTATCCGCGTTGAGTAACACATTACACATTGTAAATATCCAAACTACGGCTCATCATCCTCGCCCCGGATCCAGTCATGATCTGGGACGTGTAGAGGCAGCACCCCATCTCTTGATAGACGTTTCTCACGAAGATTGATCATTTCGACAAAGTAAAATAAAACAGCTCGCGTAAGTTGGAGAGTTTCTATCAACTGGTCCTTGAAAGCTTCCATGACATAGTGGTCAATGTATCGACACTTTCGGCTTGTTCTCTTATCAAGGTCATGCAGCACCGTAAAACGGTGTGTTGATGTGTTTCGAATCGACCTCTTCTCCTGCAGGAATCCGCTCTTCTGAAGGTCATAAGAGACCTCAGATAAAGCAATCAAAGCTGTGTTCCCTAATTTAATTTCGTCGAATACATCAGATTGCCAGGTTAGTTGCTCTTCATCATTTGGATTTAGGAACCATCTCGTCGGGAATTTGATTGACCTATAATTGCCTGGGAGACCAAGATATTCGCTAGCTCCAACTGCAATCTTGTCGAGGATGTCCATACAGGCCCTCTGGGCAAGTGTAAGAACCGAAGACCGCATGCCATAGATTGCATAGTCCAGTGTGTCGGAGTATTTACCACTGTCGTTAAGTTCACCTTCTAAAGCCAGATATGCTAGGAACCGAGCTGTTAAATAGTCAGATTTGAGTACATTGAACATCGCGAAGATTGGAGGAATACAATCCTCGGTGTTCATATGCTCGGTAATGCTCTTGATGCGAAGCGAATCCCACCGTGACATAGATAGGTCGAGACCCTCAATGGTTGGAGCCAAGGCCAAACGATGGTTTGCCACAAACAGCTGGTAATCAGTAGCCGTAGCCAAGTCCGGCACAGCCCCACCAACAATCTTGGTCTTCATCAATTTAGATAATTCTCTGAACGCTCGCTCTCCAGCTAGCTCACGAATCCTGTCAGGGTTCTCTCGCGCAGTTTGTAAATGTCGAGCAGCAACAGCGAGTAAGGCACCACGGTCCCCAGTGCCTTCGTTGGCGAATCGCAGAAGAATTCTTGCAGCACCAGTCAGAGCAACTCCATTAGAGGTGTCATGCTTTAATGCACTCAGATAACAGTCGTATGCCTCGATAAATCGGTAAGCTTTTATTAGGGAATTACCAAGATTGGTGAGTGATCGTGAGGCAATAACAGAACCAATCTCTTCTTCTCCTGCGAATCGGTATAGGTATCTAGCCCTTCGTCGCAGTTCTGCTGTTAAGCAGAACCATTCTGGGCCTGAGTATGAGAGGAGATCAGCCTTTCCTACAAGTCCGTTAGCCAGACAGTATTGGAAGTCGCCTCTGTTTGGAACGCTATCCAAAATACATTGATATAAGGCAATACCTTCATCTACGGTTTGAACATCATTCCCATAAATTCCTGCGTCAATCAGTATCCCTGCCCTTATTGCATTGATGTTTTGTTCATTTAAAACATCATCAGGAGTTAACGCATGAGCAGCTTTGATTGCCAACTTTGGATCTTTATCGATCAGAGCACACAGAGTAGTGTGAAGTTCACGGAAACGACGTTCAATCTTCTTGGAATCACCGCTCTTCTTCATCCTTGCTTGACCATTCTGTTTCCTTACATATAGATAGCCTATATGGTCGTAAAGCATATGAACTAATAGAATACCATTAGATTATTCAATGTTCCTACATACGCATTAATGGATCGTTTAACAGAGTTAAGCATGACAAAGGATTCATGATCGATTATTTAGCACATCCCTCAACTCTTTATTTGACACCCTCGCATATTGCACCGAGTAAGCTACATTCCTATGCCCAAGCTGCCTCTGGACTGCAGCAATGTTCCCGGTCTTCTCAATAATGTGCCTCCCCATAGCATGCCGGGCAGAGTGCGGTGTTTTACCTGAGACCTGGGCAAGAGTGCACACCTCGTCCCATACATGGTTGACCACGAGGGGTGTAAGACGGCCACTGCTGTTCCGGATGGTACTTGCCGGCAGGAACAGAGCATTCAATCCCTCTCCTTTATCCACTTCACGCTCATCGGCCAGATAATCTAGGATCGCCTTCAATCCCTGATCACTGATTGAATAGGAATGGGAATACCCACCCTTCTCTACTGTAATGATAAGATGATGATCCCAGTCAATGTCACTGATATTGATATTCACTAATGCAGCCCTGCGCATGCCGGTTTCGATCAAGGTATACATCATGGCCCGGTTGCGCCATGGGCGTGCGTACTTCCTCCTGGGCCTGGCCACAGGTTCAGTATTCTTATTTCTCCTACGGTCCCTACTCTTCCCCCAGACCGAAGGCAGAAGGTCTGCAGCATCGAGCAGCTTGCGACGTTCGCCATCGGAGAATGCCCGTTCGATATCGAGGTTCTCCCCTACCCCCATGAGCCTGATATTCCCCATGGGGTTCCCAAGCGGAAAAGGAGCAAGCTTGTGGATCCACTTCGCAAAGGTCTTCACGTGCGCCAGGATCCGGTTGATAGTCCTGTCTGCCCAGTACCGTTGTCCTCCGGACCTGAGGGTTGTCCTCAGGAAGTCTATGAACGCCCGGGATAACCTGGGAGTCCACACCGATCTCATGAGAGCGCCTTCTTTTTCAGCGAACCGGATGAAGAGCGATAGGTCCCTCACCTGAACTTTGCGGGAGTTCTCTGCGGTAGTGACGGCATGCTCGAGATAATTTTTCAGCCAGAAGTATAAGGTGTCCTGATCACCTTCAGGGATGCTGATCTCATAAGAATTATTTCGTATAGCGATTTGATGCTGATTTTCACCCATTCCAACCCCTCTCAGATAATCACTATAACACATATCGCTATAGGAAAGATACCTTTTGTATAGCTATTAATGCATTTTCTCTCCACCTACTCTTCCATCACGATTTTGGGGAGATGCAATCATGCAGGTGATTCTGAAATAATGCGATGTAGCTCAAATTATGAGCAATATTTTACAGGAAATCTAAAGGCTATCCTGTTCATCGACTTGTAGAGATTATCAAAAGAAATATTCAGTATGGGGGAAGCGTTGTGTATGGCACATTATCTCCAGTCAAGGTCAACGAGCTATTATTACTTCATCCTGCTCACAAGTATTACACTAGAACCATGTTGTTTATGAATTATAATAGCATATTGCCACGGACTCAATATACGGATATACTTCAATTATACTTCGGTTCATAATGGTGGATTGTTCCAGAAGTGCTGTTTAGTTATTTTTTGGGTGAAAAATGAGATGAAAGATCTCTCCTCAACACCATTAATGTTGTATTATTTCAATGGTGGCTCCATTGCAGGTTTTCGTACCGGTATTCAGAATACGAGAACATCACCCCGCCCCTTGGTATTAGAGAAAGATTATAGATATGCCTGACCATGAATCTAGACTTGGTGGTCTGCCAGACATTGACGATATTCTTGCAAAAATCACAGGTCTTCCTGAACAACTAGCTGGGGACCCTCGGCGGCAAGCTGTATCTTCAACTTATGGGGACGTATATCAAGCTTGGTGGTCTATTGATGCATGGCTCCGGTTAGTTGATGCAGATGAAGTCATCTACCTTGAAGGCGCAGAAGACTTCGACATTGTCAGGACTGATTCCGCTATCACAGTTCAAGTCAAGCGGAACATGGGGACTATCTCTTTAGGTACCGCCAAAGCGCATGAGGCGTTAGAGAACTTCTGGACCCTGTCCAGCCAAGAATCGAACCGACAAATCGACTTTCACTTTCTGACCACCAGCTCCATTGCTATGGAACAGGATGCTAACTTTGATGGTTTAAAAGGCATTGAGGTTTGGCGAGCAGCTCAGACTAATCTCGAATTAGCCATTGTTGTGATAAAGTACCTTATTTCAAAACTGGATAAAAGCAGCCCGTTACAGGCGTTCCTGACTTCTACAACACCAGAACATGCCCAGAAACGTCTTATCCAAAGATTTCATTGGCTCACCAATCAGCCGGACCTTGATGTAGTCAAACGAAGTGTTGACGACCGTATCTCAGTCTTCCTTAGCAATCAACGACGCTCTTTGGCCTTAATTCCAACCGTGCGAAAGTATCTCGAGTCCCGCTTCTGGGAGATTATTGTGGAGCCCTCGCTTGCAAGAAGGTATCTGACCCGAGGCGATTTGCTTCGCCAGGTCGAAACAGCAAGCACTATATACCTACCGGTGGCGGTGGATCAGCTCCAAGCTTTGATTTTTAAAGTACAGCCTGGATTGGGATTACTTAATCTCTTGCTTGAGAAGTCACCAAGACCGCCCGAGCCTCTACTTAGAAGACCTGCACTCACGCATCGTCTGAAGGATTTGGTCAAGCATCGCAAGGTCGTCTTGCTGACTGGTACAGTTTACAAGGGTAAGACAACAGCTGCACAGCTTGTTACTTCAACTCTGTGCCCTGAGGCATGGTGGATCAATCTAACCGAGAGAATGGTCGACCAAGTCGACAGCGTGCTTCTCGCACTAGCAGGCCAAATCGAAAGTGGGTATTGCCCAAGTTTAATTATTATCGATGACCTGGATATCAGCCCGTCGGCTCACCGTGTCTATCGAGATTCGCTTGCGTTGGTCTTGCATCGAGCTTGTTCTTCAGGGCGAGGCATCCTTCTTACCGCACGAGGGGGAACTAGCGACTCGGCCATTGTACAGGATTTCAACGACATCGAGCTTCTCGAAGTACCTGAGCTCAGTTCCGATGAAACTGAGACTTTGTGCATCGAACACGGTTGTCCACATGAGATTGCCAAGTACTGGAGCACTCTCATTACGGCGTGGACGAGAGGCCATCCTAAACTTGTCCAGGTTCGGTTAGCCGAAATTGCTGCTCGCAACTGGCCAAGACCTAATGCAACTGACCTCGTCACACAATCATCGGCGGTGACTTCAGTTCATCAGATGGCCAGACAGCTACTCAGCGACTCTGTGCCTGGCCCTATTGCTGAGTTTGTCTATATGGTTTCTGAATGCTCCATACTAATGCACAGATCAATTGCGATTCGACTGGCTGAGGCCGTTGAGGGGCTTACAAACGGGGGGGATGTCCTCGACAATCTCACTGGGAAATGGCTTGAGCTGGTCGAAGGTCAGTGGTTTCGAACTACGGCGCTACTCAGCGGAGTCGCGATAGATGTCTGGTCTCCGGAGAAACGCAAATGGGCACACATCTGCCTGCATGACGCCATCCTAGCCAAACACACACTTGACTCATTTGAGGCTGCCGCACTTCTTTTCCACGCATACATTGGAGGTGAACCTCGACGGCTCGCCCAGACAGCGATACGACTCCAATTAATAGATGGTAAAGATGCAAAATGTGAAGTTGAGCGACAACTCCTATGGCTGCCGTTTGTCGCACTCGAGACCGGACAATCCATCACGGATGATGCGATGGCCGGGGCGATTCTGAGAGGGTTACAATTTCGGGTTGCATTGACGTTGAATACAGAGTGCTTACCTCAAATCTGTGCACGATGGGAAGATGACATTGAGCGGATTCAGCACCCTATGGCCAAGGCCATAAGCCACGCGATGATGTGGCACTCTGCAAGCTTTACAGATAATTCCAAGATACCGCTCAAATTTCGCCTTGAGGCCATCATGGGAATTCCAACGCTACCGAGGGAGATTTTAGATGCTCACTCAAATTTGGGTATACAGTTTTTTGAAAATGCCAATGCAGAAGACGGTATGCCCAAAGGTGGAACAATAACCCAAGTAATATTTCTTTATGCCAGTCGAAGCATTCGCGAGTTGAGCAACCTCGACGAATTGTTGCACTGGTTGGATAACGTTGCAACAGAAGACATTAGGCAGCAATTTGATGCAATGCTGGAATGGCCTCTCGTTCAGAGCTTAGGTGCATTCGTACATAGTGCATGGGCCACTGCACATGAACAAATTAAGGATTGGAATCCCTGGATAGAGCTATTTGAACGTATAGAAGAGTACGCGAAGCGACGAGCCTCACCTCGATTTGGCCGAGAAGCTGCGAAAGCCAGAGCAATCATTCTGACAGAGTACCTTAAACGAAGTGAAGAGGCTCTCTCTGTACTTGAACAAGCCGAGATGGCATTCGGTCCGTCGGTCGTGCTCATGGAGCAGCGAGCCAACGTCCTTTTTCACGCACAAGATGATAAATCCGTTCTTGAGATCTGGGATCAGTTGACCAATGACCCCGTCAGCAGAACTACTCTCGACCCGTTTGCCTATCGACGAGCTGGCATAAGTGCCGCTCGACTCAAACAATGGGATAAAGCAGGACAAATCTTCCTTAACGCTGCAAATTCCGTTCAGCCAGGTTCCTTTGCGCTAACCAAATTCGGACTTCAGGTGGATGCAGCGTTAGCAATATCACTTACAGGAGACCAGGCCATCGCGGCAAGGCTATTGGCAGAAGCTGTCTTGTTATTACCAGCAGAGGCTGCGGTGGAAGATGATGAACGATGGGAAGCAGTGCAACGAGCAGCTTTTGCGGTTTACAGAACAATCGAGAATAGCCTGTGGAAGACAACTCAGATCGAGCCACAGTTTGAGCCAGGATATGCTAGCTCACCCGATCTGAAAGTCTCCAAGATCGAGCCCGGGCAAGTCGCTCGTAGCGAGATAACCCGAGCTCAAATTCTGCACCTAGTTTCGACATTGGAGAAGGAACCGGCAGGGATTGCTCAGGAATTGGAAGTGTTGGAGACTTCAAGGTACTTCGTTGTTCGATGGTTTGCGATTGAAGCAAAACTCGCATTGGCTTATTCCACTGGCGCAGGGGCTGGTTTCATTGAGACTCTTTTGGCCTTCGACAGAGCTACAGCTGAGTTATCAGTTAACATGCAACAGGGCCTGACCCTGCTGGATCAAGATGATGTACCCAAATCAAGTTTTCCAATTGCTCCTGAAAGCTGGTTTGGTCTGCTGTGTGCTGGTGTTATTTGTACAGGCGCAGATTTGCTAGCTCACTTGAAGCTCTGGCTCGATGTGAGTAACCAACTCCTCGGTGAAGAAGCTGTTCTGACGAACAATATTCGGTTGCTCCTCAAGGGGGCCTCACTACCTGCTGATTTACTTCAACCAGCCACCATTGACACTGCATCTCCATCGACCATGCGTTGTGGAGCTGCAGCCCGATTATTACAGGGTATGTTACCCCCCGAAAAAACTTTGCAATTTCAAGCTTTTTTGACTTCAGGGCTTATGAGCGACAAAAGTGTCGCCCGTCAAGTGCTTTTCAATCGACACGTTGCTCGGTGCTTCGCTGGTTCCTGGCGTAGGCATGCTCAGAACCGTTTTCAGTTTTACTCTCCAAGCATATCTGTGCCTGCGTTGCTCAAAACAATCGATGGCGTTGACAGCGGGAGAAGTACTCTGAAGACCTTGCTTGTTGCGGCTGCGGAGGCTTTAAGGCACCCCCTTGGTGAATTCATGGAACGAGTGTTGTAGGTTGTCTGAGTAAAACGGAAGTTGGGGTAGACGATTTTCTAATATAATTGATTTCTTCGATAAATCAATAGCTTGAATCAGACAAGAAATAGTAGATGTTTTGTTAAGAAATCTTCAGTTTGGGCAAGACCTTGATCTGTGATGTATTAGTTCTCCACATCAGACATCAAAACAAGGGATATAGTCCCTAACCAACCGCCAGTCTTAGCGTTCAATTTTTCCGAATACTGTGTTCTCCCCTGATAAATATGCTCCGACATAAAATCTCCCACAGATGTTACATTTCAACTTTATCTCTATGTAGCACTGCTGCCCCTTCCGCTCGCCATCTAATCGTCACGCCAACATAGTTGTCACTCCGCTTGCAGCGCTGCAGGTGTCCAGATGATCAAGACTTTGCAAATGGTAGCTTCGCAGTCTTTTTTTAATCATTTTTCTGAACCCTCAGTGCTTTGTGAAGGGGTTCAGGAAAATTGTTTTTTTGGGGAACATTTTTGAAGACTGAAAAGAGTTACCTTATGAACGCTTCAATACTACAATACAAACAAAAGAATGAGGCCGTTAGATCCAAGAAAAAATCTCAGGACCTTTTTGCAGAGTTCTACCGACAGAAGGAAGAAAAATACAAGGATATCCTCATTCTTGAACCAGCGGGACGTGATCTGGTAGTTTTGGATAAGATAGATCAAAGGGTACTCACTCAGAAACAACTAGATAGGTATCTTAGTAAGATTTCCCTCCAGGATGAAAAAGCTGGCGTTATCCATGATATAAGATCGGTAATTGCTGATCAGATAGGTGATATGCTGGAAACCTACCGATATGAATCGATCGAAGAAGGTCAAACCATTGAAGACTACATTGACCAACTCCTCTCGGTCGTCAATAGACATGAAATGTCCACGCCAGGAATGCTAAGCGCAGCTCTCTCTTCCTCTAATAAAGCAAGCGTAAAGCCAATTCGGGACACTCTCTTCCTTTAATATTATAGCCGATAGATTGACTACATCTTTAAGGATCAGCAAAAGCCCGAAAAATCGCCCCCCCCCTTACCCTACCCCCCTAGTTCCCCAGGGACCCAGGGGACCATTCACCCATTCCGCTTGCCTTAAAACCGTCATGCCAACGAAGTTGTCACTCCGCTTGCAGCGCTCCATGGGTCCTAAATACAAGTCCCTTCTAAGATAGAACAGAACCATCCTTTTATTTTTTTCTAACCCCTCAGCGCTTTGTGAAGGGGGTCAGGAAAAAAATGGTTTTTGGGGGAAGATCTCCAGGAGCTATAAATCTAAGGAGGGAACCATGGAAGAGAACAACCGGCAAGAGGAAACATACAAGGACATCAGGATCATCTATCATGTGAAAGAGAATGGGATCGCCGTATATGTTTATCGTAAGAACGCTCGGAGGCCCTCAGTTAGTTTCTTTAAAACTGGAGAGGTAGAATCTGCAGCTAGAAAGTACATCGATTATGTGAAAGGACAAGCTGATGCTCGCTACCAACGAAAGACCGACCGTATAGAAAGAAATCGGAAGGCACGGGAGCAGTTTGTAAACCCGTATACTGTGGATCAGATAGTCTATGACTCATGGGGATATGATCAGACCAATATTGATTGGTATCAGATAGTCAAGATAGGCCCTCGGTCGGTAACCTTAAGGCCAATAGCAGGCCAGATTGTCGAAGCAACAGGCTCTATGAGTGGGCAAACAATTCCCGATCCTGACCATTTCACCGGTGACCCCATAACCAAGACAATACAGGTTTACATGGGTTCAGATGACAATATCCATCATTACATACCCTCAAAACATGGGAGCATCGGAGTATGGAAGGAAGGAGAAAAAATGTATTGCTCATGGTATGCTTAATATTGAAGGGGGCGTAAGCCCCCACTACTCTCCTAGCGCCGGCGGGGCTTCGCCCCGGTCCTCATTTTTTAAACATCTCAAATTGGCTTAATGATCTCCGCTGAATCATTTCGTGGACTGTTTACTAGCCTTGAGATCTCATATGCTTCCATCTTCTCATGTGGATACGGATGGAGACATTCCAACAGTAATTGTTGTGGAACAGGTTCAGGAGACAGCCACACCTGGTAATGATCAGGATCAAGTATAGTTGGCATCCTGTTATGGATTCCAACTATAAGTGGATTGGCCTCTGTAGTGATGATGGTGCTTGAGTTGATAGTCTCACCAGTCTCCTTATCAGTCCAATGATCCCATAGGCTGGCAAAAGCAAACGGCTCTCCGGATCTCATATGAATGAAGTAAGGTGTCTTTGATTTATCCACACTCCATTCATAGAACCCATCAGAGAAGACTATGCACCTACGTTTCTTTAGTGGTTCTCGGAATGATTGCTTTGTCATAAGGGTTTCAGCTCTGGCATTGATCATCTTGTATCCGATATTCTTATCCTTTGCCCAGAAAGGCACCAGACCCCAATGGGTGAAAGTAAGTTTGGGAGGATAGGTATTCAACACTGTGAGGATGTCCTGAGTAGGGGCAATGTTATAGTGCTGCTTGAACTTCTCACGCACAGTATCATCTATCTCCAGGTCAGGGATACTGACCTTTATCTTCTCGGGATCAGATATCTGGATGAATCTGCCACACATGGTTTTCTTTACCTCCTGTTGATACACCTATAGATATCAGGGTCCTTTGAAAAGTCCATACAGCTATTGTATTCTCTTCTGTCCCATCCTTTACTCTGATCCGGTGGAGTGATAGAATCTTTACCCTATGACCAGGACCAATGAAATGCATGTCACTGAGATATGGGACTATGAACCAAAGACCAGGCTTGAGCTGCCTCTATATCAGGTACGTATATCAGCTGGGTTTCCCTCTCCTGCTGAGGATAACATTGATAAGCATCTCGATCTGAACGAGTTTCTTATAGCTCATCCTGCAGCTACGTATTTTGTAAGGGTTGAAGGGGATTCCATGATTGAAGCTGGTATTCAATCCGGAGATATCCTCATCGTGGACTGGTCACTCCAACCTAAGTCCGGTGATGTTGTGATTGCTATGATCAATGGAGAGTTTGTGGTCAAGACGTTCCATTGTCAGCCTGATAACAAGAAGTGCTTCTTGCTTGCAGGGAATCCTAAATACCCGCCTATCGAAATCACGGACAATATGGACCTTGAAGTAAGGGGTGTGGTTACGAGCGGACTGCATATATTCCGTAAGACAAAGTAAGCATGAACAGAGTTGCCCTCATTGACTGTAACAACTTCTACGCCTCCTGTGAGCGTATTTTCTGCCCTAACCTTGAGAATAAGCCGGTTGTAGTGCTCAGTAATAATGACGGATGTATCATTGCCAGGTCCAACGAAGCCAAGGGTCTCGGCATCAAGATGGGCGAGCCCATTCATCAGTGCCAGAATCTCATAACTAAGCACAAGGTGTATGTCTTCTCATCGAATTTCCCTTTGTATGGTGACATGTCACGCCGGGTCATGGAGATACTCTCAACATTCTCTCCGGACATGGAGATATACAGCATAGATGAAGCCTTCCTGGATCTTGATGGCATACCTGGTGACCTCACCAAATATGGGACGACCATAAGGGAAACCGTAAAGATAAGCACTCACATACCTGTGTCAGTAGGTATAGGTCCATCAAAAACCCTGGCTAAAATAGCGGGAAAGATCGCTAAGAAAGTGCCTAAGCATGAAGGGGTGTTCGATATCTCAAACCGGATTGAAGAATCCCTGGCCGATATCGAAGTGGGAGACATCTGGGGCATCGGCTGGCAATATGCAAAACTCCTCAGACGTCATGGAATCCTAACAGCTTTGGATCTGAGAAATACACCAGATGAATGGGTGAAAAAACACATGACCATTGTTGGACTGCGTACGGTTATGGAGTTGAGAGGTACATCTTGCATTCCTCTTGATGAAGCAGTGCAGCCAAAGAAATCCATCATGTGTTCCAGATCCTTCGGGCGCAAGGTATATAGTCTTGATGAACTCAAGGAGGCTGCAGCAGCATATATTGCCAGGGCAGCGGAAAAGCTTCGTGAACAGAACTCAGCGGCATCATTTATCCAGGTAATACTCATGGAATTCCCGTTCAATGATGGGCACCCCAAAACCCGTATCTGTTCTACGGCCATACCTGTGGCAACAGCCTACACCCCTGATCTTATCCGTTACTCCAAGGCTCTCTTGAAACGTGTCTATCACAAGGGTCCTGCCTATCGGAAGGTTGGAGTCATGCTCTCAGGCATCGTACAGCGTGGCCAGGTACAAATGAACCTGTTCCATTCTTCACGAGAGGGAGAAAGAGAATTAGCCCTTATGAAGACCATGGATGAAGTCAATCGACGATGGGGAAGAGGAACACTTATTCATGCTGCCTCTGGATTCACGAGGCCCTGGTGGATGAGGCAAACAAGAAAATCTGCAAGGTTTACCACTTCATGGGCAGAATTGCCCATCGTTAAGGCTTACTGAAAACCAGATTATGACTGGTTGAATAATTAAATATTACTTGAGGTAGTTTCTGGTTGACCCCTCCTGAAGATCCCGTGCTTCCTGCTGCGCTTCCCCTATACTGAATATCCGCAACCATAACCATTACTCATTTGACTTTCCCCTCCCGCTCATTATCCTATAACCATTGCATTGCATTAAATTGATCGCAGGGGGGCATCCAAACAATCAATCACATGTGGACGTGCTTTCATGCTGTGTCGCGAGGATGCTTCCCTATACCCTCACGTTTGAATTCTGGGCTCACTGGGATTGTGAAAACTAAAGAACTTGAGTGATAATAACCGGGCACTGCGAAACCGATTCACGTCGATGAGGAATATAGGTTCTTCAAGATTCATCTCCATAGAACCTCCTCTTTATCAGGTCAGTAATTGACCTGATTTTTTTATATGCCGATATAATGTATCTGCCTTTATGGTGAACCTTAACTTATAAGCAGGGATAGAGCATGATGAACAGTCACGGAACAGCCGGAAAAAACGCTCGTGAAATGGCTCAGCAGCGTTATAAGAAGGTGACAATCTACGCGGCTTTGCTCTTTATTATAGGTCTTCTATTACTCTCCAACCTTAATACCGTGGTCAAACTTGGGTTTCCTGCCGCTATAATCCTTGCCGTTGTTATCAAACTGGTTGCAGATCACATAGAAAAGAAAGGTCTTTACATAAAGAAGAGAGCAAAAGATGCTGATCGTGGTGCCTGTGCTGAAGAAGTGGTTGCTGAAAGGCTCATGAATCTTCCGGAGGGCTATCATGTTTTTCATGACATTGCATTCGATGGCTTTAACATAGATCATGTTGCGGTAGGTCCAGGTGGGATCTTTCTTGTGGAAACAAAGAGCCATAAAGGAAAAATTGATGCCCAAGGTGATACCCTCTTATTGGATGGTGTTCAACCTCCTAAGAATTTCTTGAACCAGACATGGAGCCAAACCTATCAACTCAGAGATTTTCTTAAGAGGCAGACTTCAAGGGAATGGGCAGTAAAGCCAATCCTCTGTTTTACTCGGGCATTTGTAATAGTTCGTATGCCGGTTAAAGGAATCACTGTGGTCAATATAAAGTATCTCACAACATACCTCTCAAAGCAGCAGGAGAGCCTCATCTCAGAGGATATACAAACCATAACCAGGGTCTTGCAAGGTTGGGTTTCTAAGCAGGATAAACTGATATAGATCAATAGGCACTATTCTGGTAGATAATGCCCATTCCGTATTTTGATGGGCTGGTGCATTCGATAGCAGGAGACCAATAATTTCTTAATTTTCAAATGCCAAAATAATAACATTACGTGCCATTATCTATAGACCATACATAATGCCCTAAAAGCACAGATATATTCCGACAACCTATACTTTTCAAGTCATCTTGAAAGCGATCATCAATTGCAGATATATGTACTTATATTTATGCGGGATCTTATTGTAATCTGTCTTTCAGTTCAATGAGCTAATAACACCTGAAATATTCTATGAACTTGAACTTATTAAGGTTCCCCTCTCACAATTACACGTGTTGCCACAATGTCACCTGTAGGATTTACATCTTGTGGGGCAGGCGCGCCGCTGACTCGAAGACAAGCGACTTCCTGAAAACGCATTGCAACAAGGATTGAGGCTAGAATATGCGGTTTGGGTCCCATTGGTACAAGCGTTATTTCTCCGTCAGGCCGATGGGGTGCAATGGTCTCCGCGAGATGGCGGTAACAGTTCTCTACGCTTGCCAAGGGTAATTCGAGATTACCTTTTGTTTTATGGCTATTTATAAGTTCTTTGTTGTTATTTCTTATCTTCTCTATATGTTCCGATGATCCACCTATAGCCAGAAAGGTATATACAGTGTCTGCCTCAAGCCGATCAAGAACACTAAGAGCGGTCATCCCATGAGATCCAAGCCCAAAGACTGCAACTGACTCTCGTAAACGATAAGCACGACCTTCACATCCAGGTATGGAAGGCATGTCTCCACGGATAACCATAGGCTGATTCTCATCCTCCTCATATCTGCCCATTGAGTATATGAAATCAATAATTATATCCTTGGGGCAGGTTCCCAAACGAGCCCAGTTCAGAACCGCAGCATACCAGAGGCGTGACATGGATGAATAGTCCATAAGGATCTTAATGGGACGTTTAACTTGATGTAAACGTGTGTGTTTGTAAAGATGCTCATAGATTGGCTTCTCGTCATCTCTGCTCAATGGAAGGGGGTCAAGATTCCATTGTTCTCGATAAAACTTATCATTATCATCTCTTTTTCCTGAATGTGGTTCCTCCATGAAACCTAAAACAAGCGGGTTAGTAACTGTACAGGGATTGATGAAATGGGGTATATGAATACATCTCGATTCATATCCGCTGGAGAACAATGAGACATCGTATCGTTCCTCGCACACTGAATCAAAATCAGTATCGATCACTTGGATAGATCTCATTATTTATCTCCTACATCGAACAAGGAAAGTTGATCATGCTCAATACTCTTTAATGGATATTTCTTTTTTCGTACCATATTGTTGAACTTTTTGATTGTTGAGAGTGTTGCTGCTTTCCCACGTCTTGGCAAAAGAAGAAAATGAGGTGCGAGAGTATAGGTCAGACGATACGTTCCTTCTCGCAAAGGCATTTCGTCTGGATTCGAACTATTAACGTTCGGATGTAAGAGACCATTACCTACTGCGGCGTGTATGAGTTCCAACTCTTTTTCCGACAAAGTATCATCAATTATTACCGAGGTTATTTGATCAGTAGTTAGCGGTTTCTCATAGAGAGAATCTTTCATATACTCACCAAGCATGCAGATAAACGAGTATAATTCAGGTCCGATATCAACAAACCCGCTCACTTGGTTCAATGTATTAGAAGATAATGTACGTATGGCACGAGTTTGATCCATTGCTGAAATTTTGTTCACTTTGAGCCCTTTAGCCATAAGGGCCTTTTGTTTCTTAGTACGAATCATAAGAAGTGCATTAAATATCCTGATTAAGTATCTTGGGTTGCCATCTGCGCAACGAATGGCCATCCTTGCTCCAGAATATACCTTTAACGCTTTGTTTCCTCTCCATTCGTCAACCTCTTTGCGGAGCAACAATGCACCATGTATTTTCCTACTTATCTCATCACGGAATCTACTAGTTCCGGCCAACTTATTCGCACGAGCAACAGTCTCTTGTGATGCATACTTTTCTAGTAATTTCATATTTTCAGATTCAACACCCCAGTTTTCGCGATGTGGATCGAGTATTTTGCTCTCGCCTAAAACATCCATAATATTCGGTGGCTCCCTATGATATGAATCTAGAAATTGGATATCAGAGGCATCGATAAGTTTATTGAAGAGAGTCCTACCAAATAGCGTCCCAATTGTTTCATTTTCTCCATCAGCACGGGCTTCAAAAACCCGGTCTGAGTACATATTCAAATATTCAAAGTCTTGTCCATTTACCAAGTCCGGTCCAATATTTGTTGCAAGCGTATAATGGCAGTATGGCATGGTTGTCATTTTAATGAATAAGTTATCTGGGTAGGCACGCATGTGTGAATTTATTATACGTTGATAAATCTTATCAAGGAACTCTGCTTCATCAATGCAGAGAAGCCATGAGCAATTAGTGTTTATTGAAAGAAGATGTGAAAGTCGCCGTATTCCTTGTCTCAAAGGAGAAAAGAGGTCAGTAGCAAAAGCAATTCCCTCTGATATATCACCTTCAGTGATTTGGTTTGTCGCTCGTTTGTGCAGGATCTGAATATGCTTTTGATAGTCAGTATACTCCAAATGGCGTCGAAGTTGCAGAAGGTCATCGAATTTGTTTTCCTGTCTATTTATCCAATCTCTAGATAGTTGTAGCGATAATTCTCTTTCGGCTTCCGCTTGCTTTGCTTTTCCCTCAATATAAGTATTAATACAGCTCCTTGCTATTGGAGTAAAAGCTATACAACTGGCTATATTGAGATGCCACTGGAAGAATTCTTCTTGTTCCCTCTCGTTCAACCAAGGCTTATTTTTCAAGCCCCCAACCCATTCTAGACGTGTAGGAAGGTAGATCCCGATAAATTCCTGATTGATAACAGCTGATCGAGCGCGTGGTTCATCTCGTCTCTGTGCCATTAAGGCGAGATGGTCATGGGACAACATTTTTGCCAACGCTGTTTTGCCTTGGCCACGAGCCCCAAAAACCACATGATGTTTTGCTGATAGAAGGCGCCAAAACGATTGTGTGGGTATGAAAGTATCAACTAATTCTTGCCTAGATAGATTCCGTGCATTCTCGATTTCGAAGAGGTTTCGTCTATGTTTTGGTAGTTCGTTTCCCATAGCTTGACTCTCCTAGTATAGAATAAGATCATTTAAGGTTTTATGCATGCTCTTCCTATTAAAAAGACTTGCTATCCTATCAAATGCCGCAATTGCACTGCTAAGAGGGAGGTGTTCCAATTCTGGGAAATTTTCAACAATATGCCTCCATAGTATATATTCATGATTAGTCAGCCAATGTCTAATGAAGGGCTCGAGACGTGCATCAAGTTCATGAGGCATTACATAGCTTCCAAAAGGAATAATGTGGTGAATGCCACTTGTTGATTCTTCACTCGGAAACCATTTTCTGGAGTGATTATATGCCCAACTTGTTATCTTACCTGTGATTTGGTTCTCGCACCCTGATCTCTCATTTATTGTTACTAAATGAAACTGATTATCTATAGTTCCCGTCCATCGGGTGTCGATCTCGACAGAGAAACTGCCGGAACAAAGGATTGGGAGATGAGGATAAGTTTGAGTGCTGTGAGTTTCGAAACGTGGATGATGCCTGTGACCATGTATGAGCATGTCAAAACAACTCTCATGAAGAAGAGTCAGCAGGCTTTCAGCATTTGTCATTAGGCTGAAATCGGGGTCGCGGGGTATAGGCATGCTGAAATCATGTACGTGATGGTGAACAATGAAAATACGAAATCTAGTATCCGCAGTTCCTATACCCGTGAGGTAATCACGGAGCTTTTTAATATGATCAGGGTCTGCAAGACCATGATGTGCAGCATCTTTGTGAATGGGAGAATCATGGCTGGCCGAGTTGTAGCTAACGACAAGGAGATCATCAAAGTTCCATGCTACAAAATACGGGGTTGAGAAAACGTCACCTTCTCCTTTGTCCACAAGTTTCTTAAAATGAAAGCCTTCATCACCTATTGGAGTATATCTTTGTCTCCACCTCACTCCTGTATTATCACTTGGATCGATCACAGACCAGTCCACGTCGTGATTTCCGGGAGCAAAAACAATCTTATGGGGTGCCACACCAAGAGCATCGGCTGCCTGTAGTATAAATTCTGAAGCGAGTTGAACTTCTGGCGGTTTCGCTTCACTGGTAATATCTCCGGGAAGAACAAGGTAGTCTGCAGAGATCTCGTTATTCTTGTCCTTAACGAATTTGATAAAATTATGCTTAAAAGCATCTTCAATTTTTCTGTTGTATCTAGCGAGGCGGTTCTTTTGTGTATTAGATGGCTTAGGGCAGAGATCTTTTGACCGAGCTGCCAGTCCCACATGAAGATCACTCATTATTGCAAGTTTAATCATTGTGGCCCCTGTTTGAATATTTGAATATATTGTTATTATTCCGGTAATTCGCGGTTTGAGACGAGTAGTTCAATGGCTTTTCTTCGATGTCTTGAGAAGCCTGCGACACTACGTTGTGTTTGTGCTCGTCGAATATGCCATCCCTTAAATGCTTCCATGGCCTCTCGACAGATAGCGTAGCTCACGAGGAATGTCGCACCGCAACGATCAATATCACTAAGTGCTGAAGAGAGTCGGGCAAGATCTTCCGTTCCAAAAGAATCCGGTCCGTACTGGCGAAAGATTCTTCGATTCTTGACAGCAAATGGAGGATCTAAGTAGATGAAATCGCCTGGCTGAACATCATGAATTGTTTCCTCAAAATCTCTTGCACTTATATAAGCGCAAGATAGGGCTTTTGCTGATTTGTATAGGTCGTCTTGTGTAGGTAACTGGCCAGTCTTTGAGGCGGCATACGGAACATTGAAATCCCCTTTCAAATTAGTGCGGTAAAGGCCGTTAAAGCAAAACCGGTTCAGGTAGATGAAACGTGCGGCTCGGTCAATGGGAAGCAGTCTCGAAGGTTCTACTTTACGAATTCGATAATAAGCTTCTTCTCCCAACGGCAGGCGCATTAATCGGTTATATATAGCACGAGGGTGATCCCGCACCGCACAAAACGTTTCGACAAGGGCTGTGTTTATGTCAGACAGAACTGCTTTAGATGGCTCTATCGCAAAGAATAGTGACGCTGAACCCATGAATGGTTCAATATACCGAGTGAAACCATCACCCCAGTAGGGGCGTATTTTTGATAGGAGCCTCTTCTTACTTCCTGCCCAACGTAAAAATGTCTTCACATCACTCATTATATATTAAGCTCTCTATATTATTACTATATTATTTCTAAAGATTATAAAAGGGGAATGTTTGAATAGTTTGAATGAATTTATAAAAGATCATAAACATTCCACCAAACACTTCTTATCTTTGAATAGCGAAGAATTTGATGAGTATGTAATTGTTATAAACAAGCATCTATCAATTTACTGATAAGATGACTGCTTCTATATATAAGAGTAATAATCTCCTATAGTGATTGACAGAATTGACCGTCTTGTTCTTGTGTTTAGATAATTCCATGATCTTTCGAAAAATGACACCATCATAACAATACAGATCTTGAGGTATTGATGGTTGAGAAGGAATGCAGATTGCTGATGGAGATCTAATCCCGATCAATGGATAACCAATCCATAGATTTCTATAAGCACTCTTCATTGTTATCAGATTGGATATATCAGCGAGAATTCTTTATAATCAGAGGTGCCTTACTTATGATCTACAAAATATCGAAATAGTATAAGTATGAGGGCTTATATTTGTTTCTCAATCCACTGTAGGGCATCGTCAGGACTATCAAAATCTTTCTTGTTGCTCTCCTCTTCTCCATTTCTGTCAATTGATGCCAGATATTTATCTCCGGTCAAACCCCTCTGCTTTCGGATATAGCCCAAGAGTTTTTCATCATCATAAACGCGAAATGAAGATCCATCACTTGTAGAAGATTTTAGTGCGATCACGGCAACCTCTTTGTCATGTTTGAGGAGTCGATACATACCTTATTGCCCGGAGAATAACAATCCCTTTGGCGATCATCACCATGCCAATCAGACTCACTATGCACCCGAGCACTATCAGCCAAATCGAGGAACCCGATAACACAAAAACCCCGCATAGCAGCACAAGGATGCCGGCCATAAAATGAAGACTATAGGATTGGTGCCAAATGATCTGCTTCGTAATATTGTGACACGCATATGGGGTTATAAACCCATGCCGTAGATACCCTGCCACAGCCACATGGTCCCCATCATTCACAACAGGAGGTTCTCCTGAGAGCACCTTTACAAAGCAGTCGCCAACCTTGAATAGCTTTCTCTGAGCAGCAGATACGACACCTTCTCGCCTTTCCACTTACCCCTCCAGAAATCTCAACACATAATCATCATCCCTGCAACCCTCAACCATGGCAATGCTCTCAACCTTCCTACTCCGCCCTTCCCTCTTGATGTACACAAGGACATTGACCGTGGCGGCAATAAGGCTTCGCGGCACTCCTGGCACAACCTCCTGGACGAGTTGCTCAATCCGGATGAGCCCTTCCCTCGGACCATTCGCGTGAATAGTGCATAACCCGCCAGGATGGCCGGTATTCCATGCCTTCAGGAGGCCCAGGGCCTCCCCTCCCCGCACCTCTCCAACAATGATCCTGTCAGGCCGCAAACGCATGGTTGCCTTGAGCAAGGATGTGATATCCGCAGCATCACAGGTCCTTAACGAGACGCAATCCTTAACCTCGCATTGAAGTTCGAGCGTGTCCTCGATGAGCACAATCCGATCTTCATATAGAGCAATCTCAGCCAGGATCGCATTGGAAAGGGTCGTTTTTCCGGAGCCAGTCCCTCCGACAACCAGGATGTTCAATTTCTCCCGGACAGCATCTCTCAAGAAGTCAGCTGCTTTGATGGTCATGATCCCCTGGTTAACATAATCTTCCAGTGTATAGACCATGAGGGCCTTTTTCCGAATTGTGATTGTGGGTCTTTCCACAACTGGCGGGAGCATCCCCTGGAACCGCTCTCCGGATCCCGGGAGCTCGGCGGAGAGAATCGGGTTTTCAGCGTTGCAAATGGTATTTGTCTTTGAGCTGACAATCCGGATAATTCTTTCTGCATCGGCAACGCTCATATCCTGCCCTGTATAGGATCGTCCTGTGCTCAACCTATCAACCCACAGACACCCGTCAGGGTTGAGCATGATCTCGATCACATCCTTGTCACGCATCAATTCCTGAATGGTTAGGCCGAAGGAGCTCGTCAGCATGTCATAAACCCTGCTGTTCATTTCCTGTTCACGTTTCCTGTAGTCCATGTAACCAGCTCCTTTTATGACACAACCGGTGATACGTCCTCATCTGCGATATCAGGTGAAGGCTCAGTCAGCTTGGATTTCAGAAGAAGATCTTTTCGCAGAACAAATCCCTCTGTCTTATCCGGATAATCCCTGTACTCGAACTTGGTTATCAGGGGATCATAGGTCTTGAATCTGACAATGGCCGTAAGATCAGGCAGCTTCATGATCTCTGCCGGGAGGAAGAGACTTTCTTTCCTGGTGCGTTCCGCAAGGGTGGTCCCGTCCCTGTTGTCGTTCACTCCCATGGACCGGGTCTTGTTCATCTCCACATATTCCGTCTCGCTGAGGATCTCGGAGCTGATCTTAGCCGAGGTCGGATCATCCACGTTGAAGATGATCTTGTTCCCGCAGGCATTGATAATGCTCTGCCGGTGATTGCTCGAATATGTCTGGTCGATCTGGCCATAGTCCTGGATGCCGATAAAGACACATCCTCCCTTGCTCCTGGCCATGGTCAGAAGCTTTACGATCGTTGGGAGCCTCTGCAGAGTCCCGAACTCATCGAGCAGGAAAAAGATCCTTCTGTCCGTTGATTCTGACAGAGACAGCACCTGCCTCCCAAGCAGATCCACAAACAGGGAGAGGATGGGCCTCAAGGCCTCCTGGATGATGGAATAATTCGTGACAAAGATCATCCCTTCCCCGCTATGCAGCCAGTCCTTGATCCTGAACGGGCCATCGGTTTGCGCCATATATTTGAGGGCCTTCGCGTATTCCATCAAGGTGCCGAAAACACCTTGCGACTGTGTAGAACCGGGCAGCTCAATATGTTTGGCAGCCCCCCTACCCTCCGGTATGCTGCGCAGGTATTGAAGGATCTGGCTGGCGTCTGATGTGACCATATCCCATATGTCACTGTTGCTCCTCATGTTCAGATGGTACAAGTAGTACAGAATTCCCGCGAATACGTCCCGGGCAGCATCAGGGAAGAACGTGTCATGCTGCGAGATCGAATGGGGGATAAGGGACGCGGCCATGGCATCTATATCCATGGAGGTCTCGATCTCGTTGAAGAGATTCCAGCCCACGGACCTTGCATCAAGTGGATTGAAGATGATGTCCTTATCCGGGTCATAGAAACGTCTTAAGTAATCCCCTTTGAAATCATATACGATTGCTTGTGCATTCCGTTCCTTCAAGTCTTCTATGATCTGAGCTTCACAATTTGTTTTCCCTGCCCCCGGGCCCCCGATGATGAACGTGTGCCGTGGCTCTAAAGACTTGGGCATACGGACGCTGCCGATATGAAGGCCGGGCTCCTCTCCCCTCTTCTTCACCAGAGAGTCAAATTCTTTTACCGTGCTGAGTCTCGCCCCCCGAACATGTTTCCGGTCGGACTGATCCTTTGCCTTGTCATGGAAGTACATCCAGATCGGGATGTAAAAAATATATACTGCGGCACTCCAGAAGAAGATGTTCCGCATTTTGTAGAGCACTCCAATAGAATAGTCTCGTAAAGGAGCACATGCCGCGATCTGTTGGGCCGCGGCATATGCAACCGTGCCGTTGGGGTTGGTGAATTTCATTTTCGCCGTGGGCCACATGACATACGCCATGAGCCATTGCGAGGCGGTATGGATAGAGGACTTATCAAATTTGTAATAACAGGCGAGGAAGAATATCAGCACATGAAAGCAAAAGAGAATGGCTATTATCTTGGTATGCATCTGGACGGACATGCGGAGCTGGTTCCACCATGTCTCGAACCCTTCATAACTCTGGCTTTGTACCTGATGTCTTTCCATTGTGTTCTATTTCTCTCCGTGAAAGGCTTATATCGTTCCGAAAACAACCAGGGGCCTTGCCACCCATCTGATATCCTCTTTTCTGATTTTCCCGAAATACCTGCTGTCGAAGCTGTTGCCGTATGTGCTGGCAAAGAAAAACTCCCCCTGCCCCAGAACGTATTTCTGGTACAACCTGGGTAGCGGGAGCCCCTGCGAATCATACTGCTTCACCGGTCCAAAGTACTTTCCGTTTATGGAGAGCCCTGCCGCTGAGACCTCTACGACATCCCCCTGTTTTGCGACCACCGGCTTCATAAGATAGAACCTTAAGTGTTCCGGTAACCATCCTCTGGATTTTATCAGGCCATAAACATTATGAGGTACATCGAAGACGCAGAGCATCCCGGCATCAATCCTGTCAGGCTGGTTGATCCAATAGATCCCCTTAGGGAGGCTCGGCGTTATCTGGAACATGATCTTGTAGCTCAGGGCCTTACACGCAATCATAAATCCGATTACTATTATGAGTGCATGAATCAGGCCCTTCAGCTCTGGCTTTTTTCTCCACATCCAGGCACTCATTGAAGCGAATACGGCCTCAGGATCATATCGCGGTTCACCATCACATTGAATTTGTATCCCGGTCTGATTTCGATGGTGGGAGCGACATTGAGCTCACGATCAAGGAGCTTCTGCCCGGCCTGGTTGACTCCGCTCGCCGCATCTCCTGCCATCTGCTGTCTCGTAGTGGGATAGTTGCCTTCAGAGTTATTGCCACCAGCCTGCCGGGCTCCGACGCTTAAGAACGTACTCAGAAGGACAGCTCCTCCAATCCTTCCATAGTGATAATTCACTTTGTCATTTGCTCCGGCATACCCGGAAAGGTCGGTCCCCTGCATGCCGTTCAAGAGGATGGATGACCCGTCCGGGAATATCATCCTGGTCCAAACCTGCATGACCCTGTCCTGCCCCCAGGAGATCTGATTATCGTAGGTCCCGATCAGCTTGGTTCCCTGTGGGACCAGAAGATATCGCCCCGATACCGAGTCATAGACGTTCTCCCGAAGCTGGGCGATGATCTGCCCGGGTAGATCGGAGTTTATGCCGGTGATCAAGACAGCCGGCAGCACGGTGCCGGCCATGACCTGATAGGGTGATGCAGGCTCCTGGATCTGGTGCTCCAGGTATATGGCCTCATCCGATTTCTTGGACTCATCGAGAAAGGCTCTCTTCCGGGCTTGGTCTGTGTAAGGTTCCTGGCCGGAAGGGGCCTGTGCCAGCATCATACCCGGAGGCATTTGGGGCATGTTCGGCATTTGAGACATAGCGGTTGCAGGGGTGGCCTGAGGCATCTTTGCAGGAGAGTTCGTCTCAGAAAAAAAGATCTTCGACTTGCGTGCCTCGTCAAGCGCCTGTTTCTTCGAGTCTTGCGTTCCTCCTCCCCCTTGGGTAGACTGATTGTACGGGTCATATGGCTGAGTCCTGCCATATCGCGAATCACCGGCATTATAACCATACTGATAGGGCTGCTGCGCACCTGGTTGCCCATTGTTCATGCCGGGCATATTCGGGTCCATGTAAGAGGACGGCTGGTTGTTCTGAGTCTGGTCACCCACCCTACTCCCTCTCAGCTGCTCACCATAGGTTTTGGGCAGTTTATCAAAAGATTCCAGGTTCACTTTATCCTGGCTCGCAATTGCTACTTCCGGATTCGTGGTAGCCTGCATTGCCTGGGCTGTAACCTTTTTTGGTCCAAGGCCGATTCCGAACAGGACCATAGCGATGAAAAACAAGCCACAGAGGAGACCTACCACCATCTTTTTATTTATCTTACGTATGCCTTCCGGTTTCAGTTTTATTTTCTCCAGCATGTTCTCATCCTCCACGCCATGTTGATATCAATTCACAAAGGTCTCCTGATCAAAAGCCGCCCAGGCTGTATTCGTCAGCCTTGTTGCGGTTGATGTATACCTTTTCCGGACTTGAGGTGCCGAGCTGCAGCAAGGCTTTGTCGAAGAGCCGGTCCACGATGTAGTAATGCTTCTGGTAACGGTAGTTCACCAGCTGGGAATCACTCTCCCTGGTCACGATGAACAGCGGCGGGAGTTCCCCCTGTTCGATGTCGGACGGGAACTGTATGAATACCTTCTTGCCGTCATCGAAGGCCCTTAAGGGTTTCCATGATGCACTGCCCTTGATGGTGTAGTTGAAGTTGAGATCCGAGACTTTGAGGTTTGCAATGATATCCATCTTGGTATCGTTTGTTGCCTTGATCCTGTTCGTAAGGTTCGCAAGCTCGTCCTTGGGGTAGTACCATGACACGCCCGCCTGGTACGTCTCATTGAAGCTCTGACACTCCAGGTGATAGATGTGCTTGTCAGTCGATACGGCGATATTTGTGCGGAGGCTTGGCAGGTGGGGCTTCAGAAAAATGTGCACCCTCTGATCTTTCCCGGTTCCGCTTGTCGTCACATCCAGAGACCACCTGGCGGTATCACCTGCAGCGGGAGGGCTGGTAAGCGTTTCTCCTGGCTGGAGCATGATGTCTGTCACGTGGAACGGAGCGCTATAGATCTCATACAAGGCCCCTTCCATGTAATCATAAATGGTCACGGCATTGATATAACGGTCCTCCGTGGGCTTCTGTGCCGCCTCCCTGTTCGCCTCCTCTATCACTTTGGCAGGATCCTGATTCTTCTTCCTGGAGGCTATCGTCTCCTTTTTCTTCAGCTGAGGGCTTGCCACTTTCTTGTATTTGGCCTGAGGCACAGGGTCGGGTACCGGGATATCAAAAGCCGGACCTTTCTGTGAGGGAGCTTTCACTTGCTGGGCAGCAACGATCTTCTGATTCTGGGCACATCCAGATAATACTAAAAAGCTTATGAGTACGGTGATGATACACTTCTTCATGACTTTACTCCCCTCCCCTAATTCACCTTTGATATGTTGAAGAAATCTACGAAGATACCGAGCGGATTGGTACGAAGGAGCTTCTCGTCCTTCGGCGTATGAAAGACCAGGTTGAATATGCCCGTATAAGCCTGCCTGGTCGAAGGTGTGCCGTTGCTCTCGAAGTCCTGCTCATACCAGTTCACCTGGTAACTGTTCTCGCTCATCTTGACAGCACTTGACACTTCCACTGACACAGCCCTCTTTCCAAGCTGTTTGAACGGGTCCCATTCCTTTGCGTATGCATTGAGAGTGTTCGATCCTTTGGGGGTCAGAAAATTATATGAGGATAGATAGTTGTGCCTCATAATAATCGCATCCGTCGGGATGGACCGTATCTGTGTCACGAACTGACTCAGGAAATACTCTGTTGCCGCTTCATTTGGCCTGTATAGCTTGTCGGCCTTGCCGACTAGGTTGACGGACCCATGTTCATTGACCTCGACGATATAGGGCACTACAGAGGAATTTAAGGCTAAAAATATGAAGCCAACCAATAAAACGATTATGACAGCGAGCTCCCCGAAGGCGATAAGTCTCCAGTTAGCCGCCTGGACTCTGGCCGCACCGATGAAATCATCGAACTCCTGTCTCGCCCTCTGGTAAGGGGTTTCAGGTTCACCTTCCGGTGCAAACTTCAGCTTCTTAACGATTGCCAACTTATCCATGTTGTTTATACCCCCCCTGCCCCTTCTATTAGTTGCAGTTCGCTTGCACTCATGAACTTTTCTTCTTATCTTTTCCCGCGGCTTCTTTAACGGTTTTGACACTTCCCTTAATAGCGGATGCTCCTGCGAACCCTACGGCGGCGGCCCCTGCAAGCATGTGCGATCCTGACAAATTCGGGCCTCCTGATATCATCCCGGCTGCAAAGTTAGGGGCACTCCAACAAAGATATGAAATGACGCAAACTATAGAAATCCCGCAGTAAAGAGCATAATTATCATCTGCGACAGGTGTTAGATCCAAACTCCCTATGATGTCGTAAGCAATACTGACGATGAGGGCCAGAACCATCAGTTTTACCCCAATAGTGAATGTCCCCCCGATAGCCTTTTCTGCCAGCCATGAAGTCGGCTTGAACACAGCAAACGGGATTAGAATTACGGCACAGACCGTGAAGAGATAGAACTCAATGATTACAACAAACAGATTCCAGGCGATAAGGAAATAAGCAAAAAGGCCCATCAGTCCTGTGATGAATTGTAAAGCAGAATTCACAGGGTGAAGGGCGATATTGGTGAACCCGCCAATATTGTCAAAGATGGGTTTTGTGGTTTTGAACCCCATGTCTATTATGGCTGATGGATCAAATAGATTAGCTACTGTTAAAACACTTCCCCCGGCCACAAGCCCGGCCTGAGCAAAGGAGCTGATAAGGGCATGAGATAAGGATTTCATCCCTGTTATAATCCAGAGAAATAAACCCACAGCCGTGATTTTCTTGATTGCTGTGATTGTGATATCACTTTTTCCCAATGCCCAAAAAACACCTAGAACTACCATCTCAAAAGCAACCAGGTAACGCATCAGGATAAGCGCATCCGGAAGAAGCCTTGCATAGCCAAGCGACAGTCGTCCGGCTATCTGGTTCAGTACTGTTGTCAATATGCCTGTATCCATGATTATCGATTATCCCTTCTGTCATTCCGTTTGTATTTTTCGTATCTCAAGGAAAATCCTTAGGAGGAACAGCTGTCGATTTTTTTGTCCCCCAATTTCTCATAGGATCTTTTTTGGAACTGTCAGAACAGCCACACCCCGCAAGCAACAATAAGATGACTCCACACGCGATTGCTTTCCTGATCATCGTGTACCTCCTTGCATTATCTACTGTATTCAAGGAAAGTCTCTTGGGGGGACCGCGGTAGATTTCTTTGTACCCCAATTCCTCATACGGTATTTGTAGTCCTGCTCCATGGCGTAATCCTTTGCCTGCTGCTCAGCCAGTCTTGTAGAATCAAGCCGGTTCTGTACAGCCAGGAGCTGCTGGGTTTTGATCTGCTGTTTGATCTGCATGGCAGCGAGCTCATTGCCGTATTGTTGTGCATCGAGATTGCCAGAGGCATGCCTTGAACCCATCAGGACTCGATCAGTAGCAATGAGGTCATCGTTGATCCCCTCCACAGCCTGGGCCTGGACCCTCATGGCATTGATGTTTGCATTTGCCGTTGCTACAATCTGAGACAGTCTCTTGGCCTGTATGTCGCTGGGGGAAGACCCCTGTATCTCTTTTCCGAACTGCTGGTAGAGGTCCTGATAGCTCCTATCGAGAGTTTGGATGGAATACCCGACGCCTTGTATCTTGCCTAACGTGGCATCGATTTCCTGGGCAGTCTGCATAGGAGTATTCCCAATGTTCGCCTGGAGAGCCCTAAGATTCTGATATTCATTATTGATCATGGTGACCTGGTTTTTTAACTGCTGGAGCAACTTCTCGTTTTGCTGAACCGCCTGATAGGCTTCATAGAAGTTTTCCGCCCAGTTCCACGGGTCGTATACCGTGTCGAAGCTGTATGATGCAGCAGTAATGGATACGGTGAGAATCGAAATAATTACAAAGCTCCTTATGAAGCGGCGCTTGCGCATTGCTTCCCCTCCTTTGTCCCCATTTTTAGGTCCAGCCATCTGTTCAAAAGGTCTTCTTTCCCTTCTTCCAGCAAATCATCCATAAGCCTGTGGTCCTCCTTAGAGCTTGAAGCACATATCGCGAGTGAAAGAGGATCAAGCTCCAGATCGAACAGTCTGTTTCCTGCGTCGGACTGGCAGTAATACTGCCTCTTGGGCATGGAGGTGGCTATGATCTCGATCTGGCGGTGATTCAGCCCGAAACGCTTGTACTGCTCACATATCTCGGGCTCAAATGCCTTGCGGTTCGGCAGGAATATCCTTGTGGGACACGACTCGTTCAAGGTGCTGAAAATGGGGCTCTGAACCATATCAGCCAGCGACTGCGTGGAAAACACGACTGCCACGTTGGCTTTACGAAGCGTCTTGAGCCAGTCACGAATCTTGTTTGAAAATATCGGATGAGACAGGAAGAGCCAGGACTCATCGAGCAGGAGCAGTGTCGGATCTCCGGTGAACCTTTGGTCAAGACGATGGAACAGGTAGGACAGCACCGGCGGAACTGCCTTAGGTAAGTAGGCCATAAGGTGATTCATCTCGAAACATTGAACTCTTCCATAATTGAGCGTATCGCTCTCAGCGTCTAAGAGATGCCCATATGACCCTGAAAGGGTGTACAGGTAGAGCGCCTCCCGGATCTCGTTGTTCTGCACCAGGGTGACAAGTCCCGTGATGGTCCTTTGTCTCATGGGAGACGTAGAGAGATTTGTCAGGGCCTCCCAGAGCTCATTCCTTATCTTTGGCGTAACCAATATGTTTTCCTGGGCCAGGATCTCCGTGATCCACTCCAGTGCCCAGGACCTCTCGCTCTCGTTATCGATATTGGACAGAGGCTGGAATGCCAGGGCGGAATTCTCTCCCAGGTCGTAGTGATCTCCTTCCGCAAGCAGGGTCGTGATCCGGGCGGAACGGTCCTTGTCGAATATGTAATTCTGTGCGTTTTTATATCTCTGAAATTGCATGGCCATAAACGATAACAAGGCGGATTTGCCGGCACCTGTCGGACCTACGATCATCGTATGTCCCACATCCCCAACATGCGTTGAATATCTGAACGGAGTATTGCTCGATGTCTTTGCATAGAAAAGCGGCGGGCCGTTCAAGTGTTTGTTCCTCTCCGGGCCTGCCCAGTCTGAAGAGATGGGAATGAGGTGAGTGAGATTAAGCGAATGGATAAGAGGCCTTCTTATATTGGCCCAACAATGACCAGGCAACGTACCGAACCATGCCTGAACGACATTTAATGACTCGTTCCTGGTAACAAACCCTGCGGAGTTGATGATCTGCTCAACACTGCTTACTTTTTCATGTAATGCATCGATGTCATTGTCCCACAGGACAATGCAGGAGGTATAGTATCCGGCAGATACCAGCCCTCCCGCGACCATTTCGGCAACCGCATCGCAATCGTAGGATTTATTCACTGCATCAGTATCTTCCTTGCCGTCGTCGATCTCATTCATGAAGGACATCTTCACCAGGCTCCACAATGAGCGCTTCTTGGAGAACCACTGTTTTGAATACTTTTTCAGTTCGCTGATGGCCTCATTCTTTGACAGGCATATGAACCGTGTAGACCAGCGGTATTCACACCCGAGTCCATCCAGATCTTTCAACACTTGAGGATCGGACTCCAAGGGAAACCCATCGATTGAAATGACCTTGAGAAATGATTCACCGAGCTTGGGCTGAAAGCCTCCTATCAGGAGTTCGTCAGGAAGAAGATAATCCAGAAAGACAGGTGTCTTCGGTGTCTTCACCGGATGATGCTTGGTTGAAATGCAGGAGTGGAGATAGGTGAGTGTCGCATCGTCATCGAGATATTCTACATAGGGGAAGATGGTTTTCAGGATATCGACGATCTTCCTTACCTCATCCTGGAAGTATTCCAGGTGCTTGGTGTAATCTATCTTCTGCTGATCTATGAACTTGTTAATAATCTTCTGGGATTGTTCCGAGGGTGCCATGTACGTGAAGGTCAGGTAGTACGTGCTTGTGAAATGGTGTCCGTCCTCAAGGAAGATCCGCTTCCGCTCATCATCCACCAGGCAGCTTGCCGGATTCGGAAACTCGGAATAAGGGTAATAGTTATACTTCCGTCTTTGAACCTCAATGAAGTAAGCCCAAGGTGAAGGAAGGCGCATCAATGCGTTGTTTACCTGTGCGGCGACCGCATCGAGCTCCTCTTCTGTCGAAGAGTAAAGATCCGAGCCATTGAATATGATTGTTGCCTGAAAGGAGCCTGTCTTATTGAGGACTACTCCGGGAGCCATGAGCATCGCCCAGGGAAGCCTGTGAGCCAGTTTGTTCGGTGTTTCTCTGTACTCCTTAAGATGCAGCACCACTACCTCCCCCGCCCAATCCATGGGCAGTAAACAAAGCTGTCGCTATAGCTTTAAAAGCTATGGCTCTAAGTAGTCGTCTTCATTGACATGAGAGACCAATATTTCAAGGAGGTATGGATCTGATCTGTATAGCAAAACAATTATAACATAAATGGGTATAAGAACCAGTATCATCCAGGCATTCTGCATGCCCAGCACCAGAGCGCCGCCTAACGTTCCCCCCAGGATCGCTACTGTCCGGGGCACTCCGGCAATCATGTTCCTTTCAATGAGACCTCGGTGGATTGGGATCTTCATGACTTCAGAATCCCAAGCCCCCGTTGAACCCGAAGAATGAAAGCCCCCACCCGGTTGCGGCGCAAGCCACAGAAAGACCGAGCACTGCCTGCAGTGCCCTCTTCAATATCCCTCCGGTCTCTCCGAAGGCCAGCATGAAGCCAACGGCCATAATCGCCACAACGCTTCCAAACCGAAGCCAGGGGCCTGTGAGAGAATTCAGGATTTGATCGAGAGGTCCTTCCCAGGGCATACCGCTTCCTGCGGCTAACAGCATGGATGGGGCCAGAAAAGCAACAAGTGTAATCGCCAACAAGCGACATTTCATAAAGCCTCCTCATTCCTTGTGGAGATGTTAAAAAAGTAAACTGTTTCAAATCCATTGTCAACGCATATTATTAATTTATATATGCTATATAATTCATATTATACTGTTATTATGCGCGTAAATTGCATTATTGATAAAGGGATCAATCCCTCTGCATGAATTTTATTTTCTCTCATTTTGGTTTAGACGCCTGAAGCTTGCTACGGGTTAGTTCATTTATCCATTAATTCATCCAGCCCTTCCACTCGCTTTATAAGCATCGCGCCAACAAAGAACCAGTTGTCACGATGCTTGCAACGTTCCAGGGGCTCCCTATAAGGGTGCTTCGCGGTCTTTTATCTCCGATTTTTTCTCAACCCATGAGTCAGGAGTGAACGGGTTGAAAAAAAATTGATTTTTAGAGGAGGGAAAGACTAATGGCAAACGTATTCGAGATCGTGACCGAACAAATCCTGACGCACCTGGGCAATGGTGTCATCCCCTGGAGAAAACCCTGGACCAGCAAGATTCGGCTTCCCCGTAACCTGGTGACCGGCAAGAAGTATCGAGGGATCAATGTATGGTTGCTCCTTGCTTCCAGCTATTCATCACCTTACTGGCTCACGTTCAACCAAGCAAAGACACTCGGGGGAAATATCAAGAAGGGAGAGAAAAGCTCTATCGTGGTTTTCTGGAACTTCAAGGAAGTAGATGAGCTCAACGCTGTAACAGGAGCGATGGAAAAGAAAAATATACCTTTCTTGAAATACTACCGGGTATTCAATGCCCTTCAGTGCGAAGGAATAACCAGCCCTGAGCAGACGGAAGAGTCTCAATCCGACCCCATTACAGAGGCCGAGTCCATAGTGAATGGCTTCCAGGGAAGACCTGAGATAAAGCATGGGTTTATCAAGGCCTGCTACAACCCTATTGAAGACCTGGTGAAGATGCCGAACAAGGCCGCATTCGTGAACCAGGAAGAGTATTTCAGCACACTCTACCATGAGCTTACCCATGCCACAGGCACAGCTTCCCGGCTTAACCGTGAAACACTCACGACATCTGCATCTTTCGGATCGAAGAACTACGCCCGTGAAGAACTCATAGCCGAGATGGGAGCTGCCTATCTGTGCGGTATCACCGGCATTGCCCACGCCACCATTGAGAACTCAGCGGCATATATCCAGGGATGGAGGGACACGATCAGCAAGGACTCAAGACTTGTTGTCCTGGCTGCAGCCCAGGCACAGAAGGCAGTCAATCACATCATCGGCCAGCAAGATGATGAGGTCCACGATGATAAGGACGGGCAGGGGTAACCCCCCTACCCTTTAATTTTTGACCGGCCCGCGGGGGCTTCGCCCCCGTTCCCCCATGTCTTTTAACAGCCTAGAGCCTTTCTATCAAACTGGTTGCTGTCTGAACTATCTCATTGAGCTCGTTCTTCAGTTTTACCTTTTCGTCTACCGGAATCTTTTTGGGATCAACTGCTGATAGCTTGGCCAGAGATTTTATATAAGATACTGTTTTCATCCGCAATACTACATAAACAGGGTCTTTCTTTGGACGCCCCCTACCCTGCTCTTTCATTTTATTAATCTTATCAATGAGCTGTGTCACAGTGAGTTTGTCTTTATAGATATCTGCGACCAGGAGGGCTTTATCTTCATCGGATACATGATCTGCCTTTGCCAATTCAATAAGATGTTTCCTGCTAATATGACCCGGGTCATATTTTTCCTTAATCACCTCTGGGAGCCGATTTATCGTCATTATTTTTGCTACCATTGACTGAGTTTTCTTAATAGTATTTGCTATCTCTTCCTGAGTCATCCCAAACTCATCCTTTAGCCTCTTGTACCCTTCGGCTTCTTCGATAGCGTTAAGATCTTCACGTTGCAGATTCTCAATGAGGCTGAGCTTAAAAGCATCCTCGTCACTTATGTCTTTCACTATGCAAGGAACTGATTCAAGTCCTGCAAGTATGCTAGCCCTATGTCTTCTCTCTCCGGCAATAATCAGGTAACCATCATCCTGGGGCTTGACTCTCACCAGGATAGGTTGTAAGAGTCCGTCGCTTTTTATGGATTCGGCAAGCTCCTTGAGTGCCTTCTGGTCGAATGTTTTGCGAGGTTGGCTAGGGTCTGCTTCGATCATGTTGATGCCAACAGATACAATATGTGTCTTTGGCGCTCCACCGGTGCTTCCTTCCAGCATAATGTCTTCAACCGCATCACCCACGAGGCTATACTTTTCTAATACGTTCTTGTCAGAGAGTTTGGCCATTTTTACTTTCCTTTCCCATTCATTCCATGGATATCAATGATTTCTTTAGCCAACGCCTCATAGTCCTGAGCTGCGTTGGAATATCTTTTATATTCAAACAATGACATCCCCTGGGAATATGCTTCCGCCACCTTTTTGTCGTGACGTATTTTTGTTTTCAGGATGCGCCCCGAGAACTGTCTCTCCAGATGACCTAAGAAAAATCTGTCAATAATAAATCTGCTGCCATAATCCACAACGAGAAAACCGAGCATTTTCAGATGTGGATTTTGTGATCTGATTTCATCATCGATTATCTTCATGATCTTCATACCGCCTTCGATAGCAGCAATATCAGGATTACCGGGAATAATGACACCATGCGCAGCTACAAGCGCATTCTTCAGAAGATAGCCTTCACCAGGAGGACAATCGATGAGAATAAAATCAAATTTATCATCTATCTGTTTGATTCTCTGACGAAGGTAGACGTTCGGATTTATCCCTTTCGTGTGTTTCGCTACAGCAAAAAGGTCTTCCATGTTTGCAAGATTGTCTTTGGCTGGGAGGACCTTTAGAGTGTTTCCTCTTTCAAGGACAACTTCTTTGTAGCTTATTTTTTTATCATCGAGCTTCCCTGCCAGAAACTCACGGACGGTTAATTTATACTTTTTAAGGCCGTGTGCGAGGGCTGATGTTGCATTTGCCTGTGGGTCCAAGTCGATAAGGAGAACTTTATAACCTTCTTCTGCCAGGGCGTATGCGAGATTTACACAGCTTGTCGTTTTCCCGCAGCCGCCCTTCCTGTTGGCGATTGCGATTATTTTTGGGCCTTCCTGTGCTGATTCCATTTCATACCCCCTCTAATCCTCCAGAGTTTATAAATGCCATCAGGGATATTCCCTGTTGTTTTGATTCTCGAAAATTGAATCTTTTATATGAAGGCAACGCACGATTTTATCATGCGAAATTATCAGAGAGGGAGTCAATGCTCGTCTTTGCTTTAAATCTCCACTGGGAATGACTCTATAACAAGACAGCATGAATGCTCTGTAAGGTAATTATTCTGCTTTCGTCAAGCCTTTATAGAATTGATCATGAAAAAATGATTTGTCTTGCTCTCAATACACATGAAAAGGGAACGGCATCGGTGATAATTATTGATCGAATACGGGTTAGGGTAGGGGGGGTAAACCGTTTGAAATACTCTCATCGTTTTCAGGATTAGTCATCACTTGCTCAATAAGCTCTCTTTCAATTTCATCCTTTAAATGGAGGTACATAAACTGTTGTATGTCTTTTTCTTTTTTAAGTTCAGGGTTATTTTTCAAAACGGTCTCTCTTAACTCCATTCGTTCTTCCTCTGACAAGATATCAATTCGCTCATTTGCTATCTTGGTTGCCTTTGCTGAAAATTCGTTTCGCAACTTTACCTCTTCTTGGGCCTTCTGTCTGGCGATCTCCTCCGCTTCTCTTTTCAGCCGCAATTTATGATCTCTCAATCCTTGCTTTGAAAATAGATTGAGCTGTTTCGGGTCCCAATCTTTAGCAAGGTTTTTACTCAAAACTGTGTACAAATACTTGCGGTAATCATGATAATCAACACGATTCGTATATTCTATGGCTCTTTGAACATATGCGGGGCCATTCTTGTCTATGTATTGAACCACAAGGCTTATGACGCTTTCACGGTATTGTTCAGGGATGATCTCGATTATCTCGTCGGGTACAGAGATAAACATTTCATACTTTCTTTTCTCATAGAACTCTTTGTTGGAATCAATCGTGAATTCCAGGTTATGTACTTTGCGTTCAGACCGTATTTCTTTGTAGGTTATCATTATGTCTGTTTTTTTGTTTATCTCAGCTATGGCTTTATTGATTACTTTGAATTTGAAGCTGTTATACTTGGCATACTTATTCGTGGGTATTCTTAGTATCTCTTTGAGCTTTTCAACCTCTATCGATCTTGCCCCTAAAAATTCATACTGCTTAAGCAACTCATAGAACCTGATAGAGTAGCTGCCCTTAAGTACAATGGCATTGTACAGCCTATATTTGGTGTAATCCTTTTTCAGATCTAATAAGTACGGCTTTAACTTGGGGTCAAAAGAAACTGATACCTTGCCTTTTTTGTCGTGGTACTTAATTGAAGAGAACCAACCAATCTGAAGATCGCCGTCATCTTCTTTTATAGTGAATCCCTTATCTCTGATGGCCTTGGTCATCTCTTTAATTATGGGGTAGTAGTTTTCTCCTTTAACACCCATGATATTACATAGTGATCTGACATCCATTTCGTACTCTTGAAAATTTGCATCGTTAGAATTAATCATCGCGATGAATGCAAGAACGACCTTTTGTTCGATAACTCCGAGTGAAAATCTGGCTTCTATCAGCTTATTGGACTTAACGACAAGACTAGTGTCTATAGGGCTTTTATTAGATGATTTTGTTAACATGCCCTTAATATCAGCTTTCATAGTGTTATGATTTATATCATAAATCCATACACGTCAATCGAAAGTATGCTAGGGACACCAAAGGTGGGATACTTTCGATTATTATTCCTTCTTCATGTATGATTATGAGGCGAAGGAGATGATTTCAAAGAGTGACACCAAAACAGGGATACTTTACCATCCACACCAAATATGGGATACTTACAGGAATTCCCTTCAGAAGAAATTGTCGATAGGGGTACACCTTCACACCAAAACAGGGATACTTTGATACTTAACGGAAACCAGCAGCCTCTTGGATAAACATGGAAGATGGACCCAACGATAGATAAATCCCTACACCAAATCTGGGATACTTTAGCTTGTATTCATTATTATCATTAATTAATTCAATAAGTAAGCTGGCTACAAAAGAGGAGAACCTCTTTTTAAGCAGCTCTAGGAGGATAAACGTCTCTTTCTCCGCACCAAATCTGGGATACTTTGCAATAAGGAAAGCTCCTATTGCCGCGGAGACACCAAAATAGGGATACTTTCAACTCCAAATCCGGGATACTTAAGATCATAACAAAAGGAGGCCGGATCTCAGTAGTAAATTATAACAAGCTAATATCACATAGATTGTTAATCATGTGGCCTAGAATATATAGAGATTCTTTTGTTTTTGTAGAGACACCAAATCAGGGATACATAACCTCACCAAAATAGGGATACTTTTAGAGCATCAAGAGAGGGAAGGGCTCTTAGATTGCAATAATATATCAATGATAATGTTAAGTTACAGGGCTATTCATTTATTATTGGAAATTCTCCAAAACAGGGATACTTTCGACACCAAAACTGGGATAGCCACCAAATCCCGGTTACTTTCACACCAATCAATGGATACTTTTCCTCTTCAACTCACTTGATTTATTATCATTTTCCGCTATAATCTTTAAGTATGTTATTAAATACTACAAACCAGTTGTTGTTTTCTTTCAAATCTCTTTCTTAAAACCTTATAAAGGCTTGTACTGTCTACATCATCTCGTAGACATATCTCAGTCAAGCAAGATCATGAGATGGGTAAGGGGTAACAGTATTTTGACTTAAGAGATCGTTTCAAAATAAATCCTTGTAATAAATATACTCATGAGTATAATACTCATAAGTTCATTAAGGAGGTAATATGGCCTTCATCAACAGACATGAGGAGCTTTCCTTTCTTGAGGATAAATGGAAGACAAAGAAAGCTCAATTTATAGTCCTCTGGGGTAAGAGAAGGGTAGGGAAGACAGAACTGGTAAAACAGTTTATCAAGGACAAACCTCATGTATACTACCTGTCCGAGAACACCAATGAGAAAGAGCAGCTTATAAGATTGTCTCAGGCTCTTGGTAAATTCTACGAGGAGCCTCTCTTGGAAACCCGGGGCTTCTCTTCCTGGGAGGAATGCTTTCAATACATTCAATCAAAAAAGAAACGATTCATTCTCGCAATAGATGAATTCCCATATCTCATCTCTTCGAATCCGGGAATAACAAGCCTTTTTCAGAAGGCGATGGATGAGTATTGGGTTCATGGGAATTCTTTTCTCATCTTACTTGGATCGAGCATTGCCATGATGGAGAATGAAGTGCTGGGATATAAGTCCCCACTGTATGGCAGAAGAACCGGACAATGGAGAGTGGACCCAATGCCCTTCAATTCGGTGGAATTGTTCAGACGAGGGAAGTCCTTTGAAGACAGGATATGTCACTTTTCAGTAGCCGGTGGGATACCAGCATACTGGCTTCACTTCAATGATGAGATCGGCTTTGAAGATAATCTGAAACACTCCGTGTTGAAAAAAGGGGAGGTCCTTTATGACGAGGTAGAATTCATATTGAGGGAGGAGCTCCGTGAGCCACGTTATTACTTCGCACTTCTTCAGGCGATTGCCCAGGGGAAGAGGAAGCTTTCAGAGATAGTAAATGCAACCGGTCTCCCTCAGCCAGTTGCAAATAAATATCTTGGAGTTCTTGCAGACCTTAAAATCGTTGAACGTGAGCTGCCCGTGACTGAAGAGAAACCCCTTAAGAGCAAAAAGGGGCTTTATCAGATCACAGATGAATTCTTCCGGTTCTGGTTCAGGTTTGTGTTCCCAAAGAGATCGGAACTGGAGATGGGCCGGATAGATGAAGTTCTTGGCACTATCACCAAAGATCTGCCCCAGTATCTCGGAGGTGTTTATGAAAAAGTGGCCACGCAGATACTCTCTGGCAGGCAGGACAATATGTTCCCGTTCTCAGCAGTAGGAAGGTGGTGGGATCGGCAGGAAGAGATCGACATCGTGGCAGTAAACAAGGAGAGAGATTCTATCCTGTTTGGTGAGGTCAAATGGAGTGAGAAACCGATTGGTAACGATATCTTTGATGATCTGAAAAGGAAGGCTGAAAAGGTAGTGTGGGGGAGTAAGGATAGAAAGGAAACGTTCTGCCTTGTCAGCAGATCCGGATTTACTCCAACCGTGATGAAGAAGGCAAAAGAAGAAGGGCTTGTCCTGATAAGAGCAGACAAGCTCCTGACCTAAATGGAGATCTCCAGGGTATTTAAGTAGGGCAGGGGGTATACTTTCACTGCCTGGAAAGTGAAGTGAGAGTATACCCCCCTAAAATGAAGTGTCCTGGTCTCAATTCATACGGACCAGATAATATAAGATCAGACAAAACCAGCTACACTCTGGAGATTTTTATTTAGAATCTTTAGGCGGCAGGTCGAAAAGAGACCTGTCGTTATCACGGACAAGGAATCCATCCATAAGCTTTTTCAGCTCATCCTCTTTATCCTTGTATTTGATATCAAGGAAGTAAGCGCCCACAAGGATCTTTTTCCGTGTGTCATTGGCCCGGTCAACTTTTTTCACAAGGGCCTTTGCGCTGGCTATCTGTTGTTCAAGTTTCTGTTTCTTCTCCAGGAGTTTACCAAGTGAGTCTGCCTTTTTTGATTGCATTCTAACCTCTCAAAGTTTATATGAGTAACTATATGATATGTCATAAAATATGTATGAGAGGAAGTCAAGCAACAGAATTCAAAGGCCTTTTCCTTTCAAGTCCCTCAGAGAGTAAAAAAGAAGAAGGAACGAAGTGATTCCATGAGCGAGCAACGCGAGAGCCAATACTTGAACAAAGTGAAAGGCGCACTTATAGGTAACAGGCTACCTTTGTGCTTGAGATTAAACAAGATGGAAGCTGATTAATGGCGTGTTATCATATCAGTGTGAAGATTATCAGCAGAGGAGGGGGCAAATGTGCTGTTGCCGCTGCAGCATATCGTTCAAGAGATAAACTGCTTGATGAACGGTCGGGGATGGAATTCGACTATACGAAAAAGAGGGATCTTGCCCATTGTGAAATACTTCTTCCTGAAAATGCCCCTGAGCGCTTGAAAGACCGGCAGACTCTCTGGAATGAAGTTGAGAGAGCAGAAAAACGAATCGATTCTCAACTATCACGCGAGGTCGAGCTTGCCCTCCCCAAGGAATTGAACCTGGAGCAACAGATTGCACTTGTAAGAGAATATGCGCAGGCCCAGTTCGTTGACAAAGGGATGATAGCAGATATTTGTATCCACAAAAGTGAGAACAACCCACATGTTCATATCATGCTTACAACGAGAGAAATCACCGAGGATGGTTTTGGGAAAAAGGTAACAGCATGGAACAACAGGTACGAACTTATCAAGTGGCGAGAAGAGTGGGCGATAGTTCAAAACCGGCGTTTACTGGAAGCCGGTTATGATATCCAGGTTGACCATAGAAGCTATGCCGAAAGGGGCATCGACCTTGAGCCTCAAATTAAGATCGGTATAGCTGCAAAATTCCTTCCCGATGGCTATCTCCACCTTAAAGACACCAGGGGACTTGAACGACTCGAAGAGTACCAGCGGATATGCCGGGAGAACGGTGAACGGATCATCAGTGATCCGTCAAAGGCATTGAAGCATGTCGGGCATTACGATGCAGTCTTCAAGAGAGAAGACCTCATGGACTTTGCATTCAGGCACAGTGAAGACGCAGAACAGTTTAACAAAGTCTTGAATGCCCTTGAAAACAGTCCTGAGCTCATAAGGCTGGGGAAGAATGAGAGGGGAGAGGACCTCTTCACTACCAGGACCATGCTCGAATCAGAGAAGGCCATGCTGGATACCGCCCAGGAGATGCACAAAGAAATATCGCACGGGGTAGGGGGGCAATACATTGAGCAGGCAATTGCCAATTTCAGCATGACCACGGAGCAGGAGGAGGCCTTCAGAAAAATAACAACCGGCGGAGACGTTGAAGTCATGATAGGCCGTGCCGGAACAGGGAAAAGTTATACCTTAGGTGCAGTACGTGAGGCCTGCGAGGCTCAGGGTTACCGAGTGAGAGGACTGGCCCTTTCAGGGATTGCAGCAGAGAGTCTCCAGAATGAAAGCGGGATACAAAGTAAGACCATTCACAGACAGCTTTGGGACTGGAATAATAACCGGGACCGGTTAAGCAAGAATGAGATCATCGTGGTTGATGAGGCAGGAATGGTCGGAACCAGATTGATGCATGAGGTTCTTGGGCATGCACATGAGGCCGATGCAAAAGTGATCCTGGTAGGGGACAACGAGCAGCTACAAAGTATAGAAGCTGGGGGATCGTTCCGGGGGATCATTCAGAAGACAGGATATGTGGAGCTCGCGGAGATCCGGAGACAGAATATTGATTGGCAGAAGGAAGCAACTAAGGAGTTTTCCGGAGGGCGAGAACACGTGGAGAAAGCTCTTATGTTGTATCAGGAACATGGAAAAATCCAGGAGCTTTTGACAAAGGAAGAAGCAAAAGAACAACTGATGAAAGATTGGACCAGTCAGAGAGGGCAGGGGACCAGTCTCATGATGGCCTACACAAACAAGGACGTAGCTGACCTGAACCTGGGGGCACGGCAGTACAGAAAATTAGTTGGTGAACTCAGGGGGGCAGAGCACACATTCATAACAGAAAGAGGAGAGAGGACGTTTTCTGCCGGTGACCGGATTATTTTCTTAAGAAATGAAGTTTCCATGGGAGTACGGAACGGGGCCTTGGGAACAGTAGAACGCATCAACAAGGGGAGCATGGCGGTAAGGCTCGATAAGGGCGATATGGTGGCCTTTGATACCCATATGTACAAGGATTTCGATCACGGCTACGCAGCTACGGTGCACAAGACCCAAGGTGCAACTATAGATAGGACCTTTGTGCTGGGGTCAAGGCATTATGACAAGCACACCGCCTATGTTGCCATGAGCAGGCATAGAGAAGATGTGACCATGTATTACTCTAAAGATGAATTCAAGAATTTTGAGGACCTGCAGAAAGTAATGGGAAGAGAAAGGCCCAAGGGTCTTATTGCAGACTACGGGCTACCAAGAGGCATCCAGATCGATGACAGGCTTATCCAGGCTGAGAGGTCCATGAGCACTGCGGAAAGAAATATACAGGCCCAGGAATGGCAGCAACAAAGGGCTGAAGAACAATATGTCAAACAGATGAAAGGGCAGGGGGTCAAAGTAGAATTTCCCAGGGAGAGGTCTGTCGAGGGGAACTATATGGGGTTAAAGGATGTCGATGGCAGGAAGTATGCCGTTATTGATACTCATGCAGACCCAACAAAAGGGGTCCGATACATGATTCCCTATGACAAGGAATACGATCAGATGATGAAATTCCGTCAGGTGGAGTATGACGGCAACCGCATGAAAATCCCGCAGGATAAGACCCCGATCCTGGAGAAGGAACTTGGTCAGGGGAAACCCATTACGCTGACTCCTGAAAGCCAGCTAACTCCCGAGGAGAGGTCCTATCGACAGCTTATGGAGCAGAAAGGTATTCAGGTGGACTTTCCAAAGGACAAGTCCGTAGAGGGCAATTACATGGGCATTACTAAGGTCAATGGCAAACGGTTTGGTGTCATAGATACACACCCGGACCCAACGAAGGGGGTGCGATACATGGTGCCCTACAGTCCTGAGATGGATAAGCTCTTAAAGTTCAGGTCAGTTGCATTTGACGGTAAACAGATAAGTTATGTCCAAACAGTTAAAGACCTCATCAAGGGGATAGGCAAAGGGTTCGAAAAATAAGAGGAGATATTGAAAAGGTATAGTCTTTAGGATAAGTCAAAACGAAAATATTAATAAGGAAAGGCACTTATGATCGTACTTCATCCTATTGTTCCGGACAGAAGCACCGGAATCACTCAAAATAATTCCATTGGGCTTAATAAAAATGAGGAGTAAAATATTGACATCAGATAAAATTGGAATGCGCAAAATTAAGGAATCTAATCACATGAAGGCGATAACCTCAAAACCAACTTGCCTTGATTTTTTTGCAGGAAGCGGACTTGTGGCCGAGGGGTTGAAAGAATTCTTTCAAACGATATGGGCCAATGACGTCTGCGAGAAGAAAGCAAAGGTTTTTTGCGCCAACCATGACAAAGAGGTTTTCCACCTCGGTCCGATAGAACAGGTGCGAGGCGAGGGTGTTCCAGCGGCTCTTTTGTCATGGGGCAGTTTCCCGTGTCAGGACCTTTCACTTGCAGGCAACATGGGTGGCCTGTCCAGTTCCCGAAGCGGGTTAGTCTGGCAGTGGCTTCGTGTGATGGACGAACAGTCAAAGAAGCCTCCGCTAGTGGTTGCTGAAAATGTTATTGGCCTGATATCAACCGCAAAGGGCGAGCATTATCGCAAACTGCATAATGCGTTGGTCGAGCGTGGTTACAAGGTTGGTGCGGTTGTTCTTGATGCTTCCTATTGGGTGCCGCAATCACGCAAAAGGGTTTTCGTTGTTGCAGTGGACAGCCAGATTCCAACGGAGCAGTTTGAAACGGATTGTCCAATCTGGTGTCATCCTGCGTCGATAGTACAGGCGGCGAATGAACTTGAAAACTGGGTGTGGTGGAATCTTCCAAAGCCCAAAGCCAGAAAAACCACACTTGATGATATGATTGATATCAATACGCTTTGTGATGAGCCGGAAAAAAGCGAACGTCTTCTGAGTCTCGTTCCTGAAAAGCACCTTGAAAAAATGACGGTTGCTGGAAAGAACGGGATAAAAGTTTTCCCCGGGTACAAGCGCATAAGGCATGGCCGGCAGGTATTGGAGCTCCGCTTCGATGGCTTGGCTGGATGCCTGAGAACTCCAGAGGGAGGAAGTAGCAGGCAGTTTCTTGTCATTAAGGAGAACGGCTCCATCAAAACACGTCTGTTGGCAGTAAGGGAAGCCGCCGCCTTGATGGGGGCTCGTAAGACCTATAAGATACCCGGAACCTATAACGACGGTTATAAAGCCATGGGAGATGCGGTCGCCGTTCCCGTTTCGCGCTATCTGGCGGAAAAGCTGCTTTCTCCACTCGCCGATTTGATTAAGGAAAGAGGTCTTTGATGTCCATTGATGAAAAGCTGAAGGAATTCGCTCAGAAAAATCGCATGAAGGGCAAAGGGCCTATTTGCGTGGCGCTGGTCGTTACGCGGCATGGCAATAAAATCGGGATGCCGCTTGACCCGGAAGCATTGCTCACTGATGGTGGCGGACAGGTTATGGGTTTAGGTAAGTCGGCTGTTCAGTCTATTCTTAAAGAGCATGGGGTTGATCGCGTTCTGGCCGAGGAAGGTGGGCGCACCAGCAGAGGCAGCGTGGGCAACATGCGGAAGTACGTTAATTTTCTAAACAATCTCCACTCCGAAAATCCTATTGATTTTGAACAAGTTGAAGCATGGTGGATTGAGCGTGTTAAGGAGTTTTTCTCTGGAAAACCATTTGTGCTTAGATTCGACGCCTCCAAATCGTTAAGGACGGTGATAAGAGATCTACTATTACAAGCTGAAAAGCGGCAAGCGCAGGCCAACGGATCGACATATGTAGGAACCATGCTGCAACACCTGGTCGGGGCGAAACTGAACATTCTTCTTGATTCACCGCTTCAGCATCATGGGGCAAACGTCGCAGATGACGTTTCAGGGCGTGAGGGCGACTTCATTGTTGAAGATGTTGTAATCCATGTCACCACTTCTCCCTCCGAGGCTTTGATTCGAAAATGCCGAAGGAATTTGGATAATGGCATGAAACCCGTCATCATCACCACATATCGTGGTGCTTTGCTCGCTGAGGGGCTGGCCGACCAGGCCGATATGGCGGACAGGGTTGATGTGTTCGAGGCAGAACAGTTCCTTGCGGGTAACCTGTACGAAATCGGTAAATTTGCTCAGGCAGGAAGGCGAACCACCGCGGAGCAACTAATTTCCGAGTACAACTCCATCATTGACGAGTGTGAAACCGATCCTGGCCTTCGGATTGACTTGACCCAATGACCGATGTTTTTTCCAAGGAGAAACGTAGTTGGGTTATGAGTCGTATTCGGGGGAAGGGAACATCTCCCGAAATGAAGGTTCGTTCGTTAACGCACAGACTTGGGTATCGTTTCCGTCTTCACCGTAAAGATCTCCCAGGCAAACCGGATCTCGTATTCCCCTCCCGAAAAAAGGTGATCTTCGTTAACGGCTGCTTCTGGCACGGCCATGACTGCCCAAGAGGAAAGCGAACCCCAAAAGCAAACGCCGGATACTGGATTGATAAAATAAGAAAAAATATCGAGAGAGACGCAAAAAACCAAGCTGAATTACAATCTCTTGGCTGGAATGTTCTGGTTGTATGGGAGTGCGAGCTGAAAAACCTTGATAATATCGCATGTAAAATCAATGATAATTTATCTAATAAATGCTCTTAACATGGCTCTTTACAAGGATTGCCGGCTCTAGGTTACAGTCTGTCGGTTCCCGGCCTCCTCAACCCTATGCCCACTTTTACTTTTCCCTTGAATGATAATGCGCCATTGGAGCAATTTTAACTATAGAAGGAGAAGTTAAGATGATGAAGCTCGGAAAGATGAAATCAGAATCTTGTACTCAACAGAAATTAATCGCCTATTCATTACTTTTCCTGGTGTTCTTTTACATTATGCCTTTAAGCCAGGCTCAGGCAGAAGAATTCAAATCAGTAGGGACCACCGATGTTTACTTCAGCCCAAAAGGTGGCTGCACCGAGGCAATAGTGCAGGAGATCAATCATGCCAAGAAAGAAATTCTGGTGCAGGCATATTCTTTCACAAGCAAGCCGATTGCCAAGGCCTTACTTGATGCCCACAAGAGAGGTGTTAAGGTAGAGGTGATCCTGGACAAGAGTCAGAGAAGTGAAAAGTATTCATCTGCAGATTTCATGGCTCATGCTGGGATAACCACCTATATAGACACAGCCCACGCCATAGCTCACAATAAAATAATGTGTTTGGACCGTGATACTCTCATATCCGGATCGTTCAATTTTACTAAGGCCGCTGAGGAAAAGAATGCCGAGAATTTGCTTATCATCAAGGGCAACAAACCACTCACAGAAAGGTATATTAAGAACTACCTTGAACATCGAGCTCATTCAGATTTATACGCCGGCAGATAGCAGAGAGAAAATTGTTGCAAACGCATGGTGTAAATGTTAATAACATGTAACTATTGAATAATACAGTTCTTATTTAACATAACCTTAATTATCGGCGCGATTTTCCAATATAAGTCCTCAATCAATCATACCATGTCTTTGAACTGAATAAGTAGATCTGAGGAATTACAAATAACTTAAAGTTAGTTACACATCATCTGATTCATTGACGAGTATCGATTATGTTTAGAACTATATAATATCGCTAAAGGATTGCCTTGGCACCCATTATCAATATTGAATAGGCTTAATAGATTTAGCTACTTGGAACCCTTCCTTGTTAGTAATATAGTGGACTCTTACCTGCTGCCCAACTGTAAGCTTCTCAAGTGATATTGCTTTCCAATCTGGTCCATAAATTGTTGTAGTGGGCCTTATAATGAAGATGTATCTCCTTCCTTCTTCACCAGTGAGAAATATCTTTGGTCTTAGACCTAAGGAAGGATCAGCGAGTTGGATGTTATTTAAAAAAACTTCCCCATCACTTCTAACGGGGTGATTACTTTCTTAGATACAGGAGGAGGGGTTCCCCCTTTCTGCTGGGACATGTCTGTATTCTGTCCATTGCAGGAGAAGATGAGAACCCCGACGATGCAGATTAATATTGCAACCCTCTTCATCCTCCATTCACTACTTTACTTGTATTATTCTGCAGGCTTAGCTGCTGGTGCTTCTTCTGCTTTCTTCGCTGCTTCTTTCTTTACAGCCTTCTTCATTGCTTTTTTTGCCTTAATAACCTCGATCTTGTCTGCGTTCAGGGTGCCTGCTGCTGCTGTAATCTTTACCATCTCACCCTTTTTCAGGTTGGCCATATCTTCTGCCTTTATGGTGAAAGTCTTGCCCTTTACAACGATCGTGTTGGCTGCAGTGTCGATCTTGGTGATCTTGCCCTTGATTACATCGGCCTTTGCCATCTCGGCTTTTGCGGGTGCCGCTGCCATCGGTGCTGCCGCAGCGGGCTTTGCTGCATCAGCTGCGAAGACCATCGTGGTGAAGCAAACCAGTGCGATTACTGCGATTAAACTAATAACTTTTTTCATGGGTTGATCCTCCTGTGAATTATTTATTTATGGTTCTCCTATATGCATATGTTGATTAAAGAATGATTAAAATAAAATTAGAATATTCTAATTTTATGAATGTGAAAGATAGGAAGCTTATAAGACATTGATAATACCTTCTCATAAAATTCTCCAATAAGTCTAATCGTGGGAATTGCTGTCATGGGTTGATTATTTGCTTTTGTGTTTCTTGAATCTACCTATAGATACACCTTCCCCATTTTTCCACAGGCTGTTCTGGAAATGTATTTCACCGGATAACTTAACATACTCAAGTATGGTCTTCATTATACCAGCAAAGGCATGGGTTTCTTTTTGAGAATAGGAACCCTACAATAAAACTCTACGAATAAGCTACGATTCAGGAGGAATAAACGATGATCGGGAAAATATTGATAGGATTGACAGCAATGCTTTTTATTCTGCCAGTCTCTTCCGGCTATACGGTTGACACAAAATACGAGATAGCTACATTTGCAGGCGGCTGCTTCTGGTGCATGGATGCTGCGTTCGAAGATATCCCAGGTGTCATTGAAGTGATAACCGGATACACCGGTGGTCATACTAAAAACCCAACCTATGAAGAAGTATCAGCCGGTAGGACAGGACATGCTGAAGCAATCCAGGTCACATACGATCCTGCTCAGATTACCTATCCACAGCTCCTGGATGTCTTCTGGAAGCAAGTAGACCCTACAGATCGTGGCGGTCAGATGGTTGACAGGGGCTCACAATATCGAACTGAGATCTTCTATCATACAGATAATCAAAAGCGGCTTGCCGAGCAGTCAAAACAGGCCCTTAAAGAATCAGGAAGGTTTGATAGACCTATTGTGACAGAAATTACTAAGGCAACGGAGTTCTATCCCGCAGAAGAATACCATCAGCATTATTTCAAGAAGAATCCCCTTGGTTATAACTCGGGACGTGATAATTATCTGAAAAAGATATGGACAGAGAAAAACAGTGTTGCGCTCCCACGATATACAGATAAGGATTATAAAAAACCTTCAATAGTTGAACTGAAAAAGGAACTCACACCCCTGCAATTTGCTGTGACCCAGAAACAGGGCACGGAAACACCATTCGATAATGAGTACTGGAATAACGAGCATGATGGGATCTATGTTGATATAGTGTCCGGTGAGCCTCTATTCAGCTCTCTTGACAAGTATGACTCCGGTACTGGATGGCCTAGCTTCACAAAACCGCTCGAACCTGGAAACATTGTAGAGAAGCAGGATAGAAGCTCGTACATGCTGAGAATCGATGTGAAGGAGGTCAGGAGTAAGCTTACTGACTCACACCTTGGCCATGTCTTTACGGATGGTCCTGCACCAACAGGACTGCGTTACTGCATGAATTCTGCTGCTCTGCTGTTTATTCCAAAAGAAGACCTGACAAAAGAAGGTTACGGACGGTATCTTGCTCTTTTCAAAAGAGATAATGGATTCTAAAGAACACCACTCCTAATCATATTCAAGGTAAAGCCTTTCCTTAGTAGTTTCGTTGTAGGACTTCGGTATTTATTGGGCATCTCAAGTCTCTCTGGTTTATTCAAATAAGAACCTTAATTTTATTAGGAGAGATCAAAAACCAAGACGAAAGGAGCATGCTCAATGAATAATGGCTTTCTTATGAGGAAGTTTGCCATTGCTGGGTTCCTGCTTTTACTCCTATGCGGGGTACATTGGACTGCGCAGGCTTCTGATGAAGAGAAAAAGGTTATATTTGTTGTGGCTTGATATGACGTCGGCAAAGAGGCCTTGGAGAGGCTTCCAGGCGTAACAAGGGTCGAAAAAGGATTTTATCGTTCTCAAGAAATAAACACTGTTTTCTATGACCCGGCAAAGGTAACCGTCGTCGAAATGGAAAAGGCGTTGAAGAAGGCAGGAACATATAAGGAGACACTGGGAACGAATCCATGAGCATCCTTCCTGTCAAGCCGGGAATGAGGTGTATGAATGTCCGGGTCGTGTCATCTCAGTTTTATGTTCGCTGAAAATTAAAGATAGTTAGATATGGGTTTCTTTTTACACAAGGCAACCCTACATAAACATCTACAAGTTTCCAATGATTCAGGAGGAATAAAAGATGATTAGAAAAATCATGAAAGGATTGATACCCATGCTGCTTGTATTACCACTATCTACCGGGAACGCAGCTAACACAAAATATGAACTGGCCACCTTTGCCGGGGGATGCTTCTGGTGCATGGTGCATCCCTTTGATAAGCTCCCTGGGGTGAAGGAGGTTTTCTCTGGATATACCGGGGGGCATACTGTCAACCCCACTTATGAGGAGAACTCATCCGGGACAACAGGGCATGCAGAATCCATCCAGATAACTTATGATCCTGCGAAGATCTCGTATGCGGAACTGCTGGAGGTGTTTTGGAGACAGATAGACCCGACTGACGCAGGGGGGCAGTTTGTGGACAGGGGAAACCAGTATAGGAGCGCCATCTTCTATCATAACGATGAGCAGAAGAAGCTCGCCGAGGAGTCCAGGGATAGGCTTGCAAGATCCGGCAGATTTAATAAGCCCATAGTCACAGAGATCGTGAAGGCTGGCCCGTTCTATAAGGCAGAAGAATACCACCAGTATTACTACAAGAAAAACCCGATCCGGTATAAGTACTACCGGTTCAACTCGGGCCGTGACAAGTTTCTTGACGAGGTCTGGGGGAAAGACAGGGAGTATGTGCCGGGTAAGACCGGAACAGGTTCGTATACCAAGCCGAGTGCAGAGGTTCTGAAAAAGAAGCTCACGCCAATGCAGTTCAAGGTAACCCAGAAAGATGGAACAGAACCGGCTTTTGATAATGCATATTGGAACAACAAACATGAAGGGATCTATGTGGACATCGTCTCCGGAGAACCACTGTTCAGCTCCAAGGATAAGTATGACTCCGGCACCGGCTGGCCAAGCTTTACCCGGCCTCTGGAGCCGGGCAATATCGTGGAGAAGCAGGACAATACCCTGTTCACTACAAGGACAGAGGTCAGGAGCAAGCATGCAGATTCTCATGTTGGGCATGTGTTCAATGATGGCCCACCTCCTACGGGACTGCGCTATTGCATGAACTCGGCTGCCTTGCGGTTCATCCCCAAGGAAGACCTGCAGAAGGAGGGATACGGCCAGTACCTTAAACTGTTTGAGAAATAAAATGCATTTTCCTGATAAATTGAACGATCCTTTTCATAATGTTAATAATGAATGGTGAATAGTCTCATATTGAAGCTTTTCAGTGGAACATATACCTTTAAGGAGGAAACATGAATGTCGGATAACTACTATGAGCCTAAGGATCTGGCGGACTTCCCGAACATAACAGAGTATGCCCATGAACAGGGTAAAAATTTCTTTGAATATTACGCCGAGGCAACAGGACCCGGTGTGCTCACTGAGCGAGAAAAGGCATTAATAGCTCTTACGGTGGCGACTGTGCGTCACTGTCCGTATTGCATTGATGCATACACCAATAAGTGCCTCTCGCTTGGTGTTTCCAGCGATGAGATGATGGAAGCAGTACATGTCGGAGCTGCCATGACAGCCGGTGATGTCCTGGCCCATTCCACCCAGATGAGAAAGGTCATCAAGAAGAAGGAAATGTAGCATGACGTCTTCTGAACAGGTCAGGCTGCTCAATGACAATCCTTTGAATATATCGTTTCATAAGAGGATTATCTCACCTCTCTGCGCTAATTCCATCGACATACTCCAGATAAATGTTGGTAAGAGATGCAACCTCTCGTGTAGGCACTGCCATGTTGAGGCCGGGCCTAACCGGCCAGAGGTAATGGACAGGCAAGTTTTCGAGAAATGCCTTCAGGTGCTCCGTGATCATCCGATCGGCACCATAGATATTACCGGTGGTGCTCCGGAAATGAATCCGGAGCTTCCCTGGTTTATTCAGGAAGCTGCCGGATTGAATCGCAGGCTGATGGTTCGCTCAAACCTTGTGATCCTCCTTGAAGAGCCCTATGAGCACCTCATTGATCTTTATGCAGATAACAAAGTCGAGATCATTGCCTCCCTGCCCGATTACCATGAAGAACGGGTCAACAGACAAAGGGGTGAAGGTGTTTTCAAACGAATCCTGGAAGTGATGCGGCTGCTCAATGAGCGGGGATATGGTAAACCTGGGAGTGGCCTGGTCCTGGATCTGGTCTACAATCCCGTGGGCACCTACCTGCCCGGGACACAGCAGGCCCTTGAGCATGAATATAAAACCAGACTGGAAAGCGAACACAGGGTAGTCTTCAATACCCTCTACTGCCTTGTCAACTGCCCAGTGGGAAGATATCTCGACTATCTTATACGGTCGGAGAATTTTGAAGATTACATGCATGCCCTCGATACATCCTTTAACCCTTCTACCATTCATTGTCTGATGTGCCGGAATACCCTGTCCGTAGGATGGGATGGGCACTTGTATGACTGTGACTTTAACCAGATGCTGGGTCTGACGGTTGAATGTACTCCCTCAAACTATATCAACAATTTTGATTTTGAAAGATTGAGAAACCGGAAGATCGTCATCGGCAATCACTGCTTTTCCTGTACTGCAGGTGCAGGTTCATCCTGCCAGGGAGCTCTTGAAAAATAGTTTACAACTGGAGATACCTTTGCTCAGCACATGGTGATCAAACGGTAATAAACTGATATCCTGAATATGATGAAAAGAGGTGGTGAAAAATGGGAGAGATCGTTCACACTTCACGCATCAAGATTTTTCGGGAAAAAGGCCCCACCCGAAAAGCACTCATTGAAGGGTTTAATGAGCCTGTATATTATGGTGTTCATGGGGGGATAAAGAAGTTTTATAAAGTTGAACCTGAAAAGGAACATGCTGCGACCCTTGATCATATCGTAGCAGCAGTAGCTGCCTGAATGATGGGAACACTGGCCACGGTGCTGGCCGGAAAAAAGATCCCCACCCCCGAAGATAAATTCTGGGCAGATGTTGAAGGTGATATCGAGAACGTCAATGGTATACTCAAGATTACTCGGATAAGAGTGAATTACCATCTCAGATTGCCTCAGGAGAAGATCGGAGAGGCAAAAGAGGCCTTTTCTCTTTATCTCCCCTTTTGTCCTGCAGCTCAAAGCGTCATAGGCTGTATAGATATCAGGGATGATTTGATCATAGAACAATAAACTGAATCATTAATTCGAGACAAGTCAAATCATTGAGTTAAGAGTCCGGATGGCAGATCTTGTTCTCCAGCTCAAAATCCACAGTTTAGTACAGTCTATGTAAAATACCTTGACCTCGCCAGCTTTACATACTCCTTGTTATCGGCGCATACAATATAATCAAATAGTTATAACAGATTTTTATGAAAGCATATTTCTCAAGTATGGATCTTCTTTACAACTCGGAAAGCCCGCGTTCTTGGGCTATGCATGCCTTGTAATATATGATCAGACTTTGCCAGAATGTATCTTCAGGGTATCCTCTCATTTTTTTGCCTTTCAACTTCAACTAAATTTGCATCTTATTTTGACATTCATCCACTTACATGCTCCATCAATATCAAAGAACCTTGTTCCATAGCCCAATTCACGCATTTCTTTAGGGAGCAACCAGTCATGTTTTTCTACGAATGTATCTGGGATCTCCTTCGCTAAATCAGCAGGAGATGGTTTAGGACCATTCAGGATACTTCCTATGGCATCATGCAAACCTTCAATAGAAATGCCCTCTAACTCAATAATGCCACAGTAGCTATTAGCCTTGAGCCCTTCTTTTCTAAGAAGGATATTTATTGTACTCGTAATCCTATCCCCGAGCCATGGGAGAACATATACAGAACTCCCCATTTGTATTGCAGGCAATTTATCCAGATGAAGTTCCTTGAAAAAATCAACTCCTTCCTCAAAGAATTCCTTTGCCACCTTATCGAGGTAAACTGGTACAATCCCTAGACGATAAACAGATAGCATTTCCTGTCTCACGATATCATGTACAGTCTGAGGCCCACCGTCAAATTGTGGAGGGTGGCCACTAGGGGCTGGCTGAAGCATAATCAATTTTTTCCCCGGATCCACACTCAAAACTTTCCACTTCTTCCCTGCAAAAATTATCATCTGATCAACCATCAAAGGCTTATCAATCGGCAATGAGCCTAAAACATGCCCGTTGCTTTCCAACCGGTATTCCTCAGGGGTATTGAAAGCACATAGGAAGGTAAAATGATCCACCAGGATCTCTCCTTTATGTCCGAGTACCAATTGCCCATCCTGCATTTGGGTAATCATGCCTTTTTGACCGAGAGCCCGGAGAAAATTACCATATGCCGTCTGATCGACCAGAGAGAAAGGTCCGGTCTCACATAAAAGAGTCCAGAGTTGATTGGCCCGTACCCCTCCATACTGGGCAATGACAGAAAGAGTCTGCTGTACAAGGGTTGATAAGTGATATTGATTCGAAATGGGAGGTTCATACCACTTTTTCAGCAACAAATTGACCATGGCAATGCATTGGAATGTTTCCATTCGCAATCGGTCAATGAGATGGATCTTACCTGAGAGTTCCTCTTCAGCAATGAACATCCTGAGAACTGCTGCATCTCCCCTGCGACCTGATCGCCCGAGACGCTGGCGAAGACTGGTAACTGAATGCGGTGCTGTCACTTGAGCTATTGAGTCGACACTTCCTATATCGATCCCCAGCTCAAGGGTCATGGTGCAGACTGCGGAGGTAGGTAGTTTGGTCTCCTGAAATCTTTTCTCAAGGCCCTCTCGAAACTCTTTTGAAAGACTCCCATGATGTGGGAAGAACTCATTGAGAACTCCGTCCCTTTCACAGCAGTCAGCGAGTTTTGAAGCAAACAATTCTGTATTTGCCCGGCTGTTGGCAAAGATCAGGTGCGATTTGCCGCGGAGGTTTCTGTAAAGATCATCGGTTATCTCATCACTGACCGTAGCTGTTTCTTCATTATCAGACGAGCGAGAAACATACCCTCGAAGCTGGATCTTCAGATCTGATTTCAGAGACGTTGATTCGATGATTTCACATGGTAATTTTTTAAGGGGCCTCAAGTACTGAGCGATATGCTCCATATCTCCCAGCGTTGCGCTCAAAGCTATTCTTGGTATGTCTCTTTGAAGAAGGAATTCTATGCGATGCATAAGGGATTGCAGTTGGCAGCCACGCTCTGTCCCGATAAAGGCGTGAAACTCATCGATAATGACATAGCATAGCCCTTTAAAAGCCTGCTGGCACCACCCTGCATTGCTCAACATAAGAGATTCCAGAGATTCAGGGGTTATTAGCACAATACCGCCAGGCTTCTTTTTCTGTTTTTCCTTTTTCGACTGAAGAACATCCCCATGCCACGGGGTCACCTGCAGATTTAGGATGTCACAAAGACCCTGAAGCCTCCGGTACTGATCATTGATCAGTGCTTTCAGGGGGCTGATATACAAGATTCCTATGCCATCAGGAGACCTACTAGCTATACTTGAACATGCCGGGAGAAATGCCGCTTCTGTCTTCCCGGCAGCTGTTGATGCAGAGATTACAACATCACGGTCTGCGGATAAAATCGGTTCAATTGAACGCTCCTGAATGTCACGGAGTTCAGTCCATTGCTGGTTCCATATCCATTTCTGTACTCCCGGGTGCAGCTTGTTGAAGCCAGAAGACTCGCTCATAGATTACCCGGCTCAGATGGAAAACTTGGCCAACTCGTCTGTTCCGTTATCTTCAATGTTGATCTCAGGCATATCCGTCGAGATCTCCTCAGTCACCTGTACCTGATCTATCAACTGGTTCCAAACAAGGCCGGAACTTTGATCCAGAGTAGCAAGAAGGTCCACGAAAGCTTTAATGGTATTGCGGGGCGTCTTGAAGTAAGCGTCGCCAATGCGTTTGGAGCAATGAGCCAGGAAAAGAGTCAGCGCTTCATCCGGGACAAGGTATTTTGAGGGATCACCACTGGCAAAGACATGCCGTAGGTTCCTCAGCAGGATCAGCAGCTCCTCCGGGGCAAGATTGGCCAGGTGCAGTTCCGGGGATGTGTAGTCAACCACCCCTACTTTCTTGGCAAATGCATTCTCAGCAAGCCTTGATTGCAAGGCTTCATAACTGTAAAGACCTTTCCTGGGATCGAATAAGAAGTCTGGAGTGCCTCCCATGATGAAGCCAATATACTGTGCGCTGCCTTGCAGGCAGTCATTGAGTATCCTCAGGATCTGCTCATAGTTCGATACGCGGGCAGCTTGGCTGGAAAGTTTATAGAGATTGACCATTTCATCCAAGTTGATCAGCAAGCCATTATAGCCGGCTTGCCTGACAAACAAGCTCATGAGCTTCAGGCTGTCATAGAAATTGAAATCATCTATGATCGTCCTCACGCCCAATGCGTTCCTGGCATCGGTTTTCGTGGTGAATTCAGCCCTGAGCCAACGAAGGGCATCCGACTTGAGCTGTTCATTATTTTGATCGTGCCCTTTCCAATATGCTCCCACCACGTGGGCAAAATCATAACCGCCAACAAGTTCGGAAAGATTTGCCAACCGGTTTGAAATAACCGTAGCAACCGCTGCACCTGCCTGGTCGGCCTCTTTTCTTGCCTCTGTGATGAACCGCTCGACAACACTGCTCAGTGCGTTGCCTTCCGGTTTGGTTCGTGTCGAGACATTTCGCATGAGCTCTGCATAGAGGTTCCTCGCCTTGCCTCCGGTTGCGTAGAGCCGTCTGTCAGGCGAAAGATCGGCATGAACCGTCACGAGACCTTTTTCCAAAGCGATTGTGCGTATTAATTGCAGGAAAAAGGTCTTACCTGAACCGAATTCGCCGATTATAAGACGAAAAGAAGATCCCCCATCTGATATACGCTCGATATCTTTGAGCAAGGCCTCTACTTCACGAACCCTTCCGACCTGGATATGCTGCAGGCCTGTACGTGGTGTTACCCCGGCCCGGAGGGATTGGATAATTGCATCACGCTCACGAGGGCGTATACGTTTTGTTGGATCACTGGCCATCGACTATCTCCCTTGCAAGTTGTACGTCAATGAAAACGGGGTCGCCGTCCTCAATAAGCGGGGCATTCGCGTAGGTAAAGGACCACTCGTTGAGGACTTCCATTGCCCCGTCGATCATCAGGCCCATTTCTCTGCATTTATCATGGAGCGTTTCCCTGTCCCATTTCTCCTTGGAGATCAGGAAATTGAAAAGATTCAGGTGAGCCTGGTCCAATGCTGAAATCGGCGTGACTTTGATTGTTCCGGCCCCTGGTACAGAGGTTGCTTCTAGATTTTCATCTTCCTTTTCCGTGAAGATATCTTCGAGCAAGCTCTTTACCTGTTGGGTCTCTTCCTCCCTGATCCTGATCAAGGCGTCATTCAAACTGAAGCGCTTTGATTCAACCCCAGTTGCAGGTTTCGGGATGGTAAAAGATGCTTCGGCTTCACGCTGGCCCACTGTGACCGGCTCTGTTGCGAACGAGAGATTATGGATGTCGCTTATCACCTGATCTTTGTCCAGCCCTAAGGTTGCATACAGTTTTTCCACCTGCTTTACTTCTCTCGGATCTATGCGCCCATCCGCAAGTACGACAGATATCAAAATCCTGCTTATCGCCTTTTTCTCTACCGGGCTGGCATCAGACAGCTTCTGCTTCATGCCTGAAACACTCTGCGGTGTTCGTAGTGCCCAATATAAAAAGGCGTGCAATGAAGTCTTCTCAAGTGGCGACAAATCTGCATTTCCCTGGATGAAGTCTTGCAAGGTTGATTCCTCGGACTGAGTCACTTCCTCATCTATCTGGCTGACTATAGCCCCAAGGCGTATGATCACACTCATCAAGGAATAAGACTTCGATGGTTGGGGAACGGTCTCCTGTGGGAAGATCAAAACTTTGCCGTCAGTAACTGGCTTGATGTTGTGAAAACGCATATCCGGTGCTATCCCAAATCCAATCGATTCAAGTAATGAGGACAGGTTCTCTGCATCTTTCTTGCCGATCTGCGGAGGTATCGTTTCACCGAGACAGCTGTACAGGTCCTTTGTAGGGATAACACCAAAACCCCCCAGGCACTTTTCGGTAAGAATCGTTTTTATCCGGGATAAGGAAGAATTTTGGCTTGTGAGCTCTTGGGGAAGTAACGCCAAAGCAGACAGAGAGTTGGGATCGTTTTCCTTGCGTCCGAGATAGCGGCTGTACGGTTCCAAAGAAACCGTACATTCTTCTATTAATGGGCTTATTTTATTCATGGGACCAGTCAAAAGAAAAGGGTCCGGAAGTTCTGGCATCTTGACCTTCAAAAGTATACCTCTCAGCGAAGGACTCGCCGTAAACAATTGAAACTTCAGCTTGGTTTTATTCGGCTTTACTATGATCCCTTCACCAAATTTACCGAAATATTTACGAAGAAAGAGTGCCCTGAATTCTTTTGGACAGCGTCGAACTGGTGTTTTCACATGAAATTCAGGATGCAGAATAAACCATTGAAGGGCTATATCTGCTGGCACTGGGTTCCCCGCATCCACGATCTTAGCAAGTGTAATCTTGAATGGTTCAATGCAAAACCTGTCGTATATATCAATATAATCAGGGAAGGTCTGATCGGGATAATTCATTGTCCAATCAAGAGCCAGAAGGTTTTTGGCATATCCACGGAAGGAATGATTTTCTCCGTATATTTCCAGCAACCTGCCTATTTCAGCAACAATGGCAGCATGGTCTTGTTCAGAGAGGGCTGTTTTCATCCTGTCCAGGAGCAACCTTCGTTCAAGACCATAAAAGAACAGAAAAACGTAACCAATATTGGCCTGGGGGTCCCTTCTGTCCCCTGCAAGCCATGACAAATAAGCTCCACGGCATTGTGCCGGGATGCTTTCGTACTTTGGCCAGTACCCCATCTCAGGGCTGATAAATGAAGATATTGCAGGCACTACATCAAGTTTTGGATTGATAAGACAGGCGTCATTACCATACCCGGCGCTATCAAGAAGGACCTCCCCTACATAGATCAATCCATGCGGAATCTTGAACCCACAGACAATAACACTTTGATCATATCCATACCATATGGCCGGAGACCCCTTTGGAGGACCATATCGATCCGTCTTATAGCTACTTGACCCAGAAACGCTGATGTTGACTTTGATTTCCTGTTGTTCCGGATATGATTCTTTTGTACGTTTTACATTGTTGGATCTTGTATATTTGTAGATAAAGTAAATAACTAAACAGATGATAACAAAGGTCCAAAAAGAATCACCCATTATCCATTTTTCTCCATCAGTCTCACTATTCAATCAAATAGAGAGCAAATTAATAATTCTATCAATGTAATATAGCCTCTATAAATTAGCAAAAAATAAAATAAAAAATGCCCCTACAGCTGCTGGAACTGCTGCCCATTTAGTAATTACAACAAGACAGCCACTTCCCGTTACTATTTTTCCGATCTTTCTCTCCCGGCCGCTCTTGGTTAAAGGAATGCCGATCTGTCGGGAAATGCGGGATTTGGCGGCCGAGACCCCTAAAGCTCTCTTCCAAGAGAAACCACCTCTGTTCATTTCAGACCTCCCTGAATCTTAGAGGATCATTTAAACGGGTATGTTGCTTTGCCCTTATTGGCGAGGGTATACTATCAAATTATAACATATTGGTTTTTGTAATTAAATAAAATACTAGATATCTTTAACGTATTAGAGCTTTTCTAGATCCAAAAGATTTATAATCATCGAATGAAATCGAAATACAATTCAGCACTTTTATCAGAGCGTAAGGACCACAATCTAATAAACTACCCCGCCGCAAGCAGCGGGGTATAAAAGACCTTTTATAAGGAACAGGCCATTCGCAGCAAGCTGCTGGGAATAAACCCGAAGTGATTAAAAATACCAGGTCTTACATAATCAGAGAGAATTACGTGCTCGACATCAAAGATAAACCATCCAACTATCAGGAAGGATCTCTAACTTAGAGGGTTAAATCCGAGTTACTGATAAGTGCATAATTGGGAGGTTTCGAGTATGGCTTATTTAGCCACTTCCAAGCCCATAATAAGTTCAGTTAATAACGCACTTATTAGTAATTAAGGCTATGAGGATATGAGGTAATTTGTAGGGTCAAATAATAGCTCTGAAATTAAGCATGTATTCTTTTTCATCAATATAGGCCTCAAAAAGTTGTATATGCGAATAGGAAGAATTTGTTTGCTTCAAGTGCCCGATATCAGATTTCAGATTATCTAAAGCTCTGCAACCGAAAATAACACCCGTAATGCAATCAAATGGTATTGGAAATAAACAGATATCATAGGGTTCGTTTCGTTCGATATGAGAGCAATTCTTCAAGAACTCCAACATGCGCCATTCTTCTTCATATTCCCAATGCTCGCTCTTCGTGAAGAAAATATCGTGAGCCCACCTCTTTCGGAATTGTTCTTCCTCAATTTTTGGATCAAGAAGGAATGTTTTTGGCCTCACTTTTGTATAAGTAACCTTTGTCAGGCAACGACCTAATTCTTCTTGTTTTTCCCGTTTGTCGAAAAAAGGGTGTTTTTCATTAAATTCAATTGCGAATCCAGTATGGCTAGCTGCATAATGAGCCCACATGAGGAGGTTATTGGGGTTTTCCGCTAAACATAATAAGCCGTAATCCTTATTTATTGATTTTAAGACAGATTTGAGGGTATATTTCTTAAATAAATCTCCTTCGCCCATGAATTGAGCAAATTGATTAGATACTATGGAAGCAATAGGTTGCATTATTTTTGCAGCATCCTTAGCGGGAATTAAATTGTTAATAACATCCCAAGCCTCAGCTGGGACTATTGTTTCCGGGTGTCTTTTGTTCATTTCTGTTTTAAAAATTGATAATAGTGTTCCTTTATATAGATTCGGATCGGCTAGATTATCCTCAAGAAGACCTTTTACAATGTCGTCTGGTAAACCACCCAAAAAACATGGCAAGGTTTCGAAAGGATCATTGAAGGCTACTGGCTGTGTAAAGCGAATTAACCCATTTTTTAAAATATCAGTTCTTTCAGGCGTTACATACTTGTATAGTGGCATTACTAATCCTCTTTTCTGGATCAAAGTAACAAATTGAAATAATTAATTATATATTATAATATAAAATAATATATAATATAACATCTTATGGACTTTAATTTAAAGGAATTGATTCCTATGAAAAAACAAATTGTTCCATTTTCTATTCGATTGGTTTTCTTCCGTGTAGGATGGACGGACCGATATTGAAGAAGTAATATCTACAAGGTTTTCAGCACCTACTTAAGAAAATGAGAAAGAAGGTATTGGAGGACTTGTTATGGGTTACTTTGAAGACAACTCATTATCTATTCGGCTACTAACCTCGCCAAACAATGGTTTCAGGCCAGGCCAATTGGGTGCATTGCATGCTGTGATGTCGCATTTTTCTGTTTACGAGGAGCCTGCATTGCTTTCGCTTCCAACTGGTTATGGTAAAACAGCTGTAATGATGGCTTTACCTTTTATACTCAAGTCCAGGCGATTACTTATAGTGGAACCATCTGATGCTTTACGCAAGCAAACTACTGGGCATTTTAGAGTATTATCAATCCTTCATAAGATCAGTGTTGTAGATGATATGTTTCCTAATCCCAAGGTTCTTGGGCAAAAAGGAAGACCTACTTCTGAAGCCCAATGGGATAATATGCGGAAGGTTGACATCGTTGTCTCAACTCCTAATAGCACCTCTCCTAGCCTCGCGCCGAATCCTCCTATTGACCTTTTTGATTTGATCATCCTTGATGAGGCACACCATGCACCAGCTCAAACATGGAATGCATACCTTGAACACTTCTCGGAAGCACGATTTGTATTCCTCACTGCTACTCCATTTAGGCGTGATCGGCTACCAATTCCTGGACGCCTTGCCTATTGCTATCCTGTCACTAAAGCATCTCGTGAGAAAGCATTTGGTAAGGTACGTTTCATGGCTGCTCCCGTTGTCAATGATCAAGACGAGTCGGAGATTGAGCAGTCCGTCGCACAGTTGGCTTTCGAACAGCTCTCAAGAGACCGTACGGCTGGATTCGATCATCGCATCTTCGCTCGGACTGGTTCCATCAAATCAGCAAAGGCACTGGTTAAGGTATACGCCGATATCGGGGCAAATATTGAAGCCATTGCTAGTCATGTATCAAGGCGATATCAGGATGTGATCGAAAAACGACTTATTGATGGAGAGCTTGATGGGGTGGTGTGCGTGGACATGTTTGGCGAGGGATACGATTTTCCGAAGCTCAAGATAGCAGCTTTACATGAGCCACATAGATCACTTGTACCCACACTGCAATTTATTGGCCGTTTCGCCCGTACAAATGATGTTAGTACAGGAGACGCTACGCTGATTGCGCCTATCAGTAAGTTAAAAGACGCAATTTTCAAGCTCTTCCAAGAAGGCGTCGATGTGGCAGAATTGATTGATGATGTTGCACAGGCTCAAGTAGCGGAAGCTGAAGCCGATAGAGAAATCCTTCAAATCCTGAAAGTAAAGAAACAAGCTTTGTCAGATTATGACGCAGTATCGCCCCTACTCTTAAAACTTTATGCGCATGCCCAGATTTTTCATTGCAGCGAAAAACCGGATTTTTCAGCAGTCCAGCCTATTGTAGGGAGGAATCTGCAACTCGTAAAACAATGGATTTCCGAAGATGGTCTGATTACCCTCCTTCTTACTATAGATCACTCTCCACCCGACTGGGCTGCTTCAGACGCTTTGGCTAATTCACGACACGATGCATTCCTTCTAGCATTCAATGATGCCACGAGGCTTTGTTTTATTGGTTCTACTAGACGAACTAAAAGAATCTATCTGGAACTGATGGAAACAGTCTGTCCAGAAAAACATCGTCCATTAAGCTATGAAGTTACACGCCGAGCACTTGCTGGACTCACAGGGCTTCGGTTTTACAATCTTGGATTTAAGAACACAGCAATTAACACTCAGGCTGAATCTTATAGAATGCTTACCGGACCACACGCCGAGCGGGCAGTGACGGCTGGCGATGGTCGGGCATATGTCCAAGGGCACTTCTTCGGCAGTGGAGTTTCTAACCAGGAACGAGAAACAATTGGTGCAAGTAGTAGTTCGCGAATTTGGAGTAATAAGCGACTTACGGTTGCTGAATATCTTGATTGGATAACCATTTTAAACAATCGACTTAACGGTGATGATGAGATTGCAGCCTCTCAACTCGATATAGTGCAACATGCACGATTATTACAAAAGATTCCCGAAAGAATCATCGCTGCCGGTTGGAACAAGGTAGCTTATCGATCCGCTCCTCGAGTCAGGTACCGACGCGAGAATGAAGATGGATGGCATTATTCACAGGTCACTGATCTTGAATTTGCTAACTTCAATACCTCAGACGATAAACAGTTTCTTCGTTTCGAAATCGGCAATGATTCATTCGCTACAAAATTCATTTTTACACTCACTGGTGGGGTTCTAGTCAAGCAGGACTCGCAGGATTGGACCATTGAAATTTTGTCAGGTTTAGACGACTGGATGCCTATAGGAACATGGATGGCAATGCATCCACCGATATTTTACGCAGCAGATAAATCCTCTTTTGAAGGAATGAACCTAATGCGTCCACCAAAAATAACTGCTGCTACTCTCGCTCCCGACGATACAACAATTTTAGACTGGGACGGATGTGCAATCCAGGTTGAATGCGATGAAGCAAGGGCTAACGGGCAAATGACGGTTCATCAGTATCTAGAGCATCACCTTCAGAACTTGGCTGGTCTTCAGGCCCTGATTTATGACCACCGTAGTGGAGAGGCTGCTGACTTTATAGCCATAACGAAATGTGAAGACGAGATTTTTCGTGTATCTTTATATCACTGCAAAGGGGCGGGAGGTTCTCCCTCAGGTGGCCGCTTTGACGATGTATGTGAAGTGGCCGGGCAAGTGCTTAAATCTGTAGCTTATTGCGAAGCCTCTGTTCTTTGCAATCATGTTGAACACAGGATCAATGAACACCGTCACAGTTGCCCTTCCCGATTCATCGTGGGAGATTTCCCAATCCTGCAAAGGATTCTCAAGGATACTCCTGCAAATAAGCTCTTTTTCGATGTGTATGCAGTACAGCCAGGAATTGCGCAAAGCCAAATAGACGAACATCTTGCTGATCTCATGCTTTATGGTCTTGAATATGTTCGGCGAGGCGGTGCTGCTAACGCAGCGTGGATTATAAATTCATGAATAAAGGGTAGAGGATAAAATTATAAGCACCGCAGGTATTCGTTCCAACCGAGGTGAGAGGCCATAGCCGACGGATATCAACATCATTCCTGCTAAAAATAGAGGAGTAAGGAGTATTCTCTTGCGCAAGTCTTTGAATTTAGAAATCAAGATCTATTGTTCAGCACATCCCTCAACTCTTTATTTGACACCCTCGCATATTGCACCGAGTAAGCTACATTCCTATGCCCAAGCTGCCTCTGGACTGCAGCAATGTTCCCGGTCTTCTCAATAATGTGCCTCCCCATAGCATGCCGGGCAGAGTGCGGTGTTTTACCTGAGACCTGGGCAAGAGTGCACACCTCGTCCCATACATGGTTGACCACGAGGGGTGTAAGACGGCCACTGCTGTTCCGGATGGTACTTGCCGGCAGGAACAGAGCATTCAATCCCTCTCCTTTATCCACTTCACGCTCATCGGCCAGATAATCTAGGATCGCCTTCAATCCCTGATCACTGATTGAATAGGAATGGGAATACCCACCCTTCTCTACTGTAATGATAAGATGATGATCCCAGTCAATGTCACTGATATTGATATTCACTAATGCAGCCCTGCGCATGCCGGTTTCGATCAAGGTATACATCATGGCCCGGTTGCGCCATGGGCGTGCGTACTTCCTCCTGGGCCTGGCCACAGGTTCAGTATTCTTATTTCTCCTACGGTCCCTACTCTTCCCCCAGACCGAAGGCAGAAGGTCTGCAGCATCGAGCAGCTTGCGACGTTCGCCATCGGAGAATGCCCGTTCGATATCGAGGTTCTCCCCTACCCCCATGAGCCTGATATTCCCCATGGGGTTCCCAAGCGGAAAAGGAGCAAGCTTGTGGATCCACTTCGCAAAGGTCTTCACGTGCGCCAGGATCCGGTTGATAGTCCTGTCTGCCCAGTACCGTTGTCCTCCGGACCTGAGGGTTGTCCTCAGGAAGTCTATGAACGCCCGGGATAACCTGGGAGTCCACACCGATCTCATGAGAGCGCCTTCTTTTTCAGCGAACCGGATGAAGAGCGATAGGTCCCTCACCTGAACTTTGCGGGAGTTCTCTGCGGTAGTGACGGCATGCTCGAGATAATTTTTCAGCCAGAAGTATAAGGTGTCCTGATCACCTTCAGGGATGCTGATCTCATAAGAATTATTTCGTATAGCGATTTGATGCTGATTTTCACCCATTCCAACCCCTCTCAGATAATCACTATAACACATATCGCTATAGGAAAGATACCTTTTGTATAGCTATTAATGCATTTGCTCACTGCATTTCTCTCAGGTCAATTTGGAGATGCAATCTCATTCACAAAGAATGCGATCTAGCTCAAATTATGAGAACTTTGATTTTTTTAGTATTGTCGAATGTTCTCTGTAAAAAATATTGGGTACCTTTACCCTCATCCGTTCCTGGGGGGTCAGCCATAATTCCTTGACATGTGCATGGATGTCTTTATAATCTATGAATAATTATACAAAAGTTGGAGGAGATACATGAACAAATCGGAACTGATTGAAGAACTTTCCATGCGAATGGCTCTCCACCCGAAAAAGGCAGAGGCCTTGGTGAACTCCACCCTCAATGCCATGATTATTGCCATGAAGGGCAAGCAGCGGGTCGAAATTCGTGGGTTCGGAAGCTTTGTCATGAGGGATTACAAACCCTATACCGGGAGAAATCCAAAGAGTGGCGAGAAAATTCAGGTTAAGAAAAAGACCCTGCCCTTCTTTAAAACCGGCAAAGATATGAGAGACCGGGTAAATGGCAAGACCTGATAAACCTCCAGAAGCTCTACCCAGAACTTTTTGTATTTTTGAGATAAGGTTTAGCGCCAGATGGGGCGGAATAAGGTAACTATAATAAATTAAATAATACCTTGAAGTAGAAAACTTATCTACAAGCCTAAGAAAACATAACCGCATTTCATTTCGGTTTTATGAGGTCTGAATACTGAAGATCTTGAGTTGAAACATATCCAGCAATGCACTACATCAGAGCGTGTGTTTTGGCATGCCCTTTATGATGCCTATGTTGATAATTTATATTTTCCTATTCGCATTTAATTTGAGCATAGAACTCGGATAAAATCACTTAATGTGAGCAGAGAACAAACAATGATTGCGGGCATAAGGATATACAAATGCAAGCACACACAATGAAAAGAATAAACTTCATCCTTGAGTTATACATAGAATTATGACACTCTACGTATAACTATGAATAGAATACCCCTGGTTACTCAAACACTTTATGCCGAGCTTGTAGAACAACTCATTATCGCGGAAGCGCATAGATCGATTGGGAGTCTATCAGGCTGTTTTACTGTTAAACCTGTTAAGGGAAAAGAGTATTGCTATTTCCAGTCGAGCGAGCCAGGAGGTGTGGCACGCCAGATTTATATAGGTCCCCGCAGTCCTGTAATTGACAGCTTTATTGAAAATTATATCAGCGATCGCCAAAATGTTAAGGAGGAAGTCGATAACATCAATAGGCTATGCAGTCAGCTTCGCATTGGCGGTGCAAATATCACTGATCCAGAAACGGCCAGGGTATTGAAGGCATTATCCGATAGTGGTTTTTTCAAATTAGGCGGTGTTCTTATCGGTACCCATGCATTTCTAATCATGGGCAATACCCTCGGAGTTAAATGGGAGAAGCCTTCTCTCCGTACTCAGGATATTGACATCGCTGGATCATTACATATGGAAGTTGCTGTCCCTGACCTCTCAACTGACGTTCCAGGGGTTCTCGAGAGCCTCCAGATGGGTTTTCTGCCTATTCCCCCTTTGAATCATAAACATCCCTCAACGTCATTTCATATCCGAGGTAAGGAACTCAGAGTTGATGTTCTCACTCCTGCAAAAAAACCTGACCAGGTAACACCTATTTTTATCCCGAGGTTAAAGACTGCAGCACAACCTCTCATGTACCTCGATTATCTCATAGAATCTCAGATACAGGCAGCTGTGACAAACGGGGGAGGAATTTTAGTGAGCATACCAGATCCTGCAAGATTCGCTGTCCATAAACTTCTGATTTCCGGGGAGCGTCCGGTTTCGAGCAGCATCAAAGCCACAAAAGATCTCTTCCAGGCATCTCAACTCATAAAACTCCTTATAGAAGATAGGCCTGGAGATCTCCCGATGGCGATGGAATCATTACGATCACGAGGAAAAGGATGGGTAAAGAGGTTTGAATCTGGAATGAAACTACTGAACTCGACCTATCCGGATACGTATAATATATTCAAATCCTCCCACTAAGTGTACTAAGAACATTGGTGCAAATTTTCACTCTAAGGCAAATTATTTGCGACCATCATCGACGCAAGACTTTGAGTTTTCTTCGATTCATATCGGTTTTAAGATGCCTGGAAACTGAAGATCATGTGTTGAAACATACGAAACTTATCACTTCATGCCAGAGCGTCACATCTGGTATGTTATCTATGATTTTCCATGCCCACCTTTTGCGTTGATTATGGTACATAATCAACGGCTGAGCCCAATTAGCTATTATTCCAGAAAGGTGAGATTATGACGAATACCGACGACAGGCAACACCGCTCGACCCTACAAAGAATTGCCCATTGGGCTATGCTTGAAAGAGGCCTTGCTCCAGATTTTCCGCCCCAGGCAATCGCCGAACTCGATGGAATCAACGCTCCAGCGATGCGAACTGAGGAATCGACACGTGATCTCAGGAACCTTCTCTGGTGCTCCATCGATAACGATGATTCGCTGGATCTGGACCAGCTTACCGTTGCCGAATCCATGCCCAATGAGTCCGCAAAGATCTATGTCGCCATTGCCGACGTGGATGCACTCGTCAAGAAGCAATCGGCACTTGACGATCATGCACGGCAAAACACAACCTCGGTCTATACCGTTGGCGGGACGTTTCCGATGTTGCCAGAGAAACTCTCCACGGATCTTACCTCTCTCAACTATGAATCAGACCGCCTTGCCGTGGTCATTGAAATGGTTCTCACAGGGGATGGATCGCTCCAGAGTTCAGACCTCTATGGTGCGATAGTCTGTAATCGGGCCAAGCTTGCTTACAATAGTGTTGCTGCTTGGATTGAAGGTAATGGCCCGATGCCGCAAGGGATCGACGCGGTTAAGGGGCTTGACGAGAACCTTCGACTTCAGGACCTCGTGGCCCAGAAACTGAAAGCACTTAGGCACCTGCATGGTGCGCTTGACCTCGAAACAATAAAAGCACGTCCGGTCTTTGATGGAGATAAACTAAAGGACTTGGAAGCAGAAAAGAAGAACAGGGCCACAGAAATTATTGAGGAGTTCATGATCGCGGCTAACGGCGTTACCGCACGATACCTCGCTTCTAAAAAGTTCCCGTCGCTGAGGCGTGCGGTTCGCACACCCAAACGCTGGGATCGGATCATCGAGCTTGCCGCAGAGCGGGGCTTAGCGTTGCCCAAGGAATCCAACGCAAAGGCACTGGAGCAATTCTTAGTATCGGCGAAAGCTGCTGATCCTCTCCGCTTTCCCGATCTCTCTCTCAGCGTCATCAAACTCCTTGGTCCGGGTGAATATGTCATCCAACTTCCGGAAGGCAGTGTCGCCGGGCACTTCGGTCTTGCAGTCAAGGATTACGAACACTCCACCGCACCGAACCGCAGATACCCCGATGTTATTACCCAACGGTTGCTGAAAGCGGCTATTTCGGGACGTGCCCGACCTTACGAAAACGACGAGTTGGCTGAACTCGCCAAGCACTGCACCGAAGCAGAACACACAGCTAAAAAAGTAGAACGGCAGGTCACAAAATCCGCAGCAGCAATATTGCTCGAATCGAGGATTGGGGAACAGTTTGATGCCATTGTAACCGGCGCAGCGGAAAAAGGTACGTGGGTCCGTCTTCTGCACCTACCCATCGAGGGAAGACTGGAGAGTGGTTTTAAAGGCCTGGATGTCGGCCACCGGATCCGCGTGAAACTGGTCCATACTAATGTGGAACGTGGATATATAGACTTTAAGAGAGTGGTGTAAGGATGGGCAGATTACAGAATGATGAAAGAGTTATTCATGAAACAGCTAAACCACACATCCTGCGGTGGTCTCAATCTTTGATGGTCAATTGTAGATAAATGCGATTTCTTCAAGGTTTTAAGATGAAAGAAAACTGAAGATCTTGTTTTGAAACCTATGCTACAAGGCGCTCTATATCAGAGCGTGACATCTGGTATGTAATCTTCACTTCTGCATGCCCCTCTTTTTCGTAGGTTATGGAAAATAAGCTATGGTCTGGAATAACTATTGGCCTTGGCAAAATCTACGGTTTCTCAGGTCTTGTTAAACCCATAAGTTATCGTAGGGATCTACAGTTGATAGTTAGAGATTGAACCCAGCGATATACCACATGAACATACATGTTAAATATAAATTTTAACCAAGGTGAATAGTTCTGCAGAAATGATACTCATCTCTCCCCCAGGTTCTCATTAAGGGGAGTATTTTTTTAAGAACATGACCCTCTTTTCAGTTATCTCATCAATCGTATCTGTCAGGGCCATGACATGAAACCCACCATGCACGAGATATAACTTCGCATTGGGTATTGTATTGGATGCAAGCGCTGCATCTGCAACTGAGACATCTGCATCGTCGGTCCCATGGATAATCAAGGTAGGCGCCTTGATTTTATCGAGAGGAAGGTCTTTCACCTTCTTGAGCTGCTCCACATCGTTCTCCATGCCATCTCTGCGGAGGTTTCCAGGGCTCATGCTGTTCATAAGGTCTTTGAGCACCTTCACCCTTCGCGGATCATGCATAATATCATCCATCAGCTTCTGTGCTGCCGCTTTATCAAGAGTGCTTTCCATCTCGATAGTCGACATACCGATGAGCCGTGGTGCAATCCGTCCGGTGATCTCGGAAGTCCAGAGGAAAGGATCATTGTACATCAGGTATCCGAAGTAGATCTTTTCCTCCAGATTCTCGGAACTGACAACCCATTTCTGGGTCACTGCACATTCAAGGATAAGCGCCCAGATACGCTTGGGGTACCGGGTAGCAAAATAGACAGCCACCGGTCCTCCGGCAGAATACCCGAGAACAGAAGCCCGCTTAATGCCTAAATTATCCATAAGGGCGGCTGCAACGTCGGCCTGCTCTTCATACATATTCCCGTCTTGTAAGGGGGTACGGAGATAGCCGGGCCGAGACCAACTGAGGATACGCAACCCTTTACCGAACATATCGCTGAACAGGGCAGCTGTCTGGTCATATCCGCCCGGGGCTCCGTGCATGACGATAAGGTATGGCCCGCTTTCTCCATTGATGGAATATTCTACAGGACCCATCTTGGTATAAACAATCCGGCTGCCGTCTATGAGCTCCTTTATCAGGGCTTCCTTCCATTGAGTATATGGCCCGAATTCTTCTCGAGCCCTTGACAGGATGCGCCATTTAGGCAACTCCTTTTCGCCGCTTGCTGATTGATAGAGCTCATGCTCTGTTATGCAAGACGAAAGAAATAAGTTTATGACGAGAAGGACTATCATCAAATACCTCAATGGTATCGTTCCCATAATTAGTTCTCCTCTGAATAGCGCATATCCATATCACGAAATCATATATCATGTGCCAACCTGGAGGCTTTGAAATAATATACCTATGTGAAGATTTAGTTCCACACATTACGATTAGCCAAGATTGAAGATTCTTCGATCTCATCACGGTTTTGAAATCTCTGAAAACTGGTAATCTTGTGTTGAAACCTATGCAGCTAGGCACTCCATATTAATGTATCAAATGTTATATATGGTTTTAAAATCCCAACTCAGTTAGTTGCCTCTGACACAAGATCCAAACATCACTCAACAAATTTCAAATCAAGTAGGACTTCTACTAGACAACTTGGAATATCATAGAGAACAATTTGCTATACTGAAATAATGGCTAAGTGGAAGGGTGTTTGAGACAAAACCTTTTGCTTATAACCAAATAAACAGGCTTAAAGGATAGTGCTACTAGGAACCCTTCTTTAATTATAATGTAATTCACTCTCATCGATTGACTTTCTGTAATTTTATCAAGAGATATCGCTTTCCACTCTGAATCATAAATTGTCATGGTTGTAAGTACATTGATGATGTCGGTCTTTCTATCTTAACCAGTAAAAATATCTTGGCCCTTAATCCTCTCTCGTGATCAGCGAAGTGCTCAGAATAGAATGTGTCAAGGCTTTTGGGCTTCCATCTCCTCGATTATCTTGGCAATTTCAGTGCTCAACTGACCGAGTGTGCGGCTATGCGCCGCAACAAGGGCTGCATAGTCGTCACCTTGCGTAGCTTCGGTATGCGTTGTGCGACCCCAATAATACTTACCATCCTTCACGGAACTCACAGTCCAAAGAGCATCCAGGGTAGCTGCTTTACCGAGTTCCGAATCGAAACGCAGAACGTCGATCATGACGCGATATGATGCACCTGCGGCCGTCGCCTGGGTGTATGTGGATACTTGCGTAGTTCCAAGCTGTGAAACGAGGTTATCAACCACGACACGCCCGATATCGTCCTTGAGCGGTGAGGCCCAACGGTCAAACTCGTTGATGAACACCTGATTCGGACCGGTCCGAACAACTATTTGCAGTCGATCGATGGCGGCCGGTACTGAGACGGGACCTACTGAAACCGAGTATTTAGTCTGCGGTAACACGGACGGTGCTACAGTGGAATTCAGTGTATAAAAACGTGACGGTGAAGACGATGCGCATCCCGTGATTAGATAAGCAATTACTATAAATGTTAGTATGTGTGCTGGTCTTTTCATCGTGGATTCTCCTCTGCTTTTCCTCGAATGAGGGCTTCGGGGTTTCTCTCGAGATATTCGGTGAGTCCACTGACACCCTGAGCAGCTTTTGTGATCTCCTGGAGAGTCTCTCGAAGTTGCTGTTGCGTCGGCGCATCCTTGCCGACCATCGTGGCATTGGTATTTGAGAGTACCCGCTTGAGTTCTTCAAGCGTGGTTTTAAACTCTGGGAGGGTTTCTCCGTCGATACGCTGAACCATCCCATTGAGCCTTGCAAGGGAATTCCTCATATCTTCGCTAATGGCATCGATCGGGATTTTATCGATCTTGGCCAGAATGCTGCTTATCTTGTTCTGCAAATCCTGCATACCGCTCGACACCACCGGCAGCTCAATTGGAGACTTGGTCCAGTCAATACTCACCTTGGGTGCATCCGGAAAGATGTCAAATGCGACATAGAGCTGTCCTGTCAACAGATTCGCATTTCGCAACTGGGGCCGGAAGCCTCGGTCTGTCGCATTTTGAATTAAGTCATGTCGCCCTGTCTTGCTCTGGACCCTTGCATAAAGATCAGATGGGTTCTTCACGTGTTTCAGGAACCGTGTTGGGTATATTACTATGTCAACACGTGGTCGAATAATATTCGTATCTGGGTTATAGTCGAGACCCACGGCTGTGACTTCGCCTATTGGTAATCCGAGGAACATAACGGGTGCACCAACATTGAGTCCGTGCAACGTCTCGTTGAAATACAGGACGTAATACGAAACAATCGTTTCGGGATTCGCCAGTGCCTCGGTACGGTTGCTGAAGAGTTTAAAGACGGCTTTCTCGGCTGCAGGCTTGGGATTAACAGCAGAGAGGGGCGTTTCAAAGGCGATCCCGCCGATCAACATCGACAATACCGGCTGAGTATGAACGGAAAAACCCTCTGTCCCAAGAGACACGTCGATGCCGCCGGACTGCCAGAAACGAGTCTGATCTGTGACGAATTTATCGTAAGGCGCGCGCACGAAGATCTCCATCTTGACTGCCCCCCCGCCCTCCGTAAGATCATAGTCGATCACCTGTCCCACATTCAACTGCCGGTAATACAAAGGGGAGCCGTTCCCTATCGAGCCGAAACTGTCAGCCTGCAACACAAACCGTCTGCCCGGCTGATCAATTGTGATCGCTGGCGGTACCTCGAGGCCTGTGAACTCACGCCTTTGACTTTTGGACTTTCCGGGTTCCAATCCTATGTAGTTGCCTGACAGCAGCGTACCGATGCCGTATACTCCGCTCAAGGTGGCGCGTGGCTGCTCTATCCAGAATCTTGCATCATCAACAAGGAGATTTGCCGCACTTTTATCAATCTTCGCAGTGACCACAACTTTCCGGAAGTCTTTTGAAAGTTTTACTTTCGTCACCTGGCCGATGTTGACTTCCTTGTATTTAACAAAGGTTTTCCCCGCCTCAATACCCTCGGCCTGATTGAAGATTATGGTGATAGTCGGCCCCTCTGTCATGATCCGCTGAACCGCTATCCCCAAGGCGACGATTGCAGCAAGGAGCGGAATGATCCAGACCACCGAAAGCCTCATTCGCCTCATCGGTATGGTGGAGGCCTCCGGGACATTCGCAAGATCGATCTTGTCAGTCATATTGAACTCCTTGTTCGTTGCCGGAATCCCATATCACGCGGGGATCAAAGCTTCTGGCTGCTATCATGGAAAGCACGACCACTGATGCGAAAAAAAGGACTCCAGCTCCAGGTTTGATAGACATAAGCGGTTGCATCTGAATCAGGGCCGCGGTGAATGTGACGACGAACACGTCGAGCATGGACCATCGTCCCACAAACTCGATCAGCTTGTAAAGCCGCAGCCGATCATGCTGCCCTTTGATCGAACGGCGCTGGACAGTTATGAGCAGATAGGCTAGAGCGATAATTTTGGCGAGCGGAATAACAACGCTCGCGATAAGAACAATCAGCGCCAGAGGCCACGAACCAGTCATATAGAACCACACAACGCCACTCATGATGGTAGTCCCCTCTGAGGCAATCAGCGTGGTCGTCACCATTACAGGTAGCAGGTTGGCCGGGACATAGCAAATCACCGCTGCGATGATGAGCGCCCATGTACGCTGGATTGAATCGTACCGTCTGAGGGAAAGCTCTTCGCCGCAGCGAGGGCAATAGCCGGGCTCATTGATATCGAGCGGCGTTGTCAGAAGCCCGCAGGATTCGCACGATACTAGTCCCAGGTTGATTCCGGTCAGCATGCCTGTATGTATATGTATGGATGCTCTATCACTTGAGGCAGTGGATTGACTGCCTGATAAATCTGGTGGGATTTCATTGCCCACCCACTCAACCCTCTGCCACACTTCATGCGGGTCAAAACTGACCGTCATCGCAGCAATCAGTACAACAAGAGCGCCTGCTGCAAACATGCCAACCCCGGGAATCACTGTTGCAAGATCACCAATCTTGATCAGCGACACTAGGATACCGAGCATCATCACCTCTACCATGGCCCAGGACTGATTCCACTCAGACCAGCGCAGAAGTGTAGAGACCCACCATGGAACCTGAGTCCGCCATACAAAAAGCAGGATAATGCACATGATCCCGATATAAACGGCGGGCGAAACCACTGTGCAGAATACAACGAGCATGGCCGTTATCAGCTGACCCTGGAGCCACATTTGCCAGGCGCCGCCGATAATCGTTGTACTTGCCTGCCGCCCTGAAACCGAAAGTCCCATCAATGGTGTCACGTTGGCTATAATGAGAACGATGGCTGCAGCAAATGTCAGGGCCATGGTCCTGTTAAGAGAATCTGGTTTGTTGAAGGCCATTGAATGGCCGCAGCGTTTACAGCATGCCGTAGCTCCGGTCGGAAGTGGAGGAATTCGCTGTAAGAGATCACAGTTGAGACAGGCAACGATATTTTCACCTGAAGATGACATTCTCTACCTCAAACACTTTACACCAATTGGCGGTATGAGTGATTACAAAAAGTGTACTTCACCAATCCGCTTCAGGACTCTGATCCTATCCATAGGAGAATCGTCGTCCATCCTGACCCTCACCTGATTGAAATTGATAGGACATTGTTTTTAATGTTCAGAGTATAAGAAAGCGGTTTTGTGTGTCAATGAGAATGGATTTAAAAGTCCACGAAGTGGTTGTCAGCTGTAATCCCTGGTTGAGCATTCTAAATTTATGACAAGAGTCACCCCCCAACTTCTTTGATACTCATCGGGTCTGGACTGCTCGGACTTGCAGGGTTAAGGAAGAATATTGAAAAGGAACACAGCATAATAATTGGAGATCATAGGTGGAGTTATTCTCGACCCTGCCTTTATTGTGTCTTACTATGGCAGACATTGTCGGGAATGGGCATGAGCGTGCCAGGGTGGCAGAGCGCATAGTCCACGAACGCGCCTTGCGTAACGCCCATCACCCGTGCTCCTACAGGCAAATGCGGAGACAGAGGACTGGATGTCTCGACGATGCCGGCCAGTTCCATGCCGGCCCCGTATAGGTCGTTGATCTTGCTGTTCAGGCCGTACTTTCCATCGAGCATTAAGAGGTCGGCCCTATTAAGGCCCGCGGCGACGACGCACCCGCGCACCGGCCCAAGCCTTATAAGCGGGAGTTCCTGCTCTCGCAGCATCCATTCCCTGCCTACGCAGCCGATGATCGCTCTCATTGCCATATTGGCCTCCTTTCGTCTGGCGCCCTTTTCGGTGTCTATGGTCAGTGTCTCTTGCAGGCTCGCTTCACCCGAGATTTTCCAGATAGACAGCCAATATCGCCATTGGCATCAAAACCGTCACTTTCAGCCACCATTTTACAAGGTCTAGGCATTGGGTCTGGGAAATCCGGGTTAACGGACAATTTACCTCCATGAAGCAATAGAAGAGCCTCGTGGTACAAGTATAGGATCACTCCAATAAGCTGGTGTTTTCGAGTAGGTAACGGCTGGTGCTAGTCGCCGAACCCTTTCCAAAGGGGTATCTTTAATAAAGGTGTCTGGATCGATAAGGCGTAGTTTAAGTTCCTTAGCAATAGCTGGCATATCTTTTTCGGACAAATCCCATATCCGTTGCATATAGTTTTGTGAGGAAGCTCTCTCACTCTCTGGAATGAGCCCTAAGGTTTGATACCACATAGCGCTGCGCGTCAAACTAACATTAACGTGGTAACTACCTCCTTCTTTCGCACGTTTAGTCAAGGCAGCCGTAGCTCCAGCTGCGCCTAGGTAGCCCGAGATAGTAAATTATTAGACACATCATGACATGATCAATAATGAACTATACATAGCGTCTTAATATATTGCGCATAGACGCCGAAGTTCATCGTTTGGTCGGTACATAAACCGCAATTAATTATGACGCTGTGTATAGCTTAATAGATTGGGCTACCTGGGAACCTTCGTTTTCATGTTAAAACTTATCTTTTATCAAGTTGCCACTGAGAGCTATTAAATTTCGGGCAAGACCAAGAAGGAGCGATCTGATCCAATAAAGGGGCATGCGACGAAATTGTGGGCTGCGGTTGTGGGGCAGCGTAATCTACCACCGAATTATCAATGCATTTTAATAAAGAATCTCCAGATGCCTGGCAATGTCCATGAACACACGGTAGGCCTTCTCCTCTTTGGTATAATCATCAAGGTTGACTTGATGGGCGTGCTGATCAAGATCTTTGAGGAACTTACTTTCCTGGATCTGAGCCAAGGAAGGATCCAGAATACCGAACATTAGTTCGGATTCCAGGTAGGAACTGCGGATAGACAGGTTGAACGATCCAATCGACAGGAATTTGCCGTCGATGATGAACTGTTTGGCATGGCAATATGGCCTTAGTTTCTGTCCCGGTGGACACTGGTATTCGAAGATGCTTGCGCCGGCATGCAGTAGTTCGCGGTAGTAGTTGAGTGATATAAAGTGGCAAAGGGATAGATTGACTTCGTGGCCGGTCTCCAGCGAATTGGTGAGGATGCGCACATCAACCCCGCGAGCGGCAGCCTCTGTGAGGGCCTGGCTGAGCTTGGACGGCAAAGCAAGATACTGTGAGGAAATATATACCCGCTGTTTGGCAATGTCGATAGCACCGCAGAGCATATCGAGATTGTTGTAAACACCGACCCACGGTCGGGACTGGGTGAGCCGCAGGGTTATACCTCCGGGGAATGTCTCTGGTGTGAAGGGTGCCGGCGGGAGGGGTTTTCCCCCGAATTCGTGCCAGTTTCGTTCAAAGGCTTTTCCAAGCTCGGTAACGATCGGACCGGCCAGGGCTATGTCGAGGTCCTGCCACCAGAAGAAATAACAGTCGCTTAAGTTCCGGCCGCCGGTAATGGCGGATTTCCCATCGACGATCAGCATCTTTTCATGCAGGGCATAATCCACCATGAGATCACTGTTCTTCTTATCTTCAAACCATTGGCGGAAGGGGGCTTCCCGGGGCAATGACTTGAATATGCGGTCCTCCTCGAGCATCCTATTGAGCCAGGAGTCCTGCCGTGGCGTACTGTTCTTGGGAAACCCGATATCGCCGACCAAGAGGACATCGATGCCGGCACGTTTTAGCTCTAGGAAGGTCAGCGGAGATTTGCCCAGCTGCGAATAACGGGTAATGATCACAGCGACTGCCACACCCTGGGCCGCCTTATCCTTGAGTATGTTGATCAGGTTGGCACACCTGCCTTCGTTTTCCAGGTAGTACGTCTGCAGAAAAATAGAGGTGTTCGCCGATTGCAGGATATCGATCCACCGGTTAAAGGCCGAGGGGCCGTGATCAAGAACCTCGATATGATTGCCAGGAACCGATCTCGAAACCGAAAGTTGGTCGAGGATCTCCTGATTGGCACTGGAGAGGATATCCGCGTCTGGAGCGGGATGGCCGTCAACCAGGTGTGTAAGGCATAGGCTGGGGAGCGTACGCGCAGCCGAGAAAAAACCCGTGCTTAAGATGGCCATGGAAAAGAGCTTATGCATAAAAGTGTGTGTGAGTCAACTAACCGGATCTTTTCCAAGACCTAATTTAACTGCATATTGTCTTGCACTCATTATCTAGATATAATGTAATCTTGCTTCAGATATTTTATAAGCAAAATATAATTGCATTATAGTCATGGGCGTCAACAAATACAGAAGGGGAAAGTAATGTCAACTAATATCAGAATTATCCATGCACACGACTTCATCAAAGTGACCCCAGAAGGACAGTTCGATTTCGAAGAGTCTAAGAAAGTGCTTATGGAGATCGCTTCAGCCGTGGCCCCTATGATGGACTACGAAATAATCCTAGACACTCGAAAGGCGCAGATAGGAATGTCTATAGCCGACCTTTGGAATCTGACGACTGAACTCAGCAACCTTCGTAAGGCCTTTTCTCACAACAAAATAGCCGTTCTTTGTCCACTTGAACAATTTGACAACGCAGGGTTCTTCGCTCTCTGCGCCCAAAACAGAGGCTTCCAAGTCAGGGCGTTCACTTCTTTCGAAGATGCAATCGAATGGCTGATTGCGAATGGGACCTGACGCCTGACAAAATGATGCATTGGTGAGCCACCGAATGGAGCAAGCTATGAATAAAATGAAGAATCGCGTATGAACCAGCATCGGCTGCCCTTTTGGAGTTGCTCCACGATGGAGATGCTCCAGCAACTGAATACAACAAATAAAGGATTGACCGGTGATGAAGCGAGACAGCGGCTCGCGCAGCATGGTTCCAATCTTCTGAAGCCGCCAAAGCGGACAGATGTAGTAACCCTCCTCCTTGCTCAATTCAAGAGTCCTATTATTCTCATGCTTTTATTTGCAACGGGATTGTCATTCTTTTTACATGATCCTGTCGATGCCTTTATTATTCTCACCATTGTTCTCGTCAGCGGCTTACTCGGGTTCTGGCAGGAACGCGGTGCGGCAAACGCTGTAGAGAAGTTACTGGCCATCGTGCAAATCAAGGCTTCCGTGCTTCGTGATGGAGGCCCCAAAGATATCCCGGTAGAAGAGATTATTCCCGGAGATATCGTCATCTTAGGCGCTGGTGATATTGTTCCCGGTGACTGTTTGATTCTGGAATCCAAAGATCTCTTTGTCGATGAAGCAATGCTGACCGGTGAGACGTTCCCCGTAGAAAAAACCGTTGCAGTATTGGCGGCCGAGATACCGCTCGGGCAGCGGACAAACTCGCTCTTCATGGGAACCCATGTGGTGAGTGGCAGTGCACAGGCCCTTGTTATAAGCACAGGCAAGGAAACCGAATTCGGCAAGGTGTCTGAGCGATTGAAACTCAGGCCGCTTGAAACGGAATTTGAACACGGCATACGGCGATTCGGCTATTTTCTCATGGAGGTCACACTGGTGCTGGTGGTGGTCATCTTTGCCATCAACGTCTACTTGGTACGGCCGGTCCTGGACTCCTTCCTCTTTTCCCTGGCACTTGCTGTCGGACTGACCCCGCAATTGTTGCCGGCGATTATCAGCATCAACCTCGCCCATGGGGCCAAACGGATGGCTCAAAAAAAGGTCATTGTCAAACGGCTCGCCTCGATTGAAAACTTCGGCAGCATGAACGTGATCTGCTCCGATAAAACCGGCACCCTGACCGAAGGGGTCGTACAGCTGCAATCCGCCCTTGATGTGGAAGGAGCGCCAAGCGATAAAGTTCTGCTTTATGCTTATCTCAACGCCTTTTATGAAACAGGGTTTACCAACCCGATCGATGAAGCCATCCGCACCCATCGCAAATTTGACCTGTCCGGTTACCGGAAGCAGGATGAAATCCCGTATGATTTTTTCCGTAAACGTTTAAGTATCCTGGTTTCACATGATGATACGCATTTGATGGTGACCAAAGGTGCGCTCTCAAATGTGCTTGCCGTCTGTTCATCGGTAGAAACCGAAGGAGGAGAAATCATCGAGATTATTGCAGCGCGGGACCGAATTCAGCAACACTTTGAGGAATTCAGTAGTAAGGGTCTGCGAACGCTGGGCGTCGCTTATAAGAATATGGGGGCTGACTCACGCATAAGCAAAGACCACGAAGCAGGCATGACGTTTTCAGGATTCCTTGTCCTTTTTGATCCGCCCAAGCCCAATATTATCGAGACCATTACCAATCTGAAAAACCTCGGTGTTTCCCTGAAGATCATAACGGGAGACAACCACCTTGTAGCAGCCAACGTCAGTGGGCAGATGGGATTATCGAAGACAGGGATCATTACTGGTCCGGAGCTCAGTCAGTTGAGCGATGCCGCGCTCCTCAAACGTGTGGCTGACGTGGATGTCTTTGCCGAAATCGAACCCAATCAGAAAGAGCGCATCATCCTCGCGCTGAGAAAAGCCGGTAATGTGGTGGGTTATATGGGAGACGGCATCAATGATGCCTCGGCACTCCATGTTGCCGATGTCGGCATTTCCGTCGATAGCGCTGTTGATGTTGCCAAAGATGCGGCTGATATCGTTTTACTCGAAAAGGATCTGGGCGTTCTTGTTGAGGGCGTGCGCGCAGGCAGGACGACGTTTGCTAACACGCTCAAGTATGTGTTCATGGCGACCAGCGCCAATTTCGGAAACATGTTCAGCATGGCCGGAGCATCCCTGTTCCTGCCGTTCCTCCCCTTACTGCCCAAGCAGATCTTGCTCACCAATCTCATGACCGATTTCCCTGAGATGACCATCGCTTCCGACAGGGTGGATAACGAAATGGTTGATCATCCCCGGCGCTGGGACATTAAGGCAATCCGCGAGTTTATGTTTACCTTCGGAATAGTGAGCTCGGTGTTTGACTATCTCACCTTTGGTGTATTGTTATTCGTTCTTCATGCTAACCCTAAGGAATTCAGGGCAGGATGGTTTGTGGAGTCTGTCATCTCAGCAGCACTCATTGTGCTGGTTATCCGTACAAGGAGGCCCTTCTTTAAAAGCATGCCTGGGAAATATCTCTTGCTGACAACTCTGTTAATTGTTGTCATGACGCTTATAGTACCCTTTACGCCGCTTGGTGATATTTTTGGATTCAGCCGGTTGCCGATCTCGTTCCTTCTGATAGTAGGACTAATTACGATATGTTACATTATAACAGCGGAAATAGCGAAGAAGATTTTCTATAAGAAGGTGAAATTTTAAAGGAGTATTTGAAGGACTTAAAACTGTGGTTGTTGCGATAAGCAATAGTATCTCTTACCTTGTTACCTCACAGTTTTGATTCCCTCTTCATAAACGACTGCAAGGCCCAGACTCTCACATCTTGTGAAGGTCAAGTGCCAGCGTGACCCAAGCCAAGCCGAAAAACACCAGATCGATTCCGATGAAAAGGCCGATCGCCCACAGGCCTGAGATTGGCCACTGCGCAAGGACGAGAACCCCCAATACAAAGGTGATGATTCCGTTCAGCGCGTACCAACCCCAACCTGGCAGGTGGATCACCAGCGAGCTGATCAGTTGAAACAGCCCGGACATCAGGAAGAACATGGCCATGAAAAGGGTCGCAACTTCGGCGCTGATCACCGGTCTCCTCACAAACAGAGCGCCGGTTACTCCGAAGAGAACCGCAGCCAGCAAATGCAGGAAGAAGCCTGCCCACTTACCGACCAGGAAAGCCTGCGCAATCTCGATTCCAGCCGCAATCACCAGCAGCCATCCGAAGAACGACATCGAGATTACCGTGGCTTTCACGGACCGGAAAATCGCGGCGGTCCCCAGCAGCACCAATCCGATGCCGAATGCCAGGAACCACCCCCAGTTGTGAATCATCTCGGGGGGAATTCCAACCATCAGCGTATCAATCTCGCTCATTACAATATCTCCTTACTTCGTTTTTAATACGTCTTTCAACTCACCCGCTGCAGTGCCGGCTCGCACCGCAAGTCGGCTGGCTACGGAGTTTGCCGGGCGGCGAGGGCAAACATCATCCATGCACATCCGCGGAAGAGTAAATCGATGGCCACGAACGTGCCGATCACCCAGAGGGCGGACGACGGCCATTCTGCCCAGATCAAAACGCCCAGAAACGTCGAGACTATGCCTCCGAAGACTGCCCAACCCCAACCCGGGAACTGCACCATAACTGCGGCGACGATTCTAAACAACCCACTTATCAAGAAAAACGCCGCAAGGAGCAGCGTCAAAGCCCCCGCAGCGGCGTTGAGGTGGGTTACCATCAGGGCGCCGACGACGATGCCCAGGATGCCGCTGAGCAGGTGGAGGAAAAATCCAATCCACTTCCGCGCTGCGAACGCGGCGACTGTCTCGAAGACGCCGCCCAAAACGATGAGCCAGCCGAACAGCAAGACCGAGGTGAGCGTCATCAGTCGGGGCACGGCTAGCGCAACGGCCCCAAGGACAATCAAGGTAATTCCTAAAACGAGGAACCATCCCCACTTCTGCCGGATCTCCTCCCATCCCGGGAGCAATGTGTTTATAATCATTTCTTCATCTCCTTTCACTGTCATGTGAGGAAGTAACCGCAGCCCAAACGCAGAACATCACAATGCCAGTGTTTCCTTGGTGCGTCGTCAAGTTTTGCTCAGCTTGTCAACACGTGCTTCGTTATCAGCACGTGCCTCGGCGAGACGCTTTTCCAGCTTTGCTTTCGTTTCACTTTTCGCCTTCGCCGCTTGTTCTTGCAGAGATTTGATCTTGGCTTCTCCTTCGCGCTTGATGGCTTCGATTTTCTCATTGAGCCGATCTCGTCTAGCCTGCAGCCTGTTTTGAGCGGCATCGATTTTAGCCTGAAGCTTGGCTTTGGCTTCCCCGATGGCTTGGTCGCGCTCAGCTTTCAGTTTAGCGATTTCGGTTTTGTCGGCTGCGATCTCTTTCTCGATTTGAGCGTCAATGAACTCACCGCGCGCGCGTCGAAACACGACCCCACCGAGGGTTTCCATGCGAGCGTCCAACGGAGTGACCCACTCTTCATCGATCTCGGCGACCACAGCCGTTTTGCCAGGCAAAAGTTGCTGCGAAACTTCAGCTAAGAAATCGTTGCCGACGCCGAGCTGCGCTATATCGTACAGCGAACCCGCAAGGGTTCCGGTCGTTGCTCCGACAGCTAGCCCCACAGGGCCTCCGAGCAACCCGATAAGACTCCCCGTGGCAAATCCGAGAATAGTCCCGAGAAGATCTTGATCAGCCGCTTGCTTGACGCTGACCTTGCCTTTTGAGTCTTTAGCAATGACGGCGGATGCGTAGAGTGTGATGCTGCCTTCGGCGTGGAGTTCCTTGAGAGCTTTGATGCCTTCGTAGGCTCTGCTTTCGTTGTCGAATATTGTCATGATCATCTTATTCATAATTTTTCTCCTTTCTGTTGTCGTAGTCATAGACCACAGTGGCATGGGCGGTTACGGTTTGTACATCTGCATTCATATCGTCCTTCTCAGTGGGAATTTTGTTGCATAAGACATTCTTCATGGGTGATATAAATATTACTAATAGTTTGATGATCCCTAAAGTCAATATCCATCAAGCACCTGAATTTTATTTCAAATACTTACCCTGATTGTTGCAATATTCATGTGCCGCACTTAGCCAATTCCTCTGTCCGGAGGTCCTTCCTGAGGATCTTGCCTACCGCACTCTTCGGGAGAGACGCTCTGAACTCCACCTCATCCGGCCACTTGTACTTTGCAAGTTTGTCTTTACAGAAGTTGATGATCTCATCCTGGGTTGCTGTCTGACCTTCCTTGAGAACCACGAAGACCTTAACTGCCTCACCGCGGCTCGGATGCGGCACGCCGATCGAACAGGCCTCCGCCACCTTCGGATGCTGGTATAGCACTTCATCGATATCCCTGGGATACACGTTGTATCCGCCTGATATGATCATGTCCTTGAGCCTGTCAACGATGTAGAAATAGCCGTCTTCATCCATCCTGGCGATATCTCCGGTATGGAGCCAGCCATCGCGGACTGTTTCCCTGGTCTCATCGGGCTTACCTTTATACCCCCGCATGACCTGAGGGCCTCGTATGATAAGCTCTCCAGATTCTCCGACCGGCACATCGGTCTTCCGGTCATTGATATCAACCAGTCGGCACTCGGTATCGGGTAGGGGAACCCCTATACTCCCGGGTTTTGTCTTTCCTTTTGCAAAAGGGTTGACATGTGTCACCGGAGAGGATTCAGTCATACCGAAACCCTCGCAGATAGCAACCCCTGTCTTCTCCTCGAACTGTTTTATTACATCCACAGGCAAAGGTGCACTTCCCGAAAAGCAGCCCCCAATAAAAGAGAGATCGAGGTCATTTATTTTCGGATGATTGAGTATCCCGATGTACATGGTGGGTACCATGGGAAGGAACTTGGGCTTGAATTTTTCGAATGTCTCAATGAGCTGATCAGGCTGGGGTCTCGGCACGAGTATATCACCCCAGGCCATATACATAGCATAGTTCATGGCTACCGTCAGACCGAACACGTGGAAGAACGGCAACGCGCCAAGCATCACTTCCTCACCCCGTTTGAGATTGGGAAACCACGAAGCAATCTGTTGGACATTCTTGCTCAGGTTTTCGTGCGTGAGCTCGACACCCTTTGAGACGCCCGTTGTTCCACCGGTGTACTGATACTGAGCAATATCGTCCAGGGTAATTCTCACTGCAGGCGGGTTGGGTTGATATTGATCGATAACATCCTTCCACCGGTACACGTTCTCAGCCGGCTTAAAGTCGGTGATGGGAACGGGCAGATAGTCACCGATCGATGCAACCACAATCTGCTTGATAGCTGTCTGTGGCCTCAGATCGATCATCCTGTTTGCCAGCAGGTCGATGGTGACAAGAATCTTTGCACCGGAATCATTAAACTGATGCAGAAGCTCCTTATCTGAGTAAAGCGGATTGTTCATGACCGCGATGCCGCCGATCTTCAATATCGCATAGTACGCCACCACACATTGGATGGTGTTGGGAAGAAGGATTGCAACACTGTCACCCTTCTTGATACCGAAATCAGCCAGACATGTAGCAAAGCGGTCCACTGTGTCTTTTAATTGAAGATAGGTCAGCGTATATCCCATAAAAGAGAGCGCCACGTTTTTGGGGAAGTCCCGGGCAGCTCTTTCAAGAAAGTCAGGAATACACAACTCCTCAAAGGTGATTTTCTGAGGAACACCAACCGTATACGATTGTAACCATGGCCTTTCACTGTAGTTCATATCCGTCTCCTTTGCTTTCTATTCAAAATAATTTTATTCTTGGGCCAGCCGGATCTGGGTGTAGTGCATTGTTATTTTTTTCGATTATAAAAATCAGGATAGAGCTGCTTGGTGCACTCTGGGCAGATACCATGACTGAAAACAGCTTCAGAATGCTCTGAGATATAACTCTCGATCTGATTCCAATAACCTTTGTCATCACGTATTTTCTTGCAGTTGGCACAGATGGGAAGCAACCCGCTCAGGGTTTTGACATTTGCCAGGGCTTGCTGCAGTTCACTGAGAAGTTGTTCTCGTTCCAGAGCAGCGAGCTTGCGTTCAGTGATATCTCGGGCGATACCTACGATGCTCTTGAGTATACCCTCTTCATCATAGATAAGGTTAAGGGTAACCTCTATCCAGACTGTAGCGCCATCCCTCCTGAGTATCTCTTGTTCGATGGTCTGAGACCATCCAGGACCGTGTTTTTGTCCACTCCTTTCAAATGAGATTTCTCTTTCAAAAATCTCCATGAGTCTCTTGTATGACTCGGGTGTGAGGATCTGATCGAGTCTGTGTTTCATGGCCTCTTCTACATTGTATCCACTCAGGTACTTGACCGATGGGCTGATGTAGGTAGGTTCCAAATTGAGGTCAAAGACCAAGATCATGTCATGCACGTTCTCGGCCAGTGTCTGATAGCGTCTCTCGCTCTCCTTAAGTTCCTCCTCAGACTGCTTGCGATCGGTGATGTCCGAAAGGAAATTCAACGTGGCTGGTCTGCCTTCCATAAAGATTAAGACCGTGTTGGTTTCTACCCACCTAATAGTTCCATCTTTATTCACAATTCTGAAGGAATAGATTTCAGTGAGTGTCTCGCCCCTAATCTTTTTCTGGTGACGATCCAGAACCATCTCCCGGTCTTCCGGATGTAAAAAAGACAAGAATTGGTTAAAGGTTAAATCCTCTTTTGAATAACCTGAGAGTTCACTGGCCTTTACATTAGCATATCGAATCATGTCATCCTGTACAACGAAAATAGCCTCATGAGCATTTTCCGCAAGCAAACGGTATTTTTCTTCTGATTCACGGAGCGCCTCCTCTGTCCGCTTGTGTTTAGAATCTGCAATTTTCAATTCTCCTATCAACTGGCGTGCAGCAGCCAACTCTTTTATGAGATCCTCCTTTGTTGGTTCTTTATGTTTCATTGAATACCTCGATTATGAGAATGCCTTTTAAATCAATCTATAGTTATCCCTAAAATAATACATTCTCACTTATGTTATTTGTCATCGAGCACCTTACGGATGGCCTTCGCCAACACTTTCATTTCTAAGGGCTTCATGACAAATTTCCGAATACCGATCTTTTTTGCTCCCTCACCCGAGACGTGCTCGCTATATCCGGTACACAGAATCACAGGAATATCAGGTCGAATTTCCATAAGCTTCTGGGCCAGGGTATCTCCTGTCATGCCTGGCATGGTCATGTCAGTGATGACCAGGTCGAACTTATCTGCCCTTGATTTAAAGATATTCAATGCCTCAAGGCTGCTTGTCAAAGTGGTTACATCGTATCCCAGTTTACTCAGCATCTTTTCTGCTAAGTTAGCCAGAGCTGGTTCATCATCAATGTAAAGTATACGCTCGGTTCCCCTCGGAAGAGATTCTTCCTTGGTAGATTCTGGAGCTTTTGTCTCCAATACAAGTTCAGGTAGATAAATATCAAAGGTTGTCCCTTCTCCAGATGCACTCTTACAAATGATAGCGCCACCATGACTTTTTACAATCCCATGAACAACCGACAGTCCAAGGCCTGTTCCACGCCCAAGTTCCTTGGTAGTAAAATAAGGCTCGAAGATCCTTTCCATGACCTCAGGGGTCATGCCATGACCGGTGTCACTGACGGTGAGCCTTAAATAAGGTCCGGGAGATACTTCAAGATCACTAGCTATCTCTGCATCTATATTGTCTTTATGCAAGCTTACGGAAAGCACACCCCCAGTCTCATCCATTGCATGAGCCGCATTGGTGCACAGGTTCATCATCAATTGATGAATCTGGGTAGGATCTACCATGACCAGACCCGACTTGATGATACCCCGGCGAATCTCAATGGTCGCTGGGATAACTGATCGAAGCATCTTGAGCGATTCCTTGATAAGAGTTGGGAGTTCCAATGGAGAATATGTGGTCTCAGTCTTGCGACTGAATGTAAGGATTTGACTCACGAGGTTTTTGGCACGATCACCCGCCTTGATCACCTCTCTGATTTCTGTCTTCGCCTTTTCTGGATCTGAGACATCGTCGAGGGCGAGTTCTGAATATCCGATTATTGCTGTAAGGATATTATTGAAGTCATGTGCGATCCCGCCAGCTAATGTCCCTATGGACTCCATTTTCTGGGCTTGGGTGAGTTGATCCTCAAGCCGCTTCTTCTCTTCAGCTGCCTTCTTGCGCTCGGTGATATCTATCAGGGAGCAGACACTTACTTTGGTTCCAGGGATGAGGGCTATGTTCAGGAATATGTCTTTCTTCTCCCCACAGCGATTAATGAAGCCGAATTCATAGGAATCAGGGACAGACCCCTGTTCATTCCTGCGCATCTCATGATATTGCCGCATCCTCTCCAGATCTTCCTTATCAACGAAAGCGGTCCAGCTCATCTTGCCTTCAAGTTCCTTTTTTGAGTACCCGGAGAGCTTCTCGAAATTTGAATTTACCAGCAGGAGAGTTGTGTCCTCACCAAAGAGTACCGATGCATTGCCTGTGTGCTCAAACATGGTACGATATCGCTCTTCACTCCTTCGGAGATCTTCTTCAGCCTGCTTTCGTTCAGATATGTCTATTAAGGAGGTAACACTCTCTTGTGTATCAGGGATGACGGCAACACTCATATAGAGATCCCTTATTTGGCCCTGCCGATTGACACACCGCAATTCATAGGAGTTAGCTGCTGATCCCGGCTTTTCTCGACGCATCCTGTGATTCATTTTTGCCCTCTCAAGGTCCTCGTCCACCACAAGACTCGTCCAGCTCATTTTCCCTTCCAATTCACTCCTCGAATACCCCGTCATTCTCTCGAAGTTCGAGTTTGCTAGAAGGATTGTCGTATCCTCAGCCACAATGATGTTGGCTGTCGCCGTGCTCTCAAAGATCGTCCGATATCGCTCTTCGCTCTTTCGGATTATTCCCTCGACCTGCTTTCTCCCTGTAATATCCCTGATGATACCAACTATGAACTTCTCTCCCTTATCGTCCGTGTACAATGTTTTTTTTGTAACGATAGTATGAACAACTCCTTTTACATCAGTGAATTTTTCCTCATTGATGTTTTCTTTACCCGAATTAAAGACGGCCTCATCTTTTTCCCAGAAGGTATCGGCTTCACTTTTCGGGAAGAAATCATAGTCAGATTTCACTATCAATTCCTCTCGGTTGTGCCCCATAAAATTGCACATAGCGTCGTTCAGTAATACCCAGCGGTGTTGTCTGTCTTTAACAAAAATGGGATCGGCAACAGAATTGATGATCCTGTCCAGATAGTTTTTTGATTCCGTAAGCGCCTTCTCCGTCCGCTTGCGTTCGGTGATGTCACGGGTTACCCCTATGATTCCTGTAGGCTCGCCATCCTCATGGTAGACCATGTTCATGGTAGCCTCTGTCCAGACGGTAGAGCCATCTTTACGGACCATCTCGAGTTCAGTGGTTAATGACCATTCAGGCCCATGGCGTTTTCCACTGAATTCCAGCGCAATTTCTCTATCCAGAATCGCCTTGGCCTTTTGATAGGATTCCGGCGTCAGGATCTGATCAATGGTCTGTTTCAATGCCTCTTCGACGGTGTAACCTCTCAACCTCTGTACAGACGGTGTCACGAAGGCGTAGTCAAGATTCAGGTCAAAGATCCACATAACGTCACGAACATTCTCTGCAAGAAGCCGGTAGCTTTTTTGACTCTCTTTCAATTCTCCTTCTATACGCTTACGTTCAGCGATCTCATTGGAGAGAATGGCGTTTGTTTCTCTCTGCGATTCACTTTCATTTAAAAGCTGCTGGTGCATATCCTGTTCATGTTGAAAGGAAGTATTCAGCCTTCTCAAGAGCAGGCTGACAGGCACACTTGCCACAAGGGAGACAAAAGAGATATTCACGGTGAATATGATCCATTTCAGATCAGGCTCTGTATAGGCTGTCGCCCATGATTGCAGATGCGGCCCAATAAAGTAATAGAGGACAAGAAGTAGTATGGCATTAAGTCCAACGGATGCCACTGCAGCAGGCACTCCGAAGAGAAGGGCGGCAGTGACAGTACAGAGAACAAGCCATCCGGGACGGGCATAGAAGGGTCCAAGAGAAATGAAGAATGTGATGACAGTTGCATAAAGAAAGAAAAAGAACATACCCCAGCGGACAAGGGGATTCCGTATGAAAAACAAGATCGCCAGGAAAAAGAATATCCCTACCTGAAATATAAGGGTTCCCCATCTGTTTTCCTCGATGTAAGTCGAAAGATTAACAGCAAGAGCTATGGGCAAAAGGATACAGGCAAGGAACAATATCAGGTCAAAGTAATATGTTCTCCAACCTTCGATGTCATTGAATGCCTCTGTCCCTTCCTTTTTCAGATATTTATTTATCCATGTTTTTATCATCTGATTTATACGGTTCAGCAGTAGGCCCGCTCTCGCTGGTCCTGTTATTTGGAAAACTTCTCATCTCCTTACTATGAGTACAGGCTTATGGGCTCTACTGGCCACTTTTTCAGCAACAGAGCCCAGCATAATCTCGATGATGCTGTTCTTTCCATGAGAGCCCATAATGATAATAGAAACATTCTCTTCCTCTGCCACCTTCAGAATCTCTCTGAAAGGGATACCATTATCGATGTGGGATTTGACTCGAAATCCTTTACTCCTCAACTCATCTTCAAGGGGGGCAATCTGGTTGAGTGCTGAATCCTTCAAGCGTTTTTCTAAAGCAAGAACATCTTGTGCCGTAAATATGCGAAGAGTATTTACGCATGTCTCATCGTTTACATGCAAAATGATCACCTCATTCGCCCCAGCACTCTTTAATGCCTCAATATAGGGTAATGCTTTATGTGCTATTTCTGAAAAGTCAGTTGGATACAAGATTTTATCAAACATACAGTCCTCCTATATACGACTCTTTATCTCCTTCTTTCCATAAATCGTGTCAGGACATCCTTGATGAGCTTGGTGGTAAAGGGCTTTACTATGTATTCGTCTGCTCCTAGCCGGGTTGCCTCTGAGAACTCTTCTTTGTTCCCATATGTAGTTAGGAAAATCTTAAAGGAATCAGGGCATAGCACATGAATGTGCTTGAGAAAACTCAGTCCGTCCATGCTGGGCAGTTTGTAGTCGGTGATTATGATGTCGTAGTGCTGTTTTTTTATGGCATTGACTCCTTCTTCCGCTGTCTCCAGAGTATCGATCGAAATGCCTTCACCGAGAAAAAACATGCTCATGGAGTCCCTGATACTCTCATCATCATCAATGAGTAAAATTTTCTTATCTCTGATCTCTTCAAACAGGTTCATAAATTTTCTTGCCTCTGAACTGTGTATAGAGCATAGGGCATGCCAGATAAGCGTATTACGAGATCATATGTCCATTCAATCTGTTAGCTGCTCTATTAAGAAACTGGATAGAATTCGGTTACTCAGATATTTGCAAAATTCACAAAGATCCTTGATAATTTTTCAAAATGTCTACAGGATCTTTTTTTTCTGGTAGCGGAATGTGTAGTGGTTCATGTGGAGAAGCCTTGCAGCCTTGCTCTCATTGCCCTCTGCATACTTGAGTGCGGCTTTTATATAACGTCTTTCATATTCAGTGACTGCCTGTATGAGATCGATGCCTTCAGGAGGAATGGCCGGATCTTCATCCGGAAAGTACACCTTTTCTGCAGCGCGCTTACCTCCTCCCCGTCCTGACATGTTCATACCCATATCCTCAAGTTTCAGCTCAGGACCTTTCCCGATAAGTACGCCCCGCTCAATGAGATTTTTCAACTCGCGTACATTACCCACCCAGTGATGCTCTTGAAGGGCCTGCTTGGCCTCCTTTGATATGCCTTTATATTTTTTGTGAAACTTGGCGCTGAACGTAACGAGAAAATGGTTCGCCAGGGCCATGATGTCTTCCTTGCGCTCGTTCAGGGAGGGAACATGGACTGTGATCACACCCAGCCTGAAGTATAGGTCATTCCTGAATAAACTCTGCTCCATCATGTCGCTCAGGTCCTTGTTTGTTGCGGACACGATCCGTGTTCGGATATGGTGTTTCTGGGTTGAACCAACACGGTAGAATTCCCCGTCTTCCAGAAAGCGCAGGAGTTTTGCCTGGGCCTGAAGGCTCAAATCACCCACTTCATCGAGAAACAGGGTTCCATCCGCTGCCTCCTCAATAAGGCCACGTTTCCCCGAAGGGCCTGCGCCGCTGAAAGCGCCTTTTTCATATCCGAAAAGCTCGCTTTCAATGAGTTCCTTAGGGATGGCTGCGCAATTGAGTGTCAGAAAAGGACCCTTGAAATTCGGGCTGTGGTAGTGGATGGCGCTCGCAATGAGCTCCTTGCCCGTACCGGTCTCCCCCAGGATGAGTATGGGCGTGTCAGGGCTCTTGGCAGCCCTTGTGATGAAGTCCATGACCTCCTGGATCTCATTGCTCTGTGCAATGAAAAAAGGCAGGTTGTCTTTCAGGTAGTGTTCCTGGAGGAGCCTCACTTCCTTTCTGAGGCGGATAGACTCCAGGGCGTTTTGTATAGTAACCCTCAGTCCACCCATGACGATGGGTTTTACCACATAGTCATAGGCTCCGAGCTTCATGGCCGATATGACGGTTTTGATGTCTTCGTATGCCGTTATCATGATGACCAGCATATCAGGGTACATTTCCTTAATCTTGTCCAGGGCATCGATGCCGTTCATGCTCGGGAGCCCGATATCAAGAAGGATGAGGTCGGGAGGGGCGGTTCTGATAGCGTCAAGGGCTTCTTCCGCAGTAGCAAAGGTCCTGACATCATATTCAGAATCAAGGGCCATGCTGATTCCATCCCTGATCGTCTTCTCATCATCAATGAGAACGAGAGAGAACCTGATCATGCTTCCTCCCATCATATATCCAAAGGTATGGTGAATGTAAATTCAACCCCGGCAAGTGTGCCGGAGGATATATTCAATGTCCCTTTATGATCATGGATTATCCGCTGGCAGAGGCTCAGCCCGATGCCGGTTGAGCTACCCTTGGTCGTAAAGAACGGGTCGAAAATCTTTTGAGCCAGATCCGCCGGTACACCTGGTCCGGAATCCGCCACAGAAACAATGATATGGTTCCCTTTACAAGATGAGCTGACTTTGATCTTCTTTCCCTGTTCCATGTCTTTCATAGCCTCTGCAGCATTCGTTATAAGGTTGAGGATCACCTGCTCGATAAGCTGGGAATCTGCGATGCATGGTGAAAGGCCTTTTGCAAGATCCGTTATTATCTCAATACCTGTCTTTCTGAGCATGACAGAGGAGAGCCCCAAAGCATCCTCAATAGGCCTGTTGATATCGATGTGCATGAGCTTCGGCTCGGAGGGCTTGGAGAAATCCATGACACGCTTGATTATGGATTCGATCTTGGATGAAGCGGACTGTATTTTTTTAAGAACCTCCTTAAGCTTCTCTATGTCCCCACCTTTTTCCAGAATCTGTTCAGCGTTATCAAGATAAATGTTGATCCCTGAAAGGGGATTGCGGATCTCATGGGCAATGCCCGCTGCTACATGGCCCAGGGACGCCATCCGGTCCTGGATGTTCAGGAGGCGCTCCATCTCCCTGGCAGCAGTGACATCCATCATGTTGAACAGTATCGCCCTTCTGCCCTGATATCTTATAAGGCTTGAACGGCCGTGGATCCATATTGTTGCGTGGTCACCCGCTGCTTCACTGCGTATGCCGATGAATCTGAGGTCAATGCCTGCGGTATGACCTTCAAGGGTCGATTGATAATGTTCCTTAAGCTTTTGTCGGTCATCAGGGTGGACCCGCTCGTATATGGACGGCAGACCGCCGGTCAGCGGCCCGAAGATCCTCTGCTGTTCCAGGTTTCTGTACACGACCTTCTCGTCCACGACAATGGAAATGCCGGTAGGCGAATTCTCCACCAGGTCTCTGAAATGTTCCTCATTCTTCCTGAAGGGATCATCGATGCCATACTCCGAAGGGTTATTCTCTATAAGAGCGTCCTGCCGGGCCTCAAGATCCCTTATCCTCTGCAGCAGCTCGGCATATGACGGTTTTCGCGGCATCCTTATTGTCTCCTTACAGTCTGAAGTCATCTTAATAATCTTTTATAATTATAATACGACCCTGGCAGGGAAGCTATTGAGAATTGCCAATAGGATGCCTTATCATCCTTGTAGAGGAAAAGGTGACCTGACATTATCATGAGATCATGAGAAAATCCCTTGATGGTTTGATCTTTTAAAAAATTGCAAAGAAACCTTGTAAAAATTCAAATATTGCCCGGTCATTCAGGGTTGGTAGATATATAGGAAAGATAAATATAATCGTCATTTTAATAAGTTATAAATCGTTTATGTCTTGGCATAAATAATGCCTTTTAACTAACTCATACAGATGAAGGGGGGAAAGGTCATGTACGAAAGATTCATGAAGCTCATCGAAAACGGTTCTGAGAAGATAACAAAAAATCTCATGCGGGAGATCCAAGAGAGAGAGGAAGTCAGGCATTATCGTGATCGTGATATCTCGAAAGAGGTGTCTTTCGGTTTGTTCTTATTGACCCAGTTTCCTAGTATTTCATACACATTGCGAATTACATGGGAAATGAATTCTTCGGATACTATGTTTGCCTATTATTCGGATCTAGGTGCACAGAGATGCAGGGAAGGCATACCCCTTGAAGAGGTTATCATGCTGATCATGCTGATCAAAAGACAGATATTGGATGCAATTAAAAATGAGCCTGAGGTGTTCATTGGCTTAACGCTCAATCAGCTCTTGGAGATCAATTTCTATGTAAATCTGTTCTTTGATCAGATCATCCATTCTACGGTCATTGGCTATCAGGACGAACAAGGAAGGACTAACGAAAAGACAGGTAGCATATACAATCATTAGTTAAACCTGAGAAAGGAGGAATCAACGATGTACGAACGATTCATGGCCCTCATTGAAAACCATGCGGAGAAGATAACGAAGAACGTTGAGCAGGAGATCCAGAAGAGGGAAGAGACAAGGCATTACCGTGAGCTCTCAGAGGATGTCACTGAAGAGCGCATCGCCCAAGTGATCCGCAATGTGCACGTGAGGCTCGGAAACTGGCTGAACAAGAACAAGCCCAAAAACACCTTGTTCGCCTACTATTCCGATTTGGGTGCGCACCGGTGCATGGAAGGCATCCCGCTGGACGAGGTAGTCATGGTCTTTCTTCTCATCAAGAGGGCTATCTGGCATGAGCTCAGGGACCAAATCGCGGTAGACAGCGGTTTTACCCTGAACCAGCTCTTGGAGATTAACTACTACGGGAACCTGTTCTTTGACCGGATCATCCATGCCCTTGTTACCGGGTACCAGGAGGAATTGGGCAAGACCGTGGAGAATGCTGGAAAAGAAAAGCAGCTCCTGAAAAAGATCTTCAAGAAATAGAAGGATACTGAGCCAGATCTTATGAGAGGCATGGGAGACGCATGATGCATGATGTACTGCGGATCAGCCAGGAGAAAGGAAGTAACAGACTATGAGAATACTGATGTACTATGATGGGACAGAGTATGCCAAGGATGCCCTGCCTTTGGTGAAAATGCATGCAAAGGCCTTTCAGGCCGCAGTAGATATTGTGTGCTCCCTTCACAAGGGTGGAGAGCCGCAGCTTGATGAGATTGATAAAATGGAAACCGATCTTGCATATCTCAAGGGCGTCCTGGAAAAGGAGAAGATTGTTGCCGAGACGCACCTACTGATCAAAGGAAACGATGCTGGCGATGACGTGATACGCTTTGCCAAGGAGCACCATGTGGACGAGATCGTTATCGGGACCGAGAAGAAATCCAGGGTTGAGAAGTTCCTGTTGGGCTCTGTGGCCCAGCACGTGATCATCAATGCCCATTGTCCGGTGGTCATCGTCTGATCGAAGGATCGATCTTGGCAGCAGATTTTCCTCTGAAAGGAAGGCTATTACGATGTTTTTATTTCAACCGATCCCATGGTACTCCGCCCTAATGTGGTTCGCCGTTCTTGGCGGTTTGATGCTTGTCAATGAACTGGCCCGTTTAAACAAATGGTGTTCCCTTTTGATTTTTCTTGTACTGCCTCTTATTCTAACATTTGCTTTATGGCCGACCACTGCCGGAGAAGGCACCAGCATGAACGATTGGTTTCATTGGGCAAAGGTGTATTCGGCGTTGGCCGGATGCCTTGGCTTCCTTGTCATTCGTCATATCAAGGGTGCGGCAAAAAACAAATATCTCCTGATGTTCCCTCCGTTTATTCTCGCGCTCAACATACTGGAAGCCTGTACTCGTGATTTCCAGGTGTTCGGCATGCATGCTCGAGGAATGGTTGACGGCGTATTTATGTTCAGCGGTCCATGGAATGTCATGAACGGCATTGCCGGACTTCTGAATATCATCACTATTTGCGGCTGGCAGGGAATTTTCATAAGTAACGACAAGAAGAAAGATATGCTATGGCCTGATATGCTCTGGTTCTGGATCATTGCATATGATCTCTGGAACTTCGCATATGTGTACAACTGTCTTTCCGATCACGCATTTTATGCCGGAGCAGCTCTTCTGATCTCTTGTACCATTCCCGCTTTCGTCATCAGGACTGGTGCCTGGCTGCAGCACCGTGCCCAGACCCTTGCCATCTGGTGCATGTTCGCCATGACCTTTCCGAATTTCATCGATACATCAATGTTTGCTGTTAAGTCATCACACAATGCAACTGCTCTGTGGGTTGTCAGCAGCCTCGCTCTGGCTTCCAACGCCGCAGTATTTGTTTACCAGGTGTATACAGTTCTTAAGTACAAACGCAACCCGCTCAAAGAAGAGATCTATACAAATCTTCCTTCGTACAAGAAAGTTGGAAAGAGCAAGCTTGCTCCCGCAGTATAGTAAGTAATTGCTTTTAATGGCTTGTAAGAGGCATACAGAATTCCTCGGCTCTTTAAATAAAGAAGCCGGGAATTCAGCGGACAGGCAATACGCTTAAGAATATTCCGATTTCTGGAAGCCATGATGATAGCGGCGAACTTAACTATAGTATTATTCACTTCGCCATAAGCCATAGATGGAGGGGAGGATCCTACTTGGAGAAACAGCATAAATTTTCTTTTTTTTACATACTTATCGGGGTCTGGGTGGTGATCATCATTCAGAGCTACATAGCATCGATGTTCGCAGTGAAGACCATACCCTACAGCCAGTTCATGACGCTGTTAAAGACAGGCAAGGTCACCGAGATCGCCGTCTCTCAGAACAAGATCCAGGGGAAAATGAAGGACTCTCAGGGAAAGACTGAAGAATTTAAAACCGTGCGGGTCGATCAGGAGCTCTCGAAGACGCTTGAGCAGTACAATGTCACATTCAAAGGTGAGATCGAGTCTAACTTTCTGCGCGATATCATCTCCTGGGTGCTGCCTATATTCCTGTTCATCGGGATTTGGTACTTTTTCATGAAGCGCATGGGGGCCCAGCAGCCGGGTTTCATGTCGCTCGGCAAGAACAAGGCCAAGATCTATATGGAAAACGAGCTCAATGTGAGGTTCACCGATGTAGCAGGCGTGGATGAGGCGGAGCAGGAGCTCGTGGAGGTGATCGACTTCCTCAAGCACCCTGCCAAATTCGGCGAGCTCGGGGGTAAGATCCCCAAGGGCATCCTTTTAGTGGGGCCTCCGGGCACCGGCAAGACCCTGCTGGCAAAGGCCGTGGCCGGGGAAAGCGGTGTGCCGTTTTTCAGCATGAGCGGTTCCGACTTCGTGGAGATGTTCGTGGGCCTTGGCGCCGCCCGGGTGAGAGACCTCTTTGTCCAGGCCAAGGAGAAGGCCCCCTGCATCATATTTATCGACGAGCTCGATGCCCTGGGCAAGGCGCGGGGGATTGGCGGAGTCATGGGCGGCCATGACGAACGCGAGCAGACGCTGAACCAGCTCCTGGTGGAGATGGACGGTTTCGACTCGAAGGTGGGGGTCATCCTCATGGCAGCCACCAACAGGCCCGAGATCCTGGACCCGGCCTTGCTCAGACCGGGAAGGTTCGACCGCCATATCCTGGTGGATCGTCCCGATAAAAAGGGAAGGGAGGACATCCTCAAGGTTCACCTGCGCACGGTCAAAACCGAACCCGATGTCGATATTGAGAAGCTTGCAGCCATGACACCCGGTATGGTGGGAGCCGACCTGGCGAACCTCGCAAACGAAGCGGCACTGCTTGCGGTCAGGCGTAACAAGAAGCTCGTGGGCATGAGCGAGTTCCAGGAGGCAGTGGAACGTATCATCGGTGGGCTCGAGAAGAAGAACCGGGTCATCAATCCACATGAGCGAGACGTAGTCGCGCACCATGAGATGGGCCACGCAATAGTCGCCATGAGCCTTCCCGGCACTGACCCGGTCCAGAAGATCTCCATCATCCCCCGGGGTATTGCAGCACTCGGTTACACCATGCAGGTGCCCACAGAGGACCGGTTTCTCATGAGCAAAACCGAGCTCCTGAACAAGGTTGCATCCCTGCTGGGCGGCAGGGCTGCGGAAGAGATCATCTTCGGCGATATATCCACTGGTGCGCAAAACGACCTTTCCCGTGCAACGGATATCGCAAAGAGCATGGTCAAGGAATACGGCATGAGCGATTCGCTCGGTCAGGTTTACCTCGCCCATGACAGACGTTCACAGTTCATGGACTTCGGCATGGATAATCGCGGCGATTACAGCGAATCAACGGCACAGGCCATTGATACAGAGATCCGGCAGATCGTCTTTGCCCAGTATAAAGTCGCCATGGATATCCTTAAGCAGAGGAAGGACGTGCTTGCCAAAGGCGCGAGTCTGTTGCTGGACAAGGAAAAGATCGACCACGACGAGATCAAGGCACTGATGGGAGGGGCCTCCTGAAGAAGCGGCATCACGAAAGCGGGTTGCCAATATCAGGCAGCTCGTTGCTTTTTTTTGCTGGAGAAGTTGTACAAAAAGCACGACCCATTGGGGGCCGTGGTGTGTGATATGGATAGTTCCAGGAGAGCAGTACACCGTAGAAGAGATGTAGTTGATTAATTAATTACCGGCTATGTACTGTTCTGGGAGCGTGCCCCAAGCGATTCAGGAACCTTATTGCCAAGGCCAGGAATGCTATGATGCCGATAGTGATGAAGATGATTTTCATAGCTAAGCCTTCTTTTCCTTTCTCTCAATCAAGACTTCATGGATGAACCCCGTGAAGCCCAGCACGATGCCGGCCACCAGACCGACCAGCGTGAAATTTGGTGCCATGCCGAGAACCCTATCGAGATACATGCCACCGTAGAGTCCGAGGAAGGTCATCGTAACGAGCACTAAGCTGTAGCCGCTGATCCGAACCAGTCTGTTAGCCCTTTCGATCTTTACTTTCTTGATCCGTTTCATGGCCTTCCTTCTAATCCGTTTTTCTATCCTGTCCTACCTTAGAACAGGTTCATGAGGATCTCACGTGCCGGGCCGGTATTGATGGTTACCAGAGTGACCACCAGGACGAACACTGCGGTTGCTTCTGTCGGAGTGAGTCCCAATACCTTGTAGGTGAACCTGATGCCGATGCCGGTTATGAACAGTGCGCCTATTACGATCCACAATGTCATCATGGTTATTCCCTCCCTTGGGGTTTGTTTTTTTCTTTCTACCTTACCTAAAGCAAGGGGCATGCCAGGTTCTGACAACTTATAACTCAATTATAACAGGGGATAATAAACAGCCGACTTTTTCTGAGACTGCCACTTTGGCAGAAAGGCCTCCTGTCAGGACATGGGCAGGAACAAAATGACAAAATACCCTAAAGGGCACCATTAAACTTGCCAGAATGACAAGGGTTTGTCTGACAATCAATACCTATTCTCTCTGCTGTTTGGTCCTAGAGGATCAGATGAGCATCGCCACCCCGACTGCAGTTGCCAGGATGAGGACCATACCTGGAAGTATTATCTTGCGCAGCGATGCCGTTGCCGTAAAGAGCACGATGCAGCCCTTGATAAGTGTGTTCGAGGCTGCAGCGAAGACGATGGCGCGGGATGCTGTTGCCGGAGCCAGGCCAGTCCTCTGTAAGCTGAGTTCGGACATGGATACAGTGATTGCATCAACATCCACCAGGCCTGACAAGACGCCCGAGGCGTATGCACCTGCCTCCCCGAAGTAGATCTGCGCCCAATGGGCCAAGAGCAGGATGACCGCATAGAGCAGGCCGAAGGTTATGGCCGGAATGAGGTCAAAGGGGTTCTTGAAATCCTCTAAGCCGGACGAGTCCTGGTCCTTCCTGTACACGAAGAGATATGTGCAGTAGCAAACCGAGACGAGCAGTGCCACGGTCATGGGCATCCACAGATAGGTGAGCAGATTCCTGTTGAGCACGGCCGCAATGACTATGATGCGAAGAAACATCACCGCCCATGCGGCCATGATCCCAAGGGCTAATGCCCGTGAGAGCTGCTGCGAGTTGTGGCTACGCTGCGAAAAGCTCAAGGTTACGGCCGTGCTTGATACGAAACCGCCAAGCAGGCCTGTCAGCCCGACCCCGCGTCCGGGCCCGATGAACTTTATGAGAATATATCCGAAAAAGCTGATGCCTGAGACAAAGACAACCATGAGCCAGATGTTGAATGGGATGAGAACATTGAATGGAGCCGGGCCATATCCCGTTTGCGGTAGGATCGGCAGGATGATGGCCGTGATGATGGCGAACTTGATGGTGGCGTAGAGATCTTCACGGGATATCATGTGGGCCAGCTTGTGAGTCTGCATCTTCACGGACAAGAGTGTCATGGTGACGACCCCGAGAGCCGTGGCCAGAACAATGTGATCCCAGTAGCACATGGCGCCGATGAGGATCGTCATGAGTGCGGCCATCTCGGTGGTCATGCCCAACTTCCCGCGACTGGCATTCATGACGTAGGCAACCGTGATGAGCACTCCGGGAACTGCCATCGGGACAATGGCAGCCCAGTACGAACCTGCCATCTCCCCGATGAATGCCGAGGTGCATCCAAAGAGCGCCATGAGTGCAAAGGTGCGGGCTCCTGCAAAAAGAAACTGCTCCGAATCCTTGAGGTCGTCTTCCTTTTCGGATGCATATTCCCGCTGCAAACCGATAAGAAATCCGATGGTCAGCGCCACCCCGAACCGGTAGAAGATATGTGTGAGATCCATGTCTTCCTCTTATGTGGCATGATCGAACAGGATGCAACCGGAGATTTTATCAGCTCGGTATACCCTGCCATACTTTTACATCTTTACTAGCGCATGGTTATCATCTTCACTGGGCCTGACGATTTCCTGAGATCTATCAGCTTGATGATCCTAGAAAAGCCCTTGAAGAGGGTGTAATATGATCATAAAATAAGTAAAAACTAATGAGAGGTCATCTAACTGGCAGGACAAGCTCATCGAGCACAAGCAGTACATCGACAAGCATGGCCAAGACATGCCGGAAATCTGGCATGGAAGTGAGGCTACCCCAAATGAATGCACAAGAGCTTATAAACACCGCGAGGACGCTGGTCGCAGGCGACAAGGGCCTGCTAGCAATGGATGAAAGCACTCCAACCTGCAACAAACGATTTGCCAGGTTGGGAATTCCCCAGACCGTCGAGGCCCGGCGCGCCTATCGAGAGTTGATTGTGACCACGCTCGGTCTCGGAGAGTGCATTAGTGGTGCGATCCTCTATGACGAAACAATCCGCCAGCAGAAGAAAGATGGCACTCCCTTTGTTAAAGCCATCATCGATGCGGGAATCATTCCCGGCATCAAAGTGGATACCGGTGCAAAGGACATGGCCGGTCATCCCGGAGAGAAAATATCCGAAGGTCTGGACGGATTGCGCGACCGACTGGTTGAATACTCTCAAATGGGTGCCCGTTTTGCCAAATGGCGCGCGGTGATTACCATAACCGATGGCATTCCCAGTCGGGGTTGTATCGAGGCCAATGCGCAGGCGTTAGCTCGCTATGCTGCCTTGTGTCAGGAAGCCGGACTGGTCTCGGTCGTCGAGCCGGAAGTGCTCATGGACGGCGAGCATACCCTGGAGCGGTGCTTCGAGGTAACGGAGGAAGTCCTGCGAACAGTTTTCAACCATCTTTACACACAACGGGTGATGCTTGAGGGAATGATCCTGAAGCCAAACATGGTGCTTCCGGGATTGACCTGCCCCAAGCAAGAAGCGGTGGACGAGGTGGCCGACGCCACGGTGAGATGTCTAAAGCGAGCCGTTCCCGCTGCCGTTCCGGGGATTGCGTTCTTGTCGGGCGGCCAATCCGGTGAACTGGCTTCAGCCCGGTTGAATGCCATGAATGTTAGATTCAAGTCGCGACTGCCTTGGGCATTGGCCTTTTCGTTTGCCCGTGCCATCCAGCAACCGGCTTTAGAGATTTGGCAAGGCAATGAGGCCCACGTGTTGCTGGCACAGCAGGCTCTGTATCATCGAGCCATGTGTAACAAGGCTGCGCGCCGCGGCGAATACAATGCCGAGATGGAAAAGAGATGGGTATGACAAACAGAAGAATACCAATTATGGAAACCAAGACCAATCAGCCCAGGCTCCCAGATCGAAGCTCAATGCGAAGTAAGAGTTGAAATCCCTGCCCTTGCCAGAACTACAAACAAAATTTGAGGTCGTCGCCGGACGGCCTCAGTCAAGCCTAGGCGCTAAAGCGATGATTATGCAATATAATCATCACTTTTCTAATACCGATGATTTTTGCACTAAATCATCGGCTACATCTCCACTCCCTCAACCAGAGATTATGTTTACAAATCTATAGGTTGGGCAAAGTGTAGAGTAAGCAATATAACCTACGGTTCCATGAGTAAACGCTCGACCAGAGATTATGAAATAAAGATCTATGCTTGGCAGGTGCCTGCACAGAGCATCGCACTCTATTATAATTCTATCTGACCCTAAAAAACGATCCTGGGGGATTTTAAGGGGTCAATGAGATCATAAATCTCTGCACATACCCAAGACATCTTTCTTTGATACAATTTCAACACTTGGGATGGGTGTATGTTTTTTCAGGGCATCCATTGTTATGGCTTCACAAACACCAACAACAGCGGGGCGGGAGAGGAATGGAAGACAAGAGCAATAATGCACATGACCAGGATGAAAATTGATGAGCCGATAATGAAGGTACAAAAAATTAGGTCGTATATTTTTCATCAATCACCTCGAATCCATTTTCAGATCGTAATAGGGATATGCTGAAATCAGGGACCCCAAAAAACAAGACACGGATTTAAAGTCAGTCACATTATATTTTACAGATGCTCGGGACAAAATATATCCCAAAACAGATGGGGAGTGAAAATATGATTTTGAACAGCAACTACTTATTTATTATATATACTATTTATTATTATTTTATAAAGAACCTTTTTTAAAAATCGAACATTCTGGAGGCAAAATGAACCCAAAACCCGCATCACGGAAGAAGTCAAAATTAGAGGCTTACATCGACACTAGGCTATGGAACTCAAGGATTAATGGATCATGGGAAGTAAAGACAAAGCAGATACTCAAAGAAATCGAGATGAGATATTTACACGGAAGGAGAATAGTGGAAAAGCCGGATCTATTAAAAGATCTCACAAAGTACATCGATGTAAAAAGAAAACAGTTGAATAAGCATTGGAATTATATAGAAAAACAAGCAACAGGCTGGTCAAAGATGCTTGATACTGACGAAGAAAATATCCTCGATCTGGTAAGGAGTAAACTCATCACGAAACAGAAAGATGTCAGGATCCTGAGGAAAATAATGCAGATAACAGGTCACATCGAGGATGACAGTTTTGAGAAGCGCCAGAAAAGGAATCCAAACATAGTTGCGTAAGCACATCCCCTACCCATCAAGAATCAAAGTGCAAAAAAGGCCTATACGAGAACAGCCTTTAATGCACTTTGATCATTCAATCATAAAGTCATTACAAGTCATCTCAGGGATATCCCCATTATGGCGAGGGTAGTTGAAAACAAAAGAAAGCCCGGAAAGATCCGGGCTTGTACTGGGAATATTAGCGTAAGATCAAAAAACGGCAATTGTTTGATTGTCTGTGGGCTTAGCCGTTGTCATGGATCATCAAAGCGCCATTGATGATCCATGAGAGGATACCTGAGCTTTTCTGGAGAAGGTGCACTTCAAAATCAGTTCTCCCGACAAGATCATCGCATGAGGAGAACATGAAAGCATGGATGTTGTCTCCAAAAGTGGGAAATATGGTTAGAGAGCCCGAGATGACCTGCGTGGTCTCCCAGAACGTGTTTGAGTGTTTTGAAAAAAAGGTTTGTTGAAAATGTTTGATACCCATTTACAAAGATAACTGGGAAATTACTTTGGCATCCAGTAAAACAGGATCCTATTTGTTTGCTTTGTTACGCTATAACACCTATTAAATCAGTAACACAATATCTTTATAACGCACTGATATTAATGCGTTATTCAATGGTGACAAATGTCACCACTGAATAATATAATTTAATCTTGCCTGGGTTAATTGTTAATTCATCGCAGCTTGCTGCGGGGTGATTCATTAAAATGCTTTTCAATATTGATTATGTCTTTCAGAAAACATCTCATAATTTGACCTGTAAGCCTTGGGGCAGGAACAAGCCAGCACCTTCCCCACCATGACAGTCCTAAAAATGTCAGAGGGATTAAATAAGAAGAAACCACAGTTATAAATAAGCGAGAAGGCAACTTTCGTTCTGGCAAATCAGATTATTCATTTTAAGATGCCGGGAGAAGATGAGGATCTTAAGTTAACCCAAAAACTGTACAAAGGTATGCTTGATCAGTTTACCTATGTAGAGCCTGAGGCTGTTGCCGAGAGATTTGCAGATGTGTATATGATGCCGCACTGCCGGCAGACTGAGTATCGGTCATAGCCAGGGATATGACTGATATGTGCCCTGCCCAGGTCTGAAGAGTCGATGATGAGCTGTATGAGGATGAAGAGCTGTATGAGATTATCGATGCAGATTATGAGTTAAAGGTTTTAAAAAACCATGAATAAAATATTTAATTAATGCTTTGTTACGCTGTATCATCTGTTAAACCAGTAGCACACTATCTTTATAATAAACTTAATATAAAGCGTTATTCATTGGTGACAAATGTCACCAGTGAATAATATAATTTAATAAAATGCTTTTCAAAATTGATTGTGTCTATCAGAAAACATCTCATAATTTGACCCGTAAGACACGTCGCAAGTAAACCCACCCAATAAAAAGAAACTGTGACTGTGCCCATAGAAAAAAATAAGTCAACATTAAGTTCAGGCAAATCAGATTATTCATTGTAAGATTCCGGTAGAATAAGAGGATCTTAAGATAACCCAAAGGCGGTATAAAGGTTCGCTTGATCAGTTTACAACTGCTGAACTTAAGTCTGTCTCCGAGATGTTTGCAGATGTGTATATGATGCCGCACTTCCGGCAGACTCATTGTCGGTTATAGCCAAGTTCATGGCTGATGTGTGCCCTGCCCGGATCTGAAGAGTCTATGAAAAGAAGTACAAGATTATCGCAACAGTTGTGGTTATTAAACGATTTCAATCGTATTTCCTCCAATGATGATTATGAGGCATAGATTTAAAGAAAACGTATACGAAACGAAAAATAATGGCCTTATATACTGTGTTATCTATAAATTACATACAATCAAACTGTTACATTATGATAATACAGCATGTCCCACTAGTGACAAATGTCACCTGTGGGACATGCTGTATTATCTCGCAAATAATCTTATAGTTTGACCTGTAAGCCTAGCCGCAAGAGCCAGTCCTTCAATGCCCTGACGGCCCTTAAAATGCCAGAGTGATCATATATGGGATGAAAAGAAAAAACCAGGCTTGCAGAATGAGTTCAAACTATTGCAGAGTATGGATGGAGAAAAGCATAAGACATAGGAAGAAGCCGCTGAAGTATTCGGACTTGAGCAGCCTGCAATATCCAGATGGCTCTCCAATAAACACCTGCACCTTCTCATGCAAAACTGATCATAGAGCTTTTTGATCAGATTAATTATCTAAAAAAGTTGAAGAGTATCAACCCGGGAAGCTATCGCCCCGGCCTCATAGGTTCAAATCGGCAATCTATCAAGCCAGGCGTCCTCGATCTTCCGGTTTTCTATGATCTTGTCTCGCAATGCATTACGTTCGTTCTCAGACAGGGTGCTTATGTCGTTCTCGGCAAGCTTGTTCAATACTTTGGTATAAGATATGGCCATATTCATGAGGGTTTTGAACACATCGGAATTCTTGGCCCGGCTGGGGATTGCTTCCTTCGTCTTGGCAGCTTTGGTTGCTTCCCTGATATCCTTCACAGTGAGACTTTCTTGCACGGTCTTTTCGGCTAGGTTTTCCATTACTTCCTCTGTAGGGGCCTTGGCGATCTCAACAAGCTGACTTTTTGGAATATGCGACGTCGCATATTTCTTGCAAACACTCTCAGGGAGCTTATTTACAGACATAATATGTGAAATTGTCGATTGTTTTTTTCCTACTATCTTTCCGATTTCCTCCTGGGTCATTCCATAATCATCAATAAGACTCTGGTATGCAGCAGCTTCTTCAAATGGATCCAGATCCTCCTTTTGGAGGTTTTCGATAAGCGAGAGCTTGAAGGCCTCAAACCCTGTGACATCTTTGATGATGCAGGGGACAGCATCGAGCCCTGCAATGACGCATGCTCTGTGACGTCTTTCACCTGCCACGATCATGTAACCTTCCCCGTTTGGCCTGACGAGAATCGGAGTAATCAGACCATTGGTCTTGATGGATTCGGCCAGACTCTGGATGCTCTCCTCATTGAAGGTTTTCCGTGGCTGTTTGGGGTCGGGGTGGATAATATCCAGTTTGATCAACTGCCCAAATCTTACATTTATTTGATCATCAGCTTCCGGGCGCGATAGATCGAAATCTTCTAACGTGTTTTGTAAGCCAGATTTTTTCTGAAACATTCTGGCAAAGTTATTTTCAGATACTTTTTCTTTCGGTTTCATGAATATCCTCCTGTTTTAAGGCATCGATGATGGAAATAATCTCTTTTGCCAGAGCCTCGTAGTCCTGTCCGGCATTTGAATATCTTTTGTACTCGAAGATTGTTTGACCATTGCAGCATGCCTCTTCGAGCTTATTGTCTTCTCGGATGAACGTCTTCAGGACATTTCCATTGAAGTATCTTTTCAGGGCGATTGAAAGGTTACGATACCGGAAAAAAGCAGGCAAGCCATTGCCCAGGAAACGGTTCCCATACCTGGTTATGAGGAAGCCGAGCACATGTAGTCCCGGGTTTCTTTTTCTTATCTGAGTATCGATAAGATCTATCACTTCTATGGCACCCTTAACGGCGAATGCATCAAAACCGGGGATAATAGCGTAATCTGTGGCAGTTAGGACGTTAAGCATTATATAGCCCAGGCCTGGGGGACAATCGATGAGGATATAGTCGAAATCTTCATCGATTTCTCTTATCCTTTGTTGGAGGTAGTATCTTACCTCTGTGTTTTTCATTTTCTCCGCTACTGCCATCATGGGTTCAATTTCGTTAAGCTTATTACTTCCCGGGATGAGTTTGAGGTTTTTACCTAGTTCAATGACGGTGTCCTGGTACCAGATTTTTTTACCTCCTACCCTCCCAGCCAGGAATTCAAAGACTGAATACTGGTTGTCTTTGAGCCCATTCCTGAGCCAGGTCGTTGCGTTTGCCTGTGAATCCATGTCGATGAGGAGTGTTTTCTTTCCTTCCTCCGCTAGGGCTGCAGCCAGGTTAACTGCTGCGGTAGTTTTGGCGCACCCTCCCTTCCTATTTGCAATTGCTATGATATTACAGCTGTTATTGATCATGAAATTCTCCTTATGTCTGTATGTTGCTGGTTTGACTCTTGTTATAAGGAGAGCATCAAATATTTGGGCTTTTGCTGAAATGCAGGGCTATGCTTAAATCAAATTATAGCGTGAAATCTGTTTTTCAAAACATCTCACTTTTTGCTTTCTCCTGTCGTCCGTAACCAGAAATATTTGAACCCAAAAATCATATTTTAGCCTTTCCCTATTACAATCATTAAACCCCTACCAAGGAGATAATATGAAACTCGTTAAACAAAATTTGATTAGGACAAACATATGTTCTGGAATAAATTCTGAGACTTCCAGCCCTGCAGGAATCAAGGTAATGCCTAGGTAGAAAATCATGCAGTTGACCGGGCCTTACATGCATCAGTATAATCACCCCACTATTTCAGGGTTGGGGGGTGTGTGTATGAAGGGGAGTATACAACCGCATTCATCGGGCCGGTATTGGTTTATAGATTGGTATCAGGATGGGAAGCATGAGAAATTCTATGATGATTTCCTGCATGGAGGTGAGAAGTTCTGGAGGCGTCATCAGGATAAGGATAAGTGCATCGGCTACAAGATGGCCGAAAGATGCCTCACCGTCATGCGTAATGATTGGGAGGCATACCAGAGAGGTGAGCGCAATTTTGATCTGAGTAGGTACCGGGGCAAGTTCACCGATGCCATACCCTATTGCGAAACCTGGCTTACCCTGAGAGAGCCATCATTAAAACCATCCTCGATTCATTTCTATCGTAGTTCAGTCCGTCATATCATTGCATTCTTTGAACGTCATCCGCTGCATCTTCATGTGGTTCAGAAGGACACTTTGCAGCTCATGGCCATGGAATTGCCACCCGCACCAAAGACAAAACGCAACATCCTCGGTGTGTTCAAAGAAATCCTCAGGGATGCCTGTGATTCCGACCGGATCTCCAAGGTGCCAAGGTTCCCCACCATCGAGGTGCCAAAGCAACCGAAACACTGGATTGATAAGGCAACCCAGGAAGCTATTTTGAGCGAGATACCTATAGAGCATCAGCCGATATTCCGGTGGATGGCACTACACTGGCGCAGGGTCGGAGAGGCATGCGCACTGCACCGGTCCGATTACGACAAGAGGCTTGATTCTTTTATCATTCATCGAGCTATCAGCGGAGGCAAGGAGATAGACAGCATCAAGACCGGTATTCCGGTCACAATGCCGTGCCACCCTGCGTTTAAGCCCTACATGCCCAAACCCCAAGCCCTATCACCTTACTTCTTCACCAACGCCTCGTCACGTTCATTCGGAATGAGGTACACGCATGATACCCTCATGAGCATATGGAAAGCAGCCTGTGCGAAGATAGGGGTTACCATTGATATGCATAGGGGGTTCAGGACAAGCGGGGCAAGCTCAGCAATCAATGAGCTCGGTTGGAGCAAGGAAGATGCCCAGGCTTACGGTCATTGGTCATCTATGGCGGTCATGGAGAACCACTACGGGGATTATGAACTGGACAGGATAAGGGCATTGCAGAGAAGGGTTGTTCAACTCGTACCAAATCCGTCCCAAACTATGCCGAAGAACAAGGCCCAGACATGACTACTTATAGGTTCTCTACCTCAAAGCGACTTTAAGGATATTCCATTTTTTATCCATCTCTTCTGCCGTGTCGACCAAACCAAAAATACGTGACCTGAGGTTGGAGTAGAGGAAATTATGAAGTCTCAATGATCGAACATAGGGATGGGTTCTCATCAAGTGCTCGAATCTCTTCATTTTATCTTCGGACCACCCACCTGAGTGTATAACATCTGCTGCAAGTGTGCCTGCTGCATGGCCGATCAAAAAGGAAGTTCTGATCCCGCTGCCGCCCCTTGCCTGGACATGGCCAAGGGCATCACCAGCCATAACAAGACCTGGCCAAGGAGAGAAAGGATAGAGTATTCCACCCATAGGAATACATGTCTGAAGTTCATAGTAGGTCTGCGTGCCTTCTAAAAGTCGGCTGAATTGAGGATGACTATGGCAGAATTTATCGAATGAAGGCGGCATGTCTTTTCCCGAGGAGGTGTCCAGCAGTATGAATTCAGCCTCACCTCCTCCGCGCGGGAACATCGTCCCGACTACAAGTCCGGAAGGTCCGAGATGGAGATGATATTCCAGCCGGTCCTCCGGTCCGGTATATCCTCGCACCAAGAGTTTTGCCACAGCCATGTCGATACCGGTCCGGTCCTGATTGATGTAGAGTGAAGTCGGGTCATTACAGCCCCCGCAGGAAATAATCGTGTGCGCAAGGTACTCTTTTTCGCCGCCGTTCATCTCGGCTATAACACCTTGTGCCCTGCCGGAACCCCCTAAGAGTGTCTTCACGCCGACTCCCGTGAGGACTCTCACCCCACTGCGCTCAGCCTGAGCCGCGATCTCTTGAATGAGATCCGGCCATGCAAAGATGATATTTGGGTTCTTGATGGTACGGTCTACATGGCATTCCCCGGTATGCGAGAAGTAGCGGCGTTTGTTCACCTTTTTTATGGTGATACGCTCAAAAAAGCCGGGCCCAAGGATCTCTTCCATATGCTTATCAGAGCGTATGGTCTCCCCCCTGCGAACCGAGCCTAATTTTTTCTGCAGCTCAATGATGATCACTGAGATGCCCTTGCGGGCAAGACCGAGCGATACGCCGAGGCCCGCGGGGCCCGCTCCGATGACAATTGCCTGTGAGTATGATGCAGAATGCATGAACGGATTATCCTTTTAAGCCGCTTTCCAGCCACTTATCAGCGTTGATGACCTTTTTTAGGAGGGCTTTGAAGTGATCGAGGCAAGTCATGCGGATGAATTCATCCAGATCTTTGTATTCAGGAGGGATCGGCAATATTGATGCAGTCAATGAGCGTTCATGAATTTTTTTTATTGCTTCCCGGGTGATGTCTTTCTGCCGGTTGCCGCTGCCCAGAGCGAGTATAAAATGCCTTGTTCCGTAAAAAACAGCAGTATCTATCTGATCTCCGGTAAGACCATTCGTGCCTATGCCGATTACGGGTTTTAGGCGCACCTGGTCGATGAGCAGGGCATCAAAAAAACCTTCAACAACAATAATCTCACTCTGGCCCCTGGACCGGTACATGAGAAACGGCACATCTTGAAGGGGTTCATTGTCGGTCAACGGCTTGTATGCCCCATGGCCGGTGTTGCTTATATCACGGAATATAATCCCCATGAGTCTCCCGCATGTGTCCCGATAGGGGATGGCAAGGCCCGCATTATCGGATTGATTCTTCCAAAGCCGCGAAAACACCTTATCGAGATCATGTTTGTCTATTCCCTGAGAATGGAGGCTTCGCCTTGTTTGCGTGAAACCCGGATAATATCCGAGCGACATACCCTCCACTTCACCCATTGAATACCCGCGTTTATACAGGAAGTGCAATACATCTTCCCCTTGTTTTGACCAGAGCTGTGTTATGAACGTGCACGTTGCCGTTTCCAGAAAGATCATCCGAGAAAGCGTTTTCTCCCATTGGTCTTTACGTAAATCGGCAGGTCGGATCTTAGAGGCATGAGGTATCCTCGATAAGGCCTCCTCAAATGGTATTTTATACCTTTGCATCATAAACTTCAGCCAATCTCCGCGTTCGCTGCAGGAAAAGCAAAAGTATTCGGGCCTGTCACCGTAGATCAGTAATGTGGGCATATGATCTTTGTGGAATGGGCAGCACGCTATGAACCCGGGGCCTCTTCTTTGGAAACCTTGGAGGTCACCGAAAAGCTCCCGTTGATACTCCTGGTCGAGTAGTGTTGCATACATGCGTTCGATAGATGATTGCACGGCAACCTATCCTTTTGCGCCTATAAGATTCTTTGTCTGACTTATCAATTAGTATATCGAAATCATTATATTTTCAACAATCATCCATCAAGGACTGAATACACCTTATCCGTAGGAATGTGGGCAAAGCTACTTGACGAATTATTAACAGTGTTATATTAACAGCGTTATCTTGTCAGTCTCTTTAGGTCATCCGGCCGTAATATAAGAAAGGTAAGGCTGATGAAAACAGCATCGAAATGTAGACCAAGAAAAAACCCGCTCCTTTTCGAGATCAAAGGCAACTCCCTGGATGACGGTCCGGGAATTCGGACCGTTATATTCTTTAAGGGTTGCCCGCTTGACTGCGTGTGGTGCCATAATCCTGAGAGCAAAAGCCTTCAATCCGAGATATCATATGACCCGAAAAAATGCATCGGGTGCGGCACCTGCATAAGAATCTGCCCTGCAACGGCCCTGTCAAAAGAGAACCCCTATTACATCAATCGAAACATTTGCAATATCTGTGGCAAGTGCGTCGATGAATGCCCTTCCGGTGCACTGGAGTGTGTTGGTTTTGAGATGCCAATTCATGAGGTAAAACAGAAGGTCATTGCAGACAAACCCTTCTACGACAATTCGGGCGGAGGCGTGACCCTTTCCGGAGGAGAGCCGACACTGCACATGGAGTATGCTGCCGAGCTTGCTCGCGTCCTGAAAGAAATGGACATCCATGTGCTGCTTGAGACCTGCGGCTTGTTCAACTATGATCACTTCAGGGATACGCTGCTGCCCTATCTTGATATAATCTACTATGACCTCAAGCTGTTTGATGACGCTGAACACAAGCACTTTTGCGGCGTGTCGAATTCAGTAATCATCAAAAACTTCACATTACTCGTGAGTGATACACGCAAGAGGGGAATCAGCCTTCTTCCCCGCATCCCATTGGTGCCGGGTATTACCGATACGGATTCGAACATTCTGGCCATCTCTTCTTTCTTGAGGGAATGCACAGTGATGAAAGCCGATCTCCTGCCCTATAACCCGCTCTGGCATGACAAGAGCTGGAGTTTAGGGAGAAAAGATGTATACTCTAAAGATAAGGGTATGACCAAATTCTTGTCCCAGGAGAAGATTCGGCATTGCAAGGCAATTATCCTTGCTGCGAGTATCGATGTGTGAGAGTATTTATTTTTCCATTCTTACCACAATTGTCCTCATCCCGGGATGTGAAGCGGCACGTTGAATATCAAGAAGGTCAGGGTATTTATCAGGAAAGATGAATGAAGGCTTGATGTCGCTTCTCTGTTCAACAATGAAGCGCATGCGGCCTTTTGCAGTATTCCCGGTATCTGTATCGACAATCCTTCTCGATGTTACGAGTTCGCTGGAACCTGGCAGCTGGAAACGCTTCATCTCAGGGGGGCTCAGTTCGACCGCCTTAACTCCCTCGGGCAAGAGTACCTCGATCTTTGTGTCCTGCTTTATAAAGGAGTCGCGATAAAGGGGATTGTTGCGCTCATCACCGCTGACACCCGCAACAGACCTGGTAATTCCAGGGAGCTCAAGTGAAAGATGCTCCCCCTGGCGCACCGCATAGCCCGGTACACTCACGCTGAATTCTTCGGTGGCAGGGTACACATCGCATGAAACTTTATAAGGGCTTGTAGCAACCGCCGCCTTGCTGACTGAAGAGACGATCTCCTGGAAGCGCCTATTGCGCTCTTCGGGAGACATCTCAAGATAATCTTTACAAAACATGGCATATCCGATGCCGTAATGTTTTCGAAGCTGAGTGATGTTGGCATCACCCGAAGGACTTAAGTCAATAGTAATGCTGGATTCGGACTTTTCTTCAAACTGCTGGCCGGCTGCCCGGATCGTCTCGATCTCACCGGAGGTAAGATTAAGGGCCGGATTACCAAAAGAAGAGACAGTGCCGAGGGCTGCATACTGGTCCGTGTCCCCGAGAATAATCTGTCCGTGAGGTGTCTCGACCTTAACCAACACTGAGAGAAACCAATCGGCGGCGGGAAACTCTACAAGCGGTGTCTGCAAAGATTGAAGCGGAGATGAGGATGAGGTCAGCATGAATTGCGGTTTATACCCGATCGCCTTGAGCATTGCGGCTATGAGCACAGCCCGGTCCGCGCTGTTTCCGTAACCGGCGGCAAGGGTGACATCCGCAGGGCTGATCAGGCTTAAGGGTAACTGAGCGAAGGTGATGTTCACGGCCTTGACGTTCTTCGCCACATAATCTCTTATGGCAATCACCTTCTGATCACTTGAAGTCGTATCTTTTGTAATCGCACGCGCCTTTTTCTCAGATTCTCCTTGTGAAGAAGATGCCTTCTCAAACACATCCAAGACCACTTTGGCATATTCTTTTGTCTGTGCCATGGTTGCAAAGACCGTCGGCATGTAGCTGTAATCCGGCGGCAGGAAGTCCTCGTGCTTTATAGGCGGTACATGATTCACACTAAATTCAAAAACATTCCTGTTATCCTTCCTGCTTCTGATCTCGCTTAAGAACTCCTTTGGAAAATGTTTCCATGAACTCTCCGGATAAAAGCCGTTGTCAGCCTTTGCAACTTTCAGGTCGATTGTGTCCGGAAAACTGATTTGCAACTGTTTTTTATCGATGGGGTCCTCACCTTGGAATTCGCGTTCGATGAGGAAAGGCCAGGTATCTTTCTTCTTACGGATATACTCATATTCAATAATACTTCCCTCCTGAAGGCCCGGCAGGCTTGCCACCATGACCTTACCGGCAGGATATCGCGGGGCTTTTCCAACCCACTCTTGATCCATCACATTGACCTCTTTGGGGTCGATCTCCTTGGTCTGGCCCTCAGGCGATGTCACTGAGACCTTCTTGATCTGGATATCCTCCCACACCGGGTTGAAAGAAAAATAGAGCTCAGAGTGCTTCTTCTTGCCGGCATACGTAAGAACTTTGATCTTTTTATGTACTGTCTCGATATAGGAGGACTTATCTATGATATCGATAGAAATGTCTTCATCCAAAATAACCGCATCAGGCCTGTATGATGCGTACCAGGGCTGACCCGATGTCATACCGGTTCCCTGCTCAGTGGCGAAGACCGGCATGAAGCGGTTTGCCTTTTCCACCTTTTTGAGGGTATCCTGAAGGCGTTTGTACTGCTCAGGGGAATACTCCGTGAGCTTCAACATGAAGATGTTCTTTCCCCTCATGATCCCATCTTTCACATCAAGAGACCTGGCCCATGAGGATCCGTCATCAGAGGCTGACTCTTTCACAGGAGCACTCTGAGGCTTGCCCAGGGATGGATCGAGATCTATGTTTACATCCTCTTCAATGCCGCAGGCTGTATCGGTCATATAGGTATATTTCCTCTCCTTAAGCCCCAGCCTGCCGATGACAAAGTTGGCGACCCCGATCGTATCGCCGAACCTGAAGACAGGCAGTATTGTTACATCAGTGCCATGGATCGGATAATCCTTCGCAGAATAGCTGAAGTCAGCCTGGAGGGGTTTGGAGGTATCCTGCATATTGTCCGGCTTGATAACAAGCTCATGAAGGTCGGCACCCGGTAGCACCCTCCTGAGCATCCTCTCAAAATAGGCCTTCCGATCATCCTCAGTAATTCCGGAGAAATAGCCGCGATAGGCATTATCGTTGATACCATCGAAGACAAGTGAGGTTTTGGCAGTGAGAGTCCCCTTTGTATCAAGCTTTCCTGAAGTGGAGATGCGGAGCATGTTCTTATCAGCCGGTGTTATAGGGCTCGTGCGAAGTGTCTCACCTTTAGGCGTGGCAACAAGGTAACTCTGGTTGTTCAGGTATGCAGGGAACAGCTCCTTGGTGTTCTCATTCGTAGGATCCATGAGAAGATAAGATCCATTCTTGTTTTTCACACAGACTATGGCATGGTTGAAATATGGTTGGGGCACCTCCGGGTCTTTTTTGGGGCCGTTCATGATGAGCACCGGATAGGCTTTAAACCCGGCAAGCCTCAACATGGCGACCAAGAGGGCGGCCTTATCACGGCATACCCCTGCCCTACGATCACAGGTCATGGAGACGTTATGAGGCTCATACCCGGGTGCCTCTGTCTCTGTTGTAATCCCGAGGTAGCGTACTTTTTGGGATACCCAGAAGAAAATGGCCTCTATCTTTTCTTGTCTGTTCATTTTCCCTTTTACAAGTTGTTTAACTATCCTGCGCATCTCAGGAGTGGTTTTTCCGAGATGGGGTTTGGATAGGTTCCAGTACCAGCGCGATATGGTATTCCAGTCGGGGATAGTGCTCACAAGGAGACGTTGGGCCTGGGTATACAGGGGCGGCATTTCAGGTTCTTCAAAGGCCCTTGGTACGTCTTTGGCAGCCCATTTATAGATGATGTCATCTGCTTCAAGTATTTTCACAAAGGTCACGGTACCTGGAATTTCACTCTTCAGTGCAATACTTTTCAAAGGCTTCGCTTTAGGGGCAATAATCGTCAATCTGGATGATTTGATAGGATCAGTCTCTTCAAAGTTGATGAAGTCGCTCCATTCACCCGACATGCGGGCCTTCACGAAGTCGTCATAGGTGATGAAATGAACGGTATCGCCTATATTAAGTTCAGGAATGCTCACCTGGAGCATCTTATTATTGGGGTCATAGATATTCGATGCCATCTGGGAGGAATCCACCATCACACGGCTGTTTTTCTCGATATCCACTTTGTGTGATGTCCCGTCTTGTGAAATGACCTCCACAAGGGTAAATTTCGTAGTGTTGTACGGTATGTTAAATGATGAGGTGAGGGTGCGAAATCGGCGCTTGCCCTTTTCTGTGAGTACCTTGATATATTGCTCAAACCATTCTCCATATGTCCCATCTTGCCGGTATTTCGTCCAGGTCTGCTGGTCTACCACTACCACATCGGCATCAGGGTATTTATCAGTTGTAACCGTCTCGACTTGTTCTATGACTGCTGTTTTATCAAGAGGGGCCCATTCCTGGGCAAAGGGCTCGCCGGTATCGGCAAAAATGAATATTATTAGCCACACAGCAAAGATATTTACAAATGATCGTCTAAGCATCTTTGGAATAACCCCTCTCCCTTGGGAATGGTTCTGTTTGTCTTTTCTTATACATGCCGGTTTGCCGATATGGAACAGGCCTTGTACAGACCACAAAATATCATCCGTGTAAATACTGAATAAATGATTGGTTCTCTGTTTTTTTTATTACTTTCACTTTCTGACCACTGTTCACTGATTACTGGGATTTTACTACAAAGGCATTGACTTAGAAATTAACAATGCTATTATTATAACAACTATGTCAATGGACAGGACATTATGTGCTATCTGCGCCTGGAGGGGTGACTGCAACAAGAAATTCATGCAGGGTAATGGTGTTCACTGCCCCGACTACACGAGAGACCTCACCATCCGGGTCAAGGTAGAGGAGAAAAAAGAGGAAAAACAGCCCAGGGGAAAGAAGGGAAAGAAAAAGTCCGGAGATATTCATATCTTGTAGTTTTTGATATGGGTTCCCTTCTCCCAGGGTTCAATGCTTTTCCCTCTTGCTTCAGAGGAGAGCAATCTCCCAAATATTCCTTTGTTTTCAATAGTTATGGTTTTTCTGGTCACTGATCACCGGCATCAAGAAACCATTCACTGGTCACTCCTGCTGATCACTTGCTTTTCCGGTATTCCAGACTTGCCTCGATGAAATCCCTGAATAATGGATGCGGCTGCATGGGCTTTGATTTGAACTCAGGGTGGAACTGGCAGCCGAGGAACCAGGGGTGGTCCGGCAACTCGATGATCTCAACGAGTGCCGTATCTGGGTTTCGCCCGCTGATTATGAGGCCCGCATCTGTAAGCTGCTTTTCATAAACCGGGTTAAATTCATAGCGGTGCCGGTGCCGCTCGAAGATCTCGGGTGATCCGTATGCATGCATGGCCTTTGTTCCCGGAGTTATAGCACATCGGTATGCGCCGAGCCTCATGGTGCCACCCTTGCGGATGATGTTTCTCTGTTCAGGCAGGAAATCGATGACGGGTGCTGCTGTTTTTGGGTCGAACTCAGTGCTGTTCGCCCCCTTCAATCCGCAGATGTTTCTCGCAAATTCCGCCACGGCAAGCTGCATGCCGAGGCATATGCCGAAGAATGGCATGTTGTGCGCCCTGGCATATCCGGCGGCAAGGATCTTTCCCTCGGTTCCCCGCTCGCCGAAGCCTCCTGGGATGAGGATTCCGTCAATACCGGCGAAGTATGTTGATATATCATCCTTTCCGACAAGTTCATCAGCATCCACAAAGATCCTGTTCACCTTTGTGTTGTTAAATATCCCGCCGTGTTCAAGTGCTTCGTTCAGACTCTTATAGGAGTCAGTGAGCTTCACATATTTGCCTACCACAGCAATGTTTACCACCTCTGTTCTGTTTTGAATCCTCTCAAGGAGCTGTTCCCAGCCATGCATCCGGGGTTCTCTGGTCCACATGTTGAGGTATTCAATAATTCTATCGTCGAGCCCTTCTCTGTGGAACCCGATAGGCACCTGGTATATACTTTCAACATCGATTGCATTAATTACCGCATTCTTTTCCACATTGCAGAAAAGTGCGATTTTTTCTTTAAGTTCGTTGCTCAGCATTCTTTCTGACCGGCACAGGAGGATCTGGGGCTGAATTCCGATCTCCCTGAGCTTTTGGACAGAGTGCTGGGTAGGCTTTGATTTGAGCTCACCCGCCGTGGCGATATAGGGGACGAGGGTGAGATGAATATAGAGCACGTTTGCCTTTCCCATGTCGAATCCGAATTGCCGTATGGCCTCTAAAAACGGTAAGGACTCGATGTCTCCCACGGTCCCGCCGATCTCCACGATGGCAATATCATTGCCGGCAGCGGACTGTTTGATCCGATCCTTGATTTCGTCGGTAATATGAGGGATCACCTGGACGGTCTTGCCCAAATATTCACCGTTTCGCTCCTTCTGGATCACCGAGTCATAGATCTGGCCGGTGGTAAAGTTGTTTTTTGCGGTAAGGACGCTTGAGGTGAACCGTTCGTAATGGCCAAGGTCCAAATCGGTCTCTGCGCCATCGTCAGTGACAAAGACCTCGCCGTGCTGGAATGGACTCATAGTGCCGGGATCGACGTTGATGTAAGGGTCGAGTTTAATGTTGCAGACCTTGAGTCCCCTGGCCTCCATAATGGCTCCTATGGAGGCGGCGGCAAGACCTTTACCAAGAGAAGACAACACTCCACCGGTTATAAAAATATACTTGGTGGATTTGTTCGTTGCCATCTTCTGTCCCTAATCTATTCTATAGATTCTTATGTGTCAAGAAAGGAGCCGGTATATTTTTAAACACCCGCCAACTCTTTAAGCCCCCTGTGATCAATAATAATCCTGCAGGGCACAGACCTGCAGCTGCTTGTGCTGAAGTGCCCTGATGGCCTCGGTCATGGCCTTGGACGCAGCAATAGTAGTGGAGTATGGGATGTTATATCTAATAGCGCTCTGGCGGAGATGGTATGCATCTTCCGAAGGACGTCTTCCAATACTCGTGTTTATGACGAGCTGAATATGACCATTCTTGATATAATCCACTACATTAGGTCTGCCTTCGCTCACCTTGAGAACCGTCTTTACATCCACTCCATGGGCATTCAGATGTGCTGCAGTGCCGGTAGTAGACAAAATACTGAACCCGAGAGCTACAAAAGAGTGCGCTACCGGTACGATCCGTTCCTTGTAAAAATCGTGAACACTGATAAACACGGCCCCTGATGTGGGCAGCTCGGCTCCGGCTGCAAGTTGGGATTTGGCAAATGCCAGCTCAAATGACGTATCAATGCCCATAACCTCGCCTGTTGACTTCATCTCAGGGCCTAGCGCGATGTTGATGTTGGGGAATCTCTTGAATGGGAATACCGATTCCTTGACCGAGACATGTGCAGGTATAATCTTCTTTGTAAAGCCAAGGCTTTTCAAACTGTGACCAAGCATCACCTTGGTGGCAAGCTTGGCAATGGGTACGCCGATGGCCTTGCTTACAAAGGGTACGGTCCGCGAAGCCCTCGGATTGACCTCCAATACGTATACTTCGCCGTCCTTTATTGCATACTGGATGTTCATGAGGCCAACCACGCCAAGCTCGGAGGCTATCATCTTTGTTTGTCTCTCAATGAGTTGGATGATCTTTCTCGGAAGGCTTATGGGAGGAAGAACACAGGCAGAATCTCCGGAATGGATGCCCGCTTCCTCGATATGCTCCATGATGCCGCAGATAATGCTGGACTTTCCGTCACTTAAAGTATCAACATCCACCTCAATGGCGTCTTCCAGAAATTTATCGATGAGGATCTGGTTATCCGGGAAGAGCTCAAGCACCTGCGCCATAAAGGTCTTGAGGGTATCAGGGTCATAGATGATCTCCATGGACCGTCCGCCAAGGACATATGAAGGCCTTACGAGAACCGGGTAGCCGATCCGGGACGCGACCTTTAATGCATCATCTACGCTGACCACGGTCCCACTGGCCGGCTGTTTCAGGTCCAACTTGTTCACAATTTCAAGAAAACGCTGCCGGTCCTCAGCCCGGTCAATGGCATCAGGAGATGTACCAAGGATGGGCACTCCGGCTGCAAAGAGCCCCTTGGCAAGGTTAAGCGGGGTCTGACCGCCGAACTGAACGATCACCCCTTCGGGCTTTTCTCTTTTAACCACGTGCAATACATCCTCAAGGGTGAGCGGTTCAAAAAAGAGCTTGTCCGATATGTCGTAATCAGTACTCACCGTCTCGGGGTTGGAGTTGATCATGATGCTTTCATAGCCCATCTCCCTGAGCGCGAAGGATGCATGGACACAGCAGTAGTCGAACTCAATGCCCTGACCGATCCTGTTGGGACCCCCGCCCAGAATGATCACTTTGGGGCTTGATGACGGATTCGACTCGTCCTCTTCTTCATAGGTGGAGTAGTAATAAGGGGTATATGCCTCGAACTCGGCGGCACAGGTGTCAACAAGTTTATAGACCGGCAGCACCCCATGTTCATACCTGAGATCCCGGATGACCTTCTCGCTTGTACCCCATAAATGTGCAAGATAACGGTCGGAGAAACCGAGTCTCTTGGCCTCGTACAAACTACGTCTGTCAGGCGTACTTGATGCGATCTCGGCTTCAGCATCTACAAGTTCTTTAATGTGGTACAGGAACCACGGATCGATCTTTGTGAGCCTGGCGACATCATCGATAGTCCAGCCGGAACGAAAGGCGGCTGCTATCCAGAACAATCGTTTGGAATTGGGATAGGTGAGCCCGGTGACGAGTTGTTTCTTTTCTTCTGGAGGCACCTTCATGAGCATCCCTCCCAGGCCGAACTGCCCTATCTCCAGGGAGCGGACAGCCTTGTTGAGGGCTTCTTTGAAGGTCCTGCCGATGGCCATGGTCTCACCCACGGATTTCATGGATGTGGTGAGCAAGTCCTCTGTCTCGGGAAATTTCTCAAAGGTCCACCTGGGAATCTTGACTACGCAGTAATCAATGCTGGGTTCAAAGGAGGCAAAAGTCTCCTTGGTTATATCATTGGGGATCTCGTCCAAGGTATAACCCACGGCCAGTTTGGCTGCGATCTTGGCTATTGGGAAACCCGTAGCCTTGGATGCCAAGGCGGACGACCTTGAGACCCTCGGATTCATCTCAATGACTACAAGTTCTCCGTCTTCAGGGTTGACGGCAAATTGTACGTTCGATCCGCCCGTCTCTACGCCGATCTCTCTCATGATGGCTATGGATGCGTTACGCAGTCGCTGGTACTCCATATCGGTGAGCGTCTGGGCAGGTGCCACGGTGATTGAGTCTCCGGTGTGGATCCCCATGGCATCTACATTTTCTATGGAGCAGATGATCACTACATTGTCGGCCTTGTCCCGCATCACCTCGAGTTCGAATTCCTTCCATCCGATGACCGATTCCTCCATCATGATCTCACGGATCATACTGGCATCAAGGCCGGTTTTCGCAATACGGTCTAGGTCTTCAGGGTTATAGGCAATACCGCCGCCGATACCCCCCAGGGTAAATGAAGGCCGTATAATGATGGGATACCCGATTCTCTCTGCGATGGCATAGACATCGTCCCTGGGATAAACGTTGTCTGCACTGCGTATGAATCCGCTCTTCGGCACCCTCAACCCGATATTTTCCATGGCCTTGCGGAAAAGCTCGCGGTCTTCTGCCTTATGGATCACATCAGGTTTTGCCCCGATCATCTCCACACCATATTTATCGAGTACCCCGCGGGAGGCAAGCTCAACCGACACGTTCAGACCTGTCTGACCTCCCAAGGTCGGCAATATTGCATCCGGTCTTTCCTTTGCTATGATAAGTTCCACTATCTCCGGGGTAATGGGTTCTATATAGGTCCTGTCGGACATGCCGGGGTCTGTCATGATAGTAGCGGGGTTTGAGTTGATGAGGACAACCGAATAGCCCTCTTCCTTGAGGGCCTTGCAGGCCTGTACCCCGGAGTAGTCGAATTCACACGCCTGGGATATGACAATAGGACCGGAGCCTATGATGAGTATCTTCTTAAGGTCTGTTCGCTTGGGCATGTTTTACCTTAAATCTAGTCGCTCGTAACCGTCCTGACCAGGTATCATGATCGGACGGTTCCTGTCTACCCTTCGAGGGAATGCCTGATTTTTTCTGCTATGACCTCGACATCTTCACCGAGGAGGTACTTCAGTGACAATGCCTCTAGAAATTCATCTTTCCAAGGTATGTTGTATTCATTGATAAGATTTGTGATATCGTTGAGTTTGACTCCCATAACTTCCTTCTTCTGATCAATGCCCAAGGCCTCGTCAAAGTCCACATGAAGCAAAAGCAGATGGGTAATGATGCGCTGCTGTCCGAAGAGAGGGACAATGATGATGGGGGCGTTATCGGACCTTCCGATGCCCGCATACACCTTTCCGGTTCTTACAATGGTATTCTTGGTACCCATAAGCGGGGCCGGTTTGTCAAAGCGGGAACGCATGGACGTTGCCACACCATGCCGGGAGACAATTGTCAGCGTCGAGACGTCTGTAGGTATTCCTTGTCCATCGAGGCCGTCAACCTCATACAGGGTATATCCGTTGACATTCAAAAGTGCATTCTGAAGCCTTTTGAGAGTAATCACATCTTTGGCACGGACACTCTCCATCGAAAAACCAAGATCACCGAATACATCGAAGATAGGACCATGCGGGACTTCGGCCTTTCTGCTCGTGCCGACCGTAACGGTCTTGGCTTGATGGCGTATGGCATCCACAGGCCGTGAAAGCTCGTCAATAGCCCGCTTCAGGGTGATGTCCAGCATATCGATAGGGGATGAGGAATCACGTTTGTTTTCGAACTCCACCCAGAAGTCTTCCACCGGGAGCTTTCCCTTTGCATATTTCAGCAGCAATAAGATGTCCGAGGCAACCTCCACACTGAGCGAGGTCAGCTCACCATGTGTTCTCCATGCATTAAACTCATTGGCAAATTCATCTACGATCCGGTGGAGTTCCCTATCCTGAATGCTTTCATAGATGGTATATTCCTTCTTCTCCTGTTCTTTGGCGACTTCCGCAAGGCGTGTCCTGAATGCCTTCATGGACCGTGCAAGGTCATCAAGACTGCACGCTGCATAGTAGCCCCAGATATGCCCTGCCAGCGTATTGAAGATTACACAAAGGGGGAAGTTTGCGGCAGGGACATGGATGACCTCGTCGGAAACAGTATCGAACCGATGCTCCCCTTCATCGGTTATGACTACCACGCTTGCAGAATGGGCCTTGAATATGGCCACGTCTTTCACAATGTCTTCAAGCACGATCTCAGGGCTGCCTGCAGCGCAAACCAGGATCAGCGGTTCGGACGAGAGGTCGATATGCTTCTTGTCCTCTATTATGTCGGAAGAGATGGTCTTATAGCACAGCTCAGAGAGCTTGATGCGGATCTCATCGGAGGCTACCTTGTTGATCCCGCTGCCTACTACGGCCCAGTGTTGTTTCTTCCGGACCAGGTGCCATGCGGTTGTACGGATGGACTCCCTTTGCTTGATGACTTTTTGCATAAGTTCCGGGGCCTTTTCCAGCTCCATGAGATCATGCGCTATCAGTTCGTCGGGAAGGGTCCTCAAAAGTTTGGCGAAGAAGAGTGCTATCACAAAACCTGCTACAATCTGGGAGTAGAAGGCTTTGGTGGAGGCAACGGACATCTCGATGTCCCGCCCATCGCTCGTATAAAAAACACCGTCCACTTTGGTGGTGATGTCCGATTGCCTGCGGTTTACAATGGCTATGAGATGGGCGCCTCGCTGTCTGGCCATGGTAACAGCCCTGTTTGTATCCGTGGTTGTTCCTGACTGGGTGATGGCGATCACTATCGTATCCGACATGTCGTCATCAAGCAAAAACCCGCTTAAATCCGTTGCCTTTCTGGCCTGGACACTGATGGGTGAGGCCTTGAGGTAAGCCGATACGGCCTCGGCAACGGCATAGGCAGCCACAGCCGCAGTGCCCTGCCCCACCACATAGATATTCCGTATTTTGCCCTGGCTTAGGTATTCGCGTGTCCGCTTCGAGATCACACCTTCATCCAGGTTGAATATGACCTCTTTCTTGCCGGTGATTCGGTACTTGCCCAGCAGGGTCTTATGAATGGACTGGGGTGCCTCCAGGATCTCTTTTATCAGGAAGTGAGGGTGCTCACCACGGTTGATATCACGGGTGGTGATCTGCGCATGGCTGACATCCTTTTCAGTCAGATCAAGAGGGTACCCGTCATAAGACAATGCCTCAATTCCCTTAATCCCCGGGCCTTTGTCGTTGTTCAGGATGAAGATCTGGCCCTGGGTGTGGGGATTGCCGGGGTCCCGGAATGACTCTCCATCCATCTTGATGAAGTGCGGGGTTTCTTCAACCAGGCCGTAGACCTCGGATGCAAACATGTAACCATTTTGCAGGAGTCCTACATAGATAGTCTGGCCGCTTCCTTTCAGTGAAAGAAATATCTTGCCCGGCTCCAGATTACTCTCAACGGCAATGGCGTGCGATCCTTGAAAATCGTTTACAGCCCTGCGGAAGGCCTCTTTCAGGTCATGTCCATCGAAGAGGTATCGTTCAATCTGAAGGGGAATTACCTTGGTGTCGGTGGTCACATTCGGATCAGCGACTTTCTTACCCGTCTCGATGGAGCCCTTGATGAGATGGTAATTATCGATATCGCCGTTCAGGGCCGCATTGACGGTCCAGGCGCCTTCTCCATAAAATGGATATGTTTTGAGTACCATGGGTATACCGTGAATTTCAACGGGCGGGATGTCGATGGTGTGGTTGTTGACCGGATGGCAATTGATCTCGTTGATAGCGCCTACGGATGCCCATCTGGTGTGGGTGAGATATGTATCTGATATGGTATCCAGACAGAGTGCCGCCTTGAGAATACCATCGTTCTTGATGTGATTCCTGAGCTTGGAGGTGTTTTCTCCAAGTTGGCCGGTGATCTGGGCCGTCTTGTAGGTGAAAATGATCATAGTATCCGAAAGATGAATGGAGCCGCCCAGCAGGTCACTTGGATGGCACCTTTTGAGAAATTCATGAAAAAGGCCCTGCTGGCCGAGTGTATGCCTCAGGGAAGTCATAGCCTGGCCGCTTTTGAATTGTACCATCACCTGCAATCCTGCCGAGTCGCGGCCCCTCACCTCGAGCCTGTCCAAGGCATTCATGCATGAATTGATCTTATGGTAACGGCAGTAGTAGTTGTCATCTTCCAGGGCCTTCGGGCCTGCAAGATCAAGGATCTTTTCCTGATTCTTGAGCATATCTTCTTTCAATCCCCAGGAAAAGTCCTTAAGCGCTATCAGGCGCGAGGCGATGACCTCGAGATCGCCTGATGGGAATTCCTTAGCCTCCTTTTCGAGGACCGAATCTTCATTATCAATAAATGCCGAGAGTATGTCCGAGAGTTTCTTCAGGTGTGTCATCCCATTTCCGCAGCACAAGGCATATTGGAGGCACGTATCCTGTTTAAGGCAGTGGAGCTCATTCTCAAGAGTCTGAAGTGCCTCTGGTTCGAGGTAACCATCGGAAGTGATTTTTCCAGAGACCAACTTGCTGATGCCATTGCTGCAGACGGCACCGATACTTGCAGAAATCCTTTCAGGAACTCCGTTATCACCAGTGGTAATGATAGTGCCCTTTATGGTGACAAAACCGGCAAGCCCGCAAAAAAGCATGTCATCAAAAATCGGGAAAAAGATAATACCGGGTCCGGTAAGATCGGAAGAGCGTTTGCACACATAGACTTTCAATCTTGGTATTTCAAGCAGCCTGGTCCTCAAGGCTTTCAACATATGTGTCCCTTTCTCATCCGGGCCTTGGCTTTTTAAGTTTATTTCAAGACTCATTCATATGCACCTTTTGGGTTGCCCTGAATACCTTCTAAACAGTATTAACGGCAAGTGTCTAGGCTGCCCTCACGGTATTTTGTTCCATCAGTTCGATAAATTCACGGAACAGATAAGTAGAATCTTTCGGACCCGGTGCAGCCTCGGGGTGATATTGCACACTGAAAGCATTCATACCCGGGTAGCTGAGCCCTTCCAGCGTATTGTCATTCAAATTGATGTGGGTAACCTGGGTATCTTTCGGCAATGTATCGGTGAGAACAACAAATCCGTGGTTCTGGGACGAGACCTCCACCCTGCCGGTCTTCATGTTTTTGACAGGCTGGTTGATGCCGTGATGCCCGAATTTCAGTTTTGCGGTTTTTCCGCCTACAGCCTGGCCCAGGATTTGATGTCCCAGACAGATGCCGAATATGGGAATCCTTCCAATAAGCTCTTTCACGGTATTAATGAGGTATGAGAGAGGTGCCGGGTCGCCTGGTCCGTTGGAGAGGAGCACACCATCCGGATTCATGGACATGATCGACTGGGATGATGTCTTTGCGGGAACAACGAAGACTTCACAACCATGCACTTCGAGCATCCTCAATATATTGAGCTTTACTCCACAGTCTATGACAACCACTCGGAACCTTTTTGATTTTGCCTGTCTCACTTTTATGGGCATTTGAGCATTTTCACACCAGAGATAAGGCTTATGACAGGTAACATCCTTCACGATATCTCTACCTTCAAGCCCGGGATACTCCCTTACCTTTTCAAGGAGCTCGTCGATGCTCCCTACCTTCGTCGAGAGCACACCGCGCATAGCCCCGTGGGTACGTAACCGGCGTGTCAGGGCCCTTGTGTCAATGCCTTCAAGACCCATCCTTCCATGATCTTCCAAAAATTCGGCCAAGGTCTTTTTCGATCTGAAGTTGCTGGGGTAACCCTGGTATTCCCTCACGATGAAGCCCTCCATGTGGATACAGGAGGATTCCATATCTTCGTCATTTATCCCATAGTTCCCGACAAGGGGATAGGTCATGACAAGGATCTGTTCTTTATAGGAAGGGTCAGTGAGGATTTCCTGGTAACCGGTCATGCCGGTGTTGAATACGACCTCGCCGAAGTGCTCTCCGGAGCCGGCAAAAGCACTCCCGCTGAAAATGGTACCGTCTTCCAGTACCAGAACAGCAGGTTTCTTTGCCTTTCCAAACAACTGCCTAGCTCCTGTCTAGTTATCGTCTTTTTTGTTTTTAAGCTGCCCGGACTTTGGCGCCCGGGCAGCCTGGTCTTCATCTATAGCACAGGGAGGTATGTGTCAATCTCATACTTGCTGACGTGGATGCGGAAGTTGTCCCATTCCTTTATTTTGTTCTCAATGAATTTATCGAAGATATGGTCGCCGAGTGCATTTCTCACGAGCTTGCTCTTGGACACCTCCTGGATGGCCTCGAAAAGGCTGCCGGGCAGAGAGGTGATGCCGGCCTTTTTGCGGGCCTTCTCGTCCATTTCGAAGATATCTTCCTCTATAGGCTCTGGCAAGGTGTATTTTTTGTCAATGCCTTCGAGACCCGCTGCGATCTGTACCGCAAAGGCGAGGTACGGGTTGCAGGCCGGGTCCGGTGCCCTGAATTCAGCCCTCGTTGCATTGGCCTTGCCGGGTTTGTACATGGGGACGCGAACCATGGCTGAACGGTTCCTGCGGGCCCAGGATACATAAACAGGTGCCTCATAGCCGGGGACAAGCCGCTTGTAGGAATTCACCCACTGGTTGGTAACTGCACAGATCTCAGGGGCGTGTGTAAGAATACCTGCAATGTAGTATTTGCCGATCTTCGAGAGATGGTACTTGTCCTTGATGTCGAAGAAGGCATTTTCTTTGCCCTTGAACAAAGACTGGTGGACATGCATGCCGCTGCCGTTCTCTCCTGCAATAGGCTTGGGCATGAAGGTTGCGTATACGCCCTTCTGCCGGGCTATTTCCTTGACCGCGGTGCGGTAGGTCATGACGATGTCCGACATCCTGAGGGCATCCGCATACTTTAGGTCGATCTCATGCTGGGAGGGTGCAACCTCGTGGTGACTGTACTCCACACCGTAGCCCATGCTCTGAAGCGCAAAGATGGTCTCTCTTCTCATCTCGGTGCCTGCATCGATGGGTAGACCATCGAAGTAACCGCCCTTGTCAAGGATCTGGGTGGATTTATCATCGGCAAAGTAGAAGTACTCGAGCTCAGGCCCCAGGTAGCAGGTGTAACCTTTGTCAGCTGCCTTTTTCAGAACCCTCTTGAGTGCATAGCGCGGGTCGCCATCATACGGAGTCCCATCAGGGTTAAGGATGTCGCAGATCATACGTGCAACTGGCTTCTCGGTCGGTCTCCAGGGAACGAGCTGAAAGGTTGTTACATCGGGCTTGGCAATCATGTCGCTCTCATGGATGCGGGCAAAACCTTCAATGGACGATCCGTCAAACCCCATGCCTTCGTCGAGTCCTTCCTCCAACTCAGATGGAGTGATGTTGAAGCTCTTGAGCCTGCCGAGAACATCGGTGAACCAAAACTGGATGAAACTGACCTTATTTTCCTTAACCGCCTTTAAAACATCATTACTTGTCTTGCAATTAAACATGTATCCATCCTCCGTAGTTTTTATTTATGGCATATCCCCTACAGGAAATTGCCGGCTTTAACCAATGGAATAATTCTCCTTCAACTCCCAGATGCCGCACGGACAGGCCCCGGCACAGAAGCCGCATCCGATGCAACGCTCCTCATCCACCACATACTCATATCCGTCGTCCTGAAGTGACCTCCGTGAGATAGCCTGTTGCGGACACAAGGATTCACACAGGCCGCAGTCGCGGCACCCTCCGCAGGAGGCGCACTGTATTGAACATACCTGGATATCAGGAAAATCTTTGATTGCCGGGTCGTAATATTCCAGTTTCACGCGGGCCGGATTAATAGCCGGTAACTGGTCGTATTCCTCTTCCATTCCCCTGATGAATGTGTCGATGGTTCCTGCAACCCTCCTCCCGGCACCGATCGCATCGGTTATGAGTCCTTGCTTGACATTATCACCGATGGCGAATACTTGAGGATCGGATGTCTGGAAGGATTCGTTGACCTTGATAAACCCGGCCTCGGTGTCAATAGTTGCAGGCAAAAAGCCCAAGTCGGGTTTGTCTCCGATGGAGATAATGACTATGTCGGCAGGCAGGATTTCGCCCGTGGAGAGTACCACACCCTTTTTCGTGATCGCCTCGGCTGATACAGGCCATTTAAACTTGGCACCCACTGCTTCGGCAGCCTGGCGCTCTTTGCCGAATGAGGCAGGTTTCTGAACGTCGATGAGGGTTATGTCCTTGGCGCCAAGACGGCTTGCCTCCGTGGCTGCATCGCAACCCACGTTTCCGGCCCCGATGATGACCACATGTTTGCCGACCTCAATATTATCGTCTTTTGCGCACCTTAAGAAATCAAGGGCTGATATGGCTTTATCGTATCCCTTGATCTTCAGCTCCCTCGGGTTTTGCGCTCCCACTGCAACGACGATATATTCATAGCGGTCATGTATATCCATGAACAACTCTTCAGTGATCCCCTCGGGTCCGATATACTCTCTCTTTATCTTTTCTATGACCCGCTTGAGCTCGTGTTCGAAAACCTCTTTGGGTATCCTGCTGAAGGGGATTACGCTCCTGATCTTTCCACCCAGGTCATGGGCCTTGTCGAACACCACCGGTTCATGACCTTTCAGCCACAGCTGCCACGCCACAGAAAGACCTGCAGGTCCTCCTCCAAGGATAGCGACCTTCCTGCCGGTGGGGGCCAGCGGCTTCGGCTCCTTCGCATTAAGACTCGCCTTTCCCAGCAGCACCGTGTCTATGGGGGCCATGTTATTTCTGCCGCGAGTGCAGTTTTCCATGCAGAGGTTAGGACACAGATACCCGCAGACAGTGGTAGGGAACGGCGTGTATCGAAGTGAGAGATCAACCGCTTCATCTACGGCGCCCTTCCTGATATGCGCCCATCTCTGCTGTACCGGTATACCGGTGGGGCAGCTTGCCTGACAGGGGGGGAGGTATTTCCCGTTCTCCCATAAAGGGATGAATCTGCGCATCTCTCCGGTTGCAATTAAAGGTATGGGGGTTCTATCGATATCAGTGAGGTCGCCGATGAGGCCGCCTTTTCCCAGCTCCTTCTCCCATACCTCTGAGCGGAACTGACCCATGCTGATCCTTTTGGACGCAAGCTTTTCGGAAGGGAGACGTGCCGCCAGGAGCTGCCACTGGGAGCGATCCGTGATGAGGAGATCATATTTCTCGTTTTTCTTAATGCCTTTGAGAAATTCCTTCAAATTCTCCTTAAGCCAGTTCCACTCTTCATCCGTAATGCGGATGAGCTTGGCATCGGCCTCACTGAAGCTCTTTTGCGTGCCCCGGAAGAAGATCTTACCTCCCACCATGCCGACACACGGCCGCTGACCCAGGATGTTCTTCCGGTATTGAGATCCGCATCCGCATATTACGGCTATACCGCCGGCCATGAACTCGGCAAAGGAATCTCCCACACCCCCAAGCACCCAAAGCTCTGGCGGGGTAAAGTGGGGGTTGCTCTTGGTCATGGTCATGCCCCGGGCGCCGATATCGCCGGCAATATAGACCTTTCCCTCTGCCATGGCATTGGCAACACCGTTGGTGGCAGCACCATGAACGATGATCCGGGCACCTGCATTGAGCCAGCCTACATCATCGGACCCGGGTCCGTGCACCTCTATGGTAGTATGCGGTGAACCCATGGACCCGATGCGCTGGCCCGGATATCCGTAGATATCCACTTTTACCGACTTGGAATTGGTATTCCAGAGTCTTCCGCCTATTCCATGTTGACCGTAGGCCTTGACCTCAATATTGAGACGGCCGCTCAGGACTGCCTGCTGGATGCGTTCCTCAAGAACTCGGGATTGCACCCTCTTCCCGTCTTCCATGCCGGAAATCACTATTTTCCCATGTTGAATCATACGTTATCCCTAAAGTGAATTCCTCCGTATCCTTTATTGTTAGCTTGTCGTGTTTATCTTTTCATACTACATGCCGAATGCCTAAGCGCTCTGCTGCATCACGGTCGTCAATACCTAAGGCGTCCGACATACCGATGGGTAGAGATGTTGACCTCCCGAGAGGCGCAAGGATCTTCTTTAGTTCTGAATCGAAGCTTAGAAAAACATCTACAATTCTCTGGGCAACATTTTCAGGGTCCAACCTCCTGTAGATCCTTGGGTCTTGGGAGGTAATTCCCTTCGGGCACAATCCGATGTTGCAGATGTTGCAGCGGTCGTTTTCTGAACCGACACAGCCTCCTGCCGCCTGCATGATGTATTTGCCCACCTGTACACCGCTGGCACCCAGCATGATCAATGCCGCAGCATTGGCGGCAAGATTGCCGTTCTTACCGATACCTCCACCTGCGAACAGTGGGATTTCGTTCTGTTTGCCGATCTTGACGAGAGTTAAGTAGGCATCCCTTATGTTGCTTGCTATCGGATGACCCATATGGTTCATGGAGACATTATAAGCAGCCCCGGTCCCGCCGTCTTCACCATCAATGGCCAATGCCGCAGCATAGGGGTTCCTGGCCAGATTATTCAGCACGGCAAGCGAGGTGGTCGTAGCGGATATCTTCGGGTACACCGGCACCCTGAATCCCCATACCATATACATGGACTGGATCATCTTTGCCACCGACTCCTCGATGGAATACTTAGTTTGGTGTGTGGGAGGAGACGGAAGGCTTACACCCGCCGGTACACCGCGGATGGCGGCGATAAGCTTGTTGACCTTGTACCACATGAGAAGCCCGCCGTCACCGGGCTTTGCACCCTGTCCGTACTTGATTTCAATGGCGCAGGGGTCTTCCTTCATTTCAGGCAGTGCGTGAATAATCTCATCCCAACCAAAATATCCGCTTGCAATCTGGAGTATCACATACTTGAGAAACCTCGATCTCAAAAGGCGCGGGGGGCAGCCGCCCTCACCGGTACACATCCTTACCGGCATTCCAAGCTCTTCATTCAAATATGCAACACCCATCTGGAGTCCTTCCCACATATTGGGAGAAAGGGCGCCAAATGACATTCCTCCGATGATGAGCGGATAGATCTCGCGGACGGGCGGTATCCACTCATTTTCATATGTTGCCCTTACTACTTCCTCCGGAGGAAGGATCCTGCCGAGGAGTGTTCTCACCTCGAATTCGTGTCGGCCGGCATCCAGGGCAGGGTCGGTGAGCATGGATATCCTCACGAACTTGAATCGATCGAGGATGCTGCCGGGGTCATTTCTTCTGCCCCCTCTTCTCCTCGGTTCACCACCCTGGTTGAGATGGAATCTAAGCTTGTCTATCTCGTCGTTTCGTACGGCAAATATGGCACTGTTGGGGCAGACATACGTGCACATGCCGCATCCGATGCAGCTATGCGCGAGGTCAGTGACCTGATCGATTCCGTGATATACCTGATATACGTTGGCCGGTTTTGTCTGGAGCCCGATGGGAATATCCACGGTCCTCTTGCGATGAACACCAATCTCGATGGCCCGCACCGGACATACGGCCGTGCATTTACCGCACAATGTACATTTTTCTTTGTCCCACAGGATCCGCCAAATCAGATCGCGAACGCTCAATGCGGACGGGTGCAGGGTTCCCACTGGTTCCATCTCTTTACCTCTGTGCGCGTAGAGTCAACATATGCAATGTCATACTTCATGGGTTGAAACTCTTGGCTTTTATCACGGTCGGGGATGGCCTCTTCAAGGCCGCACATCTCTGAAGAAAAGGCGAAAACGCCAGGCTTTCCTCCCACAATACCCGGTCTCAGCTTCTTAGAATCCTGGACCATAAAGAGTGTTTTGTCGGGAAGACACCCGATGACGCAGTTCGGGCCGTCAATGGTGAGGAACCTGCAAGAATGCTTAAGATGGCGTAAAAACGGCCCATCGGGGTGCCTCAGAAGCTCCTCGTCCTTCAAAGGTGTGATGATGTGCTTGTATTCTTGTAATCCAAGACCAAGGATGTTCTTGCTATAGTGAAGTATATGCGTAAACACCTCGGAATCCGATTGGTAACCCATATAGCCTGGGAAACCCCTGGAAATAAGATATTCTTTGATAGGGATAAACGCAGTGTTTTCGCCATTGGTCATGGTGGCATAACCTTGGATAAAAAACGGATGGCAGGCATAAAGGGTAATACCATAATTCGTATTCTGCCTGCCCTGGGCCAGGATGATTCTGGCCTTTAAGCCCTTAAGGTCAAGCCCAAGGTAATCTGCAACTTCTAAAGGGTCACCTACTTCCTTGATCATGATCACATCGGGCCAAAAGGAAAATACCATCATTGACTGGTCTTCCTCGCCCATATTCCTCAAGTCCACCCGAATTTTCATGAGTCGGTTTGCAGTTTCCTCACTGCTCATCCCTTCCCATTCATACGGGTATTCATAGACGCGGATAAGATACACATCACGTTTCGGAGTTCCTTCCGGCGGTTTTTTTGTGGGACGTATGGAAAGCTTGAACTTGGTCAGCAGGCCGAGCTCCATCATATATCGATCGAGTTTCCTGATACCATCCTGCGAGAAAATTCCCGAGAGGATCGGTGATCCCTTGAACTGCTCAAGATCTCCGCCAAGATCCGTCATGAAAATTCCTACTCCGGATCCGTCATGACCTTCTTTCATCACGTTTAATGCTTGCAAAGCAGTCATCGGTGATTGAGGTTCTTCACTGGTGATGGCGAACAAACGGCACACGTCCAGCCTCCTGTTTCTATACTTCTTACTTTAGAGTGCCAGAACCATGCCATAGGTTCATTTAAACAATCAATCTCATGTTTCAGGTACCCATATAATATAAATATATCAAATGTTATTTGTTACTTAGAAGATTCGCTTATGGATAGATGCTGTGAAGCATTTTTGAATATGGAGAAATATTGCTGTTCGTATGGATCATTATTGTGTAGAAGAAATCAATTTGTACAATATTGTTATAAATAATCTCGGATTAAGCCTCTTGAATATCGATATTTAACCTGGACTTATAATACAATTCCTGAAATAGGGATACTACCGATAGTGCCATATTAAGATTTCTTTGCTTTAAACCTTTTTGTATCGATGCTGTATTTCTCAACCTTGTATTGGATGATCCGTTTGGTTGTCCCAAGCAGCCTGGCTGCCTGGCTCTGATTGCCCTTGGTATCTTTCATCGCGTCGATGATCAGAGACCGCTCATAGGTGTTTACAAGGCTTATAAGCTTGCCGTGTTGTTTCTTCTCAGGGGTTGCCACCTTCATTTGGAGTGATGGAGGGAGATAGACGCTGTCTATGGTATCGCTGCCGGCCAGCAATACCGCTCTCTCGAGGCTGTTCTCAAGTTCTCGCACATTGCCCGGCCAATGATAAGCGAGCAGAAGGTCTATGGCAGGTGTAGAGATGCGCTTGATGGATTTCTTGAACTGCTTGGAATATTTCTCCACAAAGTAATCGGCCAGCAGTATGATATCCCCTCCCCGATCCCGCAAGGGGGGCATATAGATTGGGAACACGTTGAGTCTATAATAGAGATCGGACCTAAACTTGCCTGATGCAACATCCTGGTCGAGATCGCGGTTTGTAGCAGTAATGATCCTTACATTGACCTTGACCATGTTGCTTGAGCCGAGCGGTTGGAATTGGCGTTCCTGTATAACACGCAATAGCTTGGCCTGAGCCAGCGGCGAGAGCTCTCCTACCTCATCGAGAAAGATCGTTCCTCCGGTGGCCTCTTCAAAACGTCCACGTCTCTTCTGATTAGCCCCGGTAAAGGCACCTTTTTCGTGCCCGAACAGCTCGCTCTCAATCAACGTATCCGGCATAGCCGCACAGTTTACCTCTATGAAGGGGCCATTTGTCCTGGGGCTGTTTTTGTGTATGGCACGCGCCACCAGTTCTTTTCCCGTGCCGGTCTCACCATGGATGAGCACGGTGGTGTTTGAATCTGCCACCTGGGAGATGAGACCAAAGACCTCTTTCATGGTCTTGGAATTACCGATAATCTCATCCGAGGGCCGCTGGGTCTTCCCGAGGATATTTCGCAACTTACGGTTTTCTTCCTCAATGGCTCTCATATGCACGGCCTTGGCGATCAGCTCCGCCACCTCACCTAACAACTGCAGCTCATATTCCTGATTGTCGACTTCGCGTGCAACCTTGTCGGCTGACAGTACGCCCACGACCTTATCATCATAAATAATAGGCACGCACAAGAACGAGAGTTCTGATTGGTTCAGGTATTTCCGGGCACCGGTCCTGTCAAGAAAGTGTTTATCCTTCCCGAGGTTGGTGATGACCATGGGTTTTCCTGTCTGGGCTACCTGGCCGGTGATCCCCTCACCGGGCATATACGTGATTTCGAGGCCGTCGATATCAATGCCGTGCGCTACATCGAGTATGGCAACTCCGCTGTCACGATCAAGAATGGAGATCATACCCCTGTTCGTGCCTGTACTGGTGCTGAGTTCGTTGAGGACCTTTTCAAGCTGTTCCCTGAGATCAACCGTTGATGCGAGTATCTTCGCAAGGTCATGGAGCACCTCAAGGTCTTCATAGCTGAACGGCATCATATCTTTTCTCCCATCTTTCTCATTATATATCAGAAATTTGATTATCAATATATATACATATTTGATACATGTATACCTTTTTTATCCATTTTAGTATCATAAATTATAATTATTAACATTATTGTACATTCACTTATCAGTCCTACGATCATTTAGTCATTTTAATTCAATAAGTTAACCATTTTCATCATGCATGGCACCCCTGTTGCATTGCGGTTGAGTCATAAAACATGAAAGGGGAATATCACATGATCAATTCAGGTGATACAGCTTGGATGCTTGTTGCGACCGCACTCGTCATGGTCATGACACCCGGTCTCGGGCTGTTCTACGGGGGGATGGTCCGCTCCAAGAATGTGCTCGGCACC
>JBEKDT010000006.1:0-218644 GCA_050014195.1 Desulfomonilia bacterium | reverse complement strand
GGTGCCGAGCACATTCTTGGAGCGGACCATCCCCCCGTAGAACAGCCCGAGACCGGGTGTCATGACCATGACGAGTGCGGTCGCAACAAGCATCCAAGCTGTATCACCTGAATTGATCATGTGATATCCTCCTCTTTTGTGGAATAAACCGGCAATTGCAATGACGGTGCCATCATAGTTATAATCATATAACTGGCTGTTAATATTATATTAATAAGATAATTAACTAATAATATGTATCCTAGTAAGGACCATTATTGTTTAAGATATAATATGATGTTACTTTTTTGTATAATATAAATTATGTCGGATCATAATTGATCCATAATTATGTCTTGAGACCTCTGATATCATGTATAATAACCGACTTTGATATGAGAATGTCTGCTTCTTCTCAGTAGGAATGTAATGCATGCGGTGTTTCAAGTTCATGAATAGGGTTTGTTTGTGTGCATTAAACCTGTAACGGGCTGGAGGCACTGGGTGGTCGAGACTTTTGCTGGCTAAAGTTTCAGGGTTAATTTCGCTCACCTTCTCTGGGAATATCAGCCGTGGTATTAATGAAATGATTCATAATTGTAAAGAAATTGGATCTCGAAGGTATTTCTTTTTGCCTGAACCATGTCGGTAATAGTTTACAATTTGAATCATCATCTCTTAACTATAAGATTATACAATTCATTATCAAGTCTGCTCGAGAGTTATTCAACTGGTGGCATGTTTCTGGCAGTCAGTGATGAAATAATAATTACAAGAGGAGGTACAGATGTTTCATTGCAAGACAAGTAATGATGTTTTAAAGGCGGTAAAGGACCATAAGGTCAGCTTTGTTCAATTTTGGTTCACCGATGTACTCGGCATGCTCAAGAGCTTCAGCATCACGCCGTCGGAACTGGATGAGGGGCTTGATGAGGGCATGGGTTTCGACGGTTCATCCATTCAGGGGTTTGCCCGCATCCATGAGAGCGACATGATCGCCAAGCCGGATGTGACCACCTTCCAGATCATCCCCTGGAGACCCATGGACAGGCCGGTTGCGCGCATGTTCTGCGACATCCTCAACCCCGACGGCACCCCGTATGACGGCGACCCCCGGTATGCCCTCAAAAGGATGCTCAAGAAGGCCTCGGACAAGGGATACTCCTGTTATATGGGACCGGAGCTCGAGTACTTCTACTTTGCCAACGACAAGTGCACCGAGATCCTTGATCATGGCGGCTACTTCGACGGGCTGCCCATCGATATGGGGCCGGATATCAGGAGAGATACCATCTTTGCGCTCCAGAGCATGGGGATAGGAGTGGAGTACAGCCACCACGAGGTTGCGCCATCTCAGCACGAGATCGACCTGAAGTATGCGGATGCCCTGAAAATGGCCGACATCGTCATGACCCACCGCACAGCGGTCAAGGAGATTGCACGCCAGAAGGGTGTGTATGCCACCTTCATGCCCAAGCCCATTGCAGGTCAGAATGGAAGCGGCATGCACGTCCACCAGTCTCTGTTCAAGGGAAAAGAGAACGCCTTTTTCGATATCAAGGACAAGTACCACCTATCCAAGGTGGGCAAGTGGTACATAGCAGGCCTCCTTACCCACGCCCGCGAGATTTGTGCCGTCACCAGCCAGTGGGTGAACTCCTACAAGCGGCTTGTCCCGGGCTATGAGGCGCCTGTTTACATATCCTGGGCGCGCAGGAACCGCTCCGCCATGGTGAGGGTGCCCATGTACAAGCCCGAGAAGGCCAACGCCACAAGGGCGGAGTTCCGGGCACCTGATCCTGCCTGCAACCCGTACCTCGCCTTTGCAGTCCAGATCGCAGCGGGTCTCGAAGGTGTCGACAGAAAGTACCCGTTGCCTGAGCCGGTAGAAGAGGACATCTTCGAGATGGACGAGAAGGCCCGCAAAAAGGCAGGTATCATATCTCTGCCCGGGAATCTCTTTGAGGCCATCCAGGAGGTGTCCAAGAGCAAGCTCGTGAAGGATGCCCTCGGTGATCATATCTTCGATAAGTTCATTGAGAACAAAGTAAAAGAATGGGATGCATTCCGGATTCACGTGAGTAAGTATGAGATAGATACCTATCTCCCTGTGCTATAGAAGAGGTCTGAGCCGGCCGGATCCCGGCTTTCAGGCAAGGAGGTAACAAAAGATGGCTTTTGTCGGTGAAGACCTATTTCATTTCCAGGCCACGATTCAACAATCAGGTTGCACCTTTGAGGAGTTCATCCGGAAGAACTATATAAAGAAATGGGTGAATGAAGATCTCTACAATGCCATGAGGGTGCGCACTTCCTTTGTGGCGGCGATCAATGATTATCTGGTAAATGAAGGCCTCTTGAATCTTGAGCGGGTGGAGATGAGTCCTGTTACCGATCCGCTGGCGCATGACGTGGAGCACGTCCCGACCATTCACTACAAAGGGATGCCGTATGTGGTGACACACTCCATGATCTACATGAAGTTCCTTGCATGCTTCAACCCGAGGCTGAAGGGGATATTCGTAGACTCGCCAAACATAAGGCTTGAGATCGAGAGCCCGCAGAGAAAACAGCGGGGTAAATACCTCATCGACTTTTCCCAGATCGATGTTGAACTGAGGAGAAACAGGGGCATCGATCTGGAACAGTATAAGAATCAGCCGGACAAGGTGAAGAAGATCCTCAAAGAGGACTATGAGAAGGCCATTGACTTCTTTGAGCGAATGCTGATCGCGGGTGTGGCGGCCATTGTAGATAAGAATGAAGACAGTCTTAAGGCCCTTGGGGTTGCCCTTGAGGTACCCAAGCAACCGTTCCCCCGGGTAAGGCATGATGAGGCACTGAAGAAGTACGGCAAGGTGGATCTTGATGCAAAGGTGGGTGAAGATGTCTCGGCGCAGTTCTTCTGGGTCACGGGTCTCATGAGGGAAAACTATGACCTGATCTACCCGTATCTGCTTCCGGACGGGAGCAAAAAGCCGCTGTCGTCGTTTACCTCGGACATGATCTACAACTATGATATCTGCGCAAAGTCGATAGTACGGGAGACCGGAAAGTTTACCCGGGCACTCGAGATCCTCTCTGGTGCCCTCAGGGAGTGGCTGTACGAGCCTATCATACAGAGGCTCATCGACAACAGGATCATCCCCGAGTTGCCCGAATTTGAGGATGGAATACTACAGAACATCTCGATTCTGGATGGGTATGGTCCTTTCCTTACCGCGGTATTCTTAAAGGATGAAAAGGGGAAACCTTACTTCCCGGATACCTTAGGCGCAGGGATTGGTATAGAGAGGTCGCTCTATGCGATGCTCAAGGGACCCAGAATTGAAAAGATCGACGATGTTACCTGTTTCGGGAAAAACCCCGATTCGTTCCCGATATTCCTCTTCTAACCTCCCGACATTTGTCGTTATGTCCTCTCCGCCCTTTTAGAGGCGGAGAGGCTGACTTTTTAAGGCACGAGATTTTTTATCATCCTATTGACTAAGGCCATCTCGACGCTATTATGTCTTCTCCATCCTAGTCATCATGGAGGAGATAAATTATGAGAGATCATGAAAAACTAGGCACCTATGGCGGGTATGAGGGATTCAATGTCAAAGCCATGTGTAAGAAGAAACCTCCACGATTTACCTTCATTCCCGGGAAATCCTATCAAGTTCATTGTATCGAAGAAAATGTGGGATTACATCCACCCCTTGATGTATTAAATCTGGAGTTGTCAAGACGTGAATTGATAGATGAAAAAGGGAGACCCGTAAAGATGCTGAAGCAAGATTTCATAAAATTCTTTAAGGAGAAAATTTAGTATTTCCAGATAACTTGGTGCAAGTGAGAGCCCCTTTCAGGACCAGACTTCGTGAAGCCATGACGCTGTCCCTTCGCGATCTGGTCTCTTAGGCATTGTCTCAGACCGGTTTTTTTCAGCAGTCCCTGATACAAAACCGTATGATTAGTCTGTCATTCATCCAACATCTTGACACATTATTGCGCCAATCGTTATAAATATTGACAATTTTGTTTCAATGCTTTCTCATATAAAAATGTCGTTGATCTCTAAAAACCCGCATCCGGAAACATTCTTGAGAAGATTTCATATAAATCGGAACAATGTGAAAACATGGCATCCAATTTGCTGAATATACCCAGAGCTTAGAATCCCTCATGAGGAGGCTTAACCTATGATACCCGTTGAGAAGGCCGATACGGCCTTTGTTCTGATTTCTGCAGCACTCGTCATGCTCATGACGCCGGGACTTGCAGTCTTTTATGCCGGTATGGTGCGCGCCAAGAACGTGCTCGGCACCATTATGCAGAGCTTCATCATGATTGCCCTCATCAGCCTTGAATGGGTCTATTTCGGATACTCCATGTCTTTCGGCCCCGATATTTCAGGCATAATCGGCAACCTCTCATGGTTCGGCCTCAGCGGCGTATCCTTGAGCCCGAATCCTGCATATGGCCCCACTATTCCCCATCTTGTATTTGCCATATTCCAGTGCATGTTCGCAGTTATCACACCAGCACTCATCACCGGTGCCTTTGCAGAACGGGTGCGTTTTGGCCCCTTCCTCCTCTTCAGCTTCCTCTGGGCCATTATCGTTTACAATCCTGTGTGCCACTGGGTGTGGGGTACAGGCGGTTGGCTGAAAAACTTGGGTGTTCTGGACTTTGCAGGCGGCCTGGTAGTGCATCTTTCCTGTGGCGCTGCAGCGCTTGCCGCCATACTGGTGATCAAGCCGAGGAAAGGCTATGGCACGGATAACTTCATACCCCACAACCTGCCTATGACCCTGCTGGGCGCAGGGCTCCTGTGGTTCGGATGGTTCGGATTCAACGGCGGGAGCGCCCTGGCCGCAGATGGAGTGGCAGTGAGTGCATTTGTGGCAACCCATCTCGGAGGCATGGCCGGTCTGACCACCTGGACCATTGTGGAATGGATACACCGGGGCAAGCCTACTACCCTCGGTGCCGCCTCCGGTGCAGTGGCCGGGTTGGCCACCATAACACCCGGCTCGGGTTTTGTGGGCCCGAACTCTGCCATCATCATCGGTTGTCTTGCCGGGTTAATCTGTTACGCTTGCGTTGCATCCAAGTCGCGACTCGGGTATGATGACAGTCTCGATGTGGTTGGCATACACGGTGTGGGCGGTATCATCGGTACATTGCTCGTAGGAGTATTTGCTACGAAGATGGTGAATGCGAGCGGTGCCAACGGCCTGCTCTTAGGTAACACTTCATTGATCCTGTCTCAACTTATCGGGGTCGTTGCAGTGGGCCTGTATGTGTTCTGTGCAAGCTGGATACTGATGAAGGTTATTGACAAGCTGTGGGGCCTGCGGGTATCCGAAGACACTGAGCTGCAGGGGCTCGATCTCGGCGAGCACAGTGAAACCGCATACGGGGCATGACATTCCATGAAGGAGGAAGCATGAAAAAGATCGAAGCCATCATCAAACCCTTCAAGCTCGACGACGTAAAGCAGGCCTTGAGCGAGATCGGGATTTCGGGAATGACGGTCACCGAGGTAAAAGGGCACGGCCGTCAGAAGGGTCACAAGGAGATCTACCGTGGCGCCGAGTATCAGGTGGATTTTCTGCCCAAGATCAAGATCGAGATCATTGTGGATCAGCCCATGGTGGATCAGGTCGTGAAAAAGATCGTTGAGTCCGCCAGGACCGGCAAGATCGGAGACGGCAAGATCTTTGTGCTGCCCGTAGAAGAGGTTATCCGGGTGAGGACCGGAGAGAGCGGCAAGGACGCAATCTGAAACTCATCGGCAACCAATCCCCCCTTGATAAAGGGGGGATTTATATAGTCATAACTTGCCGAATCTCCCTTTATGCCCCTTTGATGATCGATCACACCACTCTATTCGTCCTTGACGATAATAAATCGCCATTACACAATTGAGCAAGCCTCTCATTGATTGAAATCCGATGAGATTTTGTGTATGAGAGTATTTCTCAACGGATAGATTCCCGCACTATGGGTGGTTTGAAACTATGCCTGCTAATCTGCCGCCGACATACCTTGAAGCCGAAAGACGCTATCGAGAGGCCAAGACCATTGAGGAGAAGATCGAAGCCTTAGAGAAAATGTTTGCCCTCATCCCCAAACACAAGGGGACGGACAAGATGCAAGCGGACATCAAGCACAGGATATCCAAGCATCGGGAAGAAGCCCAGAAGAAAAAGGGCGCGGCCAAACAGAAAAGTGTGTTTGCCATCGATAAGGAGGGAGCCGCCCAGGTGATCGTCATCGGGCCGCCTAACACCGGCAAGTCATCCTTGATCGCAGCCCTGACTAATGCCGAGCCCGAAATCGCACCATTCCCCCACACCACACACAAGCCCACACCCGGTATGGCCCCGTTTGAGAACATCCAGTTCCAGCTTATCGACACGCCACCCATCACTCCTGAGTATATTGATCCTTTGATGATGGATCTGGTGAGGAGGGTGGACATCGTAGTCATTCTCCTGGATATCACTGCCGATCTCATAGATCAGTACGAGAAAATCGTTGAGATCCTTACATCCTACAGAATCTTTCCCGAAGGATTTGATGTGCCCGAAGGAACCAAGAGGCCCGTGTTCTTCAAAAAGATCTTCATGGTAATAAACAAGGTGGACGGCCCCAAGCAGGAGGAGGACTTCCAGACCTTCCTGGAACTGACCGACCTCAAGCTGCTCTCACTTCCCATCTCCATCCTGAACGCCAGGAACACGGATGCCTTCATGAAAAGCATTTACGATATGTCCGGTGTGATCCGGGTGTACTCCAAGAACCCCGGCAAAGACCCCGATCTGAACGAACCCTTTGTCATCCCGAGAGACAGCACCCTTGAAGATCTGGCAGGCAGGATCCACAAGGACTTCCTCATCAAGCTCAAGTACGCCCGCATCTGGGGCAAGTCTGTCCACGATGGAATGATGGTCCAGCGCGACCATGTCATGCAGGACGGGGATATTGTAGAGATTCATATCTAAGAGGTTTGCGTAGCCAGGGTCTTGGACAGATGCCAGTAACTTTTCCGGCTGAGCACTGTCAAAATAGCCTGTTTCCTGCCTGTATCCAAACCAAGCAGATTCCTGACCTTGGTGCGCACCTTGCGCCACTGTTTCCAGTAGCACATGCGGATACGCATCCTGAGCCATTAGTCAGGAGAATCCTTCAGCTCTGCTTGTAGGGATAAAGGCATCGGGAGGATAAAGGAAAGGGAAGAACTGAGATCATTTTTCTTTCAATATTTCGTTGATCTTTGCTGATAGTTCACCCATGGTAAAGGGTTTCTGGATAAAGCCCTTGCAGCCTTTCTCCATGATCTCATTCGCATGGTCGTCCAGGCTGTAGCCGCTCGATAGCAGGACATTCACGTCATTGTTGATCTTTAATAGCTGCTCAAAGGTCTCTTTCCCGCCGATATCGGGCATAATGATATCCAGGATCACGAGATCGATCTTTTCACTGTTCTGCCTGTACATCTCGATCCCGGCATTCCCGTCCTGTGCGGACATGACCGTGTACCCGAGATTGGAGAGCATCTGAGATCCGACATCAAGGATCATCTCCTCGTCATCTATCAGCAGAATTCGCCCTCTCCCCTTCCGCACCCCTTCGACAGCCGCATCCTTTTTTTCTTCCACCAGGACCTTGTCCGAGGCAGGAAGATAGACTATGAACGCACTTCCGGCCCCGGGCTCGCTCTCCACTTGGATATACCCTTCGTGGTTCTTCACAATGCCATAGACTGAGGCAAGCCCGAGGCCTGTTCCCCTGCCGCGCTCCTTGGTCGTGAAAAAAGGTTCAAAGATCCTGTACCTTGTGGTCTCATCCATGCCGATACCTGTGTCTCTCACCGTGACCCTCACGTACCTGCCCGGATTGAGCATATAGGGAGCCATGTCAACAGCGTGCAGATCCATATTCTCTGCGGAGATAAAGATATCGCCTCCATCGGGCATGGCCTGCCAGGCATTCACGAACAGGTTCAGAAATACCTGCTCCATCTGGCCATGATCCACCTCCACGTTCCAGAGCCCATCCTGGATCGAATGATGGATCCGGATTTCCTTCCTGGTCCGGCCGAACGTCTCGGAACTCTTCCTGATAAACTTCCCGAGGTTCGTGGTCATGACCTCGTATTTGCCTCCCCGTGCAAATCCGAGCAGCTGCTTCGTGAGGTCTGAGGCCCGCTTAACATATTCCTCGGCATTCTTCAGCCTGACGTGCGAGGGATCGCTCTCATCAATCTTCATGAGGACCAGCGACACGTTTCCCAGGATCCCCATGAGGAGATTGTTGAAGTCATGCGCAATGCCGCCGGCCAGCGTCCCGATGGCCTCCATCTTCTGAACCCGTAAGAGTTGCGCCGCAAGGTTGTTCTTCTCGGTGATGTCTATGAGAAATCCCCGCAGGCCTGCAGGTTTGCCATCACAAAATATGCACGTCATATGCGCCATGGTCGGGAAAGACGAGCCGTCCTTTCTCCTGGCTGTGTACTCCGTGAGTCCCAACTTCTCACAGGAGAAGACCTTCTGCATGTTTCTTCTTAAGGTATCATGTTCTTCTGGAACAATCACATCGAAAACCGAGAGCCTCTCCATGAAATCATCCGCGGTATAACCGAATTGATCAAATGCACTCCGGTTGACGAATGTGATCCTGCCGGAAAGGTCCGCTTCTAAAACCGTCTCGGGCAACAACTCTGCAAGGTCCCTGAACCGCCCTTCACTCTGCCTGATAAGTGCATTGGCATTATTGAGCTCATTGTTTGTTTTGCTCAGCTTTTTTCTCAGTCCATTTATATAGCTCCCGATAAAAGAGAACCAAATGAGAACGATAAAGAGAGTAATAAGATTAAATATCTCCACCCTGAGATTTACGCTTTTCGGGTGATTGATGATCAGGAGCATGATTACTAAGCCATATCCCATCGGGGCGAATAGAGAGAGAAAAAAGAACTGGCGAAAGCTCAGTCTGAAGGTGCCAAAGGTGAAAACTACCATGTAAAGTAAAAGCATGATCCCTCGGCCCTCATCCAAGGAGTATGCCATGGCCATGGGGTATACCGTTGCGAGAATAATTTGCATCAGGGTGAGGCTCGGATCCTTGAATCGTAGATTTAATCCAGTACGGAGCAGGAAGAAAATAATCAGGTTAGTTGTAACGATACTTGCAAAGACCCAGAAAATCGGTATCAGAAACCTTGCGAACAACCCATTGTAATAGCAATACAGTGCGATGAGCATCCATATGATATACGTGCCAAAGGCCATGAGGAATCTCATGATCCTCAAGGCCTGTTTAGGGTCATCCCTGGGTATGAGATGCATCATCTGTAATTCACCTGCACAGCAGGTAATGTAGTGTATATAATTTCAAAATTTTCTCGTTGGGATATAAAGACATTATATGACGTCCTGCCGGGCCTGAGAGAAAGGATCTTGATATCGATATTTGAGGGCATGTGCATCTCGCCTGATCAAAGGGCTATTCATCCCAACCGTTGCAAACATGGTGAATATATCCGCCCTAGGCTGTGTGCCGCTGCACCGGATTTAAGTCTCCGGTGCAGCGGGATAATGCTACTCAACAGACTTGGCTAGCTGCAGGATTCCCATGGGTAGCTCGACACCGAGTGCTTTCATTTCTTTCGTATCGACCATGATGCCGAGGTCCTCCTGCCGCATTACCGGGAGGGTCTCCGGTTTCACCCCTTCCTTGAGGATCTTGGCTGCATGCCGGCCGGAGAGTGCCCCGATGTTCGCAAAGTCGGACCCGATATAGAGGACGCCGCCCGGAACCTTTACGTATGCAAGGACGACGCCGGGTATCTTCATGGTCGTGTTCAGATCCCGGAGCTCTTTGGAAGCCTCGTTATTTCTCATGGCATAGTAGGTGTCGAGCGGGATGACTGAGAGGTCTATTTGTTTGTTCAGCTCTTGGGCAACAGAGGTGATGTGGGCATTCTTGTCTATCTGCCTGGAGAGGACGGTAAAACCGGCAGACGGGGCGCTCTTTTTCAACTCCTCCACCTGTGCAACGGCGTTGTCGTCCTCACTGTGGATGACCCCGATGCTCTTGGCCTTGGGGAAGGCGAGCCTCATGATTTTGACCACGCCGTTCATGTCCATCCACAGGGTCGCACCCGTAAAGCCAGGCCCTGCCTCTGTCACCGACTTGCACCCTGCAGCAGTGGGTATGGCGACTGCAGTGAATACCACAGGGATGCCTGCCGCTATGATCTTGTCCTTGCCGTACTTCGTGGCCGGTGTCCCGATGGTGAGTACGAGGTCGGGCTTCTCAGCGGCTATGCGGGAGGCCTCGCTCCTGATCCTTAAGAGAAGGCCGATCTTCTTCCACAGGCCTGACTTCTCGACATCAAAGTCGATGATCGTGCGGTTGATGGTGAGGTTTTGGCCTTTGACAATGCCGTTCTTCTCCAGCTCCTTGACGAAGCCGTTGTAGGCGTTCTTGAAAGGCTCAATGGCCGTGACCTGAAGTACCTCTATCCGGTAGGTCTTCTCGGCAGCGAGACAGGGAATGGAAAAAATTACAAGGACAAATAATAAGACGATGCAGAAACCGCCTCTTTTCATACAAACGCTCCTTTTGTAAATGTAATCGTCAAAGATGCCCATTCCACATCAATCGTCCTTGTTAACGGGATAATTTTAATCTGCTCCAAGAGACTATATAAATGAACTTTCATTATTCCCTAACTATCCATAAATGCCATGAATTGACAAGTCATAATTTAGCGGTCTGCAGAGATGTTGACCAGCATGCCCTCTCCTGTCCGAAGATTCGCCATTGCCGTCTTGCCGGCAGGATCCGTTCCTTAAAAAACCTTATGCAAATCCTCCCGGGCCATGTAACTCACGCTTCATCATAGACAGGACGGAGACAGTACGGTTCATCTTATCAAACACGGGGATGCCCGCATCTTCAGATGGAAGTGGTCAAGCACAATACCTGTATATAATTAATTTCAGATACATAACAGAAATCGTCAAGGCAAAGGATATAAAATGGTCGCTTAGCATTTACAAACTTCCAGCTATTCAAAAAGCTTAATGGGGAGTGAGTAGATCTCTCTCTTGCTCTTGCAAGCTTGCAAGAATAACTTGCAATCCTGTTGAGAACTTTGCACTGCCCAGAATTAAAGACAGTATTCAGTATCCGATTCAGAAATACCGGATACTGAATATTGTTTGAAATTAATCTACCCGGATCACCACGGCATCCCCCTGGGCAAGACCCCCGCAGATGCCTGCGACTCCGTAGCCGCCTCCCCTGCGGCGCAGTTCGTACATCATGTTCATTAAAATGCGGCCTCCGCTGGCACCCACCGGATGGCCGATGGCAATGGCACCGCCGTTGGGGTTGGTCCGCTCCAGGAGAGAGCGCCACTTCTGCTCATCCCGATCAGCCAGTATTTTTGTTGATACCAGGGTAACTGCGGCAAAGGCCTCATTGATCTCTATGACCTTCATGTCATCGATGGAAAGCGATGCCCGCTGCAATGCTTTCTGGATGACGAACCCGGGCAGCTCTGCCATCCTCCTGGGCTCGCTCGCCCCGCTCGCCACGGACACGATGGTAGCCAAGGGTTTTACCCCCAATGCCTCCGCCTTGGACCGCCTCATGATGATCACGGCCGTGGCCCCGGCGTCCAGGCCAGGGGCATTGCCCGCTGTGACCGTTGGGCTGCCGTAGATGGTCTTCAGTTTTGCCAAGGCTTCCACTGTTGTATTGGGCCTGGGCAGCTCGTCTTGAGCGAACATGATGCTCACCCCTTTTTTGCCGGGGATTTCGACAGGCACCAGCTCATCGGTAAACAGGCCTTCCTTGTCGGCCCGGGCCCACTTCCTGTGGGACCCTACCGCCCATGAGTCCTGCTCTTCCCTCGATATACCGTATTCGATGGCGATCTCGCCCGCATCTTTTCCCAGTGGGGTATATTCCCGGTAGGTGATGGGGTTCAGATAATCCTGTACAAGAAGCGGTTTCATGCCGGAGCCCCAGCGGTGGTTATTTATGAGAAGCGGCGTGTTGCTCATGTTCTCGGCCCCCACTGCCATGCAGGTATCCGCCTCACCCAGGAGGATGGCCCTGCGGCCCAGCTGAACCGCGCAGAGAGACGAGCAGCATGCCCGGTCGATGGTCAGGGATACCAGCGTATTGGGCAGCCCTGCCCGCAGGAGTGCCTGCCTGGCATTCACATTATCATAGAGTGCAGCCTCGGCCTGGTCGCACATGCCGTAGTACAGCTCGTCCAGGTCCTCGCCTTTCAGCCCCGCGCGCCTCAGGCTTTCTTTGATCACGATGACCCCGAGGTCAGTACTGTGTATCTCCTTGAGCATCCCGCCGAACTTGGAAAAGGGTGTTCGTACCCCGCTTACGATAACCACATCATCTTTGTTTTTCATACAGTGCTCCTTTCTATCGTATCTGGTCGCCCTTGACGATCCCGCACAGTTCTTTCGCAATCTTCTGCTTCTGCTTCATGTTTACAAGCCTGGCGATCATGATCCGCTGCGCCTGTGGTGAGCCCGCCCCATGCATGGACTCGGTGAGGTAACCCACTGCTGCAGTGCCCATGGTGATGTTTTCGATAAGCCTCAATATCCTCATCCGGTATTCTGTGGGGAAGTCCGCCTTTGTCTGATAGTATTTCTTCACCCACTTACCCACCACCGGCGAGTTAAGGTCGGCTTCCGATGGACAGGTGACCACCACACCGCCCGCGATGTCCTGGGCAAGTCTGGCGATCTCATAGGGGAACCGCGTGACATTCTGCTTGTGCACATTGGCCAGAAGAACATCCACAAGATAGGTCCCGCTCGCCTCACGGTGCCCCTCGGATGCACAGGCGATGCAGCCGCAGAACAGCGTCTCGTTCAGGTGGTTCATCTCCACGATCTTGTCTTTGACGTGCGATGCCTTTTCTGCCCCGTTGTACTCCGCAACGGTCTGCGTCGCGCCGATGAGCACATCGCCCACCCCTACCTTGCACGCGTAGCTCTGACGGTGGTACGCAGAGAAGCTCTCGACGAGCTGGGTCGTGAAGTCATACTCCTTATACATGAAGACCCGCTCCCAGGGCACAAACACATTATCAAAGACCACCAGGGCCTCATGACCGCCGTAGAACATGTTGCCGCGATCAAAGGTCATTCCTTCGAGCTTCCGCGTGTCGCAGGACTGCCGGCCCATGATATAGGTGATGCCTTTGGTATCGCTGGGAAGCGCAAAGGCAACCGCGAAATCCTTGTCCTCTTCCCGCATGGTGATGGTGGGCATTACGATGATCTCGTGAGAGTTGACCGCACCGGTCTGATGGGCCTTCGACCCCCTGACCACGATGCCGTCCTTCTTCTCTTCCACCACATGGAGAAACATATCCTGGTCAAACTGCTTGTGAGGAGGCTGGGAACGGTCACCCTTGGTGTCGGTCATGGCACCGTCACAGACCAGGTCGTTCTCCTGAACGTATTCGAGATATTTCAGAAAACGCTTGTTATACTCCGTGCCGCACTTCTGATCTATGGCATAGGTTACGATAGAAAGCGAATTCATGGCGTCCATGCCCACGCAGCGCTGAAAGCAGCAGGCGGTCAGAGACCCCAGGAGCCTTCCCATCTTGCTCTTCTTCACCAGGTCTTCCACGCTCTGGTGAATATGGGTGAAGCGGTTGATCTTCTTGCCCGTGATATGGGACTTGGCGGTCATGATATCTTCATATTCCGGCCTGTGGGCAAATTCGTAGGTGGCGGCCACCGCATTCATGGAGGGCCTTATTATCGGGTCATCCACTACGTTTTCTACCTTCTTGCCGAACATGTACACGTTCAGCTTCAGCTTCCTCAGACTCTCTTCATACTCTTTCGCATTCATCAGTTTGCTCATATAGTCCTCCGGCACCTTCATTTCCTTCCGTCTCAGTAATCATGGTATCGTGTTCGAGAATGGTACCACAAAGTATGAGACGGATTATCTCTTCTTTCTCATGGCCGCCAGTTTCTCCTGGAGCGCATCTATCCGCTCATGATTGTCCTTGGAGCCGATATACGTCCTGAAGAGCCATTCCTGGACTCTCATGGCATCATCCAGGCCCGCGCCTAAGAGATTGTGTGCCAGCTGCTTTGTCTCCTTCAGGCAGCCGCGATCATAGGACGCCATCTCGCGGGCAATGGCACCCACTTCCTCGAGGAGCCTGCCCTCGGAAAAAACCTTGGTGACATACCCCATGCGCATGGCTTCAACGGCATCGTAGATCCGTCCCGTCAGGGCCACCTCAAGGGCGTTCCCCAAACCGATGATCCTCCAGAGGGGATCGATGATGGGGGTCAATGACAGAACGATCTCCCGCTGCCCGAACTTCGCCCGCTGTGATGCGTAACGGATGTCACACATCTGGGTCAGATCGAAACCACCTGCAATGGCAGGCCCTCCCACGGCGCAGATAACAGGCTGGCTGCAGAACAGGATCGAACGGTAGGCCCTCTGGAACAAGGCCGTATAGGCTTCGTTGGAGACCTTCTCCAGCTTTCTGATGACAGTCAGGTCAAACCCTGCGGAAAAGTATTTTTCTCCGCCGGTCAATACGATGACGTTCACATCTTCCCGGGCCGCCAGAGCGGAAAACATCTCCTCGATCTCCTCAAGGACCTCGGGGGCCAGGGAGTTTCCCTTGTCTGGGCGATTGATGGTGACTGTTGCCACCCGTGCGTCAACGGCGAGTAAAAGGTATTCTGCCTTCATGTTCGCATCTCCTTCCCGGCGCCGATAATGCAGATAGTCTTGATATCGTCGATATTCATGGGGAAATCTCTCCTTTATGAAATGTTTCTCCTGCATGTATCAGCCAATGGGAGAGGAAATCCTCTCCCGCCTTTCTTCCCATCCTGTAATCCGCTTCTATGGATACGTCACCCATGGATAGACGCCCGGAACGAAGAGGTCTTATAGGCGCTATCTCACAGATCGATGCATCCGGGGGAGGGTACCGGATGAACCGGACGGCATCCCGGTATGCACGGTTGAGGCGATGGATCCTGGCGCGAAGCGCTGGGTAGCCCCGCAGAAAGAAGAAGGCCAGAATCGAGTCCAGGAAGCATCCTTTGGAGGCGTTTGCCGGACGGGTGCGGATGACGACTATCTTCCGTGCGCCACGGAGATATGCCTCCCGTATGGGCAAAGGCTCCGCCACTCCGCCGTCGGCGACCCGCCTGCCCTGAACCTCGACGAAGTCACGGTAGATCACCGGCAGGGCGCTCGATGCCTTCAGGTAGTGCGAGAGTGTGTCTTTATCAGGATGCACGAATACCGGCTCCCCAGTCAGGGCATCGGTCACACCCACGAGGTATTCATGGGCAGGGTTCCCGGTGGCGGCCTTTGTATCGAGGGGCTCATGCTCGGCTGCATATTTCCAGAGCCAATCCAGATCCATGAGGTGGCCGCCTCTGACAAACCGCCTGAAGCTTAAGAATTCCTTCATGTTCATGGGGCCCGTGATGATCCGGTAATACCTCTGATATTGTCCGGACAGGTAAGAAGCGAGCGTGATCGCCCCTGCAGACACTCCGATGAGAAGGTCGAAGGGATTGAAGTGCTCCTTGAGGAACGCATCGAGCACGCCGGCTGCAAAGATGCCGCGCATCCCTCCGCCTTCCACAACCAGGGCTGTCTTGACATCCGACATGAGAATCACCTTTTGGTTACCATGCATTCATGTGGATCTAGTCCTCATAGAGGGCCTGGAGCTGGCTACCGTATTTCTTCATGACATTACGCCTGATAAGCTTCATGGTCTGGGTAAGCATACCGTTTTCCACCGTGAAATCCTCTGCTATGAAAAGAAACTTCTGCGGCACTTCATAGCCACCGAAGGTTTTGCGCAGATGAGCCGTGATATCTTTCGACAGATAATCCTGCAAATCTTTGTTCTTCAGGGATTCTTCCAGTGTGTCTTTCAACAACTGCTTGATGTTTGGATCGGCTTTTAGTGCGGCAAAGTCGGTAACAATGATGGCCACATTGTAGTCTTTACCCTCGCCGTAAAGTATCACGTTGAGGACGTAGCGCAGTAGCCTTACTTCATTTTCAATGCTATCCGGGTGGACATACTTGCCATTGGCCAGCTTGTATTCGTCCTTGAAGCGGCCGGTAATATGCAGGTAACCTTCTTCATCGATCCAGCCGCGGTCACCTGTGCGGATACCGGGGAAACCATTCCATGTATCCGGCATCATGATTTCTGCCGTCTTATCTGGCTTATTGTGGTAGCCCATCATAACATGAGCACCATAAGCGCATATTTCTCCGTCAAGGCTGTCTTCACCGACTCGTGATTTGTCGATCACTACGTGCATGTTTTTAACCGGCTTGCCGACGGTTCCCAATTTGTTGCCGGTTGTGGGGTTATTGGAGGAGATGATGGGCGCTGTTTCCGTAAGGCCATAGCCATCGTAGGTCGGCTGGCCGATATCTTTGAAGAACAGAGCAATTTCCGGTTTCAGAAGCGCGCTGCCGCTCACGAAGAACTTCAGATTGCCGCCGAAAACATTGCGTACCTGAGAAAAGACCAGCGCATCGTAATCATTAAACTCCTTTGTTTTTTCCTTCAAGTCTCTGTTTTTGATAGCTTCCGCGACTGCCAAATCGAAGAATTGCTTTTTAACCGGATCAGCGTTAACCCCCTGTTGAATAGTATCATAAATCTTGTTAACGACGCGTGGAACGACGGAGAGCCCCGTGGGCTTGACTTCCTTGAAGTTCTGCACCAGTTTTTCCACGGATTCGGCAAAAGCTATACCGCCGCCGCAACTAATGTAACAGTGTAGGTCAACGGCCAGACCAAATACGTGCGCCCAGGGAAGAAGCGCCACAACATGCATGGTTTCATCCAGCCCGAATGATTCCGCGCCGGTACGTGGGGGCAAAGTAAGATTGCCGTGAGAGAGCTCAACACCTTTCGGATCGCCGGTGGTGCCGGAGGTGTATATGATATTGGCCAACTCTGACCAGTGAGGCTTAATGGACGGCGTGGGATTTTTCTTGCCCATTTCTTCCAGGGCCTTAAGAGAATTCTCGCCTTCTCCGTAAACAATATAAATTTCTTTGAGAGTGGGAATATCTTTTTTGAAATCTTTGACCTTTTCATAGATGCTGGCATCCCGGACAAAGAGGATTTTAACTGCGGCGTCGGTAACAACGTACTTCATGACTTTCTGGAGTTCCTGTAAATACATGGGAACAAAAACACCACCTAGGCCGTGGACAGCCTGTTCGCAAATGAACCATTCCGCGCAATTGTTGAGGATGACGCCCACGGACTCACCTTTGGATAAACCTAGTTTTTTCAAGGCGCCACGGAGGTTGTTGACCCTCTCGGCCACCTGCGCGTATGTAACCCACTCGTACTGGTCGGTAGCCTGGTTTTTCGTGCCGAAGAGCTTGTTGTCCGGCCACTTTTTCACACCCTGCTCAAAGAGATCTACGAGGTTGTTCGGACTTGTAAAGTACTTATCAAGTTCCTTGATCTGCGCTTCTGAAATATTATTCATAGTCACCTCCTCAAAAAGTTAATTTTTGGCTCTTTTCTTATCCAGGAAGGCAACATAGTACTGGGCCGTTTCCTGGGGCCTCTCCACCATGGGCATATGACCGCAGTCCTTCATGATGATGATCTCGGAGTCCGGCAGGGAGCGTTTCAGGATCTCCGTAGTAGACACGTGGAGGATGCGATCGTGATCACCCCAGATGACGAGCACAGGCAGCTTGAGCGTGGGCAACAACGGCAGGAGATCGACATCGTGGGTATTGAGGTCTATCCACATCTTCTTGGTGAAGGCGCTTGATTCGACTGCCTTCTCGGCCAGGACAGAAGTGATGGGCCACGGGATGAAGGGTTCCTTGTAAAAGGCATATTTCATTAGTTCTGAAAAATCTTCCTCTGAGGCCGGGGTGAGCGGACTTAAGCCCTTTGCTACTGCAATCTGAAGATCGCTCGGCTGCGGTGAAACTCTATGGAGACCGGCATTGTCCAGGAGGCACATCGTGATGACCCTTTGAGGATTCCTTGCTGTATAGAGGATGGAGATATATCCTCCCATTGAATTCCCTGCGATATGAAAACGGCCGAGCTTGAGTGCATCCACAGCCTGGCCGAGGCTGTTTGTCAGGTAATCAATGGAGTACGTCTTGTCCTCTGCCTTGGCATTGTCACCATATCCGGGCATGTCAAAGGCGATCACGCGGTAATTTGCCGGGATGTTCCGTGTGAAGCGGATCCAGTTATCCTTATTGGCCCCGAACCCGTGGATGAGCACGATGGTCTCGCCTGATCCCGACCGCTCCAGGTATGCCATGCTCTGGCCCGGGATCTGTACCAGGCCCTGCTTGAGGCCCGACTTGGACCGGTCGGCAGAAATCATGAGGTCATACATGCCGTGTTTAAAAGATGCGCATCCGGTTGTCAGGGATATGAGCAGTAAAACGGTTATGAACAGAAGATCCCTTCTCATCACGTTACCTCTCAATAGTCTTGTACTTTTCTATCCGAAGCAGGCTCGGTCCACATCCGACAGCGAAAACTCTTCCTCTCCCAGCGCGATGACCTTGCCCTGCATGACGGGCAGGATCCGCGCGATGAAGAATCGGGCGGAGTGGAGCTTGCCGCTGTAGAAGGCAGCCTCCGGGTGACTTTCGATGAGCCCCCGCCGCTGCTCGACAGTCAAGGCACCTTTGGATGCGAAAAACTCTTCGAGCTTTGTATATGCGATTTGCGCCTGCCACAGGTGCATCCATGCAAGCAGGGTATCTCCCACGATTTCCAACATGGGTGTGGCGTTCATGAAAGCATCATGCGCATTACCCGTTTTTTTGAGGGTGTCAAGGTATGTGGCGGCGTTTACCATCTGAAGCTTTGCACGCATGACCGAAGAGGCCAGGCCCTTGAGCGTGGGCTCTGCAGCTGCCGTATCTATGGTCCGGTCGATTTCGGACACCAGCGACCTGAAAACACTACCCCCGGACATGGGGATCTTCCGTGCGAGCAGGTCTATGGCCTGGATGCCGTTGGCGCCCTCATAGATGGGAGTGATGCGGCAGTCGCGGGTAAACTGCTCCACCGGATAGTCCCGGCAATATCCGTACCCGCCTAAGACCTGGATTGCCGCATTGCAGACCTGAAACCCCATGTCGCTCGTGTATGCCTTGCAGACCGGAGTCAGGAGCTCGATAAGACCGTGCAGCTGCTTGCGCTCAGTCTCATCGGCAGAGGCATTTCGCCGGTCGATGCAGAAAGCGGTGTAATAGTTCAGGGCGCGCATTCCCTCTACATAGGATTTCATCCACAGGAGAGACCTGCGTATGTCCGGATGCTCTATGATGGCTACCGGCAGCGCTTTTTTACCTTTGCTCGTGATGTCGGAGCCTTGGATGCGTTCTTTCGCATATTCTCTTGCATTCAGGTATGCCGTGCCGGCGAGTCCGAGGGCCTGCATGGCCACGATGAGCCGCTCTTCATTCATCATGTGGAACATGATGGGTATTCCCTGACACTGCTCACCCAAAAGCTCCCCGATACACTCATCGTTGGCACCGAAACTTAAAGAGCAGGTAGCGGAGCCTTTGATCCCCATCTTGTGCTCGATGCCCGTGCACTGCACATCATTCGGCTCATCCAGGGAACCGTCATGATTGACGCGGTGCTTGGGCACGATAAAGATGGATATCCCCTTGATGCCCTCGGGGTCACCATCTACACGGGCGAGCACTGCATGTATGATGTTAGGCTTGCCGTCATGGTCACCGGCAGTGATGAAGATTTTCTGCCCGGATATTTTATAGTGCCGCTCATTGATCTTTTCCGCCCGGGTTACGATCCGGGCAAGGTCGCTCCCGGCACCCGGCTCGGTCAGGCACATGGTGCCTCCCCATTGAAAGGACAAGAGCCTGTCAAGATAGAGATGCTTCTGTTCCTCTGTTCCGAAGAGCTTAATGAGCAGTGCCGTTCCATGGGTCAGGGTCATATACTGGCTCATGGCCATATTCCCGGCCACGAACGCCTCACAGGCTGCAGTAAAGAGGGTCAAGGGAAGCCCTTGACCGCCTACCTCGGGTTCCTCGATGGATGCAACCCATCCCTGCTCGGCATACTGCTGCAGTGGGCCGTGAAAGGACTCCGGCAGGATGACGCTTCCATCCTTCCACTGCGCGCCGATGAGGTCGCCGTCTGCATTCGTCGGGGCAAGGTCGTTCCGGGCGAACTTGATCGCCTGTTCGAGAACCATATCGAATTCGTCTTTGGAAAGGTGAGAGAATCTCTCCAGCCTGGTCAGTGCAGCAATATCGAGCTGCTCGTAGAGCACGAAATCCATGTCGCGTCTGTCAACTAAGGTGTCGGCCATTGCTCACTCCTATTGATCCCGGAATTTCGGGGTGCGTTTTTCCAGAAAAGCTGCAGCGCCTTCCTTCTTGTCTTCACTTGCATAGCAGGTACCGAAGAGCTCCCGCTCGAGCCTCATGCCGGTATGGAGGTCCATGGCCGACCCCTCGAAGACCGCCCGCAGTGCAGCCTGGACGGCAACCCTACTCTTGCCCGCAATGGTTGCTGCGAGCTTCATGGCCTCTTCTACTACGGTCCCCTTTGGCACTGCCCTGTTCACCAGGCCGTATGCTTGGGCCTGAGCGCCGCTCAAAAAATTGCCGGATAGGATGAGCTCCAGTGCCCTGGCCTGTCCAATGAGACGCGGGGTCCTCTGGGTGCCCCCGTAGCCCGGGATGATGCCGAGCTTGATCTCGGGCAGGCCAAGGGTGGCGCCTTCATCTGCCAGCCTGATATGGCAGGCAAGCGCCATCTCCATGCCGCCACCCAGGCAGAACCCGTTGATGGCGGCGATGATGGGCTTGTCCGCGTTCATGAACAGGTGCGAGAGCTCCTGGCCTTTGATGAGAGAGTCGGCCCCCTCCCGGGCGGTCGTGTAGTCATTCAGCTCGCTGATCTCGGCGCCGGCGATGAATGCCTTGCCTGCGCCGGTGAACACGATCACCCGCACTTCGGGATCAGTAAGGGCCTTGACAAAAGAGTCCCGGATCTCGTCCAGCACGGCCCAGCTGAGCGCGTTCATGGGAGGGTTGTTGATCTCCATCAGGGCTACGCCTGTGTCATTCACGGTGTATGAGCACCGCGATCCTTCATTGACCGTCTTCATGGATATACCTCCATATTACTGTGTCTTTTTTATGACAGAAAAGCCATCCATCAAGGAACGAGTTATATAGTATCTTAAATTAATTTATTGATAATTAATAATTAATATATTAACAAATTGTCAACCTAAATCATCCAATCCTTGCGCACTCCCAATATGCCTCATTATCTGGCGGTGTTATTCGCCCCAGAGCCTTCCGCCCGTGCGAGCATCAATGCTGTTACCATTGAATATTACTGATCCCCAGGGACAGGATCTGCCCCTGGGGTTTGAGCCTTCATTCATTGAATCGGTTTGGCGAGTTTCAGGATTTCCATGGGCAACTGGATACCGAGGGCCACAAACTGCTTTTCATCCACGAGGATGGTAAGATCCTGCTGCCTGGCTATGGGAAGGCTTTCGGGCTTAACCCCATTCAGCAGTATGTTTGCAGCCTGTTTCGCAGCGAGGGAACCCACCACGGAAAACTCCGATCCGATATAGAGCGCACCAGATCGATTCTCTCTGCTGAGCGCGAAACTGATATTGGGAATCTTGTTTTTTCGTGCAAATGCTGCATGTTCGACTGACGCCTTTCCACCCTTGATGGCATAGTACGTATCAAGCGGTACGATAAAGGCCTGTACTCCCTTATTCAAGAGCTCCTGTGAAGCAGGAATTATCGGATCATTCTTGCTCACCTCTTTTGTGAGGACGGTAAAACCTAAAGGAGGTCCCTGTTTCTTTATCTCATCCGCATGTGCTACGGCATTTTCGTCATCACTGTAAATGACCCCGAGGGTCTTGACGTTCGGGAAGCCTAGCCTCACGATCCTGAGCGCATCTTTCACGTTCATATAGAGTGTCGCTCCGGTAAAGCCTGGACCTGCCTCGGTCAAAGACTTGCACCCGGCAGCTTGAGGGAAAGCCACTGCAGTGAAAACCAGGGGGATGCCTGCACCTATGATCTTGTCTTTTGCATATTTGGTTGCCGGTGTGCCTATGGTCACGGCAAGGTCAGGCTTGACTGATGCTATGCGTGACGCTTCGCTCTTTATATCCATTGCAACACCGATCTTCTTCCAGATTCCCCCCTTTTCTATATCAAAGTCAATGATCTTTCGGTTTATGGTGAGATTCTTGCCAACCGATATTCCGTTATTAGCCAACTCCTTCACAAATCCCTCATAGCAATCATCAAACACGGGGATATTGGCCACCTGAAGCACCTCTATCCGATACATCTTATCCGCTGCATATAAAGGTGTTATGAGACAGAGAACCAAGAGTCCGATTAAAAACGCAGGTATACCCTTCATAAATGCTCCTTTCATTATTCTGTTCTGGTATTGCTCTCTTATATAGCAATCATATCACTGCCGATAGCCAAAATCCGCTGTCCAATACTCATAAAGAAAACCTCTTCAAGGCGGTCATTTCGTGTCTTCCTGAAATTTTTCGCCTTGAAGAGGGTAATGTTCAGTATGCACTACTATGCAATCAAGAGTTATCCAAAACTCTTTTTCGATAATGCTTTCATCATGTGCGGATTACATCCCATCCTTCATGAATCTGGAGGCCATAAGCTGGAGCAAGTCTCATTGTGCCTTCGCCGCCTTTCTCCTGGCCAGGAACCCCAGGATCTTTATGATGCCCAGAATACCTGCAATGAACAGTGCGCCTCCTATGACTTCAACCCCCATCCATGAAAATATATCCTGGTCCGGGGTCTTATATGCCACTGCAGCCACCAGGAAATACATGAAGGTATAATTGTTGAATAAAACAGGGATGATCTCTCCTAAGGCCACAATGAGATAGACAAAAACGATCACGTACAGCAATTTTGCCAGTTCCATTCCCAGGGCAGGGCCGGCGGCCTCAAGGAAGATCATGACAATGATCAGATTGGCGATCCCGAACAGCCCCCCCACAAGGATGTTGGGGGCCTTTTTTATGTCCATGTGCGTCTCAAAGAAAAAGATCATGACCATGAACGCCGGCCATGCCGCGAGTTTGAGGTGCGTGAGAACGATCTCTCCAAGTGCAACCAGGACGATCAAAAATACTCCGAAAATAAGTCTGTCTTTGCTCAGCTTAGCCATCTTTGTTCGCTCCTTTAACCATTATTTTTCATTTTAAATACAATCCGCAGAGATATCTGTCCTTGCTGAAGTGGCCGGTGCGGCGAGTAATTTCCCAAAGGCATGTATGCCGGATTCGCACCTTATGCATGAAAGGCATACGGAGCACATCTTCTTGGTGGAGGAAAAGCACAACCTCTATTCACGCACGTCTTTCCACCCGTACGACCGAGGTGTTGCAATTTAATGTGTTCTTGTTGCTTGTTTAATAATTAATTAACATGTTATCAAATAAATCATAAACGATCAACCGTATCTTTTTAGCTCTATATGGGATACATGATGAGCGGTATGGATGTGTATACCCGGCAGTTTCGCGTGCGGTATTCCGAAACCGGATCCGATGGTTTGCTGAAGCCGGTTCAGGTCTTTAAATACTTCCAGGATGCGGCAAGCGAGCATGCCTATGAAATGGGAGTCTCGGGCCTGCACCTGCGTCCCAAGAATCTTGCCTGGGTGATACTGCAGTATCGGGTGAAGTTCTTTGGTTACCCGAGGTGGAATCAAACCGTTTATTTGAAAACATGGCGTCATGCAGAGCGAAATCTCTACGAGATCAGAACATATGAAATCCGGGATGAACAAGGAGAATTGCTGACAGAAGGAAAAAGCGTCTGGGTGATGATTGATGCCGGGAGGAAGAGGCCGGTACGCCTGAAGAATAACATGCCGCCCGGTCTCATGACCGGAGCCGCACCGGTTGAAAATAGCTGTGCCGAGATACCCGCATTATCGCAGCCCGAGTTTGAGCAGATATTTCGTATCAGGAGACGGGATCTGGACTTCAACGGACATGTAAACAATACCGTCTTTATCGAATGGGCACTTGAGACAGTGCCCGAGCTTGTAGTACTGCACCTATTACCCTGCGAGATCGAGGTTAATTTCCTTGGTGATGTCGGGTATGGTGATACCGTCAAATCCCAAGCACAGAGTCTTTCGAACGATGCGCTGCCGATATTCCTGTATCGAATAACGGATAACATAAATGACCACGAAAAGACGCGGTTGCGAATTTCCTGGAAGCAGTTCTGTTAAACGGTCTCTTCTATGATATCAAGAATCTTTAGAAGCTTCGTGATTTCCTTCTTGCCCACTAGCTCCTCGATCTTCTTGTTGAGCGTCTGGGCTACAGGCAAGAGCGTGACGGCAAGTTCCCGGCCCTTGGGAGTAAGGTGGATCTTCATTGCCCTCCGGTCTTTCTTGTCGACAAAACGTTCCACGAGCTCCTCACGGATCAGACGATCTACAAACCCGGTAATAGCCGGGCTGTCCACCTGTACTCTGTCTGCAATATCCTTGACGGAACTGCCGTCATGGTCCAAGAGGTCGAAGAGAATGAATGTCTGGCCCACGGTCAGACCGTATTTGGCATATTCTCTATTCACGTAGCGCCATATCCGGCGGGTCACCGCGCCGATGCGAAAGCAATAAAATCCGTCAAGTATGTTCATGTAATCCTCTGCCTTTCTATCCCGAGAAGGAGAATCAAGGAGAAATTAAAATACCTTAGCGCTCCCGGACAGTCAACAACATATATAAGAAGAGGAACTTCTTTTCTCACTTATTACTTTTTATATTTTCCTCTTGCTTTTTTCTGAGAAGTTTTTTATGAGTCTCCAGCGCACTGCGAATGACGCAGTCGCAATTCCTTGAGATGATCTCGGTTTTGCCCGGGTCGCCCAAGATTTTTATAATTAAACTATACCCATTCGGCTTAAAACGGGTGGCAAAAAACCCGGCATGAGCCATGGCATAAAATGAGAGGTTATCATAATGTTTAGTATGTTTGTTACCGGTTGTATTCTTATAGGGCTTTCTGTGTTCATCAAGAAGATGGCATCCACTGATTAAGAACTTAAAATATCCAATTGCCTTTGACAGGCATCCTCTTCTTCATCTAGACTTGCCGGGGTAAAGTTTTTATATTACTGCCTTCATCACCAGGAGGTAAAGTATGCCTTTTATCCTTCCTCTGTACAGGCATCCTGATTTCAGCATCCGTTCGTTATCCGTGGCGCCCATAGTGAAGTTCATCAGTGCGGAGAAAGACGGTGTGGCGCCTGATGATTATCACGCCACATCCATCTATCCGGAATATTTTCACATCAGAAAGGGTCAATGGGTCCTGCCCAGGGAGTCCCGCATGGACTGTGTGGCGGCGCTGGAAGATGACGGCTCGCTGTCGGTCAAGGAGTTCCGCAACATCAAATCAGGGGACAAGATTGCCTGCGGCAGACATGAAAACGGCGAAGACGGCATCTTCCTGCATACCCAGGCCTTTGACTTCATGGATGCTGCAAGCGAGAAGTTTGCCTTCAGGAGCCGCATCACTAGAGAGACTTCGTTTTCCATCGACTATGACGATCTCTACGACCTGTTGGAGTTCGAGCGGGAATACGGGTTTATTGCCTGGGTGCTCGGTCCGGCTGTCGTTTTTGATCGCGACGCCAGGAATGCCTTTGCCGAGCTTATTAACCGGGGCTATGCGCATGCACTGCTGGCAGGCAATGCCCTTGCCACCCACGATGTGGAGGCGGCCTTATTCTCTACGGGGTTGGGCCAAGACATCTATTCCAAGCGCACGGTGCCGCTCGGGCACTATAACCACCTGGATGCCATCAACCGAGTCCGAAGGATAGGATCTTTAAAACAGGCCATCGATGAGGGGGTCATCAAAGACGGGGTCATGAGGGCTGCAATCACAAAAGGCATCCCCTTTGTACTGGCAAGCTCCATCCGTGACGATGGACCGCTGCCCGAGGTGATCAGTAATGCCTATGCAGCACAGGACGGGATGCGTGCCGTCGCGCGAAAGGCCACAACCGTCATTGCCATGGCCACCCAGCTCCATGCCATTGCAACAGGCAACATGGTCCCCTCCTATCGGGTTGAGACCGACGGGACAGTGAGACCCGTGTACTTCTATACCGTTGACATGTCCGAGTTTGCGGTGAACAAGCTCGCCAACCGCGGGTCACTGACCGCCAGATCCATCCTCACAAACGTCCAGGACTTTGTGGTGACCCTGGAGCGCGGATTGAGGATGCGTGAAAAGTAAACTGCAGGTTGGGTTGACGGAACAAAACACGACCTGCTGACAATCTCCCTGTTGCAGGACTATGGAGATTATGTTCTAAAATATTCATTTGCTATGAAGTGCATAGAGTGGCAGAGACTGTTGAAAAACCTCAAAATTCAAATTTATATATTTTTAACTACTTGATATCAATACATATAAATATGCCAAAATCTAGTGATTCGGACTTTTTCAACAGTCTCGCACGATATCTATACATAGGGCATCTTATCCCAAACACCACGGTTTGGCACATAATCACCAGTTTCTCAGGGCTTTAAGGACCGATGATTCTATTGCATAATCATCGTTTTATACTGACTCCACTTCCCTTCCAGGATGTTATACGGCAGAGGGCCGAGAGGAGGTCACGCAGGAATAAACAGGAAGTTTTGACCGTAGTGACCGAGTCTTACACGAGGAGCCAAAAAACAACATCAACCCATGCCCACAAGCACGAGCTTCTCTATTTTCACTCAGGGCTTGATGTGAGGATTCCGGCTAACCGGACGTCCGTTACATATTAGCAATAAGCCTTTTCGCCCAGTCGGCATAGTACTTGTCGTTGGATGCCGATGCCTTCTGGAGAATCGACTTGGCCTCATCCTTTCCTCCGCTCTTTATGAGTGTCTCACCCAGGTACACTTGACCTTCGGGGTCATTAGGAAATGTTTTCTGAAATTCCCTCAGGTACTGTAATGATAATTTCTTGTCTTGGAGCGGCCAGGGTAGGACGTACCAGAAGCGGCCTAGGGCTTTTATGGGTCCACCATCCTGATACATCTTGTTTATCTTGTAAGCCCTCTCGAAACTATTCTGGGTCTTATCCTTCAAACCTTCCCTGAGAGCCGTGAGCACGCTCACGCTGTCAGAATAGCTCGCTACCGAGAACCCGTACCAGGTATTGCCTTCAACACCATCCGGATTCAGGGCAATAGCCTTCTCCCCATACTTCATCCCAATCTTCCCGTACTCCTTGCAGACAGCCTTCCAGTTCTGCGTGTTCTTTTTCTTGGATTCATCGGCATAATATCGGTACGAGCGGGCCGCCTTCCATGCCGCCTCATAGCTGTTCGGATTTACCTCCAGGGCCTTTATGAACATGTCACCCGACTCTTTATAGCTCTCCAGGTTTATCTTCCCTTTGTCGAAGAGGGCATTGCCTTGGGCCATGAAATCCTCGGCGTGCACAATGAGTGGCAAGATGAAAAATACACAAAGAAATAATGCCGACTTTAAAACACACTTCATATCAATTCCTCCTTAAAAATGAGATGTATATATAGAAAAAAGGCGCTTCCCACCTCACAGCCTCGTTATCCACCCCTTGCCCTGCAATCCGGCTCCTATCTTCATAAAGTTCAGCGGAGCGTGCCTGTAGCCTCATGGCGATGAGCATTATTGAAAAAACCCTGCTTCTCGAGGATATCCCTGACCGCCTTCAGACAGGGGGAATTGTCAGGGATGTCCGTTATGGGTATGTCCAGCAGATCATGTTCCGTTACACAAGGGTCTTCAGGCATGAAGCCCAGGATTTCGATGCCCAGACCATTAGCCTTTTTCACCATCTCATCGATCTCCGTGCCTCGTATCCTGTTCAGGATCACCCCCTTGGTATAATCACCCTGAATTCCGTATTCGCCAGCGATCCCGCGGATGCTCGAGGCGGTCCGCAGACCCTTGGCAGTCGTATCCGTCACCATGAATAGCCTCGTGATGGTATCCAAAACGCGCCTGTTGATCTGCTCGACTCCGGCCTCGCAATCGACCAGAGTGAAGTCGTATTGCTTCGAGAGCGTACTGATCCCATACCTGAGGAGATCGTTTATCTTGCAGAAGCAGCCCGGTCCCTCTGACTTGCCCATGACAAGCAGGCTGTATCCGTTGAAGGTCATGACTGCTTCCCCAGCTATGACCTCCTCCATGGGGATGTCCTTGATCCTCCTCTTCTCTTCTGGATCCTCGATCATTTTTGTTCTGAGATCCGCGATGGTCTTGACCGGAGTGCACCCGAGGGCATAAGTGAGGCTCACCGCAGGGTCTGCGTCCACTGCGAGGACCGAGAACCCCTTTGAGCGCAGGATTCGGGTCATGAGGGATACCAGGGTGGTCTTACCGGTCCCGCCCTTTCCTGTTACCGCGATGATTTCATTAATGGGTCTCTTGTGTGAGTTGCAGCATTCGCACATTCTTTCCTCCTATGCATAGACGTGAAGCCCTCAGACACATACGCTCTTTGTATCCTTGTTTCCTCCAGCCGGGGTGGCCTCCCTCTGCCGGGCCTTTTGCCACCGTTCCTTTGCAAATAGGGCTGCACCCAAGGCTCCAACAATCTGAGGGTCAACTTCACCAAGGCTCACAAACTCTACTCCGAGCACCTCTATCAGGCTCTGGACCACTGCAAAATTCTTTGCGACACCTCCTGTTATGGCTACCCCTTCCTTTATTCCAACACGCTTAACCAGCTTACTTATCCTATCAGCCATCGCCCTGTTTATCCCGGCAGCAATGTTTGCCCGGTCTACCCCATCATTGAGCATGTACAACACCTCAAATTGTGACAGTACTGTGCACGTCTTTGTTAAGGCAACAGGAGAGGTTGCCCCGGAAGAGAGGGCTGCAAGATCCTCAAGCTCGACACCCAGAACCCTTGCCATCCCCTCGAGAAATCTTCCCGTCCCGGCAGCGCACTTGTCATTCATTATGAAATCGACCATGTAGCCATATTTGTCTACCCTGATTACCTTGGCGTCTTGACCGCCGATATCTATGATCGTCCGGACACTCGGGTTGGCCCACTGCGCCCCTCTTCCATGACAGGAGATCTCCGAGATGCTGCTCTGTGCGAAGGGGATCTTCTCCCTACCATAGCCCGTGCTCACACAATAATCTATGTCATCAAACGACAAGCTCGTCTTGGATAGAACTTTTTCAGTCACTTCTAAGGCAGTTTGTTCGGGTCTCGGCCTTACCCGTATGATCTCATATTCGACAATGGAATCATCTTCGATGATTACTGCTTCGCCCGAGAGGGAACCGACATCACAACCCACATAGATCATTACAATCCCTCCTTATCCCTGCTGCACTCGCTGCTGTGCACACAATGCAGCCCCGAGTGCGCCTAACAACTGCTCGTCTATTGATGAGAGAGTGATCACCTCCATGCCGAGTGTCTCCTCTATTGCCCTTATCACACCTTTGTTTTTCGCGACCCCGCCGGTGGCAACTATATCCTTGATCCCCCCAATCCTGTTGATCATCGTGGTGACTGATCTTCCTAGGGAGTGGTTGATCCCGGCTGCAATTTTCGCGGGTTCCACCCCGTCATTTATATGACTGACAATTTCACTCTCCCCGAATACTGCACACTGGGTGCCCATATGGGCACTTTCCCCGTAGGGGAGAATAAGATTACCAAAATCTTCGACCTTCATTTCAAGGGCCTGGGCAGCAAGCCTCAGGAAAAAACCGCACCCTGACGCGCACTTATCGCTCGTTCTGTACTCGAGCACCTTCCCCTTCTCGTTGATGCTGATAACGGTGGTTATCAAGCCCCCCATATCCACAACGGTTCGCGTATCGGGATGGATCCGATGGGCAGCCACGGCAAGGCATTTGATAATGCTTTCCGTGATGTGATCAAAGGAGATGTACCGTTCACCCATTCCCGTACCCGCCTTTACATCGATGCCGGCAAGCGACACACCGGCCTTGGAAATCACATTATCCACGCTTTTATCTACAACCTTTGTCAGGTTGCCGTTGTTCGCTGTTATATCGTATGCCACAATACCATCGTCTCCAAAGATAACGGTCTTTGTGGTTATGGCACCGACATCACAACCAAGGATCAACATTTTATGTTCCCCCTTCATGAATCACGTCTTCAGATAAAGGTTCAGAAGGTTGCAAAAAAGTCGTCCATAATACGTTTCAACTCCGAGGGACTGGTGAACCTCTTGTCCATCATATCCATTTCGAAACGCAAGGCGGGAACACCAGTTTTTTCCTTTACCTTGTCGGTAAGAAGTTTGTTGAGCGCCCAGAAATGCTTGCAGGCCATATGACCGCCAATGGCCAAGGCATCAACCTTATACGCCCTTGCTACATCAACAAAATCATTTACCCAGGTATCTGACCAGCTCATGGCTTGCCTCGCCATGGGCACCTGCATCATTCTCTGTGCCAGCCCCTCAATCATGGTCTCCATGTTGGTCGTATCAATCATCGCATAGTCCGCAGGGAATAACGTGAGACAATCTTCCGTGTAGATTGCACCGTATTTGTTTTCGAGCCAGTTGAAAAACGGCAGATCAAAGCACTCCCAGGTATATCCCCACGCCAGGCGTACCTCCTTTTTGCCCTCAGGTATGACTCCCTGGCCCTTGTCAGCGCGTTCTTTTACAATCTCGTAGAGGCCCTTGAAATAATCCCTGGAAAAAGGTGTTCCCATCTGCGCCGTAAAGATGGTGTCGGCGGGGCGGTGCCATCCCGTGTCTGGGCATGGTACCAGCTTCCTCAATTCCTGAATTTTCAAGATATATTCCCCGGTTTCATTACTTAATTTAATGTACTCCCTCAACTTGTCCTCATCGAGCTTTTTCCCTGCAATCTTCTCCAGTTTTCCAATCATCCTCTTCATTTCAGTCGTCAAAAACTTGAGAGCACGCTCGTTCATGTAATAGGGAGTCTCGACAACGATAAGAGGGGCATTAAATTTGCGGGCAAGATATTCATAGACCCTGTTGCTGGGATCGCATGGGGTGGTCCCCTTTAAAAAGGCGTCAGGTTTAGGTACGTATCCTTTTAAGAGAAAGCCGGCTCCTCCCATATTGGAAGAACAGAGGTGATCGGGATACCCTTCGGCATGCATAGCATCGATACCCTCTTCGCACCCGTCGGTATAGAGGGCAGCGGTCAAGCCTGAGAGGACTTCGAGACATATGGGTGCAAGATCAAGGGCAAGCATAGGCTCGATGGTATGGACAAAATAATGGTATACTACCTTTTTCCCTTGATCCAGTTGTGAGTGAAACCAGTCGCCCCATCTCCCCATGCACTCCGCAAATCCCATGGCCGTTTTCCTGTTCTTCTCTTCCAGGAGGCAGTTTATCAAATCGGTCTGTACGAGATCGAAAATTTTCTGATAGTGCTCGGGCAAGACCTCGCGTACAGCCTCCTTCCCACCCCAATCATCCAGGTGCGAGAGATCCTGCGTTAGAATAAATTTTGCCAAATCACCGGTTATCTGCCACCTTGTGGTGATTGTTCTGTCTTTTCTGTCACTGTATTCAGCCACGGTCTACCTCCTTGAAATTCTCTCGATAAAGGCCTCGATCCTGGTTCTCACTCTCCCCACATCAGTCAGCATATGTTCTCTCTCGAGATTGAGTACAGGGATCCCCTTGGGTTCCAATTCATCTGCTAACATGGTGTTATCAACAGCATGGTTGTCGCAGAACACGACCCTCTGGAGGATGATGCCGTCCACATTCGCTTCCTTGGCAATTTTTTCCGTATACTGGAGCCGCGATTCAAAATGACCAAGCATACGGGGACATGGATTACTATAGTAATAGCACCTGGCAATCGCTGCCAAGGGATCTCCATCCTGTTCAACCTCAACAAACTCCTGGAAGTTTCTTGAGCCTCCGCAGAGGGTATCTGTCACCACGATCCCACCGAGGCTCTCGATGATCTCAATAAGCTGAGTATCATCTAATGGGGAACCTCCGACCATGATCCTTGCCTTATAATCCTTAATTCCATCACGCGATCGGATCTGCTTCAGGGATTTTTTGAGGAGGGTATTGTACTTTTCCCTGGGCATGATATCAGCAGCAAATACAAGCTTCATTGCCTCTGTACCGCTGATGGGAGGATTATCGGCCTTTCTCAGCTCATAGAGCTCCTTCAATAGGTGTTTGCTTTCGTTGTACACACCGATACTTGACTGTAAGTCGCTATTGTTAAGTCTTACGGAGAAATTACTCATTAGATCTTCTTTGAACCTGAAGATCTCCTCCTTATACCATTCAAAGCCCTCATCATAGATCGAGTGGGGGACAGTGACCATGTATTGATAATCGGTTGTCGGAACGGCTTCTTTCCATACTTCGTACATCCGCCGTATCTGTTCGCAGCCATTCAAGAAGCACACTCCGTCAAGGAAATCATATCCGCCGGATAGACCCTCCTGCAAAATACACCGGGAATACGTACAGTTGAAACGGTGGTAGTACACATCGGCAAGTCCTGTTTCTTTTGTCCCCCGGGCTTCAAGCCGGTAAGGAAATATGCCTGCTGCGTTAATAATCTCCTTCGGCGCATAATGGCAGGTGAAACCGACGATTTTGCGCCCATCTGCCTTCCATTCCTTTATGTACGGATTCTTTTCGCGTGAAGGTAATTTCTTCAGCTCTTCTATCGCTGTCATTTTGACCTCCTCATTTTTTAGTCCTGGTGTCTCCATCAATCGATTTATCCTTTCATTTCCTGCTGTTTCCGCATTTCTTCATCTCTCAACTGCTTCTTGAAAAGTTTCTCCGTCACGGTCATGGGAAGGCTGTCCCGAAACTCCACAGTCCTGGGCACTGCATACGGCGCCAGATTCTGCCGACAGTGCTCGATGATGTCCGCCTCCGTTACCGTTCCCTTGCAGCTGTCCTTCAGGACCACGAACGCCTTGATCCGCTCGCTGCCGTCCCGCTCCGGATCGGGAACCCCGATAGCTACAGCACTGGCCACGGACGCGTGCTCAAAGAGCACTGTGTCGACGAGTGTGGTGTAGACCTTGTTGCCAGAGACATTCACCATGTCCTTGTCGCGGTCCACTAGGAAGAAGTACCCGTCATCGTCCATCCTGCAGAGGTCGCCGGTCCTGAGCCAGCCTTCAATGAGGCCGGAACCCGGCTCCGGCCAGTACCCCATCATGACCTGAGGTCCGCGCACGTAGAGCTCACCCACCTCGCCCGGTCCGAGGTCCTTCCCCGTTGCCTCGTCCACAACCCTGGCATCGGTATCCACGACAGGCACCCCGATGGAGCCGACCTTCTCGAAGGGCATGAAACCAGTTATCTTCGAGAAGCTGGACACATTGAAGTGCGTAACCGGGCTAGTCTCGGTCAGCCCGTATGCCTCGGTGATGGGCATGCCGGTCTCCTTCTTGAAATCGGCCCTCACCTTCTCGGGCAAAGGCGCTGCCCCTGATGCAAAGGTCGTGTTCGTCCGGCCGATCTTCTTCTCCACGAGCCGCATATACTGGGTGGGGACCAGGGGTGCCATGAAGGGCCGGTACTTCTTTAGAAAGTGTACGATGGTGTCCGTGTCCCTCGAGTCCGGCAGCAGGAGCATCTGGAGCCCCCAGAACACGGACGCCCTGATGGTCCAATGACCGTAGGAGTGGAACGTGGGTATCCCGATGAGCATGGATGCCTTGCCGATGATACCCTTCTCCAGCGGCTTGAGGACCCAGGGCAATGCCTGGATCGTGTTCGTGACCAGGTTGTAGTGCGTCAGCATGACCCCCTTGGGTACACCTGTGGCGCCGCCGGTGAATACGAGCTCTGCGAGGTCCTCCTCCGGATTCACGCTGACCGCAGCCCGCATGGGCTCATGGGCTGCAATTACCTTCCTGAGTTGGAGCACTCCGGGTATCTCCTTGACGGCCGGCTCGTCTGCAGAGAAATCCTGCACATTGGTGACAATGATGTGATCGAGTATCGTATTATCCCGTATGGAACTCACGAGTTCGAGAGACTCCTCGAGACAGATGAGGATCTTCGCCCCGGACTGGCCGATCTCGTAAGCGAGCTCCTTGCTGCGGTGCAGCGGGCTGCACGGCACGTGGACCGCACCTGCCCTGAGGATTGCATAATCGCTGATGATGAACTGGGGTGATGTGGGCAGGATGGTCGCCACCCTGTCCCCCTTGACGGTGCCGAGGCCTGCCAGGGCGGTTGCGAGCCTGTCCACAAGGTTCTTCAGCTCCTCCCAGGTATATTTCTTGCCCAAATACTCGCATGCCGCCCTCTTCGCATATTTTGCAGCTGTCTCATCGAAGATGGCACTGAGCGACACCACCGGATACGGTGCCATGGTGTCCGCCAGGGCGAACGGTCCGAGCTTGTAGTTCTTGATCCATGGTCTCTTGCTGTTTTCACTCATTCTTCAGTCTCCCAACTCGTCGATCACAAAATCCAATTCCAGTTCGCGAAGCTTCTCTCTTGTGGGTATCCCTGTCTGCATGTCCCAACCCCTGAATTCGTAGTAGGCGTCAAGCAGCGGATCGAGGTCAACGGTAAGCCCTGCTGCAGGGCCGTCGGGCAGTGGTTCTTCGAGCAGCCTGGCCGGCAGGGTGTCATCTTTCCTCCTCATTCCCTCCCGTATGTTGAACATACGGGCCAGGTTGAAGATCCGCTCACCCGAACGCCTGAACCCGGCCACATCGAGGTTCCAGCCCGTGGCGGCGTTGATCACGGGCAAGAGATCGTCGGCCATGAGGGCCATGCCCATGAACTTGCAGGCACCCAGCGCATCGAAGGTGGTCAGAGCGTCTTCCATGTCCTTGACGACCTTGGCCTCCAGAGGGTTTTCCTTTGTGGCGTCCTCGATGGTGTTCTCCTCCACGATGAGGAAGGGGATGTCCAGAAATGTAGGCCCTTGAATGTATGCAGTTATATGGTCGCCGCCCCTGTTTGCCGTGACATACGCCAGGCCGGTGATCTTTGTGGCCCTGCAGTCATAGGCGGGCAGCTCCATGCCCTTGACATTCATGGCGAACCGCTCGCTGCCATGCCCGAGCTGAGCGGCCATGCGCCTGGTACCCTCGGCCAGGAGGTCGCCTATACCCTGCCTGGCAGCAATGCTTCGGACCAGGTCAACCATGGTGTCCGCATTGCCGAACAGGATCTCCTTGCCTCCCGTGTCCTTCTTCTTGAGTATCCCCTTCTCGTAGCACTCCATGGCAAAGGCGATAGTACTGCCCGCCGAGACCGTGTCGAGACCCAGGTCGTTGCACAGGATGTGGGCATAGGTGATGGCCTCAATATCACTGATATCGCACATGGACCCGAAGGTGCCGATGCTCTCGTACTCCGGTCCCTCGCCCTTAATGGCATATTTTCCGGTCTTGATGTCCACGTGCCTGCCGCAAGCAATAGGGCAGGCAAAGCACGCCTTCCTCCCCACCAGGATCTTATCATTGATGGCCGGTGCATTAATCTTGTCTGCATATGCGCAGACACCGCCCTGCCAGTTGCGCGTGGGCAGACCGCCCTTGACGTTGACGAGGTCGAGCACCATGGCGGTGCCGTACACCTCGAGCGTTATCTTGAGGAGGCTTTCGCTGATGAAGTCGGAGGCAACCTTCGCAGCCGCCTCGAAGGCCGCCTGGTCGAATATGGGAATCTTCATCTCGCCTTTCACTGCCACGGCCTTGAGCTTCTTGGAGCCCATCACAGCGCCGAATCCGCCCCGGCCCAACGCCCGGTGGCGCTCGTTCATGATGGCGGCATACTTGACGAGGTTTTCACCGCCAGTACCGATGCAGGCGATACAGAAGCCCTTGCCGAGCTGCTGTTCGAGGATCGTCGTGGTGTCAAAGACGTTCTTCCCCCAGAGCCCGGAAGCATCGTTGAACGTAACTTTGCCATTGTCAATGATGAGGTAGACTGGTTTTTCGGAGGCCCCCTCGATGATGATGCCGTCAAAGCCGCTCCTCTTGAGCTCCCTGCCCCACTTCCCACCCGAGCCCGATTGGCCCCAGAGGCCTGTCAGCGGGGACTTGGTGACGGCATTGTACTTGCCGGAACTGGGAGAGAGCGTCCCGGTTAAAGGCCCCGACATGAAGATGAGCTTGTTCTCGGGTCCGAGCGGGTCAACACCTGGTTTGAGCTCCTGGAACAGGTACTTGGTGGCTAGACCGCACCCTCCCAGGAGGAGGGCGGCATCTCCTCTGGGAAGGGGCTCTTCCGATACCTTCCTGTGTGTAAGATCTACCCTGAGAATCTTTCCCATGAAACCGGACATGTCCTTATCCCCTTGCCGTATCGTGTTAGTCTGCCCGCACGATGGTCACCATCTTCAGGAGCTTGAGGAGGTTTCCCCTTACCTTTATCCTGCCCTTGAGCACACCCACGATGGGATTCAGCTCACCGCAGCTGTATGCAGCCAACGTGTCGAAATCAGTCCACAGTGCAGCCGAGGGGTTTGGGATGGCCCCATCCTTGATGGAAATCACCCCTCTATCGAACAGAATGGTGATCGCCACACCGGTGCTCTTCTCCGTCGCCATGAGGCTGCCCGAAATCCTGCTGATCTTCTTCATGCGCTGCGGGTTGTCGATGTTCTGTTCCATAATGGGCAGCAGAGTGGCACCCAGGCCGTTGAGATCGCCGATGATGCGGATCTCTCCCATTTGGCCTCCTTATCCAGCCCTCACTCGCCGAGATACTCGTTCTTGAATGAGCTTATGGAAGCTGCCATTGCCCGGATGTATTTGGCATTGCGCATGATCTTCCCCATATCCCCCTTCAGTTTGAAAAGCGCCCGAACAACGCCTTCTATAAAGTCTTTTTCACCCTTAACCACCGGTTTAAAGTCGCCATAGGTGCCTGTGACATAGAACCCAGGCTTTATTTCCCCTGGGCTATCGAGCATTTTCAATTCAAGGCACTTGCCCCCTTTGATGTTGGCATATATGTAGTGTGTCTTATCCAGCCCTGATCCCGGGGTGACCTCAAAGAGAAAATCCCCTGGAAAATCCAGGGCCCAATTCTTCCCGTTTTCTACACATGCCGGATCATTGTTCATTGCATTTTTCCATGCATCACACCATTCCTGCGATGGATATAGAGCCATTGGTTCACCTCCTAATTGATTTTTTCTTTCATAAATTCTGGTTATTGTATCCCTTGCCTACAACGTCTCCAGCTCATACCAGTACCTGGCATTCTCCATCTGCTTCAAACCCAGGCCGCCCATCCAAAGTCCCAGCATTTTGCCGTCCCTCCAGTGCTTCTCAAGATCAAATTCTCTCGAGTAACCGTACGAGCCCATGTAATCCATGGCTGTGCTGCAGACTTTCTCAACTGCCTTACAGGCAAATGTGGATAGTCCGCGTGTCTTATGCACCAGCGTGTCATCCCACGGATTTGTTCCATAGATGTCTGGGCGATCAACTTCCCGTGCGTACATATGGATCCATGCAGATGTTGCCTCGATGTTGATGGCTATATCAGAAAGGGCTGCGGCCACCATGCTGTGTTCCTTGAGGGGTTTCCCTGCTATGATCCTCTCAGTGGTCCATTTTTTGATAATCTCATAGACGCCCTTCATTACCCCCAGACACATAGCGGCAGTCCCCATGTTCCCATAGGTTATCATCTCTTTGAAATATTTCAGATCATCGCCTGGTCCATGCGCGCGATACCTCTTCGGCACACGCACTTGATCAAACCAGATATCAGTATTCATGTCTGCCGCCATCCCTGCCTTCTGATAAGGACCTCCGACCGAGACCCCTTTTGTATCAGCGGGCACGTAAATGAAGGCAAAGTCATTCAGGTCCTTTGACCCCTTCTTCGTGGTGCACACCACGCCGTAAAGGTTTGCCACGTCGCCTGAGTTTGTAGGCCATATCTTATGGCCGTTGATCACCCATTCATCACCGTCGAGTTTTGCGGTCGTCTGAATGGTCTTGCCCTGCATCCGGTCAATGTTCTCAATGTCCGCCCCGCTGGCAGGCTCTGTCATGGCATTGCAGCCAACATACAGCTCGGAGCTACAGAATTTCGGTCCAAGTTCCTCAAGAAGTTTCATATTGCGGTGAGGTTTCAATATGATTGGCAGCATCGGCCATACGGAACACAGGCAGGCAACAGTGAATCCCGAATCGATCCTCGCCCCCTCCTCACCAAGAACGCAGATCAGCGTGCAGGCATCTGGGATATCAGTCCCACCAACCTCATACGGGAAAAATGCTGCGTTAATCCCAAGATCGACGAGTACCTCTTTCAACAGGGGTTTGACGATCTTGTGGTGCGTCCAATCCTCATCGATCTTCTGTCTGACCGGTAAATATTTGTCCTTCCCCCACTCCCTCAACACTTTCCCGATGTCGGTAACGAAATCGGAAACCCATTCCTTCGGCCTGATAAAATCATCAATGTTCGGCATACCTTTCTCTCCTCCTGTCTATGAAAATCAACTTAAACCGCCCCCTACAAGTTCCAGCCCAGCGTGCTGCTGAGAAAGCCCCTGAGCTGCTCCTCGTCCGCAACACCCAGCAGGCGGTTCTTTTCCTCGCCTTTTTCGAAGAGCAGGAAGGCAGGGCTGCCCTGAAGATCAAGCTTGTCTTTGAGCGCCAGCCGGGACTCTTCGTCCACCAGGCATACCTTCAGGTCTATGGGAAATCCTTGAACCATCCTGCCGAGCACATCCCTGATCAGATCCGTCTGGCTGCTGAACTCGTAATCCCTGCGAATGCACAGCATGAGGACCGGTTTGCCCGCCGAATCGATTTCGTGGTCAAACTCGTTGTACTTAATAAGCTTGATGGGATATTCCCGTTTCACTCTTCTCTTCATGTCACCACACCACGGCAAAATTAATCGCTTTAAGAAACTAATGCCCCGAAGGGCTCCTGATAGTTTCCTAATGAAAACTTCGTGCCAAGAGGGGTATGACGAGATATCTTTCGGGATTTAAGTTGGTTGCAAAAGCAGTAGGGCGGATATGCACTCGATATGTGTTAAATCTTTACACGAGTGTAATTTACACAAGTGTAATAATTATAGTGTTTTATTATGATGTAATTGCCCCTATGAGATCATACTTAATCGCCTTATCCTTGCTTGCCGATACCATGCTCGCGCATCTTTCGATACAGGGTGGGCCTGCTCATGGAGAGCATACGCGCGGCCTTGGCGATGTTCCAGTCGGTCTGCGTCAGGATATCAAGGATGAGCTCCATCTCACCACCGGACTGGTTATCCCCAGTACCAGTCTTCAGCGCAGAGCCGAGCATGTATGGAGGGAGGTGCTCCGGCAGGATGACACGATCGTTGCACAGTACGAACGCGTGCTCTATGGCATGCTCCAGCTCCCTCACGTTTCCGGGCCAGCGGTAATTGATGAATATCCTCATCACTTCGTCTGAGATGCCGTTGATCAACTTTTTGAACGTAGTTTCAAATATGGAGCAGAAATGATCCACAAGCAGGGGGATGTCTTCAAGTCTCTCCCGCATGGGCGGGAGCTCGATCTCGACCACGTTGAGCCTGTAGTACAGGTCTTCCCTGAATTCCCCCGACTTGACCTTTTCCCGCAGGTTGCGGTTCGTGCTGGCTATGACCCTGGCCTCGGTCTTTTTCGGGGCGGCATCGCCCACGCGCTCGTAGGTCTTTGCCTCAAGGACCCGCAGGAGCTTGGACTGGATGCGCGGTGGAATGTCTCCGATCTCATCCAGTAAAATGGTGCCATCCTTTGCCAGTTCGAATCGGCCCTGCTTGTCCTTTATCGCACCCGTGAACGCCCCCCTGGCGTGTCCGAAGAGCTCGCTCTCGAGCAGGTTCTCGGCCAGTGCTGCACAGTTCACCTTCACGAAGGGTTTTCCCGCCCTCTTTCCCGAATAATGAAGGGCGTTTGCCACAAGCTCCTTGCCGGTCCCGCTCTCGCCGGTTATGAGAACCGTGGTCCCGAGATCCGAGAGGGCCTCGACAAGTTTGAAGATATTCTGAACTTTCTTGCTTTTTCCTATAATGTTTTGGAACTTGCTCCTGCCTCTCAGCTCCTCCTCGAGATCGTGGAGCTTGGTGATATCACGGATTACAAGAACAGCCCCCATGTATGCACCTTCATCGTCCATCAGGGGGGAACATGAGAGCAGCACCACCTGCCGGGGCCGGTCATAGTGCTCGCATTCCATCCGGAGCTCCCGTATGGGCTTTTTCTGTTTCAGGGTTTCCCTTATCACCTTGGAGCAGTTGTGGCTGCATTTCGTGAAACAATCATCAAAGGCCTGCCCGGTGATTTTTTTGATGGATATGCTGCAGATGGTCTCGATATGTCTGTTGGCATCGATCACGTGCATGTCCTCATCAACCGTTATGATCACTTCGTTCACACTCTGGAAGATCGCCTCCAGGTTCGTGCGGTATTTCTCCTTCTCCCTCGTGACAAGCTCTTTCTCATCGATGAGAGCCTTGTGACTGATGGCCAGGGAGACTGCCCTCAGCAGATCGTCCTTCCGCACAGGCTTTAGCAGGAAATCAAAGGCCCCGAGCCTGAGCGCATCGGTCGCATTGTCCAAGGTAGGATTCCCCGTTATCATGATCACAGGATGCTTCAGATGCAGCGACTTCACCTGCTTGAGCAAGTCCAGACCAGATTCTCCTCCGAGCACAATATCGATGAAGATGAGGTCCACCTGGGTGTGGAACAGGATCCTCCGGGCGCTCTTGAGGTCCGATGCGGTGACGACATCATACCCCTCTTCCTTCAGGAAGTGGGAGAAGGTGAACCTGATGCTTTCCTCGTCATCCACGACGAGGATCTTTTTTTTGAGTCTCTTCTTCTCAGGCTCTGCCATGATGTCCCCCTCGTTTAACGTGCCGGCAGGTCGATGATGACCTTGGTGAATTCACCGACGGTGCTGTCGAACCACAGCCTGCCCCCATGGTTTTTGATGATGCCATGGCTGATGTTCAGCCCGAGCCCTGTTCCTTCATTCATGGGTTTCGTGGTGAAGAAGGGGGAGCCGATCTTGTCGATTATCTCCGGCGATATGCCCGTGCCATGATCGCACACGATAATCCTCAGGGCCTTCATACTCTTCATCCGTGTCTTTTCTGCGCTGATCTCGATGATCTTGTTACTGTGGGCCCCCCTGTACTTCTGATTCAGTGCATACCGGGCGTTGCTGATGACGTTCAGGAACACCTGCTGAAGCTGCTGGCTGTTGCAATAGAGCCTCGGGAGCCCGACATCCGTGTCGATCCTCAGTGAGATCCCGTCATTGGCCAGCTGCTTGGCCACAAGCCCGAGACAGGAACTGATAACCTCATCCAGTGAGGTAGATACGAACTCATCCTTTCTTACCCGGGCGAATGAAAGGAGATTATGGACGATACCCGCAACCCGCTCCCCCTCTTGGACTATCCTCTGCAGGATCTCATGGTCTGCAGATGCTCTCCCTGTTTTCTCAAGAAGTATCTGTCCATAGTTGAGTATCCCATTAATGGGGTTGTTGATCTCATGGGCCACTCCGGCAGCGAGCTCGCCCAGCGATGCGAGCTGGCCCACACGCACGGCTTCGGCCTCGTATGCTTTCTTTTCCGTGGTGTCCCTGAAGAGCTCCAGGATAAGCTCAGGCGAGCCGTCCCCATGCCTGGTCACGATGCTCGTGGTGCTCCAGAAATCCATCCTTTCCCCACTGACAGGGATGATGCAGGCACCTTCTCGCTCATAAGTGCCCCCCTTACGGAAACACACTTCGCCGATGCACGGATTGCAAGGCAGCTTGCTGCCATGGATGACCTGGTGGCATTTGTTGTTAATCAGGTCCGGGAAAAGGGAGCGCGCCTTTTCATTGGCCCATACCACTGAGTACGACCTATCGACGATGATCATGTAGTCAGTGACCGAGCCAAGGATTGCGGTGAGCTTCTCTTCACTCTCCCTGAGCGCCTTCTCCGCACGGACCGCGTCAGAGGTGTCGATCCCCACCCCTACCTGGTACCTCTTCCCGTCGATATGCGTACGCACCCCGGTAAAGTAGTGAGGGGTTTCGCGGCCGTCCCTACCCAGTACGACGGTGTTGGTAAACGCCCTGCCCCTGCTGAATACCTCACTGATTTTGTCTGCGATATTTGATTTTTCCCTCTCCGGGAAGAAGTCGAGGGCATGAACGTCGTTCATTTCCTTTGTCGAATAACCCCCGATCTCCTCAGTTTTTTTGTTCCATTTAATGAACTGGCCGGATTTATCGATCATATAGAAGATGCACGGCAGCGAACGGATGATACTCTCGGAGAAATTTTGCTGCTTCACCAGATTCTTCTCCGTCCTTCTCAGGTTGTCGATCACCCTGGTGAGCCTCTTGTTGGTTTTGTTTAGTTCGGAGGTCCGCTCCTGCACGAGCTCTTCGAGGCGGTTCTTGTACCTGCGCAGCTCCCTCTCCGCACTCCTGGCATCCGTGACATCGCGCACGATCCCACGGAACCCCACCGGTGCATTTGATGCGTTCCTCATGAGGGACACGGAGAACTCCACGAGCCGTTTTGTTCCATCCTTCCTGACGATCTCCCACTCGAAGGCCTTGACGGGCTTGCCGGTCCTGAAAACCCGGTTGTACATGCTGAAAATCTTTTTCATGTACTTAGGGCCAGCAAATACCTTGTACGACATGCCCACCATGTCTGTCTTAGAATACCCGATGATTGTGCAGAAGGCGTCGTTGAAAAATATGACCCTTCCCCGAAGGTCAACCTCGTAGTAACCGTCTTCGATCTGGTCGAGAATGATCCGGGATTTCTCTTCCGACTTGAAAAGGGCCTCTTCCACCTCCTTTCGGGAGGTGAGGTCCTGGAGCGTTTCCACTGCACCTATGGTAACCCCGTCCCGGTCCTTGAGGGGGGCGGCCGTGCAGAAGATCCATTTCCCCTTATTACCGAGATGGGGGAAAAAGAGCTCAACCGCGTACGCCCCATCTTTGTGGCTGATCCTACGGGAATCCTTCCCATAGTAATCTTCGATCTGCAGCCTTGCTGCATTGTCCACGACAAGGTCAGCAAGGGTCTTCTTCTTTCGGGTATAGAAGGGGGACCACTGTTTATTGGTATTGAGGAGATCCTCTTTTCTGAATCCGGTGAGGTATTCATAGGCCCTGTTACAGTGGGTAACCCGGTGCGTTCTGTCGATGACAAAGGCTGCGATGGGGATGGCTTCTATCACATTGGAAAGCGTGCGCTCTTTTTCAAGGAGTTGAGCAATCGTGAGCTGTGACTTATTCAATTCACTCTCAAGCCTGCAGATCCTGTTTTTCTCCGTGCTGTCTGTGGGTCCAGCCATACCCACCACCTCCAGACGTAACCAGGGTCTTCTTTATGAAAAGAGCTTCTATCAGATTAGATATTATACAGCATTTCTCGATAAATATCCACTCTTGTCCAAAATAGTGCAATTTAATTGAGGATCACTTTAGGGGATACACTTCAGGTCTTATTCGCACCGGGGAAAGTAACACTTCATGAGCCCCAGACTTTGTCTTTGCATATTCATAAGGTGCTCTACCGCTTAGAGTCATGAAGGATTCTTTCTGACATTTTATGACACCTTTCTTTCTTCTATGAACCATTGATAACTGCGATTTATAGATGTTTCGAAGAGCCTCAAAACTGATGATCTTGGTTTACAATCTATGCTGCAAGGCGCTCCATGTCGGTGGCACGAAATCTACACATAGGGCATCTTATTTCAAACACCACAGGTTGGCACACAACATCTTCAGTTTTCAGGGTATTATCGAGATGATAGTATTTGAAAAAAAATAATTAACTATATTCTAAATAAACAATAATCAAAGAATTAAAGAATGTAATCATTAATATTATTAATTTATAATAGGTTCATGTCAATATATTTGTGTCTGGGAGTAGTTTGAGGTACAAACTACTCTGAATTACTATTTGAATATTTACAATCAAATTAATACCAATTAATTTAATAATTGATATGGTGATGACCTCATGAAAATTGAGCTGGATGCCAAAAGCAACTCAAGAAATCCAAACCTTAAGGTTTGGATCTGCCTACTGTTAACAGCTGCAACACTCACAGTGTATTGGCAAGTAGTAGGTTTTGACTACATTAACATGGATGATCCTCAATATATTTTGGACAACTATACCCTCAGAAATGGGGTGAGTCTTGAAGGAATCAGATGGGCATTTTCATCGTTTTATGCATCGAACTGGCATCCACTAACCTGGATTTCTCATATGCTTGATGTACAGATCTTCGGTCTCCTCAATCCGGGCCTGCACCACATTACCAACGTGATCTTTCACATTCTCAATACCATACTTCTCTTTCTCGTTCTGGAGAAGATGACCGCTGCATCCTGGAGGAGCGCTGCGGTGGCTGCTCTTTTTGCCGTGCATCCGTTGCATGTTGAGTCGGTTGCATGGATCGCAGAGCGCAAAGATGTGCTGAGCACTTTTTTCTGGATGCTCACCATGATGAGTTATCTCTGGTATGTTCAGAACCGTACTATTAAGAGATATCTTGTTTTGATTCTCTTCTTTATCCTGGGGCTTCTGTCCAAACCCATGATTGTGACCTTGCCCTTCGTACTGCTTCTTTTGGATTTCTGGCCGTTAAATCGTCTGGAAATTCATCAGGCAGGAGATCTCAACAAAAACCAGGACAAGGGAACAGCGGAATCTGTAGGATGGCACTCAAGACTTTCAGCCCTTGTTCTTGAAAAGATACCCCTCATTGTGTTTGCAATGATCTCAAGCGGTATTACCATGTTTGCCCAAAAAAGTGCGGGATCGTTAAGTTCCCTGAGTGAGTTAGATTTCGGTTTCAAAATGGCCAATGTCATCATCTCTTATGCTTCTTATCTCTGGAAGATGATATGGCCGTTCAATTTAGCAAACTTCTACGCGTATCCTGAGGTCATTCATCCCCTGGCAGTTATTTTGTGCGCCATATTTCTTTTGTTTGTCACAGTTGCGGTCCTGTTTTTTGCGTTTAGGTTTCCTTATCTTGTAGTGGGCTGGCTCTGGTACATCGGTACCCTGGTCCCAGTTATTGGGATCGTGCAAGTCGGATCTCAGTCGATGGCAGACAGGTACACATACATACCGCTTATTGGGATATTTCTCATGATCGTGTGGGGATTCAGCGATCTCTTCTGCCGTTGGCGCTGGGGCAAGGCGGTCCTTGGAGTGATATCTGTCGGCGTTCTGGTACTACTGATAGCGGTTGCATGGGTGCAGGTCGGCTTTTGGAAAAACAGCGAAACTATCTGCAGGCACACAATCGCTGTCACTAAGAATAACTACATGGCTTACACTAATCTGGGGCTTGTACTGATAAAGAAGGGACAGCTGGATGAGGCCATCAAAGAATTCCATCAGGCCTTGCGGATAAGACCGACCTCGGAAGCGTATAATGGTATCGGGATGTCGTATATAATGAAGAAAGAAGATAAAGCTGCTGTCGAGTATTTATCAAAAGGCGTACAGATAGATCCTAATAATATGAATATACACAATAATCTAGGGCTCCTTTTAGCATCGATGGGCAGAACAGATGAGGCCATCGAGCAATTCCAGGAGTTGCTCAGGCTCAACCCAATGGACTTTCAGGCCCATTTTAATCTCGGAAAAGCCATGTTGCTGACAGGGAAACTACATGAAGCCATTTTTCAACTGAATGAAGCACTGCTTATCGATCCACATCAATATGTGGTGGTGAGTTATCTTGAAAAAGCAAAGGCTACTCCGGAAAAGTTTGAAGCCGAACTATCCCTATTAAATGAATCATTGAAATCAGAACCACAAAATCCTACTTACCATGCAAGGCTTGGTGATCTCTATTCTCAGATGGGAGAATATGATGACGCCATTATCCAATATCAAAAAGCAATCTCAATTCAACCAGAATATATGAAGGCCATGTCTGGGCTTGTGCTCATATATTCTAAGTTTCAGAAGTACGATCAGGCTTTAGATGTGCTTAAGAACATGCAGCGGATTCAGCCAGGTAATCCAGAGGTCTACTATAACATTGCATGCATCTATGCTAAGCAGAATATGACTGATAAATCTATTGAATGGCTGAAACAGTCAATTGAAAAGGGATTTAACAATTGGGGTCTGATCAAGAGGGACCCTGATCTTGCTAACATTAGAAATACTTCTTATTTTATTGAATTGATTAAAAATCATTAAGATTTCTTTATGAAGTAAAAGCATAGATCTCTGCGATAAATATCCGCTTCCTTCCCATCTGAAATTATGAATATTACGTCATGAGATCTCTTCAGTCAGGATACCATTCTTCATGTGATATGTATGGATCGAGACAACTACTTTTATTTCCTAAAATACTATCGGATCCCCGCGAAGAGAGTTAGGGCTATCCCCTCGTGATCTCGGTGCCGGCCCGGCCTGCCACTGCATCTTCAATTGCTTCGATTGCAGTAATGACGGCCCTTCTGCCCCCGGAATGAATAAAAGCAGTTGCAGCCTGGATCTTGGGCAGCATGGAGCCTTCTGAGAATTGACCTTCTTCCCTATAGCGACCGGCCTGGGTCGTAGTCATGGTCTTTAAAAAATGCTGGTCTTCTCTTCCATAGTTGATGGCAACGCCGGGGACATCGGTAGCAATGATGAATGTATCCACGCCTACTTCAACGGCCAGCTTGGCACTTGCGAGATCCTTGTCGATGACCGCGTCCACACCGGCGAATGACCTGCCCTCACGGACTACCGGTATCCCTCCCCCACCACAGCATATAACCACGAAATCCATCGCAATGAGTTTCATGATCTCGTTCTTCTCCACAATGGTGAGAGGCTCGGGAGATGCCACAACCCTGCGGAACCCCTTCTCCGTCTTTTTAACACGATAGGGTAATGTCCCGGCCTTATCCTCGGTGAAGGCCGGACCTATGGGCTTGCTGGGGTCTCTGAAGGCCTGGCTGTTCTCATCCACCACCACATAGCTGATGAGGCTTACCAGGGGCTTGCTGGCGGCAATCGCCTGGCGCATGAGCTCGCTGTCAAGGGTGGACTCTATCATATATCCTATGGCGCCCTGGGTCTGTGCCACCAGGATCTCCAGGGGCATCTTGGGCACATCATTGCAGCATTCCTGCTGGAGCAGGAGATTGCCCACCTGCGGTCCGTTCCCATGGGTGATGATGATGCGGTAATCGCGCGTGAGCCTGGCTATCTGGCTTATCGGCACCCTGAGGTTATCAAATTGTTCCTCGATGGTGCCTTGCTGGCCTTTCCTTATCAGGGCGTTGCCGCCTAATGCAACGAGCAGAATGGGCTTTGAGCTTTGCACTAGATCAGCCCCATGTCTTTAAGTTCACGCAGAAGGACATCCTCTAACGTAGGCTCCCCATAGTTTTCATATTCATAACGCACGCGGATGGCGGGCTTGTTGATGGATACGATCCTGGTGAGCTGGATGGGGGTGGCAAAGAGCACAAGATCGCAATCAGAGGCATTGATCGTCTGCTCGAGGTCTGCGATCTGGTCTGCGCTATAGCCCATGGCGGGCAATACCGGGCCGATATGGGGATAGACCCGGTATGTATCCCTGATGGAACCTGCAGCAGAGGGCCGGGGATCTATTATCTCAGAGGCCTTGAACGTATGCGCCGCAATTAAGCCGGCTCCGAAGGCCATCTCGCCGTGGGTAAGGGTTGGTCCATCTTCCACCACCAGGACCCGTTTACCCTTGACCCGTTCGGGCTCGCTCACAATAACGGGTGAAGAGGCAAGAACGATTTTGGCTGAGGGATTGAACGAAACAATGTTGGCCCTTACCAACTCTACCTGAGAGGGCTCTGCACTGTCCACCTTGTTGATGATTGCAATTTGGGCCATACGCATGTTGGTCTCGCCCGGATAGTAGAGCAGTTCATGACCGGCACGGTGCGGGTCAAAGAGCACGATGTGCACATCGGGCCTGTAGAATGGTGTGTCGTTGTTGCCGCCATCCCAGACAATGATGTCCGCCTCTTGCTGGGCCGCCTCAAGGATCTTGCCGTAATCAACGCCGGCATACACCACTATGCCCTGGTCCACGATGGGCTCATATTCCTCTCGCTCCTCGATCGTACATTTATGGTGCTCGAAATCTTCATAGGTGGAGAAGCGCTGCACCTCCTGGGCCACGAGATCGCCATACGGCATGGGATGGCGGACCACCACGACTTTCTTGCCGAGCCCCCGCAAGATAGTGCACACCTTGCGGGTGGTTTGCGACTTGCCGCAGCCGGTACGGACTGCGCACACGGCCACTACGGGTTTGTCGGCCTTGAGCATGGTGTAGGATGCGGCGATCATGATAAAATCGGCACCGTGGGCCATTGCGATGGATGCCTTGTGCATGAGCTCCACATGCGGGACATCGCTGTAGGAGAAGGCCACCAAGTCTACCTGATTATCAGTGATAAGATTTGCCAGCATGGCCTCGGGATAGATGGGGATGCCTTCCGGATAGAGGCCTCCTGCAAGCCGGGCAGGGTATGACCTCTGCTCGATATCTGGTATCTGTGCCGCAGTGAATGCCACTACATGATAGCGTGAATTGTCCTTGAAGTAGATATTAAAGTTGTGGAAATCCCTTCCTGCCGCACCCATGATAATGACCTTCTCAGCCATGAATCCTCCTGCAAACGGACAATGCCTTCCAGAGTAACATAGTACAGGCATTAAGCCTTGAGCCATGCTCGTTAAATCATACCTGTATGTAGCGTTTCATGGCGGCATGGAAGCAAATTGTAGTCCCTCCGGGTGTGCGTGTCCAGAAACACATGAACCATATGCCGGGTAGTATTGCAAAGGATCAGTGATTTGTGCAAATATCTCATTGAAGTGTGCGGATAGATCGTCGGAAACAAGCAAGCAGGAGATAGAACACGATGTTGTTTTTCGCTAAAGCTCAACCCGCTCCTACAGCATGCAACATATTATCGAGATGTAGGAGCGCCTTCAGGCGCGACCCAATTCCGGATGTCGCGGCTAAAGTCACTCCTACAGAATGAAGGGCGAGGACAAGTTCACTTATAGTCACTAGTCACTATTCACTAGTCACTTTCCTTTCACTCGTTACTAATCCATCTATCCTCACCATTCTCCACTTCCCCCTATGGAACCGGTATGCCATGAGCAGACCTTGGAATACCATGGAGGTGACCATGGCTATCCATACGCCCAGGGCGCCGAAGCCGAGAAGGATGGCCAGGGCAAAGGCCAGCGGCAGCCGTATGATCCACATGCAGAAGATGATGACCCACATATTGCCCTTGGTGTCCCCCGCCCCCTGGAGGGCACCACCAAGTACGAGGCTCAAGGCCATAAACGGTTCGGAGAACATGTTCACTCTCAGGTATCTGGCCGTCTCTGCAAGCACGGCAGGGTCCCGGGCCAGAAGCGAGGCAAAAAACCGAGCCCCTACAAAGATGATACACGACAGCAGGCTTAAGGTGATCGTGGCCGTTAAAGCGATCTTCCACCCGAGCCGGGTGGCCCTTTTCGTATTGCCGGCACCGAGATTCTGGCCCACAAGGACTGAGGCGGCCATGTTCATGGCAAAGGCAGGCAGGAAGATGATTGCCTCGATCCTCAGCCCATTGGTGATGGAGGCCAATGCCGTGATGCTTTCACTGCCGAGGCGGGATAGTATGTTGTAGAGAATGATGCTTCCGGCATTCCATGCTACCTGGAGCAGTCCGGCCGGCCAGCCAAGCTTTGCAATCAGGAAGATCGTTCGGGCCTGTATCCTCCAACCTTTCTTTAGGAGTCCCCTCCATCTTCCGGTAAAGAAAAAAAGGAGGCTTATCACCATGCTCACTGTGGCTGCAGTCGCCGTAGCAATGCCGATCCCCACATAACCCAGGACAGGAAACGGTCCAAGGCCGAACACGAGGGCAAAATCAAGCACGATGTTGATAACACAAAAGACGGACATGATGATGAGGGGTTTTATCACCTCTCCGCTTGCCCGGAAGATCCCGCTGCTGATTATCAGGAGGTAGTTCGCGCCCAGCGCAAAGGAGAATATTACAAGGAATGTCTCGGCCATGGTGCGTATCTGGGACGGAAAGCCCGCAATCTTCACCGTGGGTGCATAAAAGAGGAGGCCGAAGGTCATGAGCATAAGCGAGACCACGAGGCCAAAGATCAGTGACTGCTTTGCATACTCTGAAACCTTCTCAAAGGCCAATGCGCCAAAGGCCCTTGACACCAGCGCCACCGTACCGATGCTGATGGCATTGGCCAGGATAATGAAGAGAAAATAGAGTTGCGAGACATATCCGATTGCAGCCTGTACATCGCTGCTGATGAGCCCGGCTACATAGATGTCGGTGAACCCTACAAGGAAGTTGAGGATCATGATAATCAGCATAGGCCAGGTCAGGCGCCAGATGGCATTCCATGTATTACCGGCTGTGATGGGGTTGGTCCCAAGATGTGGATGATTGCCTAGGGAGTCTTCCTTTTGTATGTCCGTACCGTCTCTCATAGCTACCCTATTATAGCGGATCATTGTGTTGCCGATGTATGATTGCCATTCAGTACATCTTCATATACCAACATCTAGGGCACTTGGGCCCATCTTCCAAGGCTTAGTTTGAGATAGGGTTATATACCTGTAGTAAGATCGGGGCCAAGGCAAACAAGGCTTTTCGCATGTGCCTGTTCTATTTTTAAGCCGCTTAAGGGATCAAGATATATGTTCTCTTGAATAGTGAGTCTGATTGAAAAAGCTTCAAAAGGATTCGCCCTCCAGACAGGCTGATATTGCATTGAGAGCTCTTTCTAAGCAAATGCAGGGCAATGTCCTAAAAGGGATGCTACTCCTCTGCCACGGCAGTGCGTGCAAGCTTCATGAGCTCGGTAAAGACCGCTCTCAACTCCATGAGCCTGTCCGTCATGAGCATAAAGAGGATTTCAAGCCTCATAACAGGGTCAATCGTGGTACTCAGAAGGACGTCGACTTCTTCTTGAAGTTCTCTGAGATGGGGATGGTCACTGAGCAACTTGTTTCTCTGGGCAATGAGCCGCTCGACTTCGGGACTTTCGCGTCTTTGGCCTTCAATCTTGTTGAGATGTCCTTGATCAAAAATCATAGCTTCTTTTGCCGCCTTTCTTGCCCGATTTATGTCCTCTTTCATGCCTGAATACTGATATGAGAGATACAGCAAAGGACATGCCATTATTTTATTAAATATTATCATAGTGTTATATGATACAGTCTATGGAAGTACTTAAAAGTGTAACTTTTTTTATCCTTTTTATGTATTCCAATTCCGTTTATGAAACAAAAAAGAGGCTATGAGCCTTTTGGCTATGAAGTCATGAAACCCTTTTACCCTGGTGCATAACCAAAAGCCCCAGAGCCGTCTTTAGATTGCCATTGCAGTGCCCATACCCGAGGGTGTACAATTTTATTGCTTGGCAGGCGTACGTACGGCCACTCTTTCAAGATATGGCCTTATGAACTTTTTTAGGTGTTCTCACGATCCATGTTATGAGGAGGCTTTGGGACCATGAATATTCCCATCTACCAGGTCGATGCCTTCACGGCGAATGTCTTTTCCGGCAACCCTGCTGCAGTGTGCCCTCTCGATCAGTGGCTTGACGAAAAAACCATGCAGCTTATTGCCCGGGAGAATAACCTCTCCGAGACCGCCTTCTTCATCCGGGATGGTGAGAACTTTTCCATCCGATGGTTCACACCTGTGGAAGAGGTGGACCTCTGCGGCCATGCAACGCTGGCAAGCGCCTTTGTCATCTTTACCGAGCTTGCCCCAAAGAGCTCAAAGGTTGTGTTTACGTCAAAGAGCGGACCATTACGGGTGGAGCGTACAGGAGAGATGCTCTCTATGGACTTTCCTTCCCAGCCGCCGGTTGAATGCGCTTGGCCTGCTGAACTCATTCATGGTCTTGGGGTTAAACCTATAGCGGTGCTCAAGAGCGCAGATTACTTTGTAGTATATGCTCATGAGGAGGATGTCCGTACATTAAGGCCCAATATGGACCTGCTTAAAAAGGTGGACCTTAGGGGGGTTATTGTTACTGCACCCGGTATCTGTTCGGATTTTGTCTCGCGGTTTTTCGCACCAAGGCTTGGGATCGACGAAGATCCGGTAACCGGATCCGCCCACTGTGCGCTTATTCCTTACTGGTCAGGAATACTAAAAAAGAAAAACCTGCACGCCTACCAGGTATCGGAGCGCGGCGGGGAGCTCTTCTGCAAAGATGCCGGGGAGAGGGTCATTATCTCCGGACATGCAGTCAAATATATGCAGGGAAACATTACCATCGGGTAAACCAAGATCATTCTTATTTGACGAAATGCATCTTGTATCCTCGAAAATGAGGGGAGGAATCTATGAAGGCCTCACGTATGAATCTCTGTTTCCTTAACGGCAGACACAGGTTCATATATTATTCGGTGTGCACTATTGTAATCCTCCATCTTTTCACCAGCGGCTGTACCAATATGGTCAACAGGCATTTCAAAGATACGGTTGATCCGGCTCAAGGGACTATACGCCTGCCCGGGCTTAAAGAACCGGTAACCGTAAGGAGAGACGCCTTTGGAATCCCATTCATTGAGGCGAAATCCTTCGCTGATATGGCTTTTGCCGTCGGCTATGTGCATGCCTCGGACCGGCTTACCCAGATGGTGGGGCTCAAGCTTGCATCACAAGGCAGGCTTGCCGAGATGGTTGGGAAGTCTGCGCTCGATCTGGACATATACATGCGCACCATGAACCTCAGACGTACTGCAAACAACCTGCTCAAAAACATGAGTGCTGAGAATCTGGCATTGATGGAACAATACTGCAGAGGTGTGAACGCTTACCAGGACACGCATAAAAACAAGCTGCCTCCCGGACTTTCGCTGTCAGGATACAGTCCGGAGCAGTGGAAGCCAATCGATTCCATCATGATCTTTGCCCTGGTGAATCTTGCATTGTCGTTTAACCTCTATGAGGAGATCTCCGCGCTGAACATTGCCCAGGCCATCGGTGCTGAAAAAACCGCATGGCTCATGCCCATCTACCCGGATGAGCCCATACCCTTCCATGAGGCTGACAAGCTGAAAGGTGTTGACCTGAACAAGGCTGCGCTTGCCTCATCACAGCTTGCAGACATTCAACCCCTCCTGAGCTCCATCGGGCTCTCCGGATTTGCCGCATCCAATAACTGGGGCATTGCCAAAAACAGGACAAAGGGCGGTGCAAGCATACTATGCAATGACACCCATCTCCTGCTGAGCATTCCGTCGCTCTGGAACATGATGCACGTAAGGTGCGGCCAATATGATGTGGCCGGCGTAAATATTGCCGGCCTCCCTTACGTGGTTGCAGGGTACAACGGCCATATCGCCTGGGGGATGACCATGGTCATGGCGGATAACCAGGATATTTTCCTGGAGCGCCTTAAGACCATAGACGGCAAGCTCCATTACCTGTACAAAGAACATTGGCTTCCTACCACCGAGCACCAGGAAACCATCAAGATCAAAGGCAAGGACCCTGTTTCCATAACGGTTCATGAAACCAGGCACGGTATGCTTCTCAACAATGCCCTTAAGAAGGAGCCTGCCCTGATGTTCCAGCCGGCCTCCGTGGATCTCCCCTATGGCATCGCCTTGAGCTGGGCATCCGCAACGGAAGATGACGAAAGCATAAATGCATTCTTCAGCCTGAGCTTTGCCAAATCCGTGGACGAAGCAATGCCGTTCATGAAACGGATCAGGGCCATTGCACTGAACATGGTCTTTGCCGACAAGGACAATATCGCATGGCAGGTGACCGGGAACTATCCGGTGCGCGCCAAGGGACGAGGACTCATGCCGTCGCCTGGCTGGACCGGCGAGTACGACTGGACAGGGCTCCTGGACCCCTCGGTACTGCCGAATGCCAAGAATCCACCTGAAGGGTTCATAGGCACGGCCAACAACCGCACCATAGCAAAAGATTATCCTTATGTTCTCTCATCTTCATGGTACTGGCCCGAGCGTGCCGAGCGCATCGCCCAGATGGCTACTGCCACGGACAGGCACACCACCGAGACATGCATGGCAATGCAGCTCGACACCTATTCACCCTTTGTACCAAAACTCAAGAATGTTCTCCTGAAAGGGAGCCTTGCCCAAGAGATCAATCGAGAGATCAACGGGTGGGCTGATGAAGGGAGGAGAAAGAAGGCCCATCTCGCCCTTGAGATGCTTCAGGGGTTTGATGGGGACATGCGGGCCGGATCCAACGGTGCAGCCCTTGTGGGTGCCCTGCTCCACTGCGCAACAAAAAATATCTTTCTCGACGAGCTGGGCCCAGAAGGTTCAAAGACGTGGAAAGCCTTCATGGTCATCAATAACCTGAGTTACAATGCCACCTGCGACCATATCCTGATTCGCGGAGATGAGAGCCCTTTCTGGGATGATGTAAAGACACCGGAAAGAGAGACAAAGGCACAGATTCTCGCCAAATCCCTGGCTGATGCCGTCACATTCTTACAGACAAAGTCGGGCAGTGACCCCAAGCAATGGCAGTGGGGATCGCTCCATACCTATGAATGGGAGACTGAGGCGGCAAAAATGAGCCCGAGCATGGGCTTTATCGAGAGGACTGGCATGGGCCTCCTCTGGTCATACTTCAACCGGGGACCATATCCTGCCCCGGGTGATGACTTCACCCTGAACGTATCAAATTATCTCATGGGAAGGGATTTTGATACCTTTATCATCCCTGCCATGCGCATCATTGTGGATTTCAGCCTGGAAGAGCCCATGCTCGGGGTAAACAGCTCCGGCCAGTCCGACAACCCTTCGAGCCCTCATTATGATGACGGAATTAAAGCCTGGCTCAAAGGAAGCTACATCCCATTCCCCTTCAAGGAAGCTGCTGTAAAGGACCAGTACCGTGAGGTGCTGGTCCTTACACCATGATAATGAAAAGCAACCTTCATGCTCAATGCTGTTGACAAGCAAGGTGATGGATCTGGTATGAAGATCTGGATACGTCAACATCACCACGATTCCACTCACCAAGAGGAGAAATTTTCTATGAGCCTTGAAAAGGCAGCCTTGCATATCCCTCGGATTCTCCTGCCGAGACAGGGAACCGACCTTCTGCGCTGGTCGGTCGTTGCCTGCGACCAATTTACTTCCCAGCCCGACTACTGGAAGCAGGTGGATGAATTCGTGGGTTCTTCGCCATCCACACTCCGTCTTATCTATCCAGAGGCATATCTGAACTCTACAAACAACGACGAACAGCTCGAAAAGATCAGCAATGCCATGGAGCACTACCTTGCAGAAGGGATCATCGAGCCTCAGAAAGAAGGCTTTGTCCTGGTTGAGCGTGTCACCTCCCGGGGGACCATAAGGCGGGGTCTGCTTGTATGCCTGGACCTCGAACGCTACGACTTCAGGGAGGGCAGTACTTGCCTGATTCGGGCTACGGAAGGGACCGTCATCGAGCGGCTCCCCGTGCGCGTGAAAATCAGGGCCAAGGCCTCAATAGAGCTACCGCACATAATGATTCTCATCGACGACCCGGAAATGACCGTTATCGAGCCCCTGTTCGGTAAAAGGTTTAACAAGCTCTATGATTCCGACCTCATGATGAACGGAGGTCACATCAGGGGCTACCATGTGGACGATGAGCAAGCGATCGGGGAAATCGCCGGAAGCCTCATGCGGCTTGCCGACCCCGCACGGTTCAACGATCGTTACGGAGTCAGAGACTCCGATGTGCTCCTCTATGCCGTGGGAGACGGGAACCATTCCCTTGCCTCGGCAAAACTCTTCTGGGAGCAGCTCAAGGAACTCTCACGCGACAAGGACACCATCATGCGCCACCCTGCCCGTTATGCGCTGGTGGAGTTGGTCAATGTCCACGACAAGGGCCTCGATTTCGAGCCCATCCATCGGGTGCTCTTCAACGTGAAGGACCACGACGTCTTCAAGGCCATGACCGAGTTCTTCGAGCCCAAGGGCTCGGCGGTATCCATCATTACCGAGGGCGAACCGCAGCCCGTGCACGATAAGAACACCCATACCATCGAGTTCGTAACGCAGGAGTCTCATGGGTATATCCGGATATCAAACCCCCGTTGGAACCTTGAGGTGGGTAGCCTCCAGTCCTTCCTCGACACCTTCTGCAAAGGACATCCGGACACTGAGATTGACTATATTCACGGCGATAAGGTGGTTGAAGACCTCGCAGGAAAGCCTTCGGTTTTCGGCTTCCTCCTGCCCGTGCTCTCCAAGCACAACCTCTTCAAAACCATCATCATGGAAGGGGCCTTGCCCAGAAAGGCATTTTCCATGGGTCATGCCGAGGAAAAGCGTTATTATGTAGAGTGCAGGAAGATACGGCCCTGATCCTAAAGCATTCGATTCTTGGGGGAGTGCATATTTCTTGATCAATGGACATGAAGGATCTCATCGGGCAGCAACTTAAGCAGACCGTTGCCGGGTATATTCCATCCGGACCCGTTCAATCGGCATGGAAGGACCCCCTCATCGGCTTTGCGAACGCCGAAGACCCTCTTTTTAAGCATCTGAAACAGGTTGTACACCCCGGACACCTGCTGCCTAAGGATCTGCTCAAAGGGGCAAAGTCCGTGATTGTCTACTTTCTGCCCTATACCGAGGCAATAGTTTCGAGCAATGTCCATGGCGAGTCTCCAAGCAGGCAGTGGGCTTATGCCTATAGCCAGACCAATGGGCTGATTGCGATCATTCATTCCGAGCTCACCACCTTACTTGAATCAAAAGGATATCGGGCATGCACCATACCTCCCACCCACAACTTCGACCCCGTAAGTCTCATGAGCGCCTGGTCTCACCGCCATGCGGCCTATATTGCAGGGTTAGGAACCTTCGGTCTTCATAGATTGCTGATTACAGAAAACGGCTGCTGCGGCAGGATCGGGAGCCTGGTGACCGATCTTGAACTGACACCCGATAAAAGGATTAATGGTAATCATTGCCTGTATTTCCAGAATGGCTCATGTGCCGTATGCCTTGAGCGGTGTCCCTGTGACGCCCTGCAAAAGGATACCTTCGACAGGCGGAAATGTTATGAGAGGCTTCTTGAAAACGAGTCACACCTTAATCTCGAAGGCCGCAGCGATGTGTGCGGCAAGTGCTCATGCGGTCTGCCCTGCTCTTTACAAAACCCGGTAATACCATAATACAATAATATGGATACAAATTTTCCCAATATTATTCCCTGCACATCTCCTAAAGTGCCATTCCTTGACATGCCCTGTCCCATCAGGGATAATCAGCCTGCCTGGAGCACGGAGAGATTGTTTTTATTCTTGAAGGATAGCGTATTTCATAGAGTCTCGCTTTCAAGGCTGCATAATTCCCGAATCATGCAGGCCGATGTGATGAAAGAGGTGTAGAGATGGGTGTGGATCTGAAAGAGACCGGCGAAGGCAGTATCGTTATCATCCTTGCATGCATCGTGATCGTTATTGCAGGCTTGCGAGAGGCGTCATCCATCATAGTGCCCTTCCTGCTCTCTTTCTTCATTGCAATAATGTGCGGCGGGTTGTTCTCCTGGATGAGAAGAAAGGGCATACCTGCATTTCTTGCGATCTCCATTATTATCCTCATTATCTTTGGGGCTATTTTCGGTATGGGGGCTTACATCGGGGCCTCAGTCAGCGATTTTATCCAGCAATTACCCTTCTATCAGAAACGCATTCATGATCTCATGGTAATGGTTATTAAATGGCTTAGGGGTTTCAATATCTATATCTCCGAGAGAATGATCCTGAGGTACTTCGATCCCGGCTCTATCATGAATATCATCGCAAACTTCCTCAGCGGCCTCGGAAGTGCACTCACCTATGCTTTCCTGATCTTCTTCACCGTGGTGTTCATCCTGGTCGAGGCGTCGAGCTTCTCGAAAAAATTGGCGGCTTGCGGCACATCGCGAACGAGCCTGGAGACCATTGACAGAATCGTGCGGAGCATTGAGAAATACCTTGCTCTTAAGACATGGATCAGCCTGTCCACCGGCATAGTAGTGACGCTCTGGCTCATGATACTCGGGGTCAAATATCCTATTCTGTGGGGTGTGGTGGCATTTCTTTTGAACTACATCCCCAATATCGGCCCTTTCATAGCTGCCATACCCCCTATCCTGCTCTCTTTGGTGGATTCCGGTCTGGTATCGGCAAGCCTGGTGACCCTGGGATATGTTGTCATCAAGACGGTAATGGGTGACATCCTTGAACCTATCTTCATGGGCAGGGGGTTATCGCTCTCGATTCTGGTGGTTTTCCTTTCCCTGATATTCTGGGGGTGGGTGCTCGGGCCTGTGGGAATGCTGCTGTGCGTGCCGCTGACCATGATTCTCAAGATCACCTGCGAGAGCTTCCCATCTACCCGCTGGATCGCCATCCTCCTGGATTCCGATGTGCCGACACACGAGGAAAATATTAATGGAATGGACTGATGATGATCTTTTTAGTAGACTTTGCCTGTTCATGACGGACTGCATGGCAAGGAGAGAGAACACATGAAACGATCAAGGTTGCTGATGCTTGTGCTGCTGGCCATTCTCTTTCCTTCATATAGCCCGGCCGTCACCGATCCCACTATGACGGCTCGCCTGCAGGATTCGCTGCAGACATTCTCAAAGATCATGTCATCTCCCCAAAGTGCCATACCGCCGGTACTCCTCCAGAAGGCTGAAGGCATAGCCATTATACCCAATATGATAAAGGCCAGTTTTTTTGTGGGTGCGAGATTGGGCAAGGGCGTACTCATAGTAAGAGACAAAGACGGGCATTGGAGCAACCCTGTTCTCATCACCATCAACGGCGGCAGCTTCGGCCTGCAGATGGGCATGCAATCCACCGATCTTGTGTTGGTCTTCAGGAGAAGCCGAGCCCTCGAAACAAAGGCTAAAGAGGATATCCTCCTGGGAACCGACGTGTCCATCGTAGCCGGGACCATGGCTCTCCACATGGATGAAAATACCGAGGCCGATCTGAGGGCCGAGATATATTCTTTCTCCCGCTCGGCAGGTTTGAATGTTGGGTTCGCGCTCCAGGGAGCCACCATGCGCATGGACGATACTGCAACCGCAACCCTCTACGGAAAAAGAGGGTTGAGCGCCCATGATGTCCTCTGGGGTAAGGTGGAAATGGCATCACCCGATGTGCTCAGGTTCAGAGAAAGCTTCATCAAGCTTGTAGGAAAGGGGCAATAAGTTTTAGGTCTTGAGTTTAAAGACCTAGGTTCCTGGCGTACGGCCCTGGGGTAAATACTTTCTCCATATAAGTTAACACCTAATCCTTGTCTTATGAAAAATCAGCAGAAGGCATACCTCTATGGCCTGTTGACAGTGCTGCTGTGGTCTACCGTAGCCTCTGCCTTTAAGATCTCTCTTCAGTTCCTCAAGCCCATACAACTCCTCTTCTATGCCTCTGTCGTGTCTATCTTGACCTTAAGCCTTATCCTGCTGGTTCAGGGAAACCTGAGCATTATACTGTCTTACTCACGTGGTCAGTATTTAAGCTCTCTGAAGCTTGGGTTTCTTAATCCCTTTCTCTATTACCTCATCCTCTTCAAGGCCTATGACCTCCTGCCCGCACAGGTGGCCCAGCCGCTCAATTACACCTGGGCGCTTACGCTGACATTCCTATCTATACCACTTCTGAAACAGAAAATCGGCATGAGAGACATCGTTGCAGGTGTTATCTGTTACTGTGGTGTTGTGGTGATATCGAGTAAAGGCTCCCTCGTAAGCTTCAGTTCGTTCAATACCCTGGGTGTCGCACTGGCCCTTTCCAGTACGCTTGTGTGGTCACTCTCCTGGATCTACAACACCCAGGACAAACGGGACCCGGTAGCGAGTCTGCTGCTTGCCTTTCTCTTTGGCCTCCCCTTCATCTTTATTACAGCCCTTGTGACTACAGGATTTAACGTTCCTGATTTCAGAGGGCTTTGGGGGGCAGCGTATGTCGGCACCTTTGAGATGGGAATCACTTTTGTATTCTGGCTCACGGCATTAAGGCTCTCCGAGAATACTGCCAAAGTGGGCAACCTCATCTTCCTTTCCCCATTCCTGTCGCTCTTGTTCATCCACTTCATCGTGGGTGAGGAGATCTTCCCATCCACCTTTGCAGGGCTCGTATTCATCATCACCGGGCTCATGATCCAACGCCTTGGAAAGAGCTAGCTGCTGTGAGACCGATGTCAGGGTTTAGCATTCAGTATCCCCCAACCCGGAATAAGGTTCATCACAGTAAAGCATACTCGGATCATTGCGGAGCACGAGAGAGGGATATTCCACCACGAAGAGCTTAGCGCAGCATAGCCGCAACCAAAATGGAGCATGGGCTCTAGCAGACAGAAGAGTACTTCACCACGAAGAGCACGAAGGACACGAAAAAAGGATTTTATAGAAATTGCGGACCAGTTCAAAGGGTCTAAGCGTGTTTGTTTGCATTTTTTAGATCATCTTCGTGCTCTTCGTGTCCTTCGTGGTGAGAAAAGAATTAGGATGCGAACCACTCTTCGTGTCCTTCGTGGTGATAACAATGGGCTGAGGAAAAGATGTTAACCATATAAGTATGCTTCTCAGAGAAGAATCCGGAATAAGAATGTTGTGTCCCTTAGATATTGATCGAGAACCTGAAAAGATCACTCTCACATCATACCCTATGTATGCCTCTGTAACTTGAGTCTGGGCGCGATCATAGCCAGAATCAGACATTTGAGGAGATCTCCGGGCAGAAATACCAGGGCTCCGGTCTTGATAGCGAAGTTTATGGCGTCAGGTTTCTTCAACACCATACGCATATAGACAGCCAGATAGGGGATGCCGATGCTATAGATGACGAGTGTTCCTGCAAGCGCGGCGATGAATACCGACTTATGGGTAAGCGTTTTATTTCTCAGCAGACTCCCGACTGCAAGAGGTGCAATCACAAAACCGATAAGATACCCGAATGACGGCTGCATAAGATACGCAAGTCCTCCCCCGCCGGAAAAGACCGGAAGCCCGAGCAAACCCACTATCAGATAGGCAAGCTGGCTAAAGGCCCCATCGCGAGGGCCAAGGATAATCCCCGAAAGTATGACAAAGAAGGTCTGAAGAGTGATTGCTACAGGCCAGAGTGGAATCTTGATAAAAGAACCCGCTGCAGTGAGTGCAGCGCAGAGTGCCATGAGGGCCAACTTGTTTCTATCCACAGTTACATGGGAATAATATAATAAATTCATTAAGTAAATAGGTATATTTTTCCATCAAGAGAACCTTAATACCGCTTGTTTCTGTCTTTAACGTGTGTCCCGGGATCCGCTTTCTCCTTGCTCATCAACTCAACACGAGGGAGCTCTTCATCAAGGTTAAGGATTCTCTCGTTTCCGGCCATGTCGGCCATCTCAACGAGATCTTCCACCACCTCTCTTTTAAATCCGAGCTCGGGTAGATAAATATCAAAAGCGGTTCCTTGTCCCGGAGCGCTCTTACAGCTGATTGCACCTCCATGGCTTTTCACAATCCCATGAACAATCGACAACCCCAGACCTGTACCATGTCCTTTCCATTTGGTGGTAAAATAGGGGTCATAGATTCGTGCTATAACCTTTGAGGTCATTCCATGACCGGTATCCCTTACCGTCATCCTGAGATAAGGTCCAGGCGGTACATCCAGATTAAGGGCGGCATCACTGTCGATAAAAACTCTCTGAAGGCTCACTTCCAATTCTCCCCCGGTCTCACCCATAGCATGGGCTGCATTGGTACAAAGGTTAGTCATAACCTGGTGAATCTGAGCCGGATCTCCCAGGATCTGTCCTGAAGGGGCAAGCATCTCACGGATCTTGATGTTTGCGGGTAATGACGGCCGCAACATTTTAAGCGATTCACGTATGGTAGAATCGAGCACTACCGGGACATATTCCTTCTCCGCATGCCGGCTGAAGGCAAGGATCTGATTTACAAGGTCTCTCGCCCGGATAGCCGCTTTACGCACTTCATTGAGGTCAGCGTGTACTACGTTTAAGTCTTTATCCCCCCTCGTCAGGTCCATGATATCTTTCATCGACATCTTGGTGTAGCCGATAATGGTTGTCAGAATGTCGTTGAAATCATGGGCTATACCGCTTGCCAGTGTTCCGATTGACTCCATTTTCTGCGTTTGAATCTCCAGCCTCTTCTTCTCTTCTTTGATCTCTATAAGAGCGGTGATATCGGTCATTACCATGACCATACCGTCTTCTCCGCTGTAGTGTACCGCCCTGGCGGATACGAGGGTATCTAAAATATTCCCTTCTTTTGTCCGGCACTGGCACTCCAGGCTGTCAACCAATTCGTCGTTTTTTATGAGCTTAATATAATAATCAAAATCTTCGGAACTCACAGACAGATTCAGGTCAAAGGGCGTTTTCCCGATGGTTTCTTCAAAGGAGTATCCGGTTATCTTGCAGAATGTATCATTTACATAGAGATATCGCATATCTTTGATTTTTATAATGCTCACGGCATCCGGCATGCTCTGAAGGGTGATACGGTATCTTTCCTCGCTTTCCTGCAGTGAATTTTCCATCTCGATGCGCTTGGTGATATCCCTGGCCACGGTGATCATCGCAACAACACGGCCATCGCGAATGATCGGAACACCGTTTGCCTCCCCAAATTTCACTTCCCCGTCTTTGGTGATAAACCGGTAAATGTTGGTATAGATTGTCTTACCAGAGAGCACATGCAGGGCATTATCAAAAGCATCCCCCACGTCTTCCGGATGCAGGAGCATTGTTAGGTCCTGAAAGTACTTCCCGACCAGTTCCTCGGGCTTGTACCCAAGGACCCTCTCTACGTTCGGAGAGACGCTTAAGACCCGGAACTGGCTATCATAGGAGAACATAACATCATCGGTGAGGGAGAAATAGCTGCGGTATTTTTCATCACTCTTCTTTAACGTTTTCTCTATTTGTTTGCGCTCCTCTATTTCCAGCTTAAGCTTCTCATTTGCCTTCGTGAGTTTAAGTGTGCGATCTTTGACCAAATCTTCCAGATGGTCACGATGGTCCTTCAGTTCTTCCTCAGCCTGTCTGCGCCCGGTGATATCACGTACGATTGCCCACATACCGGTGGGTTTCCCGCCATCGTCCTTGAGGAGGAACATCCGCAACTCCACAGGGAAAACCGTACCATCTTGCTTACGGTATTCCTTTTCATAGATATCCGAATACCCCCTTTGAAGAACCTGTTTTTCAACAATGTCGGCTTCAAGCGCATGCCATTTCTCAGGGGTAAGGTCGGAATAGGTAAGCGCGCTGATTTCTTCCGGTTTATAGCCGAGCATGTTCCTGTACGTTTCATTATATTCCTTTACTTGACCGTCCATATCAGTACTGACAAAGGCATCCGTCATACTGTCATATAATCGGTGATACTTTGCCTCCGAAGCCCTGAGTGCCTCCTCAACCTGCTTGCGCTCGGAAATATCGCGGGTAATCCCCATAATGCCTTTGATCCAGCCTTTTTCATTGTAAAGAAGGTTCAGCGTAACCTCTGTCCAAACTTTCGAGCCATCCTTCCGGAACATCTCAAGCTCGATGGTCTTTGACCAGTCAGGACCATGCCGCTGCCCGGCCTCCTCGAGGAAACGTTCTTTTGTTAATATCTCCATTGCCTTCGTGTAGGAATCAGGCGTGAGGACTTCATGAAGCTTAAGTTTCATAGCCTCTTCAACAGTATATCCCTTAAGATGTTTGACTGATGGGCTCACATAGGTGTAGCCGAAGTTGAGGTCGAAGACCCAGATCAAATCATGGGCATTCTCGGCAAGGATTCGGTAGCGCTCTTCGCTCCCTTTCATAGCCTCTTCCATGCGTTTGCCCTCATATACCGAATTTTCCAATTCAGCGATGCGCCGGTGTGCTTCTGATAACTCTTCTATGAGCTGCTGGTTTGTCTTATTGTCATCTTTCATATCATCCCCATGTGAAATCATGCGTCACTCATGATTATAATATCAATATAGCTAAATTGTGAACCGATGCAATGATATATGAATGATAAAACTATAAAATTCTCGACTTCCCTATTCATCGCCACAAAAAGGCACTTGTGTTGAGAGAGAATCCATGTATGATCATAAGAAGTAATTCTTTATAATATCCGCACCGGGGGGTAGGATAATTTAGATACCATATCATTCACTCAGGGGGGGTATACAATGAGCAGTGATGTTCATGGCGGAAAAGAACTCCAGGAAAATTCTTTACTTGACAACCCTTTCCTTATCCCTTTCAGGCGATCTGACCTGAAGCGATCCCCATTTTTCTCCTCCAGCATTGATCAGAAACAATTCATCAATGCAATGAATTTCAGGAACTTTGTTGACGATCAAATTTTCGCACACATGATCTTCCCGCATACCAAAGAGGAGTTTCTCTTCAAGGTAATCCCGGGGCCGTGCACCGGAAGCGAGGTAACTTTCTCGCTGCCGGAAGGATCCATCCAAGACTTTGAAGACTTCATTTTCAAGGGCCTCCTGGTGGACAACGGAAAGTCCGTGATAATGATGCAGGCGGATCCTCTTCTCATCACATCACGACTATTAAATGTCAAGCTTCGGAAGACCGGTGTGATATATCAAGCCCGTCATGCCAAAAGGTATCAGTGCCAAAACGTGAATGCACGGGTCAGTCATGATGACATCGAATATGCCGGAGCCCTTTACGAGTTCAATCCTGCAGGGCTGCGAATCGAATTGAAAGGTATCCCATGGGCAACATCCGAATCCCAGGTCTCCACCGACGAGCCCATTAAAGTAGAGCTTATGCGTGGTGGCAGGCTGATATTTTCGGGTATGTCCAAACTCATCCGTACTGAGAACCAGGGCAAAACCATTGTTCTCGCACCCATGAATATTCCTCAGAAAAGATACGGCGAGCGGAAAAACCGTAATCCGCGTCTGAATCTCGTTCCAAGCCCTGAAGTAAAATTCACGCATCCCCTGACGGGGATGAGGGTCTCCTATGACATAGTCGACATCAACTCTTCGGGCTTCTCCGTGATGGTGGAATCAGACTCGTCGCTCCTCATGCCCGGCATGATTATTGATGAAGCCTTCATAGAGTTTGCGGGCGGCCTCAATCTGAAGTGCCCGGTCCAGGTCGTCTATGGAGAAAAGAAGAAAAAGAACAGTATCAAGTACGGTTTTTCGATCACCGATATTGATGTTAGTTCCTACAATCAGCTGTTCAACGTCATATCAAGGGCCGACGACCCCTATGCACGGGTATCTTATGATGTGGATATGGCATCCTTATGGAACTTCTTCTTTGAGTCCGGGTTTATATACCCGGAGAAATACACCAGCATCGCTCAGTACAAAGACGATTTTAAAGAAACATATAAAAAACTGTACCATCAATGTCCTGATATATTTGCGAATTTAACGTATGAGCGCAATGGTGTGATCTATGGCCATGTTTCTCTGATCAAGGCATATGAAAAGTCATGGCTGGTAAACCACCTTGCCACCAAAGATATTGGTCTGAAAATTACCGGACCATATGTCCTGAAACAGATACTTAACTATCTCGACAGTATCACCCGGATGCCGTCAATCGGTATGGATTATATGATCATCTATTTCCCCCCTGAAAACCGTTTCCCTAATAATTTTTTCAGCAACGCCTATAAAGCAGTGAACAACCCGTCGCACCTCTCTATGGACATTTTTGCATATTTGAACATAGATCTGCCCCAATCAATTCCCGATCTGCCCAAGGGCTGGACTATGAGACAGAGCTCTCCCAAAGACATCCAGAATCTCAGGGCTGCATACAAGCAGCTCTCCGATGGCATCTTTGTGGATGCCTTATGTCTCGATTCACCGAAACGCCCCGGGGAATCCATCGGGGATATTTATAAAAAATACGGGCTCAAAAGGACATGCAGCTCCTATACTTTATTCCATGACAACAATCCCAAAGCATACTTTGTCGTCGACCAGAGCGACAGGGGCGTTAATCTTTCCGACCTGATCAACAGTATTAAGGTTATTGTGCCTCAGAACAGCTCCGTCCCCTGGTATGTGCTCCATGCAGCCATCTGTGAGTGCGGCAAAGATTATGACATAAAGACGGTCACGGTACAGATCTTCCCGTGCGAGTACATGGACAGGGCAGGTATCCCGTATAAGAAACGTCATATCATGTGGGTGCTGGACACCCGACATCTCCACTCCAATATCGATATCATAAAGAATATGGCTCGGATTAATCCTGCTCAATATCTTAAAGGTGTAGTCAGCAGTTTTATCGGGGGCGGCTGAGAGCCAAGCCCTCATTTAAATAATTCCCTCTATGAGAGAAAATACACTGACGATCTCATCTTGAGATCTACGATTCATAAGCGAGCTTGTAACCAATGCCCTCAAGTATGCCTTTCCTGAGGGCAGACCCTATATCGGTGCCGAGGCGAACGAGATCATGGTGACCATAGGGTGGGACGGTGACCAACATACCCTCACGGTGGCGGACAACGGCTGGGGGCTTCCTGAGGATGTTGACCTGGCATCGGAAAAGAACCTGGGGCTTAGGATCGTACGGATGCTCGGCGAGCACCAGCTCAGCAGCACCATCGAAGTGGACAGGGCGGGCGGGACACGGGTCACCATCATGTTCAGGCCCAGGAACAGGAGATGACCATGGGGGGAAAAACCATCCTTATTGTGGAGGATGATGGGATCATTGCCATTGACCTGAAAGAGACACTTTCGCGACTTGGATACGCAGTCCTCGATCCTGTGGCGACAGGCGACAGGGCTATCGCTGCAGCCACAGACAACAGGCCCGACCTCGTGCTCATGGACGTTGATCTTCTCGGAAGGCTGAACGGCATCGAGGCATCCGAGACCATCCGGGCCAATCTGGACATCCCGGTCGTCTACCTCACCGGCTACTCGCGGGACCCTCTGCTCCAACAGGCCAAGGTCACTGCACCATATGGATACCTGGTCAAGCCCGTACCGGATCGCGAGCTTGTGGCAACAATCGAGATCGCGCTTTATCGGCATAACATGGACAGGAAGCTCAAGGAGAGCGAGGAGCGCTACCGGAAGATCACCGATACGATGATCGACTACATCTTCACCGTCACGGTGAAGAACCGCAAGGCCGTCGAGACCCTCCACAGCCATGCATGTGTCGCCGTCACAGGCTATACCGTAGAGGAATTCTCTGATGGCCTGAACCTCTGGATCACCATGGTTCACCAGGAGGACCGGGAGGCCGTGATGAGGCAGGCTGAGGATATCCTCAATGGCCGGTCCTTTAAAGCCATCGAGCACCGCATCATCCGCAAGGACGGCAAGCTGCGCTGGGTAAGGAACACCCCGGTGCCATACCATGACCGCAGTGGCCGTCTCGTCTCCTATGACGGGATCATCCAGGACATCACCGAGAAGAAGCAGGCTGAAGAGAAGTACCAGACCATCTTCGAGCAGGCGGTGGAGGGGATCTACCAGACAACGCCGGAAGGCAGGTTCCTGCAGGCAAACCCATCGCTCGCGCGTATGCTCGGGTATGATTCCCCTGAAGAGCTGGTTTCGACCATCACCGATATCGGCTCCCAGGTATATGTCGACCCATCACAGCGCCGGGAGGTCAAACGAACCCTCGAAGAAAACGGCACCCTCAGCAACTATGAAGCCAGGCTGAGGCGCAGGGACGGCAGTATCATATGGGTCTCCATCGGTGGGGCAACATTCCGGGCAGACTATGGGTCCATCCTCTATTTCCAGGGGAGCATGGTGGACATCACCGAGCGCAAGCAGGCGGAGGAGGCTCTTAAAAAAAGCGAGGAAAAGTTCCGGAACCTCTTCTATAATGCCGAAGTGGGTATGTTCAGGACCAGAATTGACGGGTCCGAGATCCTGGATTTTAACGAACAATACCTCAAAATCTTCGGACGCACACGTAAGGAGATGCAGGGAAATCCATCAGTGATCCACTGGGCCGATCCGGGTGAACGGGATGAAATGTCCCGCAGGCTTAATGCTGAGGGCTATGTCATCGATTTCGAATGCAGGATGCTGGACAAGCAGGGCAAGGTGAGGACGTGCCTCACGTCGTTGCGACTCTACCAGGAACAGGGGATACTAGAAGGATCCATCATAGACATCACCGAGCGCAAGCAGGCAGAGGAGGAAATGATGAAGCTTGCCTCTGCAATCGAACAGGCCGCGGAATGTGTGGTCATCACTGATCGGGAAGGCCTGATCCAGTATGTCAATCCGGCCTTCGAGAGGATCACGGGCTATAGCAAAGAGGAGGCTATGGGACAGAACCCCCGCATCCTCAAGAGCGGCATGCAGGACGAGGCCTTCTACAAGGGTCTGTGGGAGACCATAACCAGCGAGTGCACGTGGTCAGGCCGCTTCGTCAACCGCAGGAAAAACGGCACCCTGTACCACGAAGACGCCTCCATCTCCCCCATCCGGGACAAGGCCGGGAATATCGTGAATTTTGTTGCGGTCAAGAAGGACATCACCAAGGAGATGGAGCTCGAGGAGCAGCTGCTGCGATCCCAGAAACTGGAAGCTATCGGCACACTGGCAGGCGGTATTGCGCACGACTTCAACAACATTCTCTCGGCAATCATCGGCTTCTCGGAGCTCGTCAAGGAAGAGGTCCCGCGAAAGAGCCCGGCATATGAGCACGTCATGGAAGTCCTCCACGCAGGGGAGAGAGCCAGGGACCTTGTGAAACAAATCCTCACCTTCAGCCACCAGGTAGAATCCAGGCGGGAGCCGGTAAAGGTACAGCTCATCGCCAGGGAAACCATCAAGCTCCTCCGGTCATCCATCCCCAAGAACATCACCATCATCGATCGTATCAACCCCGGGGCAGGACCGGTGGATGGCGACCCGGCCAAGATCCACCAGCTCATCATAAATCTGTGCACCAATGCATACCATGCCATGGTACCCGACGGCGGCGATTTGACCATAACCCTCAATACCGTAAACCTGGATGAGAATTACGTTCAGCAGCTCCCGCCCCTGAAGGTGGGTGCGCACCTGCGGCTCATTGTCAACGACACGGGATATGGTATGGATGAGCATACCATGAAGCGCATATTCGACCCCTTCTTCACCACCAAGGAAAAGGGCAAAGGTACCGGGCTCGGCCTGGCAACGGTCTACGGCATCGTCACCGAGCTGGGAGGCGCCATCACTGTCGACTCCAACCCGGGGGGAGGAAGCACCTTTTCGGTGTACCTGCCCATCTCCGGACGTCTGCCCGCAGAGGATCTCCCCAAGGAAGAGTATGAGGAACCGACTCTTCACAAAAAAGAGCACATCATGGTGGTGGACGATGAGGAGTCCATCATCCATTTCACCAGGATCATGCTCGATCAGCTCGGGTACCCGGTCACAAGCTTGACCTCGAGCATGGACGCCCTTATGCTCTTCCGCTCGGCGCCGCAGCGCTACGACCTTGTCATCACGGATCAAGTGATGCCCGAGATGACCGGTCTGCAGCTCTCCGTGGAGTTGCTCAAGATACGCCCGGAGCTTCCCATCATCATCATGACCGGTTACAGCGAGTCGGTTGATCAGGACAAGGCAAAGGCTGCAGGTATACGGGAGTATATAGAGAAGCCCTTCACAAAAAGGTTGATTTCCCAGGTGATCCGACGGCAGATGGGAGAATGACGGCGGGATCAGGTAAAGATGCGTCCCTTGAATTATGGGCTGGAGCCTGGGGGCTGCAGTATGAAAAAGGTTTCACATCCATGCTGCATTCTTTCTTTTGTAAAAGATTCCTATGAACTGGTATAATCTAATAGCAATTGAATCATAACCAAAGGCGGACTCACATGATTCAATCAAAGATCCTCATCATAGACGATGATGAAAGCATCCTGAAGACCTTCAGTGCGGTGCTCGGTAATCACGGGTACATCGTGCACACGGCTGATGATTATGACTCGGCCATGGCTGCTATCTCACAAACCCACTTTGATGTCATCTTTGCGGACATCATCCTCGAGGAACGCTCGGGCATCGATATCCTCAAGGAGGCGAAGACCCTCGACCTCGACAGTCCGGTGATCATGATCACCGGTGAGCCTGAAATCGAAACCGCTGCTGCTGCAGTGCGCTACGGGGCCTTTGATTACATCGCAAAGCCTATCTTTGCCGACACCCTGATCCGCGTGACAAAACACGCCATCCAATTCAAGGCCTTTCAGGATGAAAAGGAAGCCATCGAGCGCGAGAACAAGGCATACCAGGCGCACCTGGAGGCCATCTTCCAGAGTGTCGAGGATGCCATCGTCACGGTTGACAACCAGATGAAGGTGACCCGGGTGAACAATGCGTTCAAGAGTATCTGCGGTGCATCTTCCATTTTAGGAAACATGGTACCTCAGATTAGAAACAGGTGCAGCCTGAGATGCTGGAGTGTCTTCGAGGATGCCCTGCTCAGCAGGAATTACATCCGGGATTACCGGATCGAGTGCGAACATGCCAGAAATCCCCTGCAGATTGTACTGCTGAATGTCACACCACTCAAGGATACCGAGGAAAACCAGATAGGCGGGGTCATGGTCATCAGGGACATCTCACGGTTGTCTCACCTCGAGAAGGAGCTCCAGGACAGGAACCAGTTCAACAATATCATCGGCAGGAGCAGGAAGATGCAGGACATCTACAGCCTGCTCGAAAATCTGAAGGATATGGACACCACCATTCTCATCACAGGGCCTAGCGGGACAGGCAAGGAGCTCATAGCCCGGGCGGTCCATTATTCCGGCGTACGGGCGCACAAGCCCTTTGTGGTTGTCAACTGCTCGGCGCTGACAGAGAGCCTCCTCGAGAGCGAGCTGTTCGGCCATGTCAAGGGGGCCTTTACCGGAGCGGTGAAGGATAAAGTCGGGCGTTTCCAGCTGGCAAACCATGGCACCCTCTTCCTCGATGAGATCGGAGACATATCTCCCAGGACGCAGGTCAAACTCCTGAGGGTGCTCGAGACAAAGGAGTTCGAACGGGTGGGCGACCCCACGCCCATCAGGATGGATGTCCGGATACTGTCCGCCACGAACCAGGACCTTATGGACAAGGTGAGGAAGGGCGAATTCCGGGAAGACCTGTATTATCGCCTGAAAGTGGTCGAGATCAAGGTGCCCCCCCTTCGGGAAAGAAGGGAGGATATTCCCCTCCTGGTCGATCATTTAATCAGCTCATTCGATAAAAAATTCAAAAAGAATATCACGGGTATCTCAAAGGAAGTCGAGATCTGCTTCATGGGGTATGACTGGCCCGGCAACATCAGGGAACTCATGCATGTGCTCGAGCATGCCTTTGTGGTATGCCGGTCACAGACCATAAATATGGATAATCTGCCCCAGGAGATAAGAGAACACCTCAGCATATATCACTCGCATGAAACCAGCCACAGTCGAAAGAAAACCCCCCTGACCAGAGAAGACATTTACAGCGCCCTGGAAAACACCGGCTGGAACAAGGTTCAGGCGGCACGCATCCTCGGCGTCAGCCGCCCAAGCCTCTATCAAAAGATGAAGGATTACAATATTTGTATTCCTACTGAAGAAGTGTAAAACTTACATTCTCCTTACAGTTAATTCCTGTAACTTTACACCAGCCGTTTGCACATCTTTCAAAAGCGTAATTCATTTTAACTTACCAATATAATTATCGTTTGCTGATAATCCCCATCCATCCGGCCCTATGGCACGCATGTTGAGTAGGAGGAACCGCGGGAAAGACAGGTTCTTTCCCCAGGGGGGTATAGGCGATGCATTCGAGATACGAGGTATCTCAGATTACCCAAGATACCATTACTGATCTGAACAGGGCACATGCCCCTATCCTTATTGCGTGCATACGAAGGGACCATAAGTTTCAGGATCAGCTCATAACCCTCAAACACATTGCTGATCACTTCAAGGGGAGCCTAGCTGTATACTACACACTGGAAGACGTGTTCCCCTACTTCAGTGAAAAGTACTCCACCAGGGGTACACCCACATATCTCATTCTTGATCGGGGTAAAATCATGGGAAGCATACTGGGGATCACTCCATACTATGACCTCATTGAAAAGGTAAACGGCATACTTCTAGGACATGAATGCCATACAAAGACCGCTGGCGCCGACCACTTGCACTACGAGAACGATCCGCCGGACACCATGGAAGAAAAGAACAAGGATAAGGCTATGAGCTGTACAAGATATTCACCGTCAGATCCATGTAATTCAACGAATACATACCAAGGAGGGAAGAACAATGTTTAAAAATATGAAGATGGGGCCCAAAATTATCAGTGCATTGGCAGTAATGATCATCATTTCCCTAGCGATTGGTGTTTGCGGCATCATGAACATCAAGAAAATAGACAATGCTGATACCATTCTCTATGAGCAGGTAACCGTACCAATTGCCGCCCTTGGTGACCTTGGACGAGAAATCCAGACACTTCAAGTAGATCTCCGTGATATGCTTATCAAGACGGACCCTTCTGAAAGACTAAAGATGCAGGATCAAGTTAAGGGTGATCTCGAATCAATAAAAAAAACCGAAGATGATTATGCCAAGACAAACCTGGATGAACAAGACAAGAAAAATTGGCAAACCTATCTTGATGCCAGGAATTTGGCTGTCAGCGAGACGAACCAGTGTATCGATCTTGCTAAAGCTGATAAAAAAGCCGAGGCCCTTACTCTCCTGTTAGGTGATCTTGATAAAAAATATACTGCAGTTGAAGACACCCTTAATAATGTCACGAAATACAATGTCGACAGTGGCAAGAAGACCATGGAGGACAATCAGGCTACAACAAGTCGTGCCACAAATACCATGATATCTATTATCATTTTAGGTGCCCTGCTTGCTGGTGTTCTTGGTACTATCTTAATGAAGAACGTAGTCAACATCATAAAGTCTATCTTGAATGAAACACAGCACCTTACCGAGGCATGCCTGGAAGGAAAGCTTGATACACGCGGTGATCCTGAGAAGATCAACTTCGAGTTCCAGGGTATTGTGCAAGGTGTCAACAATATCCTCGATGCCCTTATCAAGCCGCTGAATGTGACAGCCGAGTATGTGGACCGGATATCCAAGGGAGATATCCCGGACAAGATCACCGACAATTACAACGGCGATTTCAATACCATCAAGAACAACCTCAACATGCTCATTCAGGCCATGAATGATGTGGCCGAGACGGCTGAAAAGATCGCAAACGGTGATCTAACCATTAAAGTTCTGAAACGTTCCGAACAAGACAAACTCATGATCTCTCTGCAAGACATGGTGGATAAGCTCTCAAACGTTGTTCAGGATGTCAAGAACGCAGCGGACAATGTGGCAGCAGGCAGCGAGCAGATGAGCTCCACGGCCGAGGAGATGTCCCAGGGTGCAAGCGAGCAGGCCTCCGCTGCCGAGGAGGCATCTTCCTCCATGGAGCAGATGGCATCCAACATCCGCCAGAACGCGGACAATGCCCAGCAGACCGAGAAGATCGCCGTCAAGTCGGCGGAAGATGCCCGTGAGGGCGGCAAGGCCGTACTTGAGACGGTCTCGGCCATGAAGACCATAGCGGAGAAGATTGACATCGTTGAGGAGATCGCCCGTCAGACCGACCTGCTGGCCTTAAACGCCGCCATCGAGGCGGCCCGTGCCGGGGAACACGGCAAGGGGTTTGCGGTAGTGGCCGCAGCGGTGAGAAGGCTTGCCGAGCGGTCCGCAGAGGCCGCAGGCGAGATCAGCAAGCTCTCGGTAAGCAGCGTGGATGTGGCTGAAAAGGCGGGCAAGCTCCTCTCTCAGATCGTGCCCGACATCCAGAAGACCTCCCAACTGGTCCAGGAGATCACTGCGGCGAGCAACGAGCAGAACACCGGTGCGAACCAGATAAATTCCGCGATCCAGCAACTCAACCAGGTGGTGCAGCAGAATGCCTCTGCAGCCGAAGAGATGTCATCCACCTCCGAGGAGCTCTCATCCCAGGCGGTCCAGCTCCAGGGGTCCATTTCCTTCTTCAAAATCGACAAGCAGGGTGCGAATAAGGCCTCTGCAATAGCAAGGACGGCAAAGATCGGTCACATGTCCCCCAATCCCCAGGTGGGGAAGGTGCACCATGAGATACCTCCAGTCATCAAAGGCAGGAATAACGGAGAAGCTAAAAAGACGGGTGCAATCATCAACCTCCATGATGGAGAATCTAAGGGCGATGAAGCCGATAAAGATTTCGAGAGCTACTGAGGACCCCTTGGAAGGTCCTCGCAGGGAAATTGGGCATGGACAGCTACAAGGGGCATTCAGCGCCCAAAGATACAGCACCCATGAAGGGCCTGTTCCCCCTGATGCTGATAGTATCGATCGGGTTGAAGATTATGCTGAAGAGAAGAAGGAGAAAACCATGAGTGTGGAGACAATAACCGAGACCAGGCAGTACCTTTCGTTCAAGCTCGATGAAGAGGAATTCGCACTGGACATATCCAAGGTCCGCGAGGTGCTCGACTTCACCAAGATAACCAAGGTGCCTCAGACCCCGGATTTTATGAAAGGGGTGATCAACCTGCGGGGCTCAGTGGTGCCGGTGGTGGACCTCAACAGGAAGTTCGGGATCAAGGACACGGAAAAGACGGTGAATACGAGGATCATCATCGGCGAGATCTCAATCGAAGGCGATGAGACAGTACTCGGGGTACTGGCAGACTCGGTTCACGAGGTCATGGATATTGAACCGGAGAACATCGAGCCGGCCCCCCGGATAGGCACCAGGCTTAACACGGATTTTATCAAAGGCATGGGAAGACGCGACGAGGAATTCGTCATGATCCTGGACATCGACAAGGTCTTCTCCTCTGATGACCTGTCCATGGTCAATCTTGCGGGACAGACCCATGTCAATGCCGAGGCGATCGAGTCAGCCCTGTGATGCACCTTCCCGGGCATGATGAATCGTAGATCAAGGAGGATCATGTGTCATTAAAACTGAAACTTTCAAGCCGGATCATGATGCAGTCTGTCGTTACTATTATCCTTTTCACCCTTGTTATAGGAGGGCTCTATATAACTTCCAGGGGAAGGATTTATGACGAAAAGATTACAGCGACGCGTCGTCTGGTCGATGTGGCCTACAGCATCCTTGTCCAGTATGATGACCTAGTGAAAAAAGGAAAGATGCCGCTGGCAGAAGCACAGGGCAAAGCCGCCATGGAAGTGCAAAACCTTCGTTATGCCGAAAAAGAATATTTCTGGATTAACGACATGACCCCAAAGATGATCATGCATCCTTTCAAACCCGAGTTGAATGGCAAAGACCTATCGGAGAACAAGGACCCAAAAGGGAAAAGGCTCTTTGTGGAGATGGTTAATATTTGCAAAGAAAAAGGCGAAGGCTTGGTTGAGTATAAATGGGAGAAGCCGGGAACAGAAAAGCCCGTTGACAAGATATCCTATGTTAAGCTTTTTAAGCCTTGGGGCTGGGTTGTCGGTTCCGGAATCTATATTGATGATATGCAGAAGTCCTTTTCAAGTCTGTTTTATATCATCTTTGCCGTCCTGCTTGTAATCGGTATCGGGAGCTTGACCTATGCCATCGCCATGACCCGCAGCATCACAAAAATCATCAGCGGGATGCTGGAGGAGACTAATCTTCTGACCAATGCGTGCGTAGAGGGCAAGCTTACCACAAGGGGCGATCCTCAGAAGATCAACTTTGAATTCCGGGATATCATCAAGGGCATCAATAACATTCTCGACGCAGTGATCGGGCCGCTCAACGTGGCAGCCGAGTACGTGGACCGTATATCCAAGGGTGATATTCCTCCGAAGATCACGGATTCTTACAATGGCGACTTCAACGAGATCAAGAACAACCTGAACATGTTGATCGATGCTATACAAAAAGTGACTGAAATAGCAAAGGAGATGTCGATCGGAAATACAAACCTTGAGGTAAAACAGCGCTCGGAAAAGGATGAGTTAATGAAGGCCCTGGCAAACCTAATCGGCACGGTTAACACCCTGGTAGTAGATGTCAATGTGCTCTCCAAAGCAGCTGTGGAAGGGAAACTGGCCACGAGAGCGGATGCGACCAAGCACCAGGGAGATTTCAGGAAGGTTGTTGAAGGTGTGAACGACACCCTGGATACAGTGATCGGTCCTCTTAATATAGCCGCTAAGTATGTTGACGATATAAGCAAAGGCAACATCCCGGCCAGGATTACGGACTCTTATAATGGAGATTTCAATACCATCAAAAACAACCTGAATGTACTGATCGATGTCTTGGAAAGCCGCGGTAAGGACGTCGGTCTGCTCATCGAATCCGCAATACAGGGAAAGCTGTCTTATAGAGCCGATACGTCCCAATATCAAGGGATTCATAAAAGAGCTATCGATGGTGTCAACCAGCTTCTTGATGCCGTCATAGGCCCGCTGAATGTGACCGCGGAGTATGTGGACCGGATATCCAAGGGTGATATACCGTCCAAGATCACCGAGAGCTACAATGGTGATTTCAATACCATCAAGAACAACCTCAACATGCTCATTCAGGCCATGAATGATGTGGCTGAAACGGCCGAGAAAATCGCGCAGGGCGATCTGACCGTGAAGGTCCAGAAACGTTCCGATCAGGACAAGCTCATGATCTCTATCCAGGATATGGTGGAAAAGCTTTCCGATATAGTCCAGAATGTCAAGGGTGCGGCAGACAATGTTGCCGCGGGCAGTGAGCAGATGAGCTCCACTGCCGAGCAGATGTCACAGGGTGCAAGCGAGCAGTCCTCTGCTGCCGAGGAGGCATCTTCCTCCATGGAGCAGATGGCATCCAACATCCGCCAGAACGCGGACAATGCCCAGCAGACCGAGAAGATTGCCGTCAAGTCGGCGGAAGACGCCCGTGAGGGCGGCAAGGCCGTACTTGAGACGGTCTCGGCCATGAAGACCATAGCGGAGAAGATCGACATCGTTGAGGAGATCGCCCGTCAGACCGACCTGCTGGCCTTAAACGCCGCCATCGAAGCCGCCCGGGCCGGGGAACACGGCAAGGGGTTTGCGGTGGTGGCCGCAGCGGTGAGGAGGCTTGCCGAGCGGTCCGCAGAGGCCGCAGGCGAGATCAGCAAGCTCTCGGTGAGCAGCGTGGATGTGGCTGAAAAGGCAGGCAAGCTCCTCTCTCAGATCGTGCCCGACATCCAGAAGACCTCCCAGCTTGTTCAGGAGATTACCGCGGCGAGCAACGAGCAGAATACCGGGGCCGAGCAGATCAACTCGGCCATCCAGCAGCTCAACCAGGTGGTGCAGCAGAACGCCTCTGCAGCCGAGGAGATGTCTTCCACATCCGAGGAGCTCTCATCCCAGGCGGTCCAGCTCCAGGAGGCTATTTCATTCTTCAAGGTTGAGAAGCAGGGTGCGAATAAGGTCTCTGCAATGGCAAGGACGGCAAAGATCGGTCATATGTCCCCAAAGCCACAGGCAGGAAAAGTGCACCATGAGATACCCCCGGTCATCAAAGGCAGAAATAACGGAGAAGTCAGAACTTCGGGTGCCATCATCGACCTCCATGATGGAGAATCCAAGGGCGATGAAGTCGATAAAGAGTTCGAGAGCTACTGAGGTCCCTGGAAGGTCCTCTGGAGGGAATTGGGCATGGACATCGACGGCAATGATATCATGCTTGGTGTACTGGCGTACTCTGTACATGAGGTCATGGATATTGAACCGGAGAACATCGAGCCGGCTCCCAGGATCGGGACCGGCTGAACACGGAGTTTTTAAAGGGCATGGGTAAGCGGGGTGAGGAATTGGTCATGATCCTCGACATCGATAAGGTCTTTTCCGCCGAAGATCTTGAAGTAGAGCGCCAGGTCACTCAGGCCTAAGGAAAGAAACGGTAATCAGGGGTTATAATGCCTGATTAAACGAATAAAAGAGAAACAACCTCCCTTGCATCCGTCTTCCTCTCCCGCAATGAGAGCTGGGAGTCGGGTGCTTTTTTTTAATCGGGAATGTTTCTGAACATAACTCTCACCCGGCATGATTCAAATGAAATAACGACATCTATAAGAACTGAAAGGTCAGAGAACATCATAAAAGTTATAAAATATAGATCGCGTGCCAGAGGACACACTCTGAAATCGTGTGAGAGGAGATCCTGCCTCTGTTTCAGGATGTACTGCTGGTCTGTGAGGAGATGGCACTGCTTGGGGGGACGCTGTTTGCATTGGATGGCTGCAAGCTCTCGAGTAATGCATCCAAGCAGTGGAGCGGATCGGTTAATGACCTGAAGAGGAAGTGGATGCCTATATCCCGGACAGGGGATTCCGGACAAGGGACCCTCGGTTCGCTGAGCAGGAACGTTATGGGCACAAGAAGAGGACCCATTATGCACTGGAGGACTTCCGAACTTCTTCTTCCATAAAATATCTTAATGATTTTTTATCAATTCATTAACAAAAGAGGTGTTTCTGATGTTTGCAAGATCGGGGTCCTTCTTAATCAGGTCCCAATTATGAAATCCCTTCTCAATTGAATGTTTTAGCCAAACAATGGATTCAACAATATTATTCTGTTTTGCATAAATACACGCAATATTATAGTAGATAGTTGGATTTCCGGGCTGCATCTTCTGCATATTTTTAAGCACACTCAGAGCCTTATCGTAATCCTGACCGTTAGAATATATGCGTGAAAGACCGTCCATGGCTTGGATGTATTTGGGTTGAATTGAGATCGCTTTTTGATATTGAGCAATAGCTTCATCATATCCACCCATTTGACTGTAGATATTGCCGAGTTTTGTGTGCAGTGCAGAATTCTGAGGATTGGCCTTCAACAATTCTTGTACACTTTGGATCATCCGTGCATTTTTGAGATTAATTATTGCCTTAGAATAATCAGATTTTTCGTTTACAGCATACTGATAACATTCAATAGCTTTTTCAGTATTCCCTTTCAGAAGGTAGATATTCCCAAGATTATTGTAGACTACTGGCTGGTGTGGATTTATTCGCAATGAGTCATTATATCGACTAATAGCCTCATCTGTTTTTCCCATCTTTACTAACAGGTCGCCTAGATAATTGTGGGCTAAGATATCATCAGGCTTGATTTCCAATCCTTTTGAATAATATTCAATAGCCTTTCCATCTTCCTTCTTTTTTGTAAACATCTGTCCAAGACGGAAATATGCCAGATAGTAATACGGGTTTATCCGAATAGCCTCCTTGTACTCCTTGATGGCCCCATCCACATTACCTTGACTGATAAGAACCTTCCCAAGGATTCCATGTGCTAGGTAGTTGTTTTCAGTGACAGCAAGTGTGTGCCTGAAGAGGGTCTCATTGTTCTTCCAAAAGCCAATCTGCAACCACGTAAATACAATAAGAAGTGTAAAAACGATGACTGTTACAACTTCTAGGAAAACTTTTTTGTAATGCCACTTGGCAAACAAATCCCCAAGTCCCCAAACGATCATAAGGAAAATACCAACAAGTGGTATATATGTGTACCTGTCAGCCATTGCCTGGTCTCCCACTTGTACGATCCCAATGACCGGGATTAACGTACCGAGATACCAGAACCAACCCACTGCGAGGTAGGGGAACCTCCTTACAGAAAACAAGACAAATGCGGAGATGAACAAAAGAAGCAGGGCACACAATATTACCCAAAGAGGATTAAATGTATCTGGATATGGGTAGAATATTGCAAGGTTGACTGGGCAAAGTGTCTTCCCTAGATAGGCTATATATGTGTTTATAGCATTTACTATCCTGGGGGCCATACCTATCACAGCAATTGTTCTCATTGCCCCACCGCTTTTCTGTGCATAGAAGGTCACACAACATGAGATCATTGCAAACACAATAAGCGGTATCTTTTCTATTATAAGAACTGAAAGGGACGAACACCGGTTGCTAGATCCCATTATACCTGTGCTATGTCCACTTTTATTCTCTCCTTTCTGAAGGGCCCCCAGTCGGTTTAACGGCCAGTAATCCAAGAGTAGTAATACGAACGGTAAAGTCATTAACATAGGTTTGGATAGAAGCCCTAAGACGTAGAATAGAACTACAATGAGATATCTCCATAAAGTGCGTTTCAGTATATAATAGTGATAACCCATCATGGTGAGTATCCAAAAGAAGGTGCTTAAAACATCCTTTCGTTCGGAGATCCAAACCACCGATTCAACATGTAGTGGATGTATGGCAAACAACCCTGCTACTAAGGCACTCCTCCACATAGCCCCAGTCATCCTATCCAAAACAAGGAAAAGCAGTATGGTATTGAGTATGTGGAAGATCAAATTGGTTAAGTGATGCATACCTGGGTTGATTCCGAAAAACTGTACATCAAGCATATGTGAGATCCAAGTCATTGGGTGCCAGTTGCCTGCATAAACTTCTGAAAAAGCTCTTCTGACTCCATCAAAGCTTATTCCTTGTTTGACAATATCATTATTAACAACATATGTTGAATCATCAAACGCTATGAAATTATATCCGATTACTTGCCAATAAACAGATAGAGTTATTATGGTGAGCAAAACGCAAATAAGAACTATGTAAAATAGGTGACCGGTGGTTTCCTGAGTGGTGTTTTTAGCTTCTGGAGATGAAGTGAACCCTATCAAAACATCCCTCCTCAATAATGTCACCTAATTATAATCACTTACATGATATCAACAATTAAAGCATATGTCAATTAATGTTTAGGCTTCTGTGAGTGCGGCAAAGATTATGACATAAAAACGGTCACGGTACAGATCTTCCCGTGCGAGTACATGGACAGGGCAGGTATCCCGTATAAGAAACGTCATATCATGTGGGTGCTGGACACCCGACATCTCCACTCCAACATCGATATCATAAAGAATATGGCTCGGATTAATCCTGCTCAATACCTGAAAGGTGTAGTCAGCAGTTTTATCGGGGACGGCTGAGAGCCAAGCCCTCATTTAAATAATTCCCTCTATGAGAGAAAATACACTGACGATCTCATCTTGAGATCTCCGATTCATAACTGAAAAATACGACTGTTTGTTAATCGCAGGGATATTCATTCAACGACACGCATCAGTAGCGCGGGCGGCAGCCCGTGTCCTTCTGGATGCCTTTGTTCGGTGATTATCACAAATCTTTAGGAGTAAGACCTGTATGTTTCGAAATCCGTGCCAGCATTTTCGGACCGATCTCTTCACGATCATGAAAGGCGAAAACATAATCAGGCCAACCCGGACGAGCAAGAATACGATGAGATGTACCAGACTGTCTTTTGATCACCCAACCAATACGAAAAAGAGCTGCTAGAACTTGCTGGGGCCTAGTTGATGGCCACTGACTCATGCGGAGACTGCAAACACTTCCTTGAGTTCTGGAATCTCTTCATCATGCTCAAGTCGGTCAGCCAGAACTCGCAACGCCAACGCTTCTGCCTTTGCAATGGCTTGTTTACGAGTATCTCCATAGGCTAATACACCGGGCAGCTCTGGGATTTCAGCTATCCAGCGGCCATCATCCTCTCTTTCTATCTCGATTCTCATGAGGTCACCTTATAAAACATAGTATCGTACACAAAGTGGATATGCAATACTGGTTTTTCGCCGTGCACTCATACACCGAAACGGTAGGCATCAGCGGCCGCTAGGGCAAAGTGTACGTTTAACTTTGCAGGGCCGGACGGTCCTGGCGGTCCTCGTGAAACCGATGGTTAGGCCCCTTTAGAAAATAAATCTGTTCCCTTTCTTCCCTGTGTCCGATCTCGCCTGAAGGCGTTCTTACTATTATTCCAGCTCTGCAGATTCCTTGCCTGGGACGGTCTGGCTCTTATATTACATGAAAGTATGAACAAGGATTCCGGAGGGGCATCCGAAGGCACTTTATATCGTTATCCATCTCTAAAAAAGGAGTTTGATCATGAAGACCGGGACTATCTTATTCATACACGGAATGTTCATGAACCCGTTGTGTTGGGAGCACTGGATCAAGCACTATCAAACCAAAGGCTATACGTGCATCGCCCCGGCCTGGCCCGGCAGAGAAAAGCCCGTCGAAACACTGCGCAAGAACTACCCCGATCCGCAACTAGGCAAGCTCACCTTGAGCGCCGTCATTGAGTCTCTCGTGGAAACCATCAAACCACTGGGTGCAAAGCCCATTCTCATCGGTCATTCGATGGGGGGGTTGATCGTGCAATTATTACTTCAGAGAGATCTGGCTATTGCAGGCGTTGCGATTGATTCCGCGCCGCCGCCCGGTGTATTCACCATCAAGTGGTCCTTTATCAAGTCCAACTGGCCAGCGATTAACCCATTTGTGCCCAAGGGCCAACCCATGCAAATGCCGTTTGAACACTTTCAGTACACGTTCGTGAATACGATGTCGTTACCAGAACAACGAGCAGCTTATGAAAGATATGTGGTGCCCGAATCACGAAGGGTGCCCCGTGAGTCACTCACCAGCGTTGCCGGGATTGACTTCAAAAAACAACACCCCCCTCTACTCTTGATTGCCGGTTCTGATGACAACATAATCCCGGCTTCGCTCAACAAGACCAACTATAACAAATACAAGAGGTCACCATCCATAACCGACTTCAAGGAGTTCGCCGGACGAACGCACTTCATCATCGGACAAAAGAACTGGCAAGAGGTAGCCGACTATATCATTGCATGGTTGAACGACAAGGGGGTCTGACGCACAGAATGGTGCAGGATCAGGTTTTCTTCATCAGGCCGGCACATATTCTTGTCGCCTTTTCGAGATCAGTCTCATCGATCCCGTGGTCATGCAAGAACCCGCGATAGATCAGTTCGGGACCGGCCTCTATCCCCGGTGTAGTATCTTGTGAAAGCCTTTTTATGAGATCGAGGGCACCCTCTGCTGTAAGCCTGATAACGCCTTCTTCCATGACCAGCACGCAATGAGCGCTCTGCAGGTCTTCCAGGCGGTGAGAGATGTGGATGACGGTAGTGCCCAGATCCGCATTCAGCTCTTTTATGGTCTTTAAAAGGGCAGCCCGGCTTGAGGGATCGAGCATTACCGTGCCCTCGTCTAAGACCAGGACATCCACATCCAGTGCAAGCTGGCCCGCATAGGCAACCTTGGCGAGCTGGCCGCCGGAGAGAGTCGAGGTGAGTGAGTGACGAAGGTGCTCGCCGTGGATGGCCCCCAGTGCGTAATCGATCCTGGCCCTGATCTCGTGGCTCGGAAGACCCATGTTCTCGGGTCCGAAGGCGATGTCTTCCTCCACTACAAGGCTCACGATCTGATTGGCGGGGTTGGAAAGGACAAGACCGACCCGCATGCCGTGCGTGTCGATGAGGCCGGAAGCGGGCTTGAGAATGCCTGAGATGAGAAAGGCCAGTGTGGTCTTGCCGCTGCCGTTCGGACCCACAATGCCGAAATAAGAACCGGCGGGTACCGTGAGATCGATACCCGCCAGAGCGTTTTTGTTGGGATAGGAAAAAGTAACTCCAGATAGTGTTAATGCAGTGTGTTGTGTTTCCTTCCGGATCAATCCTTATTCTCGTCAGCCTTCTTTGCTGCAGCCTTCTTCTTCGGGGCGGCCTTTTTCTCGGGCGCCTTCTTCTCGGAGGCCTTTTTCGCCGAAGCCTTCTTCTCGGGTGCCTTCTTTTCCGGGACATTTATTGCTGCCGACTCCGTCCATTCGATGATGGCAAGAGGAGCATGGTCGCCGTGGCGGTTCTTATACTTGATGATGCGGGTATACCCGCCGTTACGTGCGGCAAAAAGCGGTGCAAGGTCTTTGAAGAGCTTGCCGAGGGCTTCCTTTGATCTTATTGTCTGGTGGGCCCTGCGGATCGCTGCGAGGTCGCCCTTCTTGCCCAGGGTGATCATTTTATCGGCGATCCTTCTGAGCTCTTTTGCCTTTGCCTCGGTAGTGGTGAGCCTGTCATGGATGATCAGCGATGTCACCAGGTTCTTGAGCATCGAGAGCTTATGATCCGTTGTCCGTCCGAGTTTTCTTCCTGCAATGTGATGATTCATGTCTTATGCTCCGATCCTACTTGCTTTCCTCTTCTTCCATTCTCTTGCGCCGCGCCTCGATCTCGTCGACCGAGGGCAGATCCGGGAGCTTCATCCCGATGTGCAAACCCATTTTAGAGAGCTTTTCCTTGATCTCTTCCAAGGACTTCCTGCCGAAGTTCTTGGTCTTTAAAAGCTCGGCCTCCGTCTTCTGCACGAGCTCATAGATATAAGTCATATTCGCGTTCTTCAGGCAGTTGGCGGAACGAACCGAGAGTTCGAGTTCCTCCACGGTCCTGAAGAGGTTGTTGTTCAATTCCTTGTCTTTCTCTTCTTCCCGCAACTCGTGCTCTATCTCCTCCTCCTGGAAGTTGATGAACACGTCCATATACTCCTTCTGGATCTTGGCGGCGAATGCCAGGGCGTCATCCGGGGTCACCACGCCGTTGGTCCATACCTCAAGTGAGAGCCTGTCATAGTCCGTCCTTCGGCCGACGATGGTGGGCGTCACATTAAAAGACACCCTTCTCACCGGAGAAAAGATGGCATCAATGGGGATCCAGCCGTGGGTATCCAGCTTTTCCTTGATAAGCTCTGCAGGCACATAGCCCCTTCCCCAGTCCACCCGCATATCAACCTTCAGCGTGATATCGCTCTGGATAGTGGCGATGAGCTGATCCGGGTTTATCACCTCGATCTTGCCGCCGGTTTCGATGTCGCCGGCCTTAACCTCGCAGGGGCCCTTCTTTTCAAGGGACACGGTCTGGGGTTTATCCGTATGCATGCGCAGCACCACCTTCTTGAGGTTCAGGATGATGTCCGTGACATCCTCGTAAACACCCGAGATGCTGGAAAATTCATGGAGAACGCCCAAGGCTTCTTCAAACTTCACCCCAATGATAGCAGAGCCGTAGATGGAGGACAGAAGAATCCGCCTCAGCGAATTCCCGATGGTGACACCGAAGCCGCGTTCCAGAGGTTGTGCATTAAAGCGGGCGTAGGTATCCGTGTACGTGTCTTCCACTATCTCCAATTTGGTCGGTTTTATAATTTCTTTCCAGTTCTTCTCAATCATCCCTCACCCTCACCCCAAGGCTTAAAAGTCTTATCTCGAATAGTACTCAATGATCAAGGTCTCCTGGACCGACATTGGCATATCCTTGCGCTCCGGCAGCGCCTTTACCTTGCCTTTCTTGGCATCCTTATCGACTTCGAGCCACTCGGTAAAACCACGCTGTTCACGATTTTCCAGAGACACTCCGATGAAGTCTAATTTTTTACTCTTTTCCTTCACCTCGACCTCGTCTCCGGCATCCACGAGAAATGAGGGGATGTTGACCTTATGCCCGTTCACCGTGATATGTCCGTGGCTGATAAGCTGGCGTGCCCCGTTGCGTGACTGCGAGAACCCGAGGCGGTATACTATGTTGTCGAGCCTCCGTTCCAGAAGCTGCAGGAGCAGCTCGCCGGTAACACCCTTGCGGCGCTTTGCCATATCATAATACTTGCGGAACTGGGCCTCGGATACCCCATACGTGTACCTGACCTTCTGCTTCTCTCTTAAGTGGATCCGGTATTCGGTGGTCCTGACGCGGCCCTGGCCGTGCTGCCCGGGAGGATATTCCCGCTGCTCAATGGCGCACTTGTCCGTAAAGCACCGCTCTCCTTTCAGGAAGAGCTTCATTCCTTCTCTGCGACAGATCTTACAAACAGCTCCTGCATATCTCGACAAGATTATTCCTCCTTGCTTGTTTATACCCTTCTTCGCTTAGGCGGCCTGCAGCCGTTGTGAGGGATCGGCGTAATATCGCGGATACCGGTGATCCGGATGCCGCTCGCATTGATCGCCCTTAAAGCCGATTCCCTGCCGCCGCCGGGCCCCTTTATGTATGCGAATGCACTCTTAACCCCGAATTCGGCCGCCTTCTTGCACGCCTCCTGGGCTGCGATCTGGGCCGCAAACGGAGTGGATTTGCGGGAGCCCTTAAACCCCTGCGACCCTGCAGACGACCAGCCCAGGGTATTCCCCTGCTGGTCCGTGATGGTCACGATGGTGTTATTGAAAGTGGCCTGGATATGAACGACACCCTCGCTCACCTCTTTCCTGGCCTTTTTTCTGCCTGTTTTCGCTCTCACTTTCGCCATGAAAAGCACTCCTTACCTTAAAAAGGTTATTTCTTCTTGCCGACCACGGCCCGTCTCGGACCTTTCCTGGTACGGGCGTTGTTGTGGGTATGCTGTCCGCGACAGGGCAGGCCTTTGCGGTGCCTGATACCCCGGTAGGAGGCAATGTCCATCAGGCGTCTGATGTTCATGGTGATCTCTCTGCGCAGATCGCCCTCTACGGTCAAGGTCTTGTCGATATAGTCCCTGATCGACGAAATGTCGTGCTCCGAAAGGTCATCGCTCCTCTTTGCCGGATCGATATTAACGGCCGTGATGAGCTCGGAAGCCTTTGCCCTGCCGATACCGTAGATGTAGGTCAGTGCGATATCGATGCGCTTGTTCCGTGGTAAGTCTACTCCTGCAATCCTAGCCAAGACTCCTGCCTCCTTTTAACCCTGTCTCTGTTTATGACGCGGATTCTCGCAGATTACCCTGACTGTCCCGCTTCTTCTGATAATCTTGCACTTCCTGCACCGCTTCTTGATTGATGCGCTTACCTTCATATCCGCCTCATCATTACTTTGATCGGTAGACGATCCGCCCTTTTGTCAGATCATAGGGCGATATCTCCACCTGCACTTTGTCGCCTGGTAATATCCGGATGTAGTGCATTCTCATCTTGCCCGAGATGTGCGCGAGAATCTGGTGCCCGTTGACCAACTCCACCTTGAACATGGCGTTCGGCAACGGTTCTAGAACGACACCTTCAGCCTCGATTACATCCTTTGCCATACGTATCCTATTTAAGCGCCGATCGCCTTTTTGATCTCGTCCTGAACCTTCTCCATGCTTAAGGTTCCGTTGATTTTTCTGACGATTGCCTGCTTGCCGTAATATTCGATAAGGGGCGACGTCTGGTTGTGATAGTTCGTCAGCCTCTGGCGTATGGTCTCTTCCTTATCGTCGTCCCTCTGATAGAGCTCGCCGCCGCACTTGTCGCAAACGCCTGCCTTCTTGGGCGGATCGAACTCGATGTGGTGCATATAGTTGCAGCCCCTGCATGTCCTGCGGCCGGTGAGCCTTTCCACCAGATAGTCGTCCGGCACGTCGATGACCACGACATGATCGAGCTTGGTTTTGAGATCCTTCAGCAACCCGTCCAGGGCCTTGGCCTGTTCCAATGTCCTGGGGAACCCGTCAAGGATGAACCCCTTCTTGCAGTCGGGCTTGCCGAAGCGCTCTTTCACTACGCCGATGACTACATCGTCCGGCACCAGCGCACCCTTGTCCATATATTCCTTGGCCTTTGTGCCCATGGGCGTGCCTTCCTTGACGGCTGCCCTGAACATATCGCCCGTGGAGATCTGGGGAACCTTCAGTCTGTCGATCATTCTCGTGGCCTGTGTTCCCTTACCGGCACCCGGCGGTCCTATTAAAATAATATTCATGATGATTCCCCCCTCTTAAGGTTGTATGAGCTACCTTCTGCCACGAATGCGGCCCGTCTTTAACAGACCGTCATACTGCCTGCTTATCAAATGAGACTCGATCTGGCTCATGGTGTCCAAAGAGACGCCGATGACAATCAGGAGCGAGGTACCGCCGAAATAAAACGGCACGTTGGCCTTGGCCGTGAGCAGTATGGGCAGGACGCAGACGACGCACAGATAAATGGCCCCGATAAACGTGAGCCTTGAAAGCACCTTGTCAAGATACTCGGCCGTTGCCTTTCCCGGCCTGATACCCGGGACGTATCCCCCGTTCTTCTTGAGGTTCTCGGCGACATCCAACGGGTTGAAGATGACCGCGGTATAGAAATACGTGAAAAAGATGATCGCTAGTATGTATATGGCATTATATGCAATCCCCCTGGGATGCAGCGCATTCGCTACCGACTTCATAAAACCCACATCCGGGAAGAACTGTGCAATGGTGGCCGGAAACACGATGATGGACGAAGCGAAGATGGGAGGAATAACGCCCGAGATGTTTATCTTCAGAGGCAGGTGGGTGCTCTGCCCGCCGTAGACCTTGCGGCCCTTGATCTGTTTGGGGTACTGGATGGGCACCCTGCGCTGCGCAGTCTCCATGAATACGATGCCGCCGATGACCGCCAGCATCAGTACCACCACAAAGAGCAGTATGAAGATGGACATTTCACCGGTACGCGCAAGCCTTACGCTGTTGTAGACCGCCACCGGCAGCCTCGCGACAATACCTGCAAAGATGATGAGCGATATGCCGTTGCCGATGCCGCGCTCCGTGATCTGCTCGCCGAGCCACATGAGGAAGCAGGTGCCCGTGGTCATGGTGAGCATGGCTACGAGCCTGAACCCCCAACCCGGCATGATAACCACCGACTGGCCGCCCATGCTCATCTGTTCCACGCCGAAGGCCATGAAATAACTCTGGACCATGCAGAGGAAGACCGTGCCGTAGCGTGTGTACACGGTGAGCTTGTGCTTGCCTGCCGCACCCTCTTTCTGGAGTTGTTCGAATGGCGGATAGATCATGCACAAGAGCTGTACGATGATGGAGGAACTGATGTAGGGCATGACACCCAGGGCAAAGATGGAAAGACTCCTGAAACCGCCGCCTGCGAACATATCAAACATGCCCAGCAAGGTGCCCTTCTGCTGGTCGAACCATTCCGCCATCACTGCGGAATCGATGCCGGGTGTGGGGATATGAATCCCGACCCGGTAGACCAAGAGCATGAGCAGCGTAAAGATGATGCGCTTTTGCAGCTCAGGTACTTTTGCAATATTGTCGAATCCGTAGCTCACTTTTATTAACCCCTAAAGAGCCTCGAAGGTCCCGCCGGCCTTTACGATCTTGTCAAGGGCTGCCTGGGATGCCTTATCCAGCTTCACTGTCAATGGAATGTCAATATCCCCGTCTGCCAGCAGCTTGACGGAGACGCTCAAATTCGGGATCTTCCCCTTGTCCTTCAAGGCCTTGCGGTCCACCAGGCTGCCCTTTTCGAATATGGTAAGGTCCCGGATGTTCACCACTGCATATTCCTTGCGGAATAAGAAATTCTTGAAACCCCTCTTCGGGAGCCTGCGGTATATGGGCATCTGCCCGCCTTCAAACCAGTGGGGAACACTGCCGCCGGAGCGCGCCTTCTGGCCCTTGGCGCCGCGGCCGCTGGTGGTGCCCATGCCCGATGCATTGCCTCTTCCGACCCTCTTTCTCTTCTTCCGTGACCCTTCCGCCGGTTTCAGGTTTGATAGATCGAGCATGTTATGCCTCCTCCCAGGTTAAAAGATGAGGCACCTTGTTGATGGCACCGCGGGTTGCCTTGTTGTCGGGCAATATCCTCGACCTGCCGCGCCTCTTCAGGCCCAATGCCGTTACGACCGCCCTCTGCTTTACCGTACAGCCGATCACCGAACGGCTCAATGTCACCTTTATCTTACCAGCCATGATTTCTTTTCCATCCCTTTTTTGGGTTTACAATACCGCATCGAGAGACTTGCCCCGCTTGGCCTCGACGAACTCCTTCGTCTCCAAGCGCTCCAGGGCATCAAGAGTGGCGCGGATGACGTTGTTATGGTTTCGTGAGCCTAAAGTCTTGGCCACTACGTTCCGGTACCCTGCCGCCTCCATGACGGCGCGGACTGCGTTGCCTGCAATAATGCCCGTGCCTTCGGGAGCGGGTTTTACATACACCTTGGAGGACCCGAACTCACCGGTAATGGCATGGGGTATCGTGCCTTTTATGATGGGCACATCCACCATTGCCTTCTTGGCGGCCTCGACACCCTTGCGGATGCTCACCGACACTTCCTTGGCCTTGCCGAGCCCGTGGCCGACCTTGCCGTTGCCGTCGCCCACCACAACGAGCGCGCTGAACCGGAAGCGTTTGCCTCCCTTGACGACCTTGGCGACGCGGTTGATATATACAACCTTGTCGATCAATTGATCCTTATCTTCTTCGATCTTTTCAAATCTAGCCAATTCACCACCTCGTTTCTTAGAACTTCAACCCGCCTTCCCGTGCGGCTTCGGATAGGGCCTTTATCTTACCGTGGTACCTGTAGCCCGAGCGGTCGAAGACCACCTTTTCGATCCCTAAAGCCTTGGCCTTTTGGGCAAGCAAGGCACCCACCTGTTTTGCGGTCTCGATGCCGAATCCCTTCACCTTTCCGCGGATCTCGGGACTCATGCTTGATGCGGCCACCAGCGTTACGCCTTTGGTGTCATCAATGATCTGGGTGTAGATGTTCCTGTTGCCCCGGTACACGCTCAGGCGCAGCCTATTAGGCGTTCCGGAAATCTTCGTACGGACCCGCTCTTTTCTGAGCTCCCAGGCTTCCTTTGCACTCTTTTTGCTCACGGTTTACCTACTCCTTATAAAAAAAGCCCTTAACCTTTAGCGGCGCTCTTGCCCGGCTTTATCCTTACCACTTCGCCGTCATACCTTATGCCCTTGCCCGCATAGGAATCGGGCTTCCTGACCTTGCGGATACGGGCGGCAACATCGCCTAAGAGTTCGTTGTCAATGCCTGTAAGCTCAATGAGACCCTCTTTGGTCACTGTGCCGGATATACCCTTGGGAAGGGGGAACTCCACCGGGTGTGAATATCCCACGCTCAGTACGAGCGTGCTGCCCTTGGCCTCGCCGCGGTATCCAATACCCACTATCCTGAGCCTCCGGACGAACCCTTCGGTGACGCCTGTTACCATGTTGTTGGCCAGCGCCCGCATGAGCCCGTGGAAGGCCTTTGTCTTTCGCTCTTCATCGCCGGGAGTGAACAGCAGCTCACCACCCTCGATCTTCACTACGATATTGCCCACACACTTCTTAGAGAGCTCGCCCTTGGGTCCCTTCACCCTGATGGTGTCTCCATCCAGGGTGACGGTCACACCCTTGGGTATGGCAATAGGCAGTTTTCCAATCCTTGAAATCGACATTTTTGCTCCTTACCAGACCTTCATCAGGACCTCTCCGCCCACGTTACTGGCCTTGGCCTTAAGGTCAGTCATGAGGCCCGAAGAGGTGCTCACGATGGAAATGCCCAAGCCGCCGCGTATGGCCGCGATTTCGCCTGCGCCCTTGTAAATCCGTCTGCCCGGTCGCGAGACCCTCTGGATGCCGCTGATGACGTGGCGGGAGTTGAAATATTTCAGATTCACCCGCAGTGTGCCCTGCTTTCCGTCGTCGATAACCCGGTACGCCTTGATATAACCCTCTTTCATGAGGATCTCGGCGAGATCGATCTTGAGTTTTGATGCCGGGATGTCGACACTTTCCCTCATGGCTAAAGCCGCGTTACGAATCCTGGTGATCATGTCCGCAATGGGATCGGTATGCATGAAGTGTTCCTCTCTTACCAGCTTGATTTCTTTAAGCCCGGGATCTCGCCCTTCATGGCAAAGTTCCTCAGGCAAATCCTACAGATGCCGAACTTGCGATAATATGCGTGCGGCCTGCCGCACAACATGCACCGGTTATACTGCCTCACCTTGAACTTCGGCGACCTCTTCTGCTTTGCGATCAAAGATTTTTTTGCCATAGTATCCTCTTACTTCCGAAAGGGCATTCCAAAGGCTGCGAGCAGGCTCCTGCTCTGATCATCGCTTGTAGCCGTAGTCACAATGGTTATATTCATACCCCTGAGTTTGTCAACCGCGTCGAAGTCTATCTCGGGGAACACGGTCTGGTCCGTCAACCCCATCGTGTAGTTCCCGCGCCCGTCGAAACCCTTGGGCGAGATGCCCCGGAAGTCTCTCACGCGGGGCAGGACCGCATTGATGAGCCTATCTAAGAACTCATACATCATGCCGCCTCTGAGCGTCACGGCTACACCGACAGGCATTCCTTCCCTGAGCTTGAATGCCGCAATAGACTTGCGTGCCTTCCGGACGATCGGCTTCTGTCCGGTGATAGCCGTAAGTTCTTCCACTGCCTTGTCGATGATCTTGACGTCGGCTACGGCCTCACCCAGACCCATGTTCAAGACGACCTTCACGACCTTGGGAATCTGGTGGACATTGGTGTATCCGTATTCCGCCTTTAAGGCAGGCACGATCTCCTTTACGTAATAATCCTTGAGCCTTGCCATCTATAACCTCACTTATCCAATTCCTCGCCGCAGGATCTGCAGACCCTTACCTTGGTGCCGTCTTCATGCCCCTTGTACCCGATGCGCACACCCTTCTTGCACTTGGGGCAGACAAACGCCACATTGGACGTATGGATGCTTGCTTCCTTCTCCACGATACCGCCCTGGGAGTTTTGCGTGGGTTTCGTGTGCCTCTTGATAAGGTTGACACGCTCCACGTAGAGCCTGTCTTTCTTGTGGAGCAGCCGGATTACATTGCCCTGCTTGCCTTTGTTCTTGCCTGCAAGGACAACCACCGTATCACCCTTCTTGATCCTGCCTGTCTCATACCTCACTACTGCCATTGTTCTACTCCTAACTAGAGCACTTCGGGTGCCAGCGAGACTATCTTCATGAAGTTCTTTGCCCTGAGCTCGCGGGCCACGGGTCCGAAGATGCGTGTGCCGATGGGCTCATTCTGGTTGTTGAGAATAACGGCCGAGTTCTCGTCGAACCGGATGCTCGTCCCGTCGGCGCGTTTCTGTGTCTTTTTGGTCCTTACAACCACCGCCTTGACCACATCGCCCTTTTTCACCTTGGAACGGGGAATGGCCTCTTTCACGCTCGCAACGATCACGTCACCCAAATAGGCATATCTGCGTCTGGTTCCGCCAAGCACTTTGATGCACATCACCTCTTTTGCACCTGAATTGTCCGCAACCTTGAGCCTTGTCTGCTGTTGGATCATGGGTAGCCTCCGCCACTAAAACCTATCTATTCCTGTCTCTCGAGGATCTTCACAACCCTCCAGCTCTTGTCTTTACTGATGGGCCTGCACTCACGGATAAGAACCTTGTCGCCGGGCTTGCATTCATTGCGTTCATCATGGGCCTTGAACCTGGCACGCCTGCGGATATATTTCTTAAAGACAGGGTGCTTTTCCAGCCGCTCGACGGTCACGACCACGGTCTTGTCCATCTTGTCGCTCGTGACCACTCCGGCCAACTCCAGCTTTCTCGATTTGTCTGCCATTACTGTTTCTCCCGGGTGATCGTATTGATCCGTGCAATATCACGACGCAGCTTGAGGATAAGGGTCTTGTCCTTGAGCTGGCCCATGGCCTTGTTGAAGCGTGCATTCATCAGGTCGCGCTCGAGTTTCGTCTTGATCTGGGAGACCTCGCCGGCCGTCTTATCCCGGATTTCCTTGACCTTCATAGGACCCCCTCCCTTACCACAAACCTGGTCTTCACCGGCAGCTTGTGGGATGCAAGTCGGAAGGCCTCTTTGGCCTGCTCCTCGGTTACCCCGTCGATCTCGAAGAGTATCCTGCCCGGCCTCACCGGTGCAACCCACTCTTCCGGCGCACCCTTGCCCTTTCCCATACGCGTCTCAGCGGGCTTCTTGGTGATGGGCTTATCCGGGAAAAGCCTGATCCATACCTTGCCGCCCCTCTTGATGAAACGGGTGATGGCGACACGTGCCGCTTCTATCTGTCTGGCCGTAATCCAGTGGGGCTCTAATGTCTGCAGGCCGTATGTCCCGAAGGCCACCCGTGCCCCCCGCTCGGGGCTCCCCTTCATGCGGCCCCGCATCTGTTTTCTATGCTTTACCTTGTTCGGCATCAACATGGTTTTAAAATCTCCCTTTACGCGCTCGCCTCTTCGGCCTTCTTCATGATGTCACCGTGGTATATCCACACCTTCACGCCGATGACCCCGTACATGGTGAAGGCCTCCTTGAAGCCGTAGTCCACATCGCTGCGAAGTGTGTGGAGCGGCACACGCCCTTCCCGATACCACTCCCTGCGTGCGATTTCGGCGCCTGCAAGCCTGCCCGCACAGGCCACCTTGATGCCCTGTGCGCCCATCCGTAAGGCCTGGCTCACGGCCCTCTTCATGGCCCTGCGGTACGCGACCCTGCGCTCGAGCTGGCTTGCAATACCTTCCGCCACGATCTGGGCATCGGTCTCGGGACGTCTGACTTCCTTGATCTCCAGCATGATCTCCTTGTGCACGAACTTGGCGAGGTCGTTCTTGAGCGTCTCAGCGCCCTGACCCTTCCTGCCGATCACAAGGCCTGGCCTGCCGGTATAGATGACAAGTTTCACCTTGTTGGCCGCCCGCTCGATGATGATATTTGAGATCCCTGCATGGCTTAAATTCTTGTTGATGAAGTTGCGTATCCCGCGGTCTTCCACGAACAGGCCTCCGAAACTCTTCTCTGCATACCACTTGGCCTTCCAGTCCTTGGTGACCCCGAGCCGAAACCCGTACGGATGAATCTTCTGTCCCACTTATCGACCCCTTTCCTAAAGCTCTTCAAGAACAACGGCTATGTGCGAAGTCCTTTTGATGATCCTGTTGGCCCTGCCCTGGGCGCGGGGCCTAAACCTCTTCGTGGTCGGACCCTCGTCGATCTGGATCGACTTCACATAGAGATTATCCACATCCATCATGCCGGTATGCATCGCGTTGGCCACAGCCGAATTCAGGACCTTGGCAATGATACGGGCGCGCTTGGTGCCGAGCAGATTGAGCATGCGCAGGGCATCCGCGATCTGCTTGCTTCTTACCTGGTCCGCAAGGAGTCTCGTCTTCTGGGGAGAGACCCTGGTGTGTCTTAAAATCGCTTTCGCCTCCATGGCCTACCCCTTTCTCGATGACTTTCTGTCGCCGGCATGGCCGTAGAAGGTGCGGGTCGGAGAAAATTCTCCGAGCCTGTGCCCAACCATTTCTTCAGTGCAATATACGGGGACAAACTTCTTGCCGTTGTGCACGGCAAAGGTGAGCCCCACGAACTCAGGGAGGACGACCGAGCGCCTCGACCAGGTCTTGATAACCTTACGGCTGCCTGACTCCTGGGCCTGGAGAACCTTCTTCAGAAGGTGGTCATCGATAAACGGCCCTTTCTTCAGTGAACGGGACACGGCTTACTTCCTCCTCTTCACGATGTACTTATTAGAGTCCTTCGTGCGTTTCCTGGTCTTGTGACCTTTGGTGGAAACGCCCCATGGGGTCACCGGATGATTACCCTTCACCCGGCCTTCGCCGCCGCCGTGCGGATGATCCACAGGGTTCATGGCAACACCGCGCACCGTAGGTCTGATACCAAGCCAGCGTTTCCGGCCCGCCTTGCCGATGGTGATGTTCTGGTGGCTGACATTACCCACCTGGCCGATGGTGGCCTTGCACTCGGCAAAGACCTTGCGCACCTCTCCCGAGGGCATCTTTATCTGCACGTAGCCGCCTTCCTTGGCGAGCACCTGTCCGTAGGTCCCGGCGGAACGGATAAGCTGACCGCCCTTACCAAGCTTGCATTCGACATTATGGACGAATGTACCGAGCGGCATGGCCTTTAGGGTCAGGACATTGCCCGTCCTGATCTCCGCCTCTTCCGAGGTGATTATCGTGCTGCCCACGCTCAAGCCTTCCGGCCAGAGGATATAGCGCTTCTCGCCGTCCGTGTACTGCACAAGCGATATCCGAGCGGAGCGGTTGGGATCGTACTCGACGGTCATGATCTTGCCGGGCACGCCCACCTTGTCGCGTCTGAAGTCGATGATACGGTAGAGTCTCGTGCTCCCGCCGCCCTGATGGCGCACTGTGATACGGCCCAGATTGTTCCGGCCGCTGTTCTTCTTGAGGCGGAAGGTGAGCGATTTCTCGGGCTCGACTTTCGTGATCTCATCAAAGGTGGAGACCGTCATGGAGCGCCTGCCCGCCGATGTTGGTTTGAAGCCGCGTATGCTCATCGGTTATACCCCTTCATAGAATTCGATGGTCTCGCCGGCTTTCAGCGTGACGATCGCCTTCTTCCAATCGGAGCGCTGGTAGGGTCGGTATCCCCAGCGCTTTATTTTTCCCTTCATGACCATGGTCTTGACGTCTTCGACATGTACATTGAACAACTCTTCCACGGCTTGCTTGATCTCGATCTTGTTGGCGTCTTTCGCCACGGAGAAGACCACCTTGTTATCCTTCTCTCTGAGCTGAGTCCCTTTTTCCGTGACGAGCGGCCGCTTGAGTATGCTACTTGCAGTCTTCATGACTTCAGCCTCTCTTCGATGAGCTCGACGGCCTTCAGGTCGATCACCAGGCCTTTGTATTTGAGGATGTCATAGACATTCAGGCCCTTTACATCCAAAAGCTTGCTCTTGGCGTGGTTCCTGGATGCCAATAAAACGTTCGGGTCCGCACCGCCGACGACCACCAGTGAATTTTCCATGCCCAATGCACCAAGGGCCTTCACATACTGCTTGGTCTTGGGCTCGGCAAACTCGATTACATCCACGACCTTGAGCATGTTCTCATGTGTCTTCATGCTTAATGCCGAGCATAACGCCTGCCTGCGGACCTTCTTGGGCAGGCCGATGACGTAATTCCTGTTGTTCGGGCCGAAGATCACGCCTCCGTGCCTCCACAAAGGCGAGCGGTTGGTGCCTGCCCGGGCGCGGCCCGTCCCTTTTTGTTTCCAGGGCTTCTTACCGCCGCCCGACACCTCGGTGCGGGTCTTAGTCTTGGCGGTTGCAGCCCTTCTATTGGCCCTCTGCCAGATAACGGCATCATAAATCAGGTGGGACTTCACCTCGCACCCGAATATTGCATCATCGAGCCGGATCTCTTTAACCTTATCACCTGCAACGTTGAACACATCAACAACCGGCATGGCTTAACCCTCTTGCTTCCTCAATATAACGAGCTGTCCCTTGCTACCGGGTACTGCTCCGCGGATCGCTATCATATTCTTTTCTTCCTGGATATCCACTACCTTCAAACCCTTGACCGTGACCTGCTTGTTGCCCAGGTGGCCCGGCATCTTCTTGTTCTTGATAACCTTGCCCGGCGAGGTATTGGTGCCTATGGAGCCCGTTTCATTCAGAATGAGCGAGCCGTGGCTTCCCGGCAAACCGCCGAATCCGTGCCTGCGGACAACGCTGGCAAATCCCTTGCCCTTTGAGATGCCGGTGATCTTGATGTCTTCTCCCTTGGCAAAGACCTCACTCACCTTGATCTCCCGGCCGACTTCCACGGTATTCACGTCGTCGCATGCCACTTCACGCAAGTTATAGAAAAATCCCTTCCCTGCCTTTTCCTGGTGCCCCTTGTCCGGCTTGCTTACACGCTTTTCCTTCTTCTCGCCGAAGCCGAGCTGCAGGGCGTCATAGCCGTCCCTGTCCTTGAATTTCTTCTGGACGACATAACAGGGCCCTATTAAAATGAGCGTTACCGGGACAAGATCCCCGTTCTCATTGAACATCTGGCTCATACCGAGCTTTTTTCCGATTATACCCTTGATCATGGCTGTCTCCATATTGGCTTAGAGCTTGATCTCCACATCCACCCCGGCCGAGAGATCCAGCTTCATCAAAGAGTCCACGGTCTGCTGGGTGGGGTCAAGGATGTCCAGGAGCCGCTTGAAGGTGCGGATCTCAAACTGGTCCCTTGATTTTTTATCCACGTGAGGAGACCTCAAGACACAGAAGCGCTCGATCTTCGTGGGCAGGGGGATGGGCCCGGCCACCCTGGCACCGGTCCTGCGTGCCGCATCTACGATCTCCTGCACAGACTGGTCTATGAGCTTGTGGTCGTAACCTTTCAGTCGTATGCGTATCCTTTGGGTCTCCATCGTGTCTACTCCTGTTTTCTTCTCGATATCCTTAAATTTAGTCCGGGATGACCTTGACGATGACGCCGGATGCCACGGTCCTGCCGCCTTCTCGAATGGCGAAACGCAATCCCTCTTCCATCGCGATCGGCGCTATCAGCGTCACTTCCATCGTCACGTTGTCCCCGGGCATCACCATCTCCACCCCTTCGGGCAACTTGATGTCCCCCGTCACGTCCGTCGTCCGAAAATAAAACTGCGGCCGATACCCCGTGAAAAACGGCGTGTGACGACCACCCTCTTCCTTCTTTAATACATATACCTCGGAACTAAAATGCACGTGCGGATTGATCGATCCGGGCTTCGCCACTACCTGCCCCCTCTCCACCTCCTCACGCTTCGTCCCACGGATCAGCACCCCTACATTGTCCCCGGCACGACCCTCATCCAGCGTCTTCCGGAACATCTCAACGCCCGTGCACACCGTCTTGATCGTGGGTCGTATCCCTATTATCTCCACCTCGTCCCCTACCTTGATGATCCCGCGCTCTACTCGGCCCGTCACCACCGTACCGCGCCCGCTGATCGTAAATATGTCCTCTACAGGCATCAAAAACGGCTTGTCTATGTCCCTGACCGGCTCGGGTATGTAGCTGTCCACCGCATCCATCAACTCAAATATGCACTTCGCATCCGCACCATCCGAATCATCCGTCTCAAGAGCCTTCAACGCGCTCCCCCGTATGATCGGTATCTCGTCCCCAGGAAAATCATACGCACTCAAAAGCTCCCGAAGCTCCAGCTCCACCAGCTCCAATAACTCCGGATCGTCCACCTGGTCCACCTTGTTCATGAATACCACCATCGCCGGCACATTCACCTGCTTCGCCAACAAAATGTGCTCACGCGTCTGCGGCATCGGACCGTCAGAGGCCGCCACCACCAATATCGCCCCGTCCATCTGCGCCGCTCCCGTTATCATGTTCTTGATGTAGTCCGCATGTCCAGGACAATCGATGTGCGCATAGTGCCTCTTCTCCGTCTCATACTCCACATGCGCCGTGTTGATCGTGATCCCTCGCTCCTTCTCTTCCGGAGCCTTATCTATCTGGTCATACGCCACGTACTCGGCCATGCCCTTCTTCGCCAAATGCTTCGTGATCGCCGCCGTCAACGTCGTCTTCCCATGATCAATATGACCAATCGTCCCCACATTCACATGCGGCTTCGTCCTCTTGAATGTCTCCTTAGCCATAGAGTTGCCCTCCTCTGGAAACTTTTAACGTATCGGAGATGTTCCCCGGCACCGGCTCATAGTGGGATACCTGCATGGTAAAGGTTGCCCGGCCCTGGGTCAAGGAGCGCAGCGCGGTTGCATAGCCGAACATCTCAGCCAGCGGGACCTGGGCGGCCACTACCCTGACATCGGAGCGGGTGTCCATGCCGAGCACCTTGCCCCTCCGGGAAGAGAGGTCGCTGATCACATCTCCTACATAGTCAACAGGGCAGACCGACTCGACGTCCATGATGGGCTCGAGCATGATGGGGCCTGCCTTTTTGAGTGCGTTCTTGAGTGCCATGGAGCCTGCGATCTTGAAGGCAAGCTCGGAGGAATCCACCTCGTGGAACGACCCGTCGAGGAGCGATACCCGCATGTCCTGGACAGGATATCCGGCAATGGGCCCTATCACCAGAGACTCTTCAATCCCCTTCTTTACTGCAGGGATGTATTCGCGTGGTATCACGCCGCCTACGATTTTGTTCACAAATTCGAAACCTGATGCCGGCTCCAGGGGCTCCACGGATATGACCACATGGGCGTACTGCCCGTGACCGCCGGTCTGTTTGACGTACTTGACGGTTTCCCGAACGGTCTTGGTGATGGTCTCACGGTAAGCCACCTGGGGTTTGCCGACATTGGCCTCAACGCTGAACTCCCTCTTAAGCCTGTCCACAATGATCTCCAGATGGAGTTCGCCCATGCCCGAGATGAGTGTATCGCCGGTCTCACGATCGGACTGCACCCTGAAGGACGGGTCCTCCATGGCAAGCCGGGAAAGCGCAAAGCCCAGTCTTTCCTGGTCGGACTTGCTCTTGGGCTCGATGGCAATGGATATGACCGGTTCCGGGAAGTCCATGGACTCCAGGATAATGGGCTTATCAGGGTCACACAGACTGTGGCCCGTGATGGTGTTTTTGAGTCCTAATACTGCAGCGATTTCACCCGTACACAGCGTCTTTATCTCCTCGCGCTTGTCGGCATACATCCGCACGAGCCTTCCGATGCGTTCCTTCTTGGTCGTGCTGCAGTTATAGATGGTATCGCCCGAATTCAGCACGCCCGAGTACACGCGGATAAAGGTGAGCTGTCCCACGTACGGGTCGTTCATCACCTTAAAGGCCAGCGCGGAGAAGGGTTCATCGTCCCTTGGGTTACGGCTCGCATCCTCACCGCTTTCGCTCTTTCCCTTGACGGCACCGACCTCTACAGGCGACGGCAGGTAGTCCACAACGGCATCCAGCATCGGCTGCACACCCTTGTTCTTGAAGGCCGACCCGCAGAGAACCGGCGTTACCAGGCCTAAGAGCGTGCCCTTCTTAACGGCCTTTTTGATGGCTTCGTTTCCGATCTGCTCGCCCGCCAGGTATGCCACCATAATGGCATCATCGGCGTCGCAGAGTGATTCAACGAGGCGCTCGCGGTATTCATCTGCGATGTCTTTGTACTCGAACGGTATATCGATAAAGCCGTAACTTGCACCCTTGCTGGATTCGTCAAAGGTGACGGCCTTCATCTCGACGAGGTCGATGATGCCTGCGAAGTGCTCCTCCTGCCCCATGGGGAGCTGGAGTGCCACGGCATTGGCCCCGAGCTTGTTCTTGATCTGGCTTACTACATTCAGGAAGTCGGCCCCGACACGGTCCATCTTGTTGACAAAGGCGAGTCTGGGGACTTTATAACGCTCAGCCTGTCTCCAGACCGTCTCGGACTGAGGCTCTACGCCGCCTACGGCGCAGAAGACGGCCACGGCCCCGTCAAGCACGCGTAAGCTGCGCTCCACTTCGATAGTGAAGTCCACGTGGCCGGGGGTATCGATGATGTTGATGATGTGGTCTTTCCAGGAACAGGTCGTGGCGGCCGAGGTAATGGTGATGCCGCGCTCCTTCTCCTGCTCCATCCAGTCCATGGTGGCCTGGCCGTCATGCACCTCGCCGATCTTGTAGCTCCGCCCCGTATAGTAGAGGATGCGCTCGGTAGTCGTGGTCTTGCCCGCATCGATGTGGGCCATGATACCGATGTTCCTGAGTCTCTCTATCGGGACTGATCTCTTCACAACAATAATCCTTACCAGCGATAATGTGCAAACGCCTTGTTGGCCTCCGCCATCTTGTGCGTGTCTTCTTTCTTCTTAATGGAAGTTCCCCTGTTGTTGTATGCGTCCAGGAGTTCGGCGGCCAACCGCTCGCTCATGGTATGTTCGGAGCGCTCGCGTGCGGCATTGATGATCCATCTCCTGGCAAGCATGTCCCTCCTGTCGGGCCGAACCTCCTGAGGTACCTGGTAGGTGGCGCCGCCGATCCTGCGGGATCGGACCTCCAGGGAGGGCTTCACATTGTCGAATCCCTTGGTGAATACCTCAAGCGGGTCTTCCTTGGTCCTGGAGCCGAGGAGCTCCAATGTCTCATAGAAGATCATCTCACTCACGGACTTCTTTCCGTCCCACATGAGGCAGTTGATGAACTTTGCCACGTTGATGTCACCGAACTTCGGGTCCGATGAGATCCCCCTCTTCAGGCTTCCTCTCTTTTTCCTTGGCATGAAAAACCTCTACTTGGGTCTCTTGGTGCCGTACTTGGACCGGCCTTTACGGCGCTCCTGCACTCCTTCGGAGTCCATGACGCCACGGATGATGTGATAGCGAACACCGGGCAGGTCCTTGACACGGCCGCCCCTGATCAGCACCACTGAATGTTCCTGGAGGTTGTGGCCTTCGCCCGGGATATACGAGGTCACCTCATAACCGTTGGTAAGCCGCACACGGGCAACCTTTCTCAGGGCCGAGTTGGGCTTCTTGGGGGTCGTGGTGTAGACCCTCACACAGACGCCCCTCTTCTGGGGGCATGCCTGTAGGGCCCTCGTCTTCTGACGCTTCTCGATGGTCTTTCTGCCTTTCCTCACAAGCTGATTCAGTGTGGGCATTTCTTTCTATCCTCTTAGTGTCATCAATAGGAAAAAATTCCTTAATCCATGCTCAGATAGCCGCAGTCTTCTAACAATCCAACCCTTCTCCTGTCAAGGACTTTCTATACGAAATCATCTTCAAGGATTTCCTGATCGGCGAGCTCGATATCCACCTTGCGGTAAACAGGGAATCCGGTACCCGCCGGAATGAGGCGGCCCATGATGACGTTCTCCTTGAGACCCACCAGGTGATCCACCTTTCCTTCCACACTTGCTTCGGTCAGCACGCGCGTGGTCTCCTGGAAGGAGGCGGCCGAGATGAAGCTCTCGGTGTTGAGCGATGCCTTGGTGATCCCCAGCAGGAACGGCTCGGCAATGGCGGGCGTCTGCCCCTGGCCGACCACGCGCTGGTTCTCCTCTTCAAAGAGGAACTTGTCTACATATTCCCCTTCGATGGTATCGGAGTCGCCAGGGTCTTTGATCTTTACGCGCTTGAGCATCTGGCGGACTATGACCTCGATGTGCTTGTCGTTGATACGCACGCCCTGGAGGCGGTACACCTCCTGGACCTCGTTCACCAGGTACTTGGCAAGGTCCTTCTCGCCCCTGATGCGGAGGATGTCGTGGGGGTCCACGGCCCCGTCCATGAGCGGTTCGCCGGCCCGTACGAAGTCACCCTCGTGCACCGAGACGTGCTTGCTCTTGGGGATCATATAGTCCTTGGCCTGGCCGAGCTCGGGGGTGACAGTGACCTTGCGCTTGCCCTTGGTGTCCTTTCCGTATGAAACCTCGCCGTCGATCTCGCTGACCACGGAGCACTCCTTGGGTCGTCTCGCCTCGAAGAGCTCCACCACGCGCGGCAGTCCGCCCGTGATGTCCTTGGTCTTGGTGGTCTCGCGCGGGATCTTCACGAGCACGTCGCCCGCAAATACCTCGTCCCCTTCCTTAATAAATATATGCGCACCCACAGGCAGGTTGTACCTCGCCTGGTTCTTGGTGCCCGGGATCTTCAGGATCTTGCCTGCATCATCCGTTACCATGATTCTGGGCCTCAGCTCAGGGTCCTTAGGCTCGATGATGACCGAGCGGGACAGGCCCGTCACCTCGTCGATGTGCTCCATGACCGTAATCTCTTCCACCATGTCCTGGAACTTCGCATGACCGGCTACATCGGTGAGGATGGGCAGGGTATAGGGGTCCCATTCCGCCAAGAGTGTCCCGACCTCGACCTTCTGGCCGTCTTGTACCTTCACCTTGGCGCCGTATACGATTGCATAGGTCTCGCGCTCGCGTCCATTCTCGTCCACCAGGGTCACAAACCCATTGCGGTTCATGGACACCAGTTCACCTTCCCTGCCCATGGCAACCTTAAGTTCCTTGTACCTGGCGGTGCCTGCATGGCTGAACTTGATGCTCGACTGCTCCACGACCATGGCCGTACCACCCACGTGGAACGTCCTCATGGTGAGCTGGGTTCCGGGCTCGCCGATGGACTGGGCCGCAATAATGCCTACGGCCTCTCCGATGTTCACCATCCTGCCGCGCGCAAGATCCTTACCGTAGCACTTGGCGCATATACCGTGCTTGGAGCGGCAGGAAAGGGCCGAACGGGCAATGACCTTCTCGATGCCCGCATCGTCGATCAACTTCACGTGCGTTTCCGCGATCATGGTGTTGGCAGGGACAAGAACGTCACCGGTGTACGGGTCTCGGATGTCGTCCAAGGTAACCCTGCCGAGGATCCTTTCGCCCAGGTTCTGGATGATCTCGCCGCCTTCAACGAGTGCCTCCATCTCGATGCCGTCTAAAGTTCCGCAGTCTTCTTCCGTGACGATGACGTCATGAGCCACATCCACGAGCCTTCGGGTGAGGTAACCGGAGTTGGCGGTTTTTAGGGCCGTGTCCGCAAGACCCTTTCTGGCACCGTGGGTGGAGATGAAGTATTCAAGGACATCCAGGCCCTCTCTGAAGTTGGACTCGATGGGAGTCTCGATGATCTCGCCGGAGGGCTTGGTCATGAGTCCGCGTATGCCGGCCAGCTGCCTGATCTGCTGGGCGGAGCCGCGTGCCCCTGAATCCGCCATCATGAATATGGGGTTGAAGGACGGGGTCTCTATGGTGGTCCCGTCTTTGAGCTTGATGGTGTCGGATTTGATGGTCTCCATCATGTCCAGAGCGATATGGTCGGTCACCTTGGTCCAGATATCCACGATCTTGTTGTACCGCTCACCGTCGGTGATAAGACCCTCGTTGTACTGGTTGATGATCTGGGACACGTCATCCTTGGCTTTCCCGATGATCTCTCCCTTGGACTTGGGGATCTTCATGTCCTCTATGCCTATGGAGATGCCGGCCTTGGTGGCATAGAAGTAGCCCAGATCCTTTATGCGGTCGGCCAGCAGCACGGTCTTCTTATCGCCTGCCAGGCTGAAACAGGTGTCCACCAGTTCGCCTAGAGCCTTCTTGGTCATGGGCTTGTTGATGGCCTCGAAGGGGATGTCGGAAGGGACGATGTCCCTGAAGATGATCCTTCCCACCGTGGTGTCGACGTATGTGCCCTCCATGCGCACCTTTATCTTTGCATGAATGGAGGCCACTCCTCCATCATAGGCGGCCCGCACTTCATCCGGTCCGAAGAACACCATACCCTGGCCTTTGGCATCCGGCTTCTCACGGGTGAGGTAGTAGATGCCGAGCACAATGTCCTGGGTGGGCGCGATGACGGGCTTGCCGTGTGCAGGGGACAGGATGTTGTTTGTAGACATCATGAGCACACGGGCTTCCACCTGGGCCTCTATGGACAGAGGAACGTGGACCGCCATCTGGTCGCCGTCGAAGTCGGCGTTGAACGCCGTACAGACCAGAGGGTGCAGCTGGATGGCCTTGCCCTCGATCAGAATGGGCTCGAAGGCCTGGATGCCGAGCCGGTGCAGCGTAGGTGCGCGGTTCAGCATGACCGGGTATTCCTGCACCACCTCTGCCAGGCATTCCCAGACCTCGGGGGTCTCGTTCTCCACCATCCTCTTTGCGCTCTTTATGGTACTTACATATCCTTTTTCTTCAAGCTTGTTGTAGATGAAGGGCTTGAAAAGTTCGATGCCCATCTTCTTGGGCAGGCCGCACTGGTGGAGCCTCAAGTCAGGGCCTGCGGTAATGACCGAACGGCCCGAGTAGTCCACACGCTTGCCTAAGAGGTTCTGCCTGAAGCGGCCTTGCTTGCCCTTGAGCATGTCGGAGAGCGACTTCAACGGCCTGCGGTTGGCACCGGTGATGACGCGTCCCCGCCTGCCGTTGTCGAAAAGCACGTCCACCGCCTCCTGGAGCATGCGCTTCTCATTACGTAGGATGATGTCCGGGGCGTTGAGTTCTATAAGTCTCTTCAGACGGTTATTCCGGTTGATGACCCTGCGGTAGAGGTCGTTCAGGTCGGATGTGGCAAACCTGCCGCCATCCAGCGGGACCAGGGGCCTTAAGTCGGGCGGCAGCACCGGTATGACCTTGAGGATCATCCAGGAAGGGTCCTGCCATGGTTTGATGTAGTCGATCTCATCATGGGAAAGCCGCCTGGACTCGACAAGCCTCTCGATCACCTCGTTGACCCTGGGGATGATGGTCTTCTTTTCCTCGTAGGTCGTCGCCTCATCCCAGCGCTTGACGATCTTGCGGCACTCGGTCAGGAACTCACCCAGGGCGCGCCGGAACTGCTCATCCTTCTCCAGATGGAAGCGGTCCTCGATAAAGGCCATGAGGTCGGAAGGCTCAATGCCCCTGAAGACATTGACCATGCGCAAACGGCGTGAGAGCTTTTTCTTCTTGGCCTCGCTCTTGGTCTTCTGGGTATCGTCCTTAAGGGTGATGGAGAGGTTCAGGATATCGAGATCCTTGATGAGCTCATCCACGGCCTCTGCCCCCATCTTGGCTGAAAAGCTGCCTATGCCGTATTTATCCACGGCCTGCCGGAACTTGTCCTCGGTTAAGAGCTCACCCTTGTGGAAGGGCGTGTCTTTCTCATCGGTGACGATGTAGCTCTCGAAATACAGCACACGCTCCAGCTCTTTGATGGAGAGGTCCAGCAGGGCGCCTATCTTGCTGGGCAGGCTCTTTAAGAACCAGATATGGGCGACGGGCGTTGCAAGCTCGATGTGGCCCATGCGCTCGCGGCGGACCCTCGAATCGATCACCTCGACCCCGCACTTCTCGCAGACCACTCCCCGGTGCTTCATGCGCTTGTATTTGCCGCAGATGCACTCGTAGCTCTTGATGGGTCCGAAGATGCGTGCGCAGAAAAGCCCGTCGCGCTCCGGCTTGAAGGTCCGGTAATTGATGGTCTCGGGCTTTTTCACCTCGCCGTAGGACCACGCCAGGATCTTCTCGGGCGATGCCAGCCCGATGCGAACCGCCATGTAGTTGGAAGGATCCTTGGGTTTCTCAAAATAGCTGTATAAGTCTTCCAATGTTATCCCCCCTTAGTGTTGGCCTTGCCCCTCGATCAATGAGATATCGAGGCCCAGGCTTTTGAGTTCTCTCGTGAGAACGTTGAATGACTCCGGTATTCCGGGCTCCAGCTCATGCTGGCCCTTGACGATGGACTCGTACATCCTGGTCCTGCCGGCCACGTCGTCGGACTTGACCGTGAGAAACTCCTGCAGGGTGTAGGCGGCGCCATAGGCCTCGATGGCCCAGACCTCCATCTCTCCCAGGCGCTGGCCGCCGAACTGGGCCTTGCCGCCAAGAGGCTGCTGGGTGACGAGTGAGTACGGGCCGATGGACCGGGCATGGATCTTGTCATCCACCAGATGGTGGAGCTTGAGCATGTACATGATGCCTACGGTGACCTTAGAGTCAAAGGGCTCTCCGGACCTGCCGTCGTACAGGGTGACACGTCCGCCGTCCGTTATGCCTGCCAGCTTGAACATGCCGGCTATGTCGTTTTCCGTTGCGGAATCGAACACCGGTACCGATACGGTGAGCCCGCCCTCCTTGATCTTGCTGGCAAGCTCAAGGAGCTCTTCGCGGGAGGCCTTCTCAAGTATCCTGCTTATCTTCTTTGAGCCATAGACCTTTTTGAGCATGCCCTTGAGCTCCTCGTCCGGATATTTCTCTTCTATCATCTTGTTGATCACCTCGCCGATGCCGTGCATGGCCCAGCCGAGGTGTGTTTCAAGGATCTGGCCGACATTCATGCGCGAAGGTACGCCTAAGGGGTTCAGTACGATGTCCAGCGGCCTACCGTCGGTAAAGAAGGGCATGTCCTCCTCGGGGAGTATCCGCGAGATGACGCCCTTGTTGCCGTGGCGGCCGGCCATCTTGTCGCCGACCGATAGCTTGCGCTTGATGGCTACATAGACCTTCACCATCTTGTTCACACCGGGCGGCAGATCGTCTCCGGCGGAGAGCTTTTCGATCTTGGAGTCATAGAAGTCCAGGATGAGCTTCTTCTGATGGTCCACCCTCGTGATGACCTTCTCGATCTCCTGCTCAACCTCATTTCCTTCTGCGACGCGGATGTCTTTGAAATCGTCTATCCTCAGCTGGTCGAGCATCTCCTTCTTGATGACATTCCCCTTCTTGGCGATGATGGTGTCGCCCAGATGGGAGAGCATCGGCCCTGAGAGCTTTTTGCCGATGAGCAGGTCTTCAAGCCTGTTCCTGCCTCCATCAACGATGATTGCGATCTCGTCTTCCTGGTCCTTCCTCAGCTTATCGATCTCCATATGCTCGATCTGGAGTGTCCGCTCGTCCTTATCCTGTCCTCTGCGGTTGAAGACGCGAGCGTCAATGATGGTTCCCTCGATGCCGGGCGGGACCCTTAAGGAGGTGTCCTTCACTTCGCTGGCCTTCTCGCCGAAGATGGCGCGCAGCAGTTTCTCCTCAGGAGAGAGCTGGGTTTCGCCCTTGGGGGTGACCTTTCCCACCAGGATATCGCCGGGTTTGACCTCGGCGCCGATGCGGATAATGCCCGAGTCATCGAGGTCTTTTAAGGCCTCTTCGCCGGCATTCGGTATGTCCCGTGTGATCTCTTCGCTGCCGAGCTTGACGTCACGGGCCATGACCTCGAATTCCTCGATATGCACCGAGGTATAGAAGTCTTCTTTCACCACTCGCTCAGAGATGAGGATGGCGTCTTCATAGTTATAGCCGCCCCAGGGCATGAAGGCGACGATCAGATTCCTGCCCAGGGCCAGCTCACCGTTTCGGGTAGCCGGGCCGTCGGCAATGATCTCGTTTCTGGCTACGTGCAGCCCTTTTCGCACGATAGGCTTCTGGTTAAAGGAGGTGTTCTGGTTGGCACGCTTGAATTTGGTGAGCCGGTAGATGTCGATTCCGGTGTCCTCCCGGTCCTTGCCCATGGTGTCGGCCTTGATGACGATACGCTGGCTGTCCACATCCTGCACCGTCCCGGGCCGGTGGGCCACTACACACACACCCGAGTCCCTGGCCACAAGCTGCTCCATGCCGGTTCCCACTATGGGCGGCCTGGAGAAGAGCAGCGGTACTGCCTGGCGCTGCATGTTGGAGCCCATGAGCGCCCGGTTGGCATCGTCATGCTCCAAAAATGGGATGAGGTTTGCCGACACGGAAAAGAGCTGGTTCGTGGCCACGTCCATATAGGTGACCTGGTCGCGGGTGACCGTAGAGTACTGGCCGTTCCTTACGCGCACGCGCACCAAGTCGGCAATGATCTTACTATCTTCATCCAGGGGCTCGGTTGCCTGAACAATAACCTGCTCATCTTCTTCAATGGCGCTTAAGTAGTGAATCTCATCGGTAACCACCCCGCCCTTCACCACGTAATACGGGGTCTCGATGAACCCGAACTCGTTCACGCGTCCGTAGGTGGAGAGCGATACGATGAGACCGATATTCGGGCCTTCCGGCGTCTCGATGGGACAAACGCGGCCGTAGTGGGAGGGGTGCACGTCACGCACCTCGAACACGGCACGCTCTCTGGTGAGTCCGCCGGGACCCAGGGCGGAGAGCCTGCGTTTGTGGGTGATGGCGGATAACGGATTGGTCTGGTCCATGAACTGGCTCAACTGGCCCGAGCCGAAGAACTCCCTGATGACCGCGGTCACCGGCTTGGGGTTGATGAGGTTGTTGGGCATCATGGTCTCAACGTCCTGCAGGCTCATGCGTTCCTTGATGGCCCGCTCCATCCGGACCAGCCCGATCCGGTACTGGTTTTCCAGGAGCTCGCCCACGGATCGTACGCGGCGGTTGGACATGTGGTCGATGTCATCCACGGACCTGCCCTGCATGCCGTCTCTCAGTTGCAGGAGGTATTTCACGGTGAAGAGAATGTCCTCCTTGCGGAGCACCGTATAGTCAAGCGGTGCCTCTTCCTCGCTGATATGAAGCTTCTGGTTTATCTTCATCCTGCCCACGCGGGAGAGGTCATAGTAGGAGGGGTTGAAAAACAAATTATCGAAGAAATGGGTCGCTATCTCAAGGGTCGGAGGATTCGACGGCCTCAAGCGTCGGTATATTTCGATGAGGGCCTCTTCCGGTGTGTCCACTTTATCAAGGGCCAATGTCTTGCTCAGCGAACTGCTGTAGGTGATCTCATCAAAATAGATGGCCTTGAACTCTTTGATGCCGTGTTCATGGAGCTTTTCAATGAGCTCTTCGGTGATCTCCTCATTGGCGTCCACGATGATCTCGCCGGTTTCCATGTTCACGATATCATCGGCTATGATCTTGCCTAAAAGTTCGCTCTCTTCCATGACAATGGGCTCGAAGACCTTGCCCTTGTACTTGCTCGCGATCTTGGCCGTGACCTTGCGTCCCGCCTTGAGAACCGCCTCATCGGAACCTTTCAGCTTAATATCGAAGTCAACCTTCAGCCCCAGGAGGTTCTCTATGTCGATATGCTTGTGGACCGCTTTCTTCTCGAAGGTGTAGCGTTCCTTGGGGTAGTAGATGGCAAGGACATCCTGGTTCGAGAAACTCATGGCCTTCATGAGCGTAGTCACCGGCATCTTCCTGCGGCGGTCGATCCTGAGATATAAGATGCTCTTCGCATCGAAGTCCAGATCGAGCCAGGAGCCTCTGGCAGGGATGATCCGGGCCGAATAGAGGACTCTCCCGCCCGTGGCGGCCCGGGCCGTGGTCTTATCGAAAAAGATCCCGGGCGACCGATGGAGCTGGCTTACAATGACCCGCTCGGTACCGTTGATGATGAAGGTGGAGCTCGGGGTCATGAGCGGTATCTCACCGAAGTAGACCTCCTGCTCCTTTATATCCCTGATGCTCTGGGTGCCCGACTCCTCGTCGCGGTCATAGACAACGAGCCTCACCTTGAGGTTCACCGGCGCGGCATACGTGAGGCCCTTCTGGAGGCATTCATCCATGTCATACTTCGACTCACCCAGCCGGTATTCCACGAACTCTAGCGATGCGTCCTCATTGAAATCCTTGATCGGGAATACAGATTTGAACACCTGCTGAAGACCGATGTTCTTCCTTTTCTCCGGCGGTATGTCCTTTTGCAGAAAAGCGCTATAGGACGACTTCGGAAGTTCAACCAAGTCGGGTATGTCCAGGATGGTCTGCCTCTTTCCGAAGTTCTTTCGCCTTAATTGCGGATTTAAAAGGATGCTTTCTATCATCTTTTTTAGTCTTCCTCTTTTTTAAGAGTTATGATTCCTACACGAGGGAAGCAGCGGGGGGACAGGCTGAGCCTATCCCCCGCTCAGGGTGTACCTGTTCTCTACTTAATCTCGACGACTGCACCGACCTCTTCGAGCTTCTTCTTGGCGTCTTCGGCTTCCTCTTTGTTTACGCCCTCCTTCACTGTCTTGGGCACTCCCTCAACGGCATCCTTCGCCTCTTTGAGGCCAAGGTCGGTGAGTGCGCGCACGACCTTGATGACCTGGATCTTCTGCGGGCCTACATCCTTAAGGACCACATCAAAGGTGGTCTTCTCCTCTACAGCTGCGGCAGGGGCAGCACCCGGCATGGCGGCAACAGCGGCAACCGGGGCGGCAGCAGTAACACCGAACTTCTCTTCAAGTTGCTTAACAAATTCCGACAGATCGAGAACGGTCATGCTCTCGATGAATTTTATAACATCCTCACGGGTAATCTGTGACATTTTTATACTCCTTCACGCTTTCTTGTTTTCAATGGCTTTCAGTACATAAACCAACTGTCTGACAATGGCCGATAGCACGCCCACAAAGTTTGAAACCGGGGCGTTGAGGGAACCAAGCATCCTCGCCAGCAGCACTTCCTTAGGCGGCATCTTAGAGAGTTCCTGGATGTCAAGAGCGGTGATGGCCCGCTCGCCCAGCATGCCCGCCTGGATCTCGAGCTGATCGTTGTCCTTGGCAAAATTTACCAGGGCCTTTGCAACGGCAACAGCATCCGTCTTGGCAATAGCGACAGCCGTCGGCCCTACAAAAAACTGCTCGATGCCCTTTGCAGGCGTCCCAACGGACGCCCTTCTGAGAAGGGTATTCTTGACGACCTGGTATGAACCGCCTGCGCCTTTAATGTCCCGCCTGAGCTTCGTGATCTTCTCCACGGTCAAACCCATGTAGTCGGTCACGAAAAACGCCTGGGATTTTCCCAGCTCATCATGCAGGACCTGCACTAATTGTTCTTTTTCGTCCTTTTTCAATGAAACACCTCACCCCTTTCTTTTTTGGATTAATCCTGTCAAAGGGTGCCTAGGGGATACCCAGATCTCGGCGGGAATGTTTAAGCACGCTCACGCGTGCTCCCGCTGTCTTTGACCAGGACTTATTTACTTTAGTATGTTTGAAACCTCAAACGGATCAATCCTCACACCCGGACCCATGGTGCTGGACACGGCCACGCCCTTTACATACGTCCCCTTACTAGAAGACGGCTTGAGCTTCATGATCATCTCAAGCAGGACCTTGAGGTTGTCAAAGATCTTCTCCTTGCCGAAGGACACCTTGCCGACGCTGCAATGGACGATGCCCACCTTGTCCACGCGGAAATCAACCCGGCCGGCCTTCATATCACTGACCGCCTTGGTTACATCGAACGTAACAGTGCCGAGCTTGGGGTTCGGCATCATGCCTCTGGGGCCTAAGACCTTTCCCAGCTTGCCCACGGTTCCCATCAGGTCGGGCGTAGCAATGACCTTGTCGAAATCGAGCCACCCGCCCTGGACCTTCTCGGCGATGTCCTCTGCACCGACGTAGTCTGCCCCTGCCTCTTTGGCCTCCTTCTCTTTCTCACCCCTGGCGAACACCAGGACCCTTGTGGTCTTGCCCGTACCGTGCGGAAGCACCACGGAGCCGCGGACCATCTGGTCGGCATGCCGGGGATCGACCCCAAGCCTTAAGGCCACGTCCACGCTCTCATCAAACTTTGCATAGGCATTGTCGATCACCAGCGCGAGCGCATCGGTCAGCGCGTATTTCTTCTGAGGGTCAACCTTGTTCCTCGCCTCAGCATATTTTTTGCCACACCTCGCCATAGCGTGTATCTCCTTCAGTCTACAATCTCGATCCCCATGCTCCGGGCGGTGCCGGCAATGATATTGACGGCATTGTCCATGTCCTGCGCATTGAGGTCATTCATCTTCTGCTTCGCGATTTCGATTACCTGGTCCCTGGTGACCCTGCCCACCTTGTCCTTATTGGGGATCGATGATCCCTTCTCGAGGCCTGCCGCCTTCAGAAGCAGTGTTGAAGCCGGCGGGCTCTTGGTGATGAAGGTGAATGATCGATCCGCATACACGGAGATCTCAACAGGGATCTTGTATCCGCGCTGCTTGTCCGTTGCGGTATTGAATGCCTTACAGAACTCCATGATGTTCACCCCGTGCTGGCCCAGCGCGGGCCCGACGGGGGGCGAGGGTTTCGCCTCGCCTGCAGGGATATGAATCTTGATTTTTGCCAATAGTTTCTTTGCCATATGCTTTCCTCTGATGGTCTATTTCTTGGTTATCTGTTCGAATCCCAGCTCTACGGGCGTTGAGCGACCGAATATGCTCACGAGCACGCGCACCTTTCCCTTATCGGGTTTGCAGTCATCCACAATGCCGCTGAAGTTCTGGAAAGGACCTTCATTGACTATAACCGCATCACCCACGGCGAATTCGCACCTGAGGGACTGCGACTCCATGCCTTCTTCGAGCTGCGACTTCAAGGTCTCCACCTCGACATCGGGGATGGTGGACGGAGTAGTCCTGCCACCCACGAAGCCCGTGACCTTGGGCGTACTCATGACCACGTGCCAGGTCTTGTCGGTCAGGGCCATCCTGACCAGAATATACCCGGGGAAGTACTTCCTGGCCGAGGTCTTCTTCTTTCCCGGGGCAGATTTCTTTATCTGCTCGGAGGGTACGAGGATTCCGGAGAAATATTCCTCGCAATTGAAGGCCTTGATGCGTTCCTCCAAGGACTTTTTCGCCTTGTGTTCGTAATTTGAGTGGGTATGTACCACGTACCACTTATGTTCTAAGTTCTCATCCATGGCTTTTACCCGAGACTCAGTATGAACTTGACCATTTGGGACAGGCCTGCGTCGATAACGGCCAAGAACACCGAGATTATTACGCTCAAGATGATCACTGCAATCGTCCCGCTCATAACCTCTTTCCTGCCGGTCTTGGTGACCTTGCCCCATTCGGCCCTGATTTCCTTGAAGAACTGCTTGATCTTCAGGATTACCGCTAATTTTTCGTTTTCCATATCTTCCTTACCAACCAAACTGGCAGGCCAGGAGGGATTCGAACCCCCAGCATCCGGATTTGGAGTCCGGCGCTCTGCCAATTAGAGCTACTGGCCTGCACGTTTTACTTTGTCTCTTTGTGGAGCGTATGAACCCTGCAGGAAGGACAATACTTCTTCACCTCCAGCTTGTCCGTGGTCTTTTTCTTGTTCCGAGTGGACGTATAGTTACGCCTCTTGCAGTCGGAACATGCCAAAGTAATAATGTCTCTCATGGATGTCTACCTTATTTAGTCCGGGATGACCTTGACGATGACGCCGGATGCCACGGTCCTGCCGCCCTCTCGAATGGCAAACCTCAACCCCTCTTCCATCGCTATAGGCGCTATCAGCGTCACTTCCATCGTCACGTTGTCCCCGGGCATCACCATCTCCACCCCCTCGGGCAACTTGATGTCCCCCGTCACGTCCGTCGTCCGAAAATAAAACTGCGGCCGGTACCCCGTGAAAAACGGCGTGTGACGACCACCCTCTTCCTTCTTTAATACATATACCTCAGAGCTGAAATGCACGTGCGGATTGATCGATCCGGGCTTCGCCACTACCTGCCCCCTCTCCACCTCCTCACGCTTCGTCCCACGGATCAGCACCCCTACATTGTCCCCGGCACGACCCTCATCCAGCGTCTTCCGGAACATCTCAACGCCCGTGCACACCGTCTTGATCGTGGGTCGTATCCCTATTATCTCCACCTCGTCCCCTACCTTGATGATCCCGCGCTCTACTCGGCCCGTCACCACCGTACCGCGCCCGCTGATCGTAAATATGTCCTCTACAGGCATCAAAAACGGCTTGTCTATGTCCCTGACCGGCTCGGGTATGTAGCTGTCCACCGCATCCATCAACTCAAATATGCACTTCGCATCCGCACCATCCGAATCATCCGTCTCAAGAGCCTTCAACGCGCTCCCCCGTATGATCGGTATCTCGTCCCCAGGAAAATCATACGCACTCAAAAGCTCCCGAAGCTCCAGCTCCACCAGCTCCAATAACTCCGGATCGTCCACCTGGTCCACCTTGTTCATGAATACCACCATCGCCGGCACATTCACCTGCTTCGCCAACAAAATGTGCTCACGCGTCTGCGGCATCGGACCGTCAGAGGCCGCCACCACCAATATCGCCCCGTCCATCTGCGCCGCTCCCGTTATCATGTTCTTGATGTAGTCCGCATGTCCAGGACAATCGATGTGCGCATAGTGCCTCTTCTCCGTCTCATACTCCACATGCGCCGTGTTGATCGTGATCCCTCGCTCCTTCTCTTCCGGAGCCTTATCTATCTGGTCATACGCCACGTACTCGGCCATGCCCTTCTTCGCCAAATGCTTCGTGATCGCCGCCGTCAACGTCGTCTTCCCATGATCAATATGACCAATCGTCCCCACATTCACATGCGGCTTCGTCCTCTTGAATGTCTCCTTAGCCATGTACTTCCCCCTTTATAATTTTTTTCTCCGCACAAGCCTTTTCAGGTGGAGCCCACGCCCGGGATCGAACCGGGGAAACCTCTTCCTTACCAAGGAAGTGCTCTACCTACTGAGCTACGTGGGCATGTCTCCACAAAAACTAGAGGGGATATGGAGCGGGAAACGGGATTCGAACCCGCGACCCTCAGCTTGGAAGGCTGACGCTCTAGCCAACTGAGCTACTCCCGCATCATTTTCTTAGGATTGTGCAGTCATAAACGACTCACGTCTCCTGCAATCCCTCATTCTTATGGTGGAGGGGGGAGGATTCGAACCTCCGTAGGCTTCGCCGACAGATTTACAGTCTGTTCCCTTTGGCCGCTCGGGAACCCCTCCCGAAGTCTCTCTGGAGCTGGAGATGGGACTCGAACCCGCAACCTGCTGATTACAAATCAGCTGCTCTACCGATTGAGCTACTCCAGCCTTCCGGGCGCACCCATAGCTTGCGCACCAAGAGTCTGTATCTCAATGATTAGGGGAAAGTCAAGGGGCAAAAAATAAATTTTTCAGAGCTGGGAGAATGATTGAAAAGGGGCGGAAGATACAGGGTGTTTAGTGACCAATGATCAGTGATCAGTTAACAGTGAATAGTGATTAACGATTACTTAATAGTGACTGTGAACAGATAATGAAAGAACCGTTGCATAGAGGAATATTATTAGTATTATTCTGGGGTCATTGCGAGGAGCCGAAGGCGACGTGGCAATCTCATCCTGTAGAGAAGGTTTCATTCAATGACACCCACAAATAAATCCCACGGGCAAGGCCTCCAGCCTTGGCCCGTGCCACCCAATGCCTTCTTTCATTCCATCCACCCGGCCGAGTAATTTTAGTCTTTAGAGGTAATTGCAAAACTCTTTGGATGTCATTCCTACGAAAGCTTCGAATCCAGTCTCTTCATGGACTTCTGGACCCCCGCTTTCGCGGAGGTGACTCTTTTTTAATGGTTCTTCTCTGTGAAGCATACTTTCGTGGTTTGCATCCTCTTCCCAGCCCATTGTTCTCACCACGAAGGACACGAAGAAAGAAAGCCTTTTGAAATCGTTGACCGGTTCAATGGATCCAAGAGTGTTTGTTCTGGTTTTTAGATCTTCTTCGTGCTCTTCGTGTCCTTCGTGGTGGAATATCCCTTTTGTGTGCTCTTCAATGAGCCGAGTATGCTTTACTGTGATGAACCTTTTTAATTTTTGCAATTGGCTCTTTAGACCATTTAAATATCTTACGGCAGACCATCATATCATGTAGGCTATAATATTATGAAATGGAGATATTGTCACGGTCATGGGTTAGCCACCACATCTTTTCCACATTCCGTGTCTATTAGCCACTTATACCGAATTCACAAATATCAATATTCGTGGTGTCGGTATAGTAATAGTTCGGGAAGTAAACCATGAAACAGCGGGAACTCATGAAACAGCTTTTCGTTGAGCACGACGGCAATGAATCCGCATGCATTAAATCGTATTCAGACGCCGAGAGAAAGGGACTTGTCGAACGAAGGAAAAACAGGTCGAACCTGAGCTCTGAGGAATATGCCTCTGCTCTTTTCCGGGACGGAATCATCAAGGGGTGGCTCTATCCACACAAACAGCATGAAAGCTATAACAACGACTACGTAAATCAATTGATTGAAGAAGCCAGGATCGTTGCAAAACAATACTACGAAACTACCGGGCGCCCCCTCGGTGTTACCGGCGAGATCGCCGAACATGAGACATGCCGGTTGCTCGGATTGGATAGGGCACCGGTGAGGCAATCAGGGTACGATGCCGTGCGAAGAGTGGACGGTCGCGAAGAGTTTATCCAGATCAAGTCACGAGCAATGGCGGATAATCCCAAGCCAGGCCAACGACTGGGCAGTATCAACCTGGAGAAAGAATGGGATGTTGTCCTGCTTGCGTTACTTGGTCATGATTTTCAGGTTCGGGAAATTCATGAGGCCAAGAGGCCAGAAACAGAAAAAGAATTGAGGCGTCCTGGATCAAAAGCCCGCAACGAACGGGGTTCTTTGACGGTCAACAAGTTTGTGTCAATTGGACGGATGGTATGGAAAAGATGATTCCCGAACGAGTGCGTGCAGCGGATCGCCGATAAATCCGGCTCCCGCTGACGCTCGTGTTGGGGGCTCTAGGAGATACTCATGAATAAATCCTGTTCGTGCTGCGATAAAAATCAAAATAAGGATTTGCCACGCATTTGTCCAGAGTGTGGTCATGTGTTTCAAGGCAACGGATGGGACGGCATCGATGCACATTGGCGAACCAAGCATGAGCATGTCATGCCATATCAGGAATTCTGGGCGAGATTGTGACCAGAACACAGAGGACACAAATGAACGAAGAACAAATCACTGCTGTCGCAAACGTTCTTGCCAAGTGGAATCCACTGGGAGAAGGCGCAAGAAACGTTGCAGATCTTAATGGTTACCGTGTTGAGGCCTCCGACATAATCTTTGGGCTAAAGGTACGGGGCAATTCCGTAAAACCAGAGCTGCTCGTGATGGAGGTTCTCAATCAAGCATTTGATCTCAGTTTAACCCCACAGAGTTGCATCACGCCTGCGCAGAAAATCGCGGCAATCCTGGGTAAGAAGGGGTAGGTAGTGCTTGCCGTCGTCCCCAATTTCCGGTGGATCGCCGAAAAAGCCGGCTCCCACTGACGCAGGCATTCGCCTTCAAATAGCTTGACACTGGATGTTTTGTAGCGTACGCTATATCGTACGCTAAGGAGGTTCATAATAATGGCTACACTTACAGCAACAGAAGCAAGAAAACGATTATATAGCCTTGTCGATGAGGTGAAAGAATCCCATGAGCCGGTTCAGATTGTAGGCAAAAGAAGTTCCGCAGTGCTAATTTCAGAGGAGGATTGGCGAGCAATCCAGGAAACTTTGTACCTCACTTCTATTCCGGGTATGCGTGAATCTATTCAGAAGGGACTTGAGACTCCTGTAGAGGAGTGCAATGAGGATCTTGACTGGTGACTTGGCGATTGGTCTTTACCAAACAGGCAAAAAAAGATGCCAAGAAGATCGCACATTCAGGTCTAAAACATCAGGCAGAGCACCTGCTAGATATCCTTAAAGAAGATCCATACCAGACTCCCCCACCTTTTGAGAAGCTTCTTGGAGATCTGTCGGGAGCATGTTCCAGGAGAATAAACATCCAACACCGGTTGATTTACCAAATACTTGATGACATCAAAACAGTAAAAGTCATCCGTATGTGGACACACTACGAATAGCCAGATGTGATCAGGCGAACAAGGGCATCCACACGGACGCGCTGACGCGCGCCGGTGAGCTTTGTCGTTTATATATGGCTGGCAGTTGTCAAGATGATGAATTGGTTCCAGCCCCATTCGATGGGTTATTCAATGGAAGAGATATTAGAGGTGAGTTCCGCTGACGCTCCACCCACCCTAGTGTGAGATTGCCGCGTCGCCTTCAGCTCCTCGCAATGACCCTGCGATTGAAACGCGACCTATGCACGGTTCGCTTTGCACTATTCACTGGTCACTGATCACTGTTCACCCATAAATTCTCTCCCTACTGATTGTTGACCCCCCATACCCCCTGTGTTAACAAGTTCACTCATGCAAAACCAGGTCAACCACCTCGCCATCATCATGGACGGCAACGGGAGGTGGGCTCAGAGGCAGGGCCTTCCACGGCTTAAGGGCCATGAAATGGGAGCAAGGGCCACCTTGAGGATCGTTGAGGCGGCAAAAGCAAGGGCCATCAAATACCTCACGCTGTACGCCTTTTCATCTGAGAACTGGAGCAGGCCCAAGGAAGAGGTCGAAGGCCTTTTTAATCTTCTTGAGCACTTCATCGAGGAAGAGGTAAAGCGACTCAAGACGAGCGGGGTGTGCATCCATATCATCGGTGATATGTCCCGGTTTTCAAAGAAGCTCCAGGACAAGATCAAAATGACCCTTGACTTGACAAAAGACAACAACGACCTGCACCTGGCCATTGCCCTGAATTACGGGGGGCGCGATGAAATAGTAAGGGCTGCGAAAAGGCTTGTATCAAGCGGGATCAACCCTGATGAGATTACGGAAAAATCTTTTTCCTCCACCCTGGACACCGCATTCATGCCCGACCCTGACCTTCTCATCAGGACAGGAGGAGAGCGCCGGGTGAGCAATTTTTTGCTGTGGCAGCTGGCCTATACCGAGATCTACTTTACCGACATCCTCTGGCCCGATTTCAATGAGAATGCCCTGGATGAAGCCATCATGTGGTTTACGAGCAGACAGAGGCGCTTCGGCATGACAGGCGAACAGGTGGGGGGCTCTCTCATATGAAACGAATCATGGGGGCGCTTATCCTTATTATTATCTTCGCCATCCCTGCTGTCTTCGGTCCTGCCTGGGCATTGCTGCTTATCGCCATGCTGGTGGTGCCCATATGCATGTATGAGCTGTTCCGGGTGGCCATCAGCCCCAGCGCCTTAGCACTGGCATTGGTAGCCATTGTCGCGTCTGTCCCGTTCCTCCTTTTTGCCTATAAGGGAGACATGGCCGGGTGCTTTCTTGTGGTGGGCGTCACGGGTGTCATCCTCATGATCACATCACTCTTCCTCTTTGAGAAGAACAGGGCAGGCGCTAAAGATCTTGTCTATTCCCTGGCAGGTCTGATCTATCCCATGGCATTGATCGGATTCTGGGTATTGTTAAGGGTGGGCATGGACGGCAGATTCTGGATGATCTTCGGCCTTGTCGGTGTCTTCGGATCCGATGTCGGGGCATACTATGTGGGCAAGAACCTCGGGAGCCGCAAAATAGCGCCCAGGCTCAGCCCAAAGAAGACCCTGGAAGGCTTCATCGGCGGGATATGTTCGAGCATCGTACTCGGCTATGCCGTCTTTCTTATATATAATAAGGTTATCGTCTATTATCAGTTGGATCCCCTGGAGGGTTTCTATCCTGTCTGGCTCCTGATCCTGCTGTCCGCATGCATCGGCGTTCTTGACCTGGCGGGAGACCTTACCGCGTCTCTGTTCAAGCGGGAATTCCAGATCAAGGATCTGGGGAACCTCATCCCCGGCCATGGTGGGATGCTGGACCGCATGGATGGCATCATGTTCGTGGGGTGTTTGCTCTACGGTATTCTCAAGGTTGCAGTCTGAATGAAAAAGGTCGTTGTTCTCGGATCAACGGGCTCCATCGGAGAGTCAACCCTGGATGTCATCCGCATGTGTCCAGGCGAGTTCCGGCTTGTAGGGCTGACTGCGGGGTCCAACATCAGGCTCCTTGCAGGCCAGGCAAAAGAATTCGGAGTCACGAACCTCGGCATCCTTTCCCCATCGGAACCACTTCCATCCGGTAGTGATGTCATTGAAGGCGAATCTGCTGCTGAGGAAATCATAAAGAGGGCTGAACCCGATATCGTGGTAAACGGCATCTCCGGCGCGGCAGGCTTCCTGCCTTCCCTGGAGACGGTTCGCTCGGGCGCAACCCTGGCGCTTGCCAACAAAGAGTCACTCGTCATCGGCGGGGCCTTCCTGATGGCTGAAGCGGACAAGAAAGGCATACCGATCATCCCGGTAGATTCCGAACACTCTGCGGTGTTTCAGTGTCTTGCCGGGGAAGAGAGATCATCCATCAGCCGCATCATCCTCACCGCATCCGGAGGCCCTTTCAGGGACAGGCCGGCAGAGACCTTCAAGGCAATTACACCCGAAGAGGCCCTTCATCACCCTACCTGGTCCATGGGCAGGAGGATCACGATCGACTCGGCCACCATGATGAATAAAGGCCTCGAGATCATTGAGGCATGCTGGCTCTTCGGAGTCGACATGGACAGAATTGAAGTGACAATCCACCCGCAGAGCATTGTCCACTCCATGGTGGAGTTCGTGGATAGAAGCATCAAGGCCCAGCTCTCAGTGCCGGATATGCGCATGGCCATTTCATACGCTTTGTCCTGGCCGAATCGTTTGAAGCTCCCACTCACGCCGCTGTCTCTCGTCAACTCCCTGCGACTGGATTTTCTCCCGCCTGATGTTAAGAAGTTCCCCGCACTGGACCTGGCCAGGCATGCTATGCGCAGGCCTGATGTGCTGCCCTGCATCATGAACGCAGCGGACGAGGTGGCGGTGAATGCATTCATTCAAGGGCGGATCAGATTCGATGAGATTACTCATGTGGTGAAAAAGACCATGGACACCTTGGCCGAATCCGATGTAGAAGGTCCGGCAGAGGTAATGAGACTCGACAGAAAATCAAGAGAGACTGCAGAGGCGTTCATTTCATGATCACGATCTTAGCATTCATTATTGTCCTTGGAATCCTGATCTTCTTCCACGAACTGGGCCATTTCATCATGGCAAAGGCAAACGGCGTCGGCGTGTTGAAGTTCTCTTTAGGCTTCGGGCCGGCGCTGATCAAGAAGAGGATCGGCGAGACGGAATACCAGATAGCCGCTTTCCCCCTTGGCGGATATGTCAAGATGCTGGGAGAAGACCCGGATAACAAGGAACAGCTTACCCACATCGATCCAAAGAAGTCCTTCTCACATAAAGGGCTTGGCGTTAAGGGGGCAATCGTATTTGCCGGCCCTTTCTCGAACTTTGTTTTAGCCGTGGTCATTTACACAACCATTTCCTGGGTGGGCGTACCTTACCTCCTGCCCATAGTAGGCGATGTGCAGAAAGGCTCACCGGCCGATATGTCAGGCTTGCTGCCCGGGGATATGGTCCAGACTATCAACAAGAAGCAGGTATCTGCATGGGAGGATGTGTCAAGCACCCTTCAAAGTTCGACACCGGGCAAGAGTGTAGAGATAGAGGTCATGCGTGACTCCAAGGTGTTCATGCTGCATGTGACACCCATCATGACCAAGGGCAAAAACCTCTTTGGCGAACAGATCTCTCGGCCCATGATCGGGATCAGCTCAGGTGATAAAACTGCCGTGAAGAGGTATGGTCCCATAAGCGGCATCGGCTACGGATTCAAGCAGTGTTACAAGATCATCGAGCTCACGGGCATTGCATTTTCGAAGATGATCAAGGGCACCATCAGCGTCAAGGATAGTCTCGGCGGTCCGATCATGATAGCCCAGGTTTCCGGGCAGACATTCAAGGCCGGTCTGCTGCCGTTCGTCTCCCTGATCGCCTTCATCAGCATCAATCTCGCCATTATCAACCTGCTGCCTATCCCGGTCTTGGACGGCGGATATCTCCTGCTCTTCCTCATCGAGGCTATAACCGGTAAACCCGTGGAGGGGAGACCCCGTGAAATCGCCCAGCAGATAGGGCTCTTCATCCTGATAATGCTCATGCTGTTTGCCTTCTACAACGACATTACACGCATATTCAAAGGATGACCTCCATGAAGGTCCTTGCCCTGGACACATCCACGAGCCGGATGTCCGTTGCGCTCACGAGGTCCGGCGAGACCATCTGCGAGATCAACCTCATGGTCAAGACAGGGCATGCAGGAATGATCCTGCCGGTAATCGATGAGGTGTTGTCAAAGGGCGGGACCAAAAGGGATGAGCTCGGGCTCATAGCAGTGGGAACAGGCCCCGGCTCGTTCACAGGCATCAGGATCGGGCTCGCGACTGCAAAAGGACTTGCCGAAGCGCTTCACTGTCCGATTATAGGCATATCCACCCTTGATACCATTGCCAGAGCGGCCCAACCCTCACCCTTGCCCGTCATGCCCATCCTCGATGCCAAGAAGGGAGAGGTCTTCTGCGCGCTGTATGCCGGGGATGGCGCAAGGATCACCAATTTTATGAATCTGAGGCCTGATGCGATCGCAACCCTGGTTGAAGAAGACACCCTGTTCATAGGAAACGGGTGCGGCCTCTACCGGGACGTGCTTAAGGATGTATTGGCCGAGAGATATCACGAAGGGCCTGCCCATCTCTGGCACCCGCACGCCTCGGTGCTCGGCCTTCTGGCCTGTGAAATGCCGCAGAGAAGCATACCCATAGATGTTCTGCCCATTTATGTCAGGGCCTCTGATGCAACACTATTGCTGGAAAAGAAAGGCCCGAGGCCTTAGCCCCCGGCGCTCGGTCAAGAACACTCTTCCATTCCTTCATTTCTGAGTCTCTTTGGAGGCTGGATCTCTTTTGATGAAAAAATACGGATTCTATCTACTTTATATAGTAGATTACTTGACTTTCGTTACTATATACGTTATATAGTAATTGTAACAATAATAAATATGTTATGTAATAATTATTAAAATTGAAACTCTTCTGATCCCCCACCCACAGGGTGGCCAATAAGGAGAGTTGTGCATTATGAGACTGACAAGTGAGGAGGAGCAAATCAAGGAATTCCCACACATTTGAAGCCCAAGGAAAGGAGGTATTGCATCATAAAATGAATGAGGGACTGTATCGTTTATCGGATCAGAGTAATTATACCAAAATGATCTGGTAGCCAAAAGTGTAGTTCTTCAAAGGTCTTTAGGAGAACTATTTTATTGAATGAAAAAGATAATTTTGTGTATTCTTATAACTCTCTTTCTTATAACAGGATGTGAGCACAACACTTTTTATTCTATTTTTAATGATAAAGATACAACTGCTCACTTAGTTAGGATGAGGGGGAATAGATTATCGGGGGGTATCTGTTTAACTGAGCTGGATGCCCAGAAATTTGAAAAGAAAGGTCAAATTTCATATTCACTTTTCGTGGTATACGCAGGTCCATTCTTTATCAACATTAACCCGGGAAAATCTCTTGTCCTTGTCGTCGACGGACAACACTATGAAATATCCGGAAGGGGATCTGAGAGTTATCGGAACATTCTATCAGTCGGACTTGTGGAGGAGAAGGCCTACTACCACGATATCGATCCTGATTTTATCAGGCACCTCGCACATGCAAAAAAAATTGAAGTGGAGATCCTCGGCTCAACCTCTGTCGTTAAACGGCATTTTGAGGAAAAGAATTTATCGAATTTGAAAGAGTTCTGTGATCATTATATAGATATAGATTATGACAACGGTCTCCCATTAACCCTCAAATAAACAATGCCATCAAAAAAATGCCTTCTTTCATAGATCAGGTTTGAGTGGTTACACTTCATATCAAAGTCTGGTCTACTCCTTCATCGTCACCCTCACCCTGACGATGCGATTGCCGCGCATACGCTCGATCTTGAGCTGCATGTCTTCATACATAACGGTATCACCCTCCTCGGGGATGCGGTCGAGCCGTGCATAGATGAGGCCCGACAGGGTGTCATAATCGCTGGGGAACTCATGCCCGATAGAACGCTCCAGGTCTAAGAGGCTCATGCTGCCGGTAACGATGAAGCTTTTTCCGCTAACCGGCACAAGCGGCGGACGGATGATGTCATGCTCATCGGCTATGTCTCCTGTAATCTCCTCGATGATATCCTCAAGGGTGATCCCCCCTTTTACCGTGCCGTATTCATCTACGACAAAGGCCATATGCAGGTGCATGTTCTGAAAGTCGATGAGCTGCGTTAAGATGGACTTGGTCTCAGGCACGAAATGGGCCTCCCTCATGGTATCCTTAACAACAAACTCGGACCTTTTCTTGATGAACGGCCATATGTCCTTGATATGCAGATACCCCACGATATTGTCCTTCTTGTCCTTGTACACCGGGTACCTGCTGTGGTTCCTCGTCGTGACCGTCCGCACTACGTCGTCGAAGGCGCTGTTGACCGAGATGAATACCATCTCATTAAGCGGGAGCATCACCTTGCGAACCGGGATTGCGTCCATGTCCATGATGCCGACGAGCATCTTGGCCTTTGCCTCGGGGATGAAGCCCTCCTTATGTCCCATTGAGATGACAGAGCCCACGTCCTCCTCGGTAAGATCTTCAATCTTTCCCATCTTAAATCCGAACAGCGAAAGAAATCCCTTGGAGGCTGCCGTGAGGACCTGTGCGAGGGGATTCAAGGCAGTGACAATGAGTTTGATGAAGCCTGAGAAAAACAGGGTAATTGCAGACGGCCTGTAAGCTGCAATGGTCTTGGGGATGATATCTCCGAAGATGAGAAGTGTAGCGGTCATGGCGATCGTTGCATAGAGAATGCCCCGCTCCCCGAATAGGGAGATGAACAGCGCCGTGGCGATAGCGGATGCGAGGATGTTGACAAAGTTGTTTCCCAGCAGGATGACGCTTATGAGCCTTCCGGGCTCCTTGAGAATGTGCTCGACCCGCTTTGCACGGGAGTTGCCCTCATCGGCAAGTCTCTTGATCCGGTATCTGTTCACCCTCATGTAGGCGGTTTCGCTGCTCGAAAAAAAGGCGGAAATGATGATGAGAACGATGAGGAGAATGGTGTATGTGACCTCGTCTGCTCCGGTGATCATAGTAAAAAACTACCCCCTTATTCTCAATCAAACAAGACCATCTGCCCGGGCTTTCGTTTTTTGGGCCTCACTTCCGTCTCGGATATATACAGGACAGGGATACGGTCCATGAACTCCGATCCGGATTGAAGAGGACATACAAGATAGAGCATTTCTTTTGCCCTGGTCATAGCTACATAGAATAAGTTCTGCTCCTCCTCAAGAGAAGACTTATCAAGCGGGAATACCCCACGGATGAGCCCCGCCATGAAGACACAACTGAATTCGAGCCCCTTGGCCGCATGTGCGGTAATTACATGGACCTTCTCGGTACTTAAGGCACCCTGGTCATTGCTGAGCCTCAGGTACTCCACGAATCCATCCATATCATCCGCAAACAAACGGGCATAGTGATAGAAAGGGTTATCCGCTTCCAGAGGAGGCAGCTTGAAAAGCCCCGATTCCTCTATCTTCATGATTCTACCCGGTACATCGCCGGTCAACCCTTTGAGAAAACCTGAAGCCTCGGCGATCTTCTCCCCCGCCCCGTCTGCGGGGTCAATGCCTGATGCAATATATTCCAGGGCCCGCTCCCCCACCCCGATTACCGAATGCTCCCATCCTTTATCCATAAGCAGCTCTCCACGTTCCCTGATGCCTTTCATCTCAAAAAGCGGCCTGGCATAGGCGGTATCATAGGGAATGGATGCCCGTGCAAGGGCCTCCATAACAGGTGATGCCTGGTTCCGGGTACGTACGATCACCGCGATGTCGCTCAAGGCATATTCACCATGTGCCTTTTTCACCCGTAAATGGGTAAGTCCTCCGGCAAGGGCCTCAATCTCCTGCGCAAGGAAGTCATACGGCTTATCGGTCCGCACGATCCTTATGGGTGATCCCTCCCGGGGGCTTTTTACGGCTTGACTCCCGATAAAGGCATTGGATGCCTCTGCGATCTGGGTGCTCAAGCGGTGGGTGGTGCTCAGGTGTATCTGTGTACAGCCGGTATTATCATGCATAAAGTCATGAAAGGACGCCTTGCTGCTCCCGCGGAATCCATAGATGGCCTGATTCGGATCGCCGATGACCATGATGCTCCGAACACCTTTACTCAAGGCATTGAGAAAGGTGTACTGCACGGGGTTGATATCCTGGAACTCGTCCACCATGACATGTTGCCAGCTCTTCGTGCATACCCCGGATGAAACGAGCCGCGTGGCCTCTGCGATGAGCCCTTCATAGGTAAAGAAACCTTGTGACTTCATGATCTCAAGAAGCGCTACCTGCTCCCTTTCCAGTTCTTTGACCGTGCTCTGCCGGAAGATGAGGTCCTGGGCCCATTTCTTTACATCTTTTTCAATGGCAGGCGCAGCAAACTTTTCCAGCACGGACTCATCGGCAATCTCGAAGTTCATTCCTGCCTCGTGCATGATGCGCGCCGCCAGGGAGTGGAAGGTGAAGACTTCGACCCCCTCTCCCTGGCCCTCTCCCCCTGCCAGGGGGAGAGGGGGGGGTGAGGGGGCAGTTATTGTTGTTCCGCCGCAGTATGACTCCGGCTTGTTCCCACAATCACTCAAACCGAGCCGGTCCGTAATCTCCCTTGCAGCGCGGTTGGTGAAGGTAACGGCCAGGATCGAGGTTTCGCCCCTTTGCAAAAGCCGCCTGATCCGCTCCACCAGGACGCGCGTCTTGCCCGTGCCCGGACCGGCTATGACTGCAAGAGGCCCTGTAGACCACTCAACCGCCTCCTGCTGTTCTACACCAAGCCGTATCGGATCCTTTTCAAGGATAGGTCGGGCATCTTTCTTCCCGGACCCCGCCCTCTTCTTCCTCACCGGGGTACCGGCAAAGTCTTTGGCAAAGAGCATATCCTGCTCATTGTCTCTAAAGACCCGTACACGGCCGAACTTGCCGTCGTACCCTGCCTCCTTGTGCACGTCCCCTGCCCTCATGCGCTTGATGGCAAGGGCCAAAGTTTCTCCCGCCGCGGATCTGATCTCTTCCAGATCCATATCGATGAGCAGGGGCAACTCGCCGCCGAGCCGTTCCGTAAGCCTTTCAGACGCGGCCATCACCTTCTTGGTGGGGCTAGAGACCTGCATGATCTCCGAGAGGATTTCAGCCAGCGGGATGAGTGAATAGAACGGCCTGGCACTTTGCGGCTTCTCGCCTTCAGATCGGTCGGCAAGCCCCTCCACACGGTTCAACACACCCACGGTGAGCGGTTTGCCGCATTTCGGGCAGATCCCTTTATATCTTCTTGTCTCTTCCGGCATGATCACCACGGAGCAGTCCCGGTGGCCGTCCAGGTGGTACTTGCCCTCTTCGGGGAAGAACTCCACGGTGCCCAGCAGCCCGTCACCGGTGGCCATGGCCTTACGGATGGCATAATAGTCCAGACCGGTATCAAAGACCGTTGCCTCACGCCCCAGCTTTTCCGCCGAATGGGCATCCGAGTTGGAGACGAGGTGATAGCGGTCCAGGCTGCTGACCATCCAGTTCATGGGCGGGTCGGAGGACAGCCCTGTCTCAACGGCAAAGATATGGGGTTCCAGGTCGAGGTAGCACTCTTTGATGGTGTCGAAGCCGGACTTCGACCCGAGGGCCGAAAACCACGGGGTCCAGATATGGGCCGGGATAAGAAAGGCCTCCGCGCTCGCCTCCAGTACTATCTCCAGCAGATTGCGCGATGTGATCCCCAGGATGGGCCTTCCGTCCGAGAGGATGTTCCCGACCTTTGCGAGTGAGGCCCCTATCTTCTTTGCAGAGGCCAGACCCGGCGCACCGATGACATGGTGAACCTTGCGGACCTTATCGCCCTGCTTATAGATAGTGCTGATCTCTCCGGTCAGGATGAAGCGTGTCCGGGCCGGATCATTCTTGAGCCGGTACAAGCCCGGCTCGGCCTCGATAAGCTCCTCTTCCATCTCCTTTATCCAGGAAGGGTGGGTAAGGTCTCCCGTGCCGATCACGGCTATGCCCTTACGAACAGCGGCCCTGCCGAGTTCCGGTATGGTCAGGCTCGAACTTGTGGCCCTGGAAAAACGGGAATGGATATGCAGATCGCAGAAGAATCTCATAAGACTTCCTTCAATTGCCTCAACGCAGTGTCTTGCCGAGGAGAATCTGTTCTGCTATGGTGGCGGGTATATGAGCTCATTTCAAAGATATAGTGCATTGGTATTGGCTTGTTTCTTGATAGTAGCATGCTCTCAGGAGAATCACAAGGCAGTTATCCCCGCAAACAACGGCAAGCCGGCCGCCGCTGACTTCACGCCCGCCTACGGAGATGTTCTCGTGCTCTCGTCCATAGGCGATGCCAGCACGCTGATCCCCATGCTCGCCTCCGATGCCTCCTCACATGAGGTGGCGGGCTTTCTCTTCAACGGGCTCGTCAAGTATGACAAGGACTATAACATCGTGGGCGACCTGGCCAGATCGTGGGATATCGAAAACGACGGCAAGCTCCTGCGCTTCCACCTGCGTAACGACGTGCTCTGGCATGACGGGCAGAAGTTCACCGCCAGGGACGTCATGTTCACCTACAAGCTCATCATCGACCCCAAGACGCCCACGGCCTACGCCGAAAAGTATAAGCTTGTGAAAAAGGCACGCATCATCGACGAGTACACCTTCGAGGTGGAATACGACAAGCCCCTGGCCCCTGCGCTTATCAGCTGGGGGGCCCTGCAGATGCTGCCCGAGCATATCTTAAAAGACCAGGACATTACCAAGACTCCCTTTGCCCGCGCCCCTGTGGGCACCGGCCCGTTCAGCTTCGTGAGCTGGCAGACAGGCCAGAAGGTTACGGTCAAGGCCAACGAAAAGTACTTCGACGGCATGCCATACCTCACGGGCATCAACTACCGCATCATCCCGGACCAGAACACCGAGTTCCTGGAGCTCAAGGCGGGAAGCATCGACATGATGGGGCTTACCCCGTTGCAGTACCTCCGCCAGACCGAGACAACGGAATTCAACAGGTTGTTTACAAAGTACAAGTTTCTTTCCGACGGATACACCTACCTGGGCTTCAATCTGAAGAAGAAGCCCTTTGACGATAAGCTGGTACGCCAGGCCATATCGTATGCCATCGATCGGGGCGAGATCATCACAGGTGTCCTCAACGGCCTGGGTGAGCCGACCACCGGCCCTTACAAGCCCGGCACCACGTGGTTCAACACCAATGTCACGAAGTACCCTTACAGCCCGGACAAGGCCCGCGAGCTCCTCATGCAGGCGGGTTATCTTGATAGAAACGGCGACGGCTATGTGGAGAAGGACGGACACGACCTTGCCATCACCATCATCACCAACCAGGGCAACCCCTTGCGCGAGAAGACGGCCCAGATCATCCAGCAGCGGCTCAAGGCCGTCGGCATCGGGGTAAAGATCCGCATCATCGAGTGGACCGTGTTCCTGAAGGAATATGTGGACAAGGGCAACTTCGACGCAGTGATCCTGGGCTGGAACATTCTCCAGGACCCGGACCTGTACAATGTATGGCATTCAAGCCAGGCTGTTAAAGGCGGCCTCAACTTCGTAAATTACAAGGACCCGGAGGTGGACAAGCTGCTCGAAGACGGCAGGCAGACCTATGATAAGACAAAGCGCAAGCAATGCTACGACCGCTTTCAGGAGATCCTTGCAGATCAGCAGCCTTACATCTTCCTCTATGTACCCTACAGCCTGCCGGCGGTGAGTTCCCGCATCAAGGGGATCGTCCCGGCCCCTGCCGGCATTACCTACAACATTGAGAAGTGGTATGTGCCCAAGGGCATGCAAAAATATACTGCCCTGCAGTGAAGGAGGGGCCGTGTCGGGCTATCTGATCAGGCGCCTTGCCATTCTCATCCCCACCTTCATCGGCATAACGATCGTGTGCTTTGCGGTGATCCATCTGGCGCCGGGCTCACCCACGGACCTGCAGACCCAGATGAACCCCGACATCACGCCCCAGGCCATCGAGCAGCTGAACAAGCATTACGGGCTCGACAAGCCTCTGACCACCCAGTACTTCCTGTGGATGAAGAACCTGGCTTTGCTCGACTTCGGAAACTCCATCTCATCGGACGCCAGGCCCGTGTGGGACAAGGTCAAGGAGCGGCTACCCATCACCATCTACATCAACATCTCCTCCATGATCATCATCTTCCTGGCAGCCATTCCCCTTGGTGTCATCTCGGCGCTCAACCGGGGCAGTGTACTGGACCGGGTCATCACGGTATTCGTGTTCATCGGCTTTTCCATCCCGGGCTTCTGGCTGGCGCTCATCTGCATGGATCTTCTGGGCGTGAGGCTCGGCTGGCTGCCCATCTCGGGTATCCATTCGCCGGAATACCTGAACCTGCCGCTCTGGGGCAAGGTGGTTGACACCACACGGCACCTCTTCCTGCCGGTCTTCATCTCGGCCTTCGGGTCTTTGGCGGGCATGAGCAGGTATATGCGCTCCAGCATGCTGGAGATCATCAGGCAGGACTACATCCTCACGGCCCGAGCCAAGGGCCTGCCTGAGCGAACTGTTATCTACAAGCATGCCATGCGGAACGCCTTGCTGCCTGTCATCACCATCTTAGGCCTCTCCATCCCCGGGCTCATCGGCGGCAGCGTCATCTTCGAGAGCATCTTCTCCATACCCGGCCTGGGCAAGCTCTTTTACGAGGCCATCATGATGAGAGACTACAACATGATCATGGGCAGCCTCACCATCGGCGCAGTGCTTACCCTGATGGGCAACCTCATTGCGGACATCGCCTACAGCATCGCAGACCCTCGCATACGGGTGGCATGATATGGGATTCTTCGCACGGCTCTTCAGGGACAAGCTGGCGCTCACCGGGCTTCTTATCGTACTCGGGTTCTTTGTGATGTCCGTCACCTCACAGTACATCGCACCGTACGACCCCACCATGATCGATGTAAACAAGATCCTGGCCCCGCCTTCCAAGGCTCACCTCTTCGGTACGGACGAACTGGGCCGCGATGTGTTCACACGCATGCTCTACGGTGCAGGCATCTCGCTCAAGGTCGGATTCGTGGCCGTGGGCATTGCAGTGCTCATCGGCACAGTGCTGGGCGCAATATCAGGCTACTATGGCGGGCTTATAGATATTGTCATCATGCGCTTCGTAGATATCATGCTCTGCTTCCCATCCTTCTTTCTTATCCTGGCCGTCATCGCCTTCATGGAGCCTTCCATCTTCAATATCATGGCCGTGATCGGATTCACCTCATGGATGGGCATCACGCGCCTGGTGCGCGCCGAGTTCCTGACCTTGAAGGAGCGGGACTTCGTGCTGGCCGTCAAGGCCATGGGGGCGAGCAATGCACGCATTATATTCAGCCATATCCTGCCCAACGCCATGGCACCCGTGCTCGTTTCCGCCACGCTGGGCATCGCGGCTGCCGTACTCACCGAATCGGCGCTCTCTTTCCTCGGCATCGGCGTCCAGCCTCCCACACCGAGCTGGGGCAATATGCTCACCCAGGGCCAGAACGTGCTCGGCATCGCCTGGTGGCTCTCGTTCTTCCCGGGCATGGCCATCCTGATCACCGTGCTCGGCTACAACCTTCTGGGTGAAGGCATCAGGGATGCGATTGATCCCAGGCTCAGACAGTAATTTATTTTTGTCCTTTCTTTGCATGCCCAAAGAAAGGACGAAAGAAAAGGCACCCCAATGAACCCGCCCTTCGGGTCCGTTCGCTCGTTTGTAAAATTCGGGCCGCGGATAAACTCGCTTCGCTCAAACAGTATCCGCTTTAACCCGAATTTTCCTGCACTCGCTCACCGGGTTCAGAGGGGGAAGAAAAAACACCTACAGAATATCAATCTAACCGGGAGTAAGTTTCATGGGTGATTGGAGCTTTAGCGTAACCCACCAATTAACTCACATAATGTCATTCCGAGCGACAGCGAGGAATCTTTCTCTGGCTGGATAATTTTAAGGATATAGAGTATTTGTTCAGATGTGGAATGGTAATGCAACCCTGATCACTCCAACACACTACACTGAAACGATAGCATGTATTATCCAGATATACTACAAAAGTGCAGCATAGTAACCGTTGGAGAAGCTAACTCGAAAACAAGGGAAGCAAAGAAAAAAGGAGGCACCGAACATGGGCACCTTAGTTTCAGCTGGAAAAGCGGCGGAGTTGAAAGCTTTTGTCGCAACAAAGCATCCAGGCTCAATATGTATTGCGAATTACAAAGGTGGTGTCGGTAAAACTACTCTTGTATGTCTCCTTGGTTACTATCTAGCAGAAACGACAGGTAAAAGAGTCCTGCTATTTGACATCGATCCTCAATGCAGTCTCTCACTTGCTGTTGGTTTCGATCCAGCAGAGGTAAGCAAGACTGAGTTGACTATATACAATCTTGTTAAACCTTCAAAATGGACAAAGCTCAAAAAAACTAATCTTGAAAGCTATGTCTTTGAAGTTCCTGATAGCCTAAGCCCCAAAAACCTTCACATCGTGCGTGGATCTTTCGATGTCGATATCATGGACATGGAGATAGCCAAGAGTCTCGTTGGTGATGAAGAACGAAGAGTGAATGAACTTTTTTTATATTGCAAACAACTCCTTAACGGATATGATAAGTATCACTATGTTCTTGTTGACTGCCCACCCAACAAGATGTTTCTCACCCAAGCAATGCTAAGAGCATGTTCTTTTTATCTCCCAGTCACAATACCAGATGCTATTTCTGTTTATGGTATGCCAAGACTCTTACGTTGGGTGAAGCAGATTCCGGCAGGCGACCGTCCACGATTATTGGGTTATGTATTGAACGCAATAAACAGGACAGGTGGCTTACCTGGCGGCAAGGTGTATTCCCAGCAATCGGCTGAGTCGGACCTCATAAAGAACATACAGAACGACTTAGAGAAAACAGAACGAGAAGTTCTTGGAGACAATGCTCTTATTGGTGTAATACCAAGATTAGACGTTATCGCTCGCTTTCTTAGCGAGAAGACCAAGTTTTCACGATATGATTTTACAAGACGTACTTCTGGACAACCAACAATTGAAGAATGTCTATTGGCTATAACGAAAGAAATAAGTGAAAGGATGGATGCCTACAATGCCAAAGGTTGAGTTTTCTCATGAAGCAGGGCAACCTTTATCTGTTGAGCTTAGGGAATTGGTTGAGAGATTCTTCGGGAATAAGGGCGTTGGAAGGCTTGAGCGACTTGGTGGCAAGATGATCATCTCTCTAACGACCCCTTACACATCCAGGAAGAAGGGGAATAAGGATTCTACAATTATAGACGATTCTTTCGTTAGCTCATTGCAGTTGCTACGAGATAAACCGGAGGAATTAAAAATGCAGATCGTGCAACTGTCAGTAAAGAAGCTTCGTGAATTAGCAAAACTTATAGGTTATCCAGTCCGTACAAAGAGCGCTCGGCAAGAAGTCGTAGAAGAATTAGTTAGGCACTTCTATAGCGAAGAGGTGTGGCGTCGCATAGCAGGGACAGTTTAGAAGACGGGCGGGTGGCTGGGACAAAACGATATTATTCGGGTGGCACGGGCTAAACCCGAAGGGTTTGCCCGTGGGACGGCCTGTCGGCTTACAACTGTTTTTTGATGTCAGCCGTTCAGCGGATGGAATGTATCAAATTGCATGTTCCGGAAACGCCCTCTTCGTGTTTTATGACTGGAAAAACAGCCTGCTCTCTGGTAACTTGAAGCCCTATTCTGCATAAGACAGATACTAAAAAGCTTAAAGGGGTCTTAATGCTAACATCAGTGCGGACCACCTCTATCGGCATCCTCATCGGTATCCTGGTTATGAGTACGGGCTGCGCACACCGACCATACATACCGCCGAGCCGTGCGATGGAGAAGCCGTGCGATACGTGCATCAAAGGTGTACCCAATTTTGCCAAAGTATCTGAAGCCCTCTGGCGCGGCTCCCAGCCGACACTCGAGGGATTCCATAACCTTGAGGCAGCCGGGGCGAAGACCATTGTGAATCTCAAGTATTCCGAAGACGACCTTCCCATGCTTTCCGGTACAAAGCTTAAATACCTCTGGCTGCCCGAACTACCGGGGTTTCCGGACGAGCACGATCTCGTCATCTTCCTGAAGGTCGTAGAAAACCCGGATAACTGGCCCGTATTCGTGCACTGCGAATATGGCAGAGACAGAGCCGGATATATAGTTGCCGCATACCGGATCATTGTTCAGGACTGGACAGTAGACGATGCGATCCACGAGATGTTCGACTTTCATTTCAACACGATCTTTTTCGAGAACCCGATCTTTCTGCGCTCCCTGGATAAAGAGAATATCAGGCGGCGTGTCAAACTCGCGCCATAGGGGCCCCTCATGTAAGGCAGGTTGTCTAGTCGATTCATGATTTCCCACCTCTTTTCTGAACGAGAAAACCCGAATTTTTCCATAGTTTCCATATCGTTGTAGGAGCGGCTTTAGCCGCGACCCTAAGCAAGACGGGATCATCGGATAACGCCGCAGCTAAAAGTGCTCCGGTTTTTTCATCATGCGCATTGAGGTTTTCAGCAGCTACAGGGCAGGTCGCGCCTGAAGGCGCTCCTACATGGGGTGTAAAAATCTCATGAGCAATATGTCGGATACATACACAGCCCGCCCGTCATTGCTTTCCCAGTGTATCAGGATTATTAGTTCTTTATATAGGTCCATAAAACAAAACGATGATACGTGGACTTTACGCTATCATGGAACAGGTGGACGATGTCCGGACCGGAAAACCATGAACAGGCAGTGATGGAGCTCGATGCCCTGAGGCACAGGGTTTATGAGCTGGAGGCCTCACAGACAAGGCTGAAGCAGGCCGAGGAAGAGCTGCAGGCCTCTGAGAAAAAATACCGGACCATCTTTGAAAATACCGGAGCCGCTACCATCCTCATCGATCCGGATACGACCATCACCATGGCGAACACGGAGTTCGAGAAGCTTACCGGCTTTTTAAGGGATGAGATCGAGGGCACAATGTCATGGGTCAATTTCATCCACCATGACGATCGGGCGCGGATGGTCGACTACCATCATTTCCGCCGCATGAATCCTCTATCAGCACCCAGAAACTACGAATGCCGTTTCATCAACAGGTCCGGCATGATGCTTGAGTGCTATCTCACGGTGGCGGTGCTTCCCGGAACATCCCAGAGCATCGCATCATTCCTGGACATCACCGAGATAAGAGAGGCGGAGAGGGCACTTAGGGCACAGGAAGAGCAATTCCGCCTGCTCGTTGATACCATGAGCGACGGGTTCGGCGTGCAGGACGCTGACGGGCTCATCACCTATGTGAATGACCAGGTCTGCGAGATGCTCGGCTATTCCCGTGAAGAGCTTGTAGGCTTAAAGGCCTATGAATTCCTCTCAGAGAACTCCAAGACCGTCTGGCTCAATGAGATGCTCAAACGCAAAGAGAACCGGTACGAACCCTATGAGGTGACATGGCAGAGCAATGAAGGCGAGCTCATCCACACCATCGTATCGCCCAGACCGATGTATGATCCCGATGGGAATTACATCGGCAGCTTCGCGGTATTCACCGACATCACGAGCAGAAAAATAGCAGAAGAGCGCTTAAGGCTCTCGGAAGAGAAGTTCGCAAAGGCCTTCCGGTCGAGCCCGGATGCGATTGCCATCACCATCATGAAGGAGGGGCGCTTCATCGAGGTCAACGAGGGGTTCCTCAGGATCACGGGGTATGACCGCAGCGAGGTCATCGACCATACCTCCATCGACATCGGCCTCTGGCCCTCCCCGGAATTCCGCCGGGACATCATGGCCCAGGTAGTTGAAAAAGGTGGTATCAAGGACATGGAGGTGGATTTCCGCGTCAAGTCCGGAGAGGTGCGTAAGATCGTGTATTCCGCCGAGTCCATCGACCTGAGGGGCGAGCCGCACGTTATCTCCGTATTCGCCGATGTCACCGAGCAGCGGCGCCTGGAGCGCGAGATCCTTGATATAGGCGAGCGGGAACGGCAGAAGATCGGCCAGGACCTACACGACGACCTGCAGCAGCACCTCATCGGCATCGAGGCCCTTGCACTGCTGCTGGAGAAACGTCTGGAGCAGAAGTCAAAGACCAATGCCGGGCTTGCACACGAGATGGTTGCGCTGATCAGGGAGGCAATCACCAAGACCCGCACCATTGCCCGGGGCTTGAGCCCCGTATACATCGACGAGGGGGCGCTGTTCACTGCCATACGCGACCTTGCAAAACAGGTCGAGTCCATCTTCGGCGTCTCTTTCCGCCTGGATGTGAGCAAGGCAGTGCAAGTGAAAGACAACGCCGCGGCCGTACATATCTTCCGCATCATCCAGGAGGCGGTGAACAACGCGGTGCGTCACGGCAAGGCAGGGCATATCACCATCACCCTCAAGCCCAAAAAGGGGTTCATCACGCTCACCATTGCCGATGACGGCACCGGCCTGCCTGATGAAATCGGCCGGAAGAAGGGGCTTGGCTTGAGCATCATGCGCCACCGTGCACGCATGATCGGCGCCGATCTTGTTATTAAGAAAAACCCGAAGGGAGGGACCTCGGTTATATGTCAGCTCGCTCACGCATAATGATCGTTGACGATCACCCCATCTTCCGCAAGGGCCTCGGCCAGCTCATCAATGAGGAGACCGACATGGAGGTATGCGGCGAGGCCGAGGATGTCCCCGGGGCCAAAAGGCTTCTTGATAAGCTCAAACCGGATATGGTGATTGTGGACCTCTCGTTGAAAGGGGTGAGCGGCCTCGAGCTCATCAGATATATCCATGATCAGTCCCCGGGTCGGCTCGTGCTCGTCATGTCCATGCATGACGAGGCGGTGTATGCCGAGAGGGCTCTGAAGGCCGGCGCCCGGGGCTATATCATGAAACAGGAGATGACGGGCAAGGTCGTTACAGCGCTCCGGCAGGTATTGAACGGGAGGATGTTCTTCAGCGAAGACATCGTGGAATCCATCCTCGGCCGGGTAGCCATCGATTCATCGGCCATCCGCAAAGACCCGGTCTCCACCTTGTCGGACCGGGAGTTAGAGGTCTTCACCCTCATCGGCAGGGGCATGGGGAGACAGGAGATGGCATCGCTGCTGAATGTGAGCATCAAGACCATCGGCAGCTACCGGGAGAAGATCAAGGAGAAGCTTACCATCAAGAGTTCGCCCGAGCTGGCCAAACGCGCCGTGGAATGGGTGCAATCGCAGGGAGGATGATAAGATTTGAGACCATTCGACGGTGAACCCCCTCTCCCTGACCCTCCCTCGCAAGGGGGGAGGGGACTTAAATCCTCCGACTCATTATGCATCACCCTCACCATTGTTGGTACTTTCGAGGGTCAATTACCTCCTCCCCCTTGATGGGGGAGGCCGGGAGAGGGTGAAGAATATCCCGGATACCCTTCTGTCCATACATGGGGAGAGGGTGTGGGTGAGGGGTTCCCTAGACCCGGAAGCATAGGCATTTTACCTATCCCACCTGCCACAATTCACACACCCAACATTCGGCCCTGTGCCGATTTTTATTAAACGCCGCCTGCCGTATAGACATACAAGAAAGAGAATCTTAAGGAGGCGGCCATGAACCACAAGGAAGAGTTTGAAAGGAAGCTCGTTAACGCCGATGCGGCGGTCAAGGCGGTGAAGTCAGGAGACTGGGTCGACTACGGCCATTTCACCTGTGCCCCGACCTTTCTCGATGCAGCGCTGGCCAGGAGGGTCGAGGAGCTTCGCGACGTCAAAGTCCGGGCGCTCACCTTCCCGGGCATGGCTGCCATCGCCACTGCCGACCCCTATCAGGAGCACTTCACCTACAACAACTGGCACTTCAGCGGCGGCGACCGCACGCTTCACGACAGGGGTCTGTGCAACTACATCCCGCTGCTCTATCACGAGGGCCCTTCCCTCTACAGCATAATCGACACGGATGTCTTCATGGTCAAGGTGGCGCCCATGGACAAGGACGGCTACTTCAACTTCGGCCCTTCCAACTCCATCTCCAAGTATATAGCCGACCGGGCAAAGACCGTTATCGTCGAGGTGAACACGAATGTGCCCTACTGCTACGGCGGCAGGAACGAGGCCATCCACATCTCTAAGGTGGACTATATTGTGGAATCGGACAACAAGCCCCTGTTCTGCACGGCAGAGCCCAAGATCGGCGATGTGGACCGGAAGATCGCATCATTGATCGTGGAAGAGATCCCGGACGGCGGCTGCCTGCAGCTGGGGATAGGCGCCATGCCGAATGCAGTGGGCAAGCTGATCGCCGAGAGCAGCCTCAAGGACCTGGGCGTGCATACCGAGATGCTCGTGGATTCATACGTCGACATGTACATGGCAGGCAGGGTGACCAACATGAAGAAGCACACAGACAAAGGCAAGATGGTCTACACCTTTGCGCTGGGCAGCCGGAAACTCTACGACTTCATCGACCAGAACCGCTGCTGCGCCTCCTACTCGGTGGACTACACGAACAACCCCGAGAACATCAGGGCTAATGACAACACCATTGCCATCAACAATGCAGTCGAAGTGGACCTCTTCTGCCAGGTGTCCTCGGAATCATCAGGCACCCGCCAGATCTCCGGAACCGGCGGTCAGTTTGACTTCGTGTTCGGGGCCTTCCACTCCAAGGGAGGCAAGTCCTTCATCTGTCTGTCCTCCACCACAAAAGACAAGGACGGCAAGGTGAAGTCGCGCATCCGTTCCGTTCTCGAGCCGGGTTCTATCGTTACCGTGCCCCGCACCATTGTCCATTATGTGGTTACGGAGTACGGCAAGGCCATGCTCAAGGGCAAGAGCACCTGGGAGCGTGCCGAGGCCCTCATCAACATCGCGCACCCGACATTCCGCGAAGAGCTCATCCGGGAGGCCGAGCTCATGGGAATCTGGAGGAGATCCAACCGGCTGGCGGCATAAGTACTTCTCCGGCCGACGAGAGTGAAATGTATCCATCCCGGTAACATACCACCCGACAAAATCTTCAGGAGCCCCCATGGGGGCTCTTTTTTTTACTGAATCGGATTGCGTTCGCAGGGTAAGGTTAAATTTCCTTGCAGACAAGAGGACCATAATTGAAATATACCTTTGTGATTACGGAGGAAAACCATGACCAGGAATGCCGACTTTGCGCACCTCACGCCAGGGGTGCTGCTCGATATGGTGGAGGATGCCACCGGCATCCCCATGACCGGGCTTGCCATGCCTTTGCCGAGCTATATCAACCGGGTCTATGAGATCCAGTCCAAGGCAGGGAAACGCCTTATCGCCAAGTTCTACCGGCCGGGGCGCTGGAGCAGGGAGGCCCTTGAGGACGAGCACCGATTCTTGGCTGACTGCGCGGATGATGAGATCCCGGTCGTGTGCCCCTTGACGCTTGCCGATGGAAGCACCCTGGGAAACGCGCTCAGTACTTTCTTTGCGCTCTTTCCCAAGAAGGCCGGACGCGCATTCGAGCTGAACGCCGATGAAGACTGGATACGGGTGGGCTCTCTTGTGGCACGCATCCATCTCGCAGGTGAGCGCCGAACTCCGCAGGACAGGATCACCCTGCACCCCATGAAGTCCACCCGTGCAGATCTGGATTACCTCATCAAAGGCGGATTTGTAACCCCTGAGCACAACGCCGCCTTTGAAGACCTCACCTCCCGAATCGTGGAGGGCATCTCCTCTGACTTTGATGGCACGGGGTTTATCCGCATCCATGGAGACTGCCACCGGGGCAACCTTCTCGACCGGCCGGGTGAAGGACTCATGGTGATTGATTTTGACGATATGATGACAGGCCCCCCTGTCCACGACCTCTGGCTCCTCCTGCCCGACCATGCAGGCCGCTCCCGGCGCGAGATCGATCTCCTGCTCGATGGGTACTCTCAGTTCCGGGAATTCGACCGCTCATCCCTTAAGCTCATCGAGCCCCTACGGTTCATGCGTATCATCTATTTCCTTGCCTGGTGGGCCAGACAGGCCCATGATTATGACTTCAGCAACAATCACCCCGGCTGGGGCACCGACGCCTTCTGGCAAAAAGAGATCCTGGACTTGGGACACCAGTTCCAGGTCATCATGGAGCACAAGGTGGCATGGGAAGAGGGCAGGTTCTTCGGGGAGTGAGGGAAATGAAATGTGCTTTAGCACTTGAGCGTGTACATCCTTTGAGGGTGGGTTTCGCTCAAGCTCCACCCACCCTCAAATTATCCATTTGCAGCTACATCTTCCCCCGTGCCTGGGCCTTCTTGAATGCATTGCTAAGCCCGAGCTCGTACATCAGCTTCCTGCCGACCACCTCGGTAGGTGCAAAGCGCCTGACGAAATCGATCTCCGCATCGCTCGGCCGGTCCGTCTCCGAGAGGTCATGTGCTATCTTCAGGTCCCAGGGGACGTCTTTCCTGATGCGGTCCACACCCACGCCCGGGTGGACCTTGGAGAGATAAATCTCCTTGGTCTTTTCGTCAAACCGGAAGATCCCTTTGGTGGTCAGCAGCATGGCCGGCCCCGAGCCGGGCGGAAAGAGCCCTGATTTGTCCCTGCTGTCGCCTCCGTCGAGGAACCCCGGAGAGGTTAAGTAATCGAGCTTGTTCACAAACTCCCCTCCCCGCATGGTGAGGATCGTCCTCTTTGCGTACGACAGGAAGTCCGGTGCGCCTCCCGAGCCTGGCAGCCTCATCTTCGGGTTATGATAATCCCCGATGACCGTGGTATTGACGTTGCCGAACTTGTCGATCTGGGCAACGCCCAAGAAGCACACATCGACATACCCCCGGTAGGTCATGGTGAATGCAGAGAACAGGTCCGTTGCATAGGAGAATCCCCTGCAGGAATTTGCATCGGCGATGTGGTTCGGGGGAACAAGCGGCCTGAAATCGATGATACCCGATTCCATCATCAGGGTCGCGTTCGGAGCATGGAGGGCCTTTGCCATGGCGCCTGCAGTGGTGGGCAGTCCTACCCCCAGGATGATGTTCTCACCGTCACGGATCTCCCGGGCAGCAGTGATGATCAAGAGTTCGTCGAGTGTGTATTTCTTAGCCATTGAGCAACCCCCTATCCTCAAGGATCTTTTCCATTTCTTCCAACGTGATGCCCATGGTGCGTTCCAGGTTGTCGTTGTCCCAACACGAAGTATAGGCGGAGCCGTAATTCGCGGGTGCGGAGAAATAGGATTTGGCCCTGATGGCATCGAGCATCTCCGCACCGTGCTTGGCCATATAATGATCCAGGTAGGCATGGCGGTCAGTGCACCCGTAGACCCATTCGTCCATCCATACCTTCAGGCCGTCGCCCGTCATATCCGACAGGAAAAACATGGCATACATCATCCGGTCGAGATTGTAGTAACCCAGCACCTCTGTGGGATGAGCGCCCCAGGGGGCCTCGACCACCGCATCCACCCGGTATCCGGGGATAAGGGTCAGGTGGGGGCTCGACTGGATGATATCGTGCTCCACGATCTCCTCGCACGATACAACGATCCTCTTGCTCGCGAGGGACGCAGAAGCAACACTGCCGAGGGCCCCCCAGTACTGGGCGTTCCCGAATTTGTCGGCCCGCTGCACGTGTACGATGCACACATCGGGGTTTGCCGCCGGAACGGTGAGAATCTGCCTGCCCGTATACGGGCAGGTGATCACCTTATATTTTTCTTCCCCCATAAATGAGCGCTTTTTGAACAGGTCGGTGACCATGGCGCCCTCCAAGACCTGCATGAAGCTGAACCCGTGCATGCCGGCCACCATGCGGGCGTTGTACTGGAAATTCGTATAGTCCTCCATCTCGAGGGTGCCCGCCTTGATCGCCCTCTCCACGGCAGACCCGCCCTCCTTCCCGCCTGCCCGGTATACGTAGGTAGTTACAAGCCGGTCTACACAACCTCCTGCGACCAGCACTTCCACGTCAAAGACCCCTGACTGGGAATACAGGGTCAGGCCCTTTCTCTGCTGTCTGATGACCTCGAATACGAGGGCGGCACAGGTCCCCACGGTGTAGTTGCCGATAACCAGGTGATCGCCGTCCTGAACGAATCTGCTGACGGCCTCTTGCGCAGTCATGACTTTATTCTTGATGACAGCCATATCCCCTCCCATGATGTTTTGTAAGAATGTCGTATCAACAGATGTATTACAATTAAATGCAACTGTTCAACATCAATCTCTATCTTGGAGAAAAAGGGCCGAAGGCCTGGATGCAGATCAATGAGATATGCAACACACCCGAAGCAAATCCCTTAAGTGTTTACATCCTTTAGGGGATCCCCCGGTCAGGCAGGAAAGGCGGTCATTTGGCCCAACCGCTTCTTCAAGTCTTCGGGGAGCGCCTTGTTGGCAGGTTCCAGGACAATCCCGGGCACGCCGCCGAAGACCTCGCAGGCATGCGTGATGACCCGATCATCCCATATGGTTTTGAGATCGTTCTTGGTAAGCGTTTCCGACGCCAGGGCCGGTCCCCATCCGCCCAGCCAGCTTACTACTATGTGATTGGCAAATCTTGGAGCCAGTTTGCTGGTATCCATGAAATCATCCCTTTGTGATTCAGGGATGGTGCGTCTGTTGTCCAGGAGCCAGGCCAGAGACACCATGTCATGAGCCGCCACCGACTGTGAGGCGATTATCATACCGGTCTCCGGCGTAAAGACATATCCCTTGTCCGGGCCAAAGGTGGTGAGTATCTTGTCTGCTGCCGAAAGCACGAGCCTCTGCTTTGTGCGCAGGGTTTCCACAGTATTGCCTTCGGCCGTCTTTTCCTGCAGGGTGGCAGCGTCGCGGTGGTATTCAAGACGTGTGTCGTGGCGCCAATAACCTACCGCGGCCTTCATGCCAAGTGTGCTGCCTGCAATTATATGGCGGGAACAGCGGGGCATGAGGATGATGTGCTGAACCTCCTTGAGGACGTTCGGCATCATTAGAGAATTCTTCCAGTGAGAGCCCGCAGCCGGGATGTCTTCATAGAATGCATTCCATCCCGCTTCTTCGAAGAAATGCATCTCGGCGCCGGATGCCTGTACGGCCTTAGCCATGCCGCAAGCCTCCATCAATTTCCGGGAGCTGCCGGTAAGCCCGGTTGATGAGAATCTCACGTTTTCCACACCGGACATGTCTCCCACGATTACCCGGCCCGCCCCCTTTTCCTTGAGGAGCTCGACCATGGCTGCGACGGCAATGGGGCTGGTGGTGGCCGGATAGGGGTGTCCTGAATTGACCACCGGCTTGATGAACACAGCGTCGCCTCTGGACAGCCAGGAAAAATCCGTGGCTGATTCGGCCGATTGGCGGACCGAGAGTTTAATCGCCTGTTCTGTAGCCCCTCTGCCCACTCCTGCCAGAAAGACTTTTGTTGGTCGTCCCGGAGAAAGCTTTGCGGCCTTATTGGGGGCCTGGCGTGCACCCACACTGCCGGTAACCGGGCACACCGCCATGAGCGATGCCCCTGCAGCCCCTTTCAGAAAGTCTCTTCGCTTCATCGGTATCTCCTCTCAGGCATGACTTCGGAGTCAGGTAATGATCTTGTTGTTATACCACGAATCACTGCAAAACAAAAATGAACCTGAAGGGTAAAGGCCTTGTCATTATGTCGGGGACCAAGCTGATATTTTCTTCCTGATTTTATCTTACCGGTCTTCGCTGCGGTTTTATTTCCCTTCCTGATCCCTCATCTTCTTGATCTCGGTCTGGAAGAGTTTGAGTATCGGGGAGATCTCGGGGGGGTGCCATTTTGTTTCCTTCGGCTCTTCAGGCCAGGTGAACGGGAGATGGAATACCCCACCTGGTTTCTCGGCCTTCTCCAGGCAGGAGATCACCTGCATCAGGACCTCCTGCTGGCCCTTAGTGTCATGCACCTTGCCCACAGGTCTTCCGAACGGGTATTCGATGGCCGCCACCCTGGGTATGCCGATAAGCCGGTTGAATTCGGGAATCGGGGTGAGGCAAATTGTTGAGAATCCCTGTGACTCGAGAAACCGTGCCACCAGGCCCACGGACCGGCAGCATAAGGGGCAGCCCGGGGTAAGCATGACCGCCTCGACCCCTTCATCGTGCATCCGTGCGGAAACGTCGGGCATGGTCGTCTCGAGAAGGAACGAGAAGTCGTGCTGGTAACCGTAGAACGAATAGCAGGTCGGTGCCAGGTTACCGATGACGCCATTTTTCTCCAGCTCGGCAAATCTATTTATCGGCAGGATCACATTGATGTCATCCTTGATAAATCGGGTATCGACATGGAGATGATTTGCGTCGATCTGATCTTGTGATGTGTCCCGGGGAATCTCGCGGTGAGTAGGGTCACCCCAGAAGGGCTCTCGCTTCTCCCGTTCCATGTCAAAGGGCAGGTCTTGCTTCAGGCTTATTCCGGCCGACGTTATGAGGGAGAACGTGGTCTCTGAAGCCGGCTTCCTCAGCGGGGTCCAGGGGATCTCTCCTATATAATCCGTCTCAGGGATCTCTTTTCTCAACAAGGTCTTAAGGGTCGGCGGCAGGAACCTGTAACCGTCCACAACCTTGTCATGCGCTTCCACAATCAGAACCTCCTGCATGGATTTTAAGATGTATCGGCCACCGAACTATATGAGAGATATATGCACCTGTCAAAAAAAATGCTTAAGTCCATCAAGATCCATATATGGCGCAATAAAACCCTCCCGACTCACCCGTAACAGCTCTCAGGCACTTTTATGCATTAAACTGCCTGCATCCTGTGAGGTGCTGAACCTGCCCAACAACCCCTTGAGGATCAGCCCCGTGCCGATGCCCCAGGCACCGTTAATCAGGAATGCCGTCAGTAACAAAGACATATGCCAGCCGCCCCCCATGGGTATACCCTTGAGGGGAAGCACCACCATAAGGGCAACCAGGGAAGGGAGGATGGCGCCGAACAGAAAGGCCCACCACCAATAGCCGCGACGCGGAAAGCCGCCCTCTATCAATGCGAACAATATGCCCCAAATGCCACCCCAGAATGCGAGGGAAAATACTGCGGGTATCCCGAAGGGCTGGGTCGCTGTCATCGAGAAAGGCTTAAATGGCGCCAAGCCCACAATCCAGAGCACAGCCAGTGTCAGCTGGTGAAAAACAAGGGTGGCAAAAAATCCTGCGATAAAGCCGAACAACAACCGTTTCCCCATGTCGACCGGAGTGTTTCTTGTAACCATATATCGCCTCCTAAAAAAATATTTAGCCCGCAATAAATAATCTGTCTCGGTGTTGGAGATTCACAAGGCCTTCGTTCCCTTCATCAGGCTACATAGTAATATTTGCCAAGGAAGAGAAAACAAGGTTCGAAATATTCATATAAGATATTCCAGGAATTTGATCTGTCCGGATTGCAAGATCCTTCTTGCATAACCGGGGAAACGACCTCATTATAGTATACCAGTCATGAAGAACATGCCGAACATAACCACCCTCTCTCTGATCTCAGGGGCCATCATTGCCGCAGTCTCCATCGTAATCTATGCTTCCCACAGCGCCCGCACCAACCAAGGCTTGGTTCATTACTTCGCAAGGCTGGGTATCGAGGTGGACTATACCGCCATTATCATCGCCCTCGGCCTCATACCCGTGTTCTGGCTTGTTGCATTCATCATCAAGACCTGGTCGGTCAAATGAGCCAAGAACCGTCTGTTCCTCCCAATGGACGTCAACTAGGTAGATTGCCTTAATTTATTTATCTCCTCATTCAACCTTGTACAATCAAAGTAAACCTCGTTGCGCCGGATCAGTCCCTTTTTGTCGAACTGCACGAAACACACGCCGATACATTCTATTGTCTTTGTGCCGACAGGGATTTGTGCATGCCACTTATTCAAAAAGCCATCTTCCATTGGAATGGGTTCGATCTGTGTCCAGACCCAGTCCGGGTTGAGGGCAAGCAACTTACGGAAGTATTTCAGCAATGAATCGTTGCCCTTCAGACCCTGAGGGACGGTCGGGTCGAGGTATGCCACATCATGGGAATAAAAGGCTGCAAGTCTTTCCGGATTGTTGCCGGTCCAGGCAGGCAGCCACCTTGAAGCAAATTCCCTGGCCTGTTCTTTTGTCATCATCATACTCAATTATCCTCCTGTTCTTTGTGTCAGTCAGGCTGGTACAGCCTTGTTCATTTCATCATAATCTCCATGAATGTCTCCTTATGATTATATCTTCTTGCGGTCTTCCACCCTGATCTCCATCACGATGTGGCCCCAGCCGCCGCACTTCACTCCGGTATCGAAACACCCTGTCCTCTTGAAGCGCATCTCGTTCGGATCGACCCCTGCATAGAGGAGCTCATTGGCGGCAAAGATAAGACCCGGGATCTGGCCTAATGCGAAACAGCAGATTTTCCCCGGGTTGAGCTTGGTGATGAGGTTCCCTGCACCATCGAAGATAAATTTATCGCCTGCCTTGTGCTGAGAGTTACACCCGCTCGCCTCCACCACCTCAATGACAATGGTCTTGCCCATCAAGGCCGGGGCCTTGGACATGACATCCAGATTGCGGGGATTCTCCATGAATAACGCCATCTCTTCATCCGTGTAGCCAAGATGCCCCTGAATAGCCTTGTGTGTCCCTTCATCAATTTTCATACTGCCTCCTTTGTTTTTAATCCAAGTCATGCATGTTGGTTTCGGTTCTGCCCTGGAAACAACAGCCTGACATTGCCGGAACACTTTCCTTTCGTGTGCATGAGACACCCGTTGAATTCCGGGGAGAGGGCATATTTGATACCTGCATTTTCCAGCCAGCACAGAACGCGATAGATCACCCCGCATTCATAATGTTCGACAGCCCCCATCCGCTTCATGCCCTGAAAGGCGAAGCAGTTGCTGTCGAGCCACTCCCAGTGGAACAGATCATTTTCCGGGAAGGTATACGTGAAATTCATAAAGTCGCCTTTGCTCACACTGAAAGTTGCATCGATGGCGTTTTTCAGGTCTTCCAAGGTATCTATGCGGTTTATTCCGAAGAGCTGCATGGCCCTTTTGAATTCTATGGCTGCCAGGGATTTGATGGCTGCCTTGTTCAGCCGGTTGGCCTCCTCGATACCGAACGACTTAAGACAGTGATAGAACCACATGCCGTCGTGGGTCATCCAATTCTTGATGAGATGTTCTTTCAAATCAGTAATTCCAATTTGTTCGAGTGTCCTCAAGTGCACCTCCTTGCTTCTCATCCTGAATGTGTTCTTTTCATGCTGGACTTTTTGTGAGATTTACGCCGTTCTGTGGCTTAAAGACATTCCCCGTGACACAGGGCCTTTCATCATCGTCGGTGTGGAGATCAAAACGGAATCCGCCTTTGATGGCGGTATACTTCATGAGCGCACTGGTCCCATAGTATACCGGCCCCTTAAATGCGACATCGAGGCGCATAGGATTATCCCCCTCCACTGGCGGCAAGGCGCGCAGGCATTCAGCCAATGACCGCTGGGCATGCATGAAGTCACGTTTGAACCCGAGCATCCTGGCATAGGGTGCAAGGTAATGGATGCCGTTGTAATCCCCTGTAAGAAGACCGAACCTGAACCCCTTCCCTTCAGGCATCATCCATCGGACTGTGCTGCACTGGTCCGGCATAGGGTCGAACTGCGCAAGGGGAGAGGACTGACCGGGCTCTCCGAACGATCCGGGGAAAAAATTGGTGCTGATGCCCTCCCATACCGGCTCGCCTGAAGAGCTCATGATCGAATGGATGTCGAACTCCGACCCTTTGGGAATGACACGCTGCCCGGTAATCATGCATGATATTTCCATCTTTTCACCGACATCTACAGGGCGGTGCTGGAGGAGGTGGTCTCTCACATGGAGCATCCTGAGGTAAAGCAGGGGAAACTCCCCTCGTGCGATCGTGCTCATGTGCAGGGGAAACAGGACTGTCAGGGGATATATCAGCGGCATTGTCTTGCCCGGATACAGACTGCACAGGGCGCTTACCTTTTTTAGATGGACCGGGTCTATTCGAAAATCCCGCCAATGTGCCTTCATTGCAGGCAGCTTCTCACCGGGCCTCAATCCCTGGTGCCTGGCGAAGATCCCCTTGAGATAAAGGGAAAAGGTATTGGGTTTTCGAGAAAAATTCATCTGAACAAAACCCTTGGATGCTCCATTACCGGGTTCTTTCCGAAAAGCCACCGGCTCTGCTTCATTAAATTCCATATTGACTCCTTCTTACATAATATTGTTTGATATCAAACAATTTGCAGAAAATTTTTTTAGAAGTTGTCATGTATCCTGGTCAGCAGTCGCATGAGGGTCTCCATCTCCTCATCCGTCAATCCCTGGTATGCCTTCTTCCTCAGGGCCTCGGATACATCCCAGAAATTCTTCTGCATGGCCCTGCCCTTTTCCGTCAGAGAGATAATACTGCTTCGGCTGTCTGATTCATGCGTTCTTCTCAGTAAATACCCGGAGTTGATGAGCTTATTCACCAGGGCCGTGATTGTGGATTTATCCCTGTTGATGATCTCTGAAAGCTTTTTCATGGGAAGATCGCCATAGGTGAACAGCGCCCAGAGGATATCCCCATGGGACGGCGCGATGCCCTTCAGCTTGCGCCTGGCAAGCTCCCTGGTCAGAAAGCTGTTCGCCTTGTCCCGGATCCTGCCGATCTGGAGGATGACCAGCTCTTTCTTCACGAGTCAATTATAGTTTGACATCAAACCATTGTCAATAAAAATATTGGGTCATCCCCCATGAAAAGATCCGGGCATAGTGAGATAGCGTTCAAGTACATACACACTGTCAGGCGTGCAGGGCTCCTTACTTATCAATTCTTTTACCTCGTCGATTTCATGGAATGCCCCGCCGGCAAGCTCTTCAGTTTGGAGGATGAACGGCCCGTCAGAAATACATGAGAATACCCTGCCCCAGACCTTCTGCCCTGCATATTCACCATAAAAATCGAAGAGAAACTTCAAGGGCACACCGGTAATCCCAAGTTCCTCTTCGAGCTCACGTCTTGCCGATTCCTCATATTCCTCATTGGCAAGCACCACGCCCCCGGCACAGAGATCGTGATAACCCGGGAAAATGTCCTTGGTCATGGTGCGGTCCTGCACGAAGAGTTGCCCGCCGGAGTTGAAGACCAGGGTGTATGTCGCTCGGTGAATAAGCCCTTCTTTCCGCATGAGAGACCTCGGTGAGCTGCCGATTGCGACGTTATGCTCATCCACAATCATCACCAGCTCTTGGGGGCTTAAGTCCGGGTTGACCATATGGGCAGAGGAGGAATTCGGATTATCATCGCTGAAGATATCTTTTGCCATGAATGGCACCTCCTGGAATCTTGTTCACGTGATTATAGGATACCGGTCGAATAGCAAACAAAAAAGGGATGGATGAAATTTTAAGTATTTCAGCCGGACTGGTATCATATACCCCCGATGGTCTCAGCAAAGCCCGCTACTTGCCCGTGGGCATGGTGGTAAATATATATAAGGTGCTGTTGGGTAAAATATTCCTCAACCCAAGATGAAAATTTGCTTGAAGGAGGAACTATGTCAAATAAAACCTATGTCAAGTCACTCTTACTCATTGCCATTATCACCCTGGCCCTTGGGGGATTATTGCTCCATATACGAATTCACCCGATTGTAAAGATTCCTTCTATTGTTGTCGGGTACATTACGGGCGTCCTGAGCATCATTGTGGTGCCCCTGCTTTTTTCCTTCAAGAAGACTCTTTCTTACGGTTATGTTTTAAACGGCATGTTGGCCATTATCGGCACGATTCTCATGGCTCACTTCTCAATTGCTCATTGGCCTGCCCAGACCACGTTTGCGTCAATCATCCTGGAGACAACACTGCCTGACATACTCATTTTGTGGACGATCTTTTTTATCGGGAAAGCACTCTTTGATCTGGAGACCTTCGGCTATGATCCGAAAAAGCCCAAGGCCGGCGTAACATACCGTTACCCCAACATGGGATGGTGGCTTGTCCATCTGGTGGGCTTAAGCATTGTGTATACCCTCGGCAACCTGCTTTGGAGGTAACCATGAATAAATTCAGACTGTTTACCATGAACTGGTGGCTCCTTCACCTAGTGGCGATCGCATTTTTCTTTTACCTGGGTCATGCCGTGCACTTCATGTAATACTAGCGGCACTATTTTAAAAACACGAATAAAGGATCAAGGAGCGCATGCCCCGAGCCGACCTGAATGCAACGACCCTCAACTACCGGGTTGACGGACCCGAGCAGGGAGTAGTCGTGATGCTCTCCAACTCCCTTGCCGCCGATATCACCATGTGGGACAGCCAGGTTCCCGCACTCATCCAGGGAGGGTTCAGGGTGCTCCGGTATGACGGCCGGGGCCATGGCCTCTCAGCAGTACCCGCAGGTCCGTACTCCATGGAACTGCTCTCAGCCGACGCCGTAGGGTTGATGGATCTGCTCGGTCTGGAGAAGGTCCACTTCTGCGGCCTTTCCATGGGCGGCATGGTCGGCCAGATGCTGGGCGCCAGGCATGGCGACAGGTTGATCTCGCTGACACTCAGTTCCACAGCGGCCCACATTTCTCCGCGCGAAATCTGGGATGAGCGGATCGATCTCGTGAGGAAGAAGGGCATGGCAGCGGTTGTTGATGCCACCATAGACCGTTGGTTCACCAAGGCAGGTCGGAAGCGCCTGCCAAATGAGATCGAAAAGATACGCCGGGTGATCTTGAATACGCCTGTGGAGGGATATTGCGCCTGCTGCGCGGCGATCCGTGATATGGATCTGCGGGACTGCCTTGGTGCTATTAAGCAGCGCGTACTGGTGCTGGTTGGTGAGCAAGATCTCGGTACCCCTGTGTCTGTTGCTGAATCTATCCGGGGCGGAATAACTTCTTCGGAATTGAGAGCCATTCCTCATGCAGCCCATTTTGTCAATATAGAACAATCAGGAGCATTCAACAAAGCTTTTGTGGGATTCATAAAACGCATGGATTAAGTGTTGAAGGGAAAGAAGGATCAGCATGAAGGCTATACCGCTAACTCAACCAAGGATGCCCGTATTCTTCATCGGCCACGGCATCCCGACAAATGCCATCCTAACTAACCCTTTCACCCAAAGCCTTTCAGTCATGGGAACGTCTTTAGCAGAAAAGCCCGGCGCCATCCTTGTTGTATCAGCCCACTGGTTGACAGGGGGCTCTTATGTCAGCACGACCTCAAAACCTGATACACTATACGATTTTTCTGGCTTCCCGGAGGAATTGTATCATGTGAAGTATCCTGCCCCCGGCGCACCGGAATATGCCCAAGAAGTAAAGACACTGATCCCTGATGTTAAGACAGACAATACATGGGGCTTGGACCATGGGGCTTGGGCAATACTGAAACATCTCTTCCCAAAGGCCGACATCCCGGTATTCCAATTAAGCATCGATTACTATAAGCCCATGCACTACCACTTTGCCCTGGCTCAGAATCTCAAGCCCCTTAGAAAACAAGGTGTGCTCATCATTGGAAGCGGTAACATCGTGCACAATCTTCGGTTGGTATTTTCCAGAAGTGACAATGCCCCCTTTGACTGGGCCATTGAATTTGATGAGCGGGTAAAGGAGAGCATAATCAAAAGGGATTTTGACAGCCTAATCCATTACGAAAAAATTGGGAAATCCGCAACACTTTCAGTTCCCACGGTGGATCATTATGTTCCCCTCTTGTACAGCCTTGCCCTGAGTGATCCCGATGAGGAGATTGTCTTTACCTATGAGGAGGTTTTCACCTCCTTGAGCATGCGTTGTTTGAGAATCGGATAACAGGTGACTAAGGCATAAACACTATTGTCTGGAGTTCAGAGGCAGTTCGGTCTCTGTTTGTTTCGCTCATTTTTTATGATATCGTCGAACAGCCTCAGGAGATTTATGGAACACCACTGCGCAGGAGAGATTGGGTACATCACGGGAAAGTGGCCGCTTGATCTGGACAAGCCTACCCTGGTCTTTATTCATGGTGCAGGGACATCCTGCCTCATCTGGGAGGCACAGGTTGAAGCACTTTCACCATATATGAATACCGTTGCCATCGATCTCCCCGGCCATGGCACCAGCCAAGGAAAGGGAAGAGAAAACATCTCGGATTATGCCGAGTCTGTTCTTAGGTTCATTGACTCGGCGCAGATTCCCAGGCCCATACCCTGCGGGCTTAGCATGGGGGGTGCCATCACACAGCATCTTCTTATCAATCATCCCAAAGTGTTCCCTGCATGGGTATTGATAAATACCGGCGCACGGCTCAAGGTCCTGCCCGTGATTTTTGAGACCATTCAAAAGAGTTATGCAGAATATTTGGAACTAACTTGTACATTCTTAGTCTCTCAGAAAAACAATTCAGAAGAGCTGAAGGGAAAGATCTCAGCATGTATGCAGAGCACGGCCGATGTCGCGCTTGGTGATTTCCGCGCGTGCAATGCCTTTGATGTCATGGGCCAGCTGAGCTCAATTAATATCCCTGTCCTCGTACTTACTGCAAGCGACGACATCCTCACCCCGCCAAAATACGGCGCATACCTTGCTGAAAATATCAAAGGCGCATGCAAGATGAATATCGAAGACTCCGGGCATGTTTCACCGATGGAAAAGCCTAGAGAAGTAAATAGAGCGATCCATGATTTTCTTATGGGTTTGCCTTATCAGCACATTTAAAAGGGTGAATAGAACGCAGCTACCCTTCTCAATTCTTAACCAATAATCCTAAAAACGTTTATTGCTGCGTGTATCACTTGCAAGGAGAAGGGTTGCTCATTGTCTGAGGGTCATTTAGTCCCTTTAGTCCCGGCCAGACACAGGACCTCACCATAAAGGCCATACCGAAAAAACGCAGCATCCAGATCATCGAGCAGGGCGATACCATCATTCAGAAACGGGTTAAGTGAAACCCTCCGCACCTAAAAACTTCTCTTACCCGTGCCGTTTCTTCCTCAGAAACAAAGAGCCGTATATAAGGGCGTTTACCATAACCACCATGAGTCCAAACACAATCTGCAACTCCCTGGTGAGGCCTTCGGGATAAATGACGGGCTCAATATAGTGGATGACAAAGTCGCCCGAATAGGGGGTCTGCCTTGCCTGTACTCTCAGATAATTCTCAAGCGGAGTGAGGGGGCAGATGAATCCGGCCAGCTCAATCACCATACCCCAGATGACACACGGGATATGCAGCCAGAGGATCTTGGGCCGGAAAATGACAAAGATGCCGCCAAGGATCACAAAGAGGATGAATGCAAGGTGTAAATACACAACGGCATCGGCAAGCACCCGATAGGTATATATACTCATCATAGAGTAAGGATAGGCGTGTGCAAGGTGTTTTTCAACATACCATCAATAGATCGACCCATGATCTGCAGTTCTGTAATACCATATTATTTAAGACAGCTCATAACTGCTGTCCCTGAGCCATGTTTTTATGGTATCATGGGAATTGTTTTAGAAATAATGATCATGCTGCATGACGACACTGCATGAAAATGGGGGGATATGTGAGCAAAAAGCAGGAAGAATCGTTCGGTAAGAGAATCCGCAGCCTGAGGGAGGAGAAAGGGCTCAGTCTTGAAGCCCTTTCAAAAGACACGGGCTATGCAATCACACTCTTAGAAGAGGTGGAGGAAGGGAAAGTAGCCCCGCCTGTCGCCCTCGTGCTTCAGCTCGGACGCACCTTCAAGGTCGACATCGAGCAGCTCCAGGGCACCCAGGATAAGGAGGCCTCCAAGAGGCGCACAAAGAGCCACAAAAAGAGGGTCGCCTCCTACGCATATGCACCGTTGACCCAGCCGGGTGAGGAAAAACACCTGCGGGCTTACCGCGTCACCATAGACCCGGTAACCGAGCATAAAGGCGTCGAATACCACCACGAGGGAGAAGAATTCGTCTATGTATTGGATGGGGGCCTGACCATACAGGTCGGCCAGAACATTACCTCTCTGAAGAAGGGCGGGAGCATCCACTTCAATTCCTCCCTACACCACAAGCTCAGCAACCCTACAAAAGAAAAGGCCGAGCTCCTGGTCGTCATCTATGTACCCTAAGGAGGGGATATGCCATTTCAACTGAACGCAGAACAGGAAATGGTCAGACTCATGGCCAGAGACTTCGCAAAAAGGGAGTTAGAGCCCTTTTCCGCGAAAAGAGACAAAGAAGAGATCTTCCCTTCGGATGTAGTGAAAAAGATGGGTCAACTCGGACTGCTGGGCATGATGGTGCCGTTGGAGTTCGGCGGGTCGGGAGCGGGGGCGGTCAGCTACTGCCTGGCACTTCAGGAGATTGCCTATGCCTGCGCATCTACGGCGGTTACCATGTCGGTGGCCAACCTCTCCACCGAACCGCTGCTCAAATTCGGCGATGAAGGTCAGAAGATAAAATACCTTATCAAGCTTGCACAGGGAGAGATGCTCGGGTGCTTTGCGCTTACCGAGCCAAATTCCGGCTCAGATCCTGCAAGCTTAGCCATCAGGGCCGAGGACAAGGGAGACTACTATCTCATCAATGGGACCAAGGTATTTATCACCCATGGCGCTTATGCAGATGTTGTGAACCTCATTGCCCGGACCGGGCCGGAAAAGGGGAGCAAGGGCCTTTCGGCATTCATCGTGGAGAAAGGTACCCCCGGCTTTTCCGTGGGCTCAAGGGAAGACAAGATGGGCTTGAGGGCCTCCAACACGGTGGAGCTTATCTTCGAAGACTGCAAGGTCCCGAAAGAAAACCTTCTCGGGAAGCCAGGGATCGGGTTCAAGATCGCCATGACGGCCTTGGACAGCGGCCGAATAGGTATTGCCTCGCAGGCCCTCGGGATCTCCCGGGCATGCCTGGATGAAGCCATAAGGTATGCCAAGGAACGAAAACAGTTCGGCAGGTCCATCAGCTCGTTCCAGGCGATCCAGTGGATGATCGCAGACATGGCGACTTCAATCGAAGCGGCTCACCTCCTCACCCTGTCGGCTGCCGGCAGAAAGGATCAGGATGTCCCGTTCACAAAAGAGGCCTCCATGGCAAAACTGTTTGCCTCTGAGATGGCGAACAGGACGGCCTATATGGCGCTGCAGATCCACGGAGGATACGGCTACATCAAGGATTTCAAAGTAGAGCGGCTCTACCGCGATGCGCGGGCCACTACGATTTATGAGGGTACATCTGAAATCCAGAGGCTGGTCATTGCCCGGGAACTCCTGAGGGATTAATATGTATCATGAAGCTTCAACACCAAAGGAATGAGATATGAAAATATCCGTGATCCTTGCCCACCCGGATACTGGGAGCTTTAACCATGCCATTGCAGAGATAGCCATAGACAAGCTTCGTGAGAATGAACACAAGGTCTTATTCCATGACCTGTATGAAGAAGGGTTCGACCCCATTCTGCTCTCGGAAGAGATCCTCATGGATGCCCCGCTGCCGCCTCACCTCGAACGGTATTGCGATGAGATGGCAAAGGCTGAAGGCATTATCATTGTCCACCCCAACTGGTGGGGCCAGCCCCCTGCCATTCTCAAGGGGTGGATCGACCGTGTTTTCCGCCCCGGGGTGGCATACGAGTTTGAGGAGGGAGACTTGGGAGAAGGGGTGTCGAAAGGCCTGCTCAAGGCCAAGACAGCCCTTGTATTCAACACCTCCAATACCGAGGCCCAGCGCGAGGTTCAGGTCTTCGGAGACCCTCTGGAGACACTATGGAAAAACTGCATCTTCGGCCTATGCGGGGTGCAGATGTTCGAGCGCAGGACATTCAGCATCATGGTCACGAGCACGGTGGAACAGCGCCGACAGTGGCTTAAGGAAGTGAGGGAGCTCGTTTCAACATATTTCCCGAGGGGATGAGAGGGTTGGCAGGTTGCTATGAAGCTCCCCCACCCAGCAATGCCGGGAAATGAGGTGATCGCGGCTAAAGCCCTACTACAGACTGATACCAAACACGGATGTTTCTCCTCTTACATCATCACCCGGATAGGCATGATTACCATTGCCACTCCTTCCCACTGGAGCCGGCGCTGGACGGCGAATGCCGTCTCGTTATGGAGAAACCGCTGGAATATCCCCTCCTTCTGGAATACCAGCTTACCTGCAAAGATCATGGACCGGGGATACTCTTTAACTACGGATTCACAGAGATTTGTCGCTGTCTCGACTACATCGGTTCCGATGTCCATACGATATTCGGCGGGGTAACCGAGATTCCGGGCAAGATCTACATACTTTTTTAAACCGTCTTTCACTGATCTCTTAAGCGCCTCTACTTCATCAATACCCTTAAAGGAGCCTGAGTCGATCTCACCAATAGAGACAAAGATGAAATTTTTATACATATTCGGGAAGTTCCTGAATATTGAAAGGAATGAGTGGAGACCAAAGCCGCCGTAACCGCTTACGAGGAGTATGGCGGTCATCTCGTTCGGATCAGGCGGATTGGTGTTGATCTTTGAGCCTTCCAGGTACATGCCCATGAGAATATCATCCAGCGAGCGTGTTCCTTTCCTAACCCTGCGGTAGTGTGCCCGAATGATATAACAAAGACTGATCAAGCACGATGTGATGAGGAGCGTCATCCACCCGCCTTCCTGGAACTTGATGGAGACCGTCACAATCAGGATAGTCACACAAAGGACAAATCCAATGATATGGACAGGGATATGCCTCATCCAGGCTGTCTCGGTTTCCCTTCTTTTCAAATAAAAGCTGATCATCCCGAATTGCGAAAGGGAGAAGGTAAGAAAGACATTGATGGAATACATGATCACCAGGGCGGAAACGGAGCCTTTCGTATAAATGAGGAGTAGTATGGAGGATATGCCCATGAGGAGCACGCCATCCTGCATGCTGAGGCGTTCCGAAAGCGATGCGAAGCGGCGCGGGAACCACATGTCGATGGCCATATTGGCCATAACCCTGGGTCCATCAATGAACCCCGCTTGCGCACCGACCATGAGCAATGCTCCCTCGGAAAAGATAGTGATCAGGGCGATGCTATTTCCCAAGGGCCATTTGCTGAAGACCGCATCGGCAAGGATGGCATTCAATGTACGTCCCTCTGTGGGCTTAATGTCGAAAACCAGATAACAAACAAGAAGGCCGCCCGCCATTATTCCTAATGAGAGGGCCATGTAGAGCATGGTACGCTTGCCGGTGGCGACTTTGGGCTCCCGCATGATCTGCATGCCGTTGGAGACCGCCTCCAGACCGGTATAGGTTCCACCGCCCAGTGAGAATCCTCGGAGGAATAATGCCATGATGCCAATAATCCCAATAATACCCATGTCGCTGGTGATATCACCGTGGAGCTCCCGGGCCAGGATGCCTGCCTTGAAGAAATGTGTCCCGATACCATAACCGAGCAAAAGGATATGAGTGACGATAAAGGTGATGAAGATCGGTGCCAAGAAGGTGATGGATTCCTTTACTCCCCTGAGGTTCATAATCACAAGAAAGAGAATAAGGACCACGACAAGGGGTAGCTTGAGTATATGATAATTCATGGGGAGAAAGCTGAAGATGGCATCTCCGCAGGCAGCGAGCGATACGGTGATGGTGAGCACATAGTCAACCAGGAGTGCGCATCCCGAGATCAAACCCGCAGTCTGTCCGATGGTGTGGGTTGCAACGATATACCCGCCGCCGCCGTGCGGGAAGTGCTCGATAATGCGTGAATAGGCATATGAGATCACAAACACGGTAAACGCAGTTGCCAGGGCAAGAAGCAGCGCCAGGTAGGTGTGATTCCCCAGTGCCCGAAATGCCTCTTCCGGTCCGTAAGAGGATGATGAAAGACCGTCAGCACCCAGGCCGATCCAGGCGAGCAATGGTATGAGACTCAATTTGTGAAAGAGAGAAGGTTCGTTCAGGTCCCTAGGCTTGCCGATGATCTTATGGAGAATCCGGTGTGGCAGGCTGAGTCCATTTTTGTCATAGTATGGCATGCGGGCTCATCCTTTTAGAGATTGTCTATCAAGAATTGTCAGGATTATAGACAAGACGAGAATACACCAACCATCTTCAACCATAAGACAAACCTCCCAAAAGCCTACGAGGTTAGCTGACGGGCTCGGGCTTGGAAGTGCCCTATCCTTATGCAAGAATACGCCCCATGGAACGGGTCCCCCGTATCCACCTTTTTAAGGTGGAATTCGGCTACACATGCGCGCATATAGCCTTAAGGAATAATGTTTGTCAATGATCAATGATATGATTAAATTTCTCACTATTTGGTCGATTTTAAGAATATTTTTCTCGGATCCAAGGATTTCAACTGGTTACACCTGAGTCTCTGATCCTAAATATCTTTTAACTCTCTATAATCTATACCAGTTACGTCTCTACCTTGACTTAAAGTAAATGTGATGGTAAGCCGATAATTACTATACATACTTCAGTGGCCTACTTTTCAGGGCCGAGATAATGAACTTAATTAACTGAGAACGAGGTGGTTATTATGCAGGGTAGATTCTTGCTCGCTCCAGTTATATTTATGATGGTTATGGGGCTCATCTGGGCGGATTATGGGCAGGCAGCCCAGGTCCCGGTTACGCGGGGAATGGATATAAATGCTGCAGCCGTAAGCAAAGACGCGGCCCAGGAGCAATCCGTACAGAAGAAGCATACCAAGCATTTATCTAAAAAGGCCAAGACAACCCACAAAACACATATTGTCAAGAAGACTGCAAACAAGAAATACACCAATGAATCAGCTGGCCTCGGCAAGAAGCACTACAAAAAGATCAGGCTCGCCAAACATAAGGGAAAGACCGTAAAACACCGGCATGCAATGATATCGGAAGAAGATAGTAACATCGAGGCTAATTCGAGCGATGACATCGCACCCAAAGAACCCACCGATCTATGGCTCGCCAAAGATGCCTCTGAAAGATTCAGGCAGGGCTCAAATGATGGAGAACTCGACGAGCTGACCTCGAAAATCCTGGAATCGGCCTACAGTTATCTGGGTGCCCCATACCGTTATGGAGGAACAACTCCGGATGGGTTTGATTGTTCGGGATTCGTCCGCCATGTATTCAGCGAAAACGGCATCCCATTGGGCCGTTCATCACGGGATCAGGCCCTTGAGGGAAAGGCCGTCCCCCTGTCCGCTCTGAAGCCGGGTGACCTTCTCTTCTTTAATATGCATCACAGGAAACACTCTTGGATCGACCATGTGGGGCTCTATGTCGGAAACGGCCAATTTATCCATGCAGCATCGAGACACTCACGTGAGATCAAGATAGAAGATCTCGATAGTGACCGTTACCTGCCTAGAATCGTTGAAGCAAGACGGGTCCTGGATTATACGAGATAAATCCCCTCGCATTGGGTATGTCATCCTGTCGGGATAACAGCCCTTTTAAGAAAATCCTTAAAGGTTCACCCATCGGTTACCAGTTCTTTTGAAAAATAGGGGTTAAACAAATGGCGTATTCCTTCAAGCGAGTCCTTGATGCCGAAGGGCACTACCTTAGCATACATATCTAAGATTATTATTGCATTCACCGTCGAATCGGTATCCGATGCAGCCTTCAAACGTTTTGCCATGGTCTGATTCACAATCTCGATCTTCTTATAGAACTCTTTGAGTCCGTTAAACTCGATATCCGGATCCAAGCCCTCTTTTTTCTTGAAATATTGTGCAAGGAGATACATTGATGTGGCCCGGTATATGGTCTCATCTTCACTTGCAAGGGGCAGATGATACCTTGCCATGGGCCTGAAAAAGACGGTATGCGGACATCCGGATGTAGCGCTGATAAGGCCCAGCAGAGAGCTTATGGCTCTCTGGGCAGTCGTGAACTGGGATATGGTCCTCTCCTGAGTAATCACGGTTAACTCGATATTGTCATAAGATACGAGGTCTTCAAAACGACTCACCACATCGACAAGATGTGCGGCAAGAGGGCAGCTGAGATGTGGAGGATTTCTCAGAGGGCAATGCGGACATTGATGAAAGTTGAGTTCTGTCCATACGGGGAGGGTTTTAGGTATGTCAGCAAGCAGACTGAGGTCTTGAGCATCAATTTTAAGATCAAAGATCTCCTGGCAACCCTTCTCCGGGGCAAAACAGTATTGGATAGAAAACGTCTGCATGGGGTATTTATCGGAATTTTTTATCTAAAAGCTGATGGTTGATGTATTGCCATTATCTTCGCCACGATTAGTATATATGCATGTATCACCTGTCTTCTGTATCATAAGGCGGATATGCACAAATCCTGATCAACATGTGTATGTATCATGTCCTCCTTCAGGAGCTTAGGGATGCGTGATAACAACGTAATAGGAGGTTAAGATGGCGACATTTATTCTGTTCGGCAAGTATTCGGCAGAAGCCCTTAAAGGGGTGAGTACAGCTAGAACAAAGAAGGCATCGGCTCTGGTCAAGAAACAGAAGGGTAAGGTTGTGGGCATGTACGCCATGCTGGGTGAAAAAGACCTTATCTTCATTCTGGAACTGCCCGGTATGGAGGAGGCCATGAAGGCCTCTGTGGGCCTGCACAAACTCACAGGCATAGCATTCACAACCGCACCTGCAGTATCTGTTGAGGTATTCGACAATCTGATGGCAGAGCTCTGATCATCCGCTGCCTGACAGCAGCGGATCAGATCGCTGAATCATTCAAACTGGGCCTGCCCAACATAATCAGTCCAGTCTTGTAAAGGAGAGCATCATTGTATCCAAGGGGGGTTCATGAGATTTCTTTTGTTTGTCCGTCTCGGGCTCTTTATAATTGTTTCTGTTATTCTCTTGGGATGCACCGGCGGCAAACCCGAGATCATCGAACGGAAGTGTTCCACGTGTCATCCATCAGCGTTTGTCTATCAGAACAAGCGCCCCATAGAGGAATGGGACCGTCTTCTGTATGGCATGAAGGCACGCGGGCTCAAGGTTACACCCCGCGAGGAAAATGCCATCCGGGAGATCCTCTACCGGCAATACAGCACACAGTAATAAGTATTCTCCTCAGATCTAGTCTATGCATCAACAAATTCAACGTGCTTGCATAGAGAGGCACGTACAGAGAAATCTTAAGCGAAGATACGCTCACTTAAAAATCCGAGATCTATTGAGCGCACTTAAATCAATAATCCAAGGGAGAAGGCGTACCCTTACCGGCCGCGCCGCCTTCGTTCAACTTCTCTTCATTCATAACGATCTTGTGACGCTTCTTGGCCTGCTCGATATAGGATTCTAGGGCCATTTCGCGTTTCCTGGCAAGGAGCTGCTTTATGATCGCATCATACTGCTTCTTATCCAGGGCCTTGATGTCAGCCGTCTTCCTTGACTTTATCCATACTACATACGAAGTGCCCTTGCTCTCAAAGACCTTGGGAGTTCTTAACGAATCCACGTCATCCATAAGCTTGGGTATCATGGAGAGTTTCGGTATGGCAGATGTTGCGTGAGTGAAATCACCAGTGCTCAAAGGATTCTGGGCGTTCAACTGCTCGGGCGAGGAAGCTGCAAGCTTCTTAGCATACTCCTTTGCCTTTGCGACGGCAGTCTGTGCCTTTAGGTCGGCTGCGACCCTGGCCGAAACTTCCTTCAGGTCAGGTATGCGTGAGGCTTCCTTCTTGGTGACTATGTAGAAAAGGTATCCGACAGGTGTGCTTGCAACCTCCCCAAGTTCTCCGACCTGGAAGGTAAATGCCTTCTTCAGAGTATCAGGGCTCATAGAGATCCCGGCATCCTGACCCTCATAGAACGGACCGATCTGCTTGACTGAAAGTCCTTTTGCCTTGGCATATGCCTCGATGTCGGGCTTGGACTGCTCATAAAGCTGCATGAATGCCTTTTCAGCCTCGTCATGGGCGGCCTGCTTCGCCCGCTCAAGCCGTAAAGTATCCCTCACCGTGGCCTCAACCTTTTCGAGGGGGATGGCCTTTGCCTCTTCCTTACTCTCAAGCTTCAGGATATGAATACCCAAGGGCGACCTAAACGGCCCTTTCACCTCACCAGGCTTCATCGATTCGAGCACATCACCAACACCCTGAGGATACCCTTCACGCGGCAGCGTTCCCATGTCTCCACCTTTCTTGGAGGTTTGATCATCCTCGGAATACTGTGCGGCCAGCGCAGCAAAATCTTTGCCTGCCTTCGCCTCTTCCAAGACCTTCTTTATCAGCTGTTCTTTTTGGGCAAGCACATTGGCATCAGCACCTTCGGGAATCTTAAAGAGGATATGACGTGCATGAATCTTGGCAGGTTCGCTGAAGTCGGACTTGTGGCTTGCATAATAATCCTGTGCTTCATTTTTAGTCACCTGAATGGTTGCCAGATAATTTGCAGACGGGTACTCGATGGCCTCCAGGGTGATTCTGGGTGGGAGTTTGTAGCGGTCCTTGTTGGTATCATAGTACGACCGGATCTGATCTTGGCTTATCTGAACATCCTTGGCAAAGGATGCAGAGTCGACGGGAATGTAGGACAAATCATATGTGTCATTCATATAATGGTATGAGGCAAAAACTTCTTGCCTGGACACGATGACGTTTTCGCTGAGCATACTTATGAAGAGCTGCTTCAAAAAATTCTTTCTCATCTTCTCCTCGAAATCAGCAGGGGAAAGACGTTCGTAATCAAGATACCTCCTATAGAGATTCTCATCGAACCTTCCTTCCTTGTTAAATGCAGGGAATTGGCTGATGGCCTGCTGAAGATCAGAATCGGTAACCTTGATGTCCATATCCTTGGCATCGGCCTCGATGATATCGTCATCGATGATCTGGTCCAGCACGGTATGCTTGAGGTTGAGTTTCTTGAGCATCTCCGGAGTGAGGGCATCGCCGAAACGCTCCTGGTATATTTTCAATTGATCGGAATATGCCTTTGAAAACTGCTCAATTGATATGATATGCCGGTCAATCTTGGCAATCATATGCGCCTCGCGGGTCAGATAGGAGCTGCCTCCCCAAAGAACGAACACAACAATGATGGCTCCGAAGGCAGTGTAGGCAAGCCAGCCCTTTGAATGTTTGCGAAAATAAGTAAGCATTCAGATCTCCTTCATATGCATTGGCATATTGCAGGGCAAAATAGTTGAAGAGGAGAAATATTGCAAGGATTTCATAATAAGTAATTCTTGTTTCATGATGCCCTTGTCGATATAATCTAGATAATTTCTGAGTACCATACGTACAGACTGATAATGATAAAAGGAGGGGGTGTGGAGAAGCTGTTTTTTTTCGGAGGCATAGCCTCTGTTGTGGGTGGATTCGCCATAATTCTCTACCAAGGTATCATGTTCCTCAAGAATGATGTGTGGAACTCCTATCCGCTCTTTACCATAATGGACCGAGGACCAGGATCTATTGGTGAGACTGTGGCCGCATACCCTGCACTCATGAATGCCTTGCAACAATGTCCGTTGTCTGCCGTGCTCATTGCATTGGGCCTGATCCTGCTCTGGGTGGCAGCAAGGCTTAGGAATCGGTACGCATGAGGATAGGGAGACGGGTCAGCGAAACACCGCTTCAACCTTTATTTATCTGACTTCTTTTTTGAATGAGATTGCCACGTCGCCTTCGGCTCCTCGCAATGACCCTGCAATAATAGCCTTTCATGCAACTTGGTACAAGTCACTAGTCACTATTCACTTTGTCCTGATCACTCTTCCTCTCATCCCTCCACATCCCCAGCCCTCTGGACCTTGCCTCCCGTTCATAGGCAATGAACAGATCCCTCCAGGGGTGGTAAAATCTCCGGTAGGCCCTCGCCCATCCTTCCCTGATGATGCGGCCGTTCACCAGAACATCTCCGGAGTACACATAGGCAAGGGTTCTGCCATACTTGTCCTTCGCCGGGTCGCCTATGGTGAGACTCACCTTCTTGTTGCCCAACAGCGAAGTGAGGTATGTCTTGCTATCCTCTCCAAAAGGTTCCAGATCATGATAGGGAGACTGGACCTCCGGGGCATCCACACCAATGAGCCGGATCTTCCTGCTATCATCCAACAAGATCGTATCACCGTCAAAGACATGCACCACAAGATGGACTTTGCCGACTCCAAGGGCGTGGTAGATGCCAAGCATAAGAATAAGAGTAATGGATACGATAGGTACGAGGATTTTTTGGGGTTGTACCACGGGAAGGTTCTTGAGCCTCTTCAGTTCCCCGCCATTTCGTCGAGATCGGCCAGGATAGTTTTGACATAAAGGTCACTGTAGATGACCGGAGCAAGGTGCGTACCGGGAAGCACCCGTAAAGTGAGGCAACCAGGAGAACCCTCCATATCGGAATAGAAAGTTGATTTAAATCGCAGGATATCCTCCGGGGTAATATTGTCCGGATCTTTAATGCCGAGCTGTCGCCGGGGGTCCATACAGGAATCATCGTGACCGAAAATCACTGCGACATGCTCAAGATTACGTGCCGTAAATGAGCTGCTGTCGCAATATCGGCTGCAGTCGCGGATATCCTTAAAAATGCGCAAGAGCTTTTTGGGATCAAGATCAACCATGGCAGCAGGGATGGACCTGAAGAAGTCTCCGGCAAAGCCCTTGGTAAATCCCCAGGCCGACCGGAGGGTTTGCCCTGCATGGCCGTTGCCCATCTTTGTCGCAATCCTCAGACTCTCGCCAGCAAACCTTCCTGTGATACCCCAGGGTCCCCAGTGCTCGTAGCCCGCGGGACAGACCTGTCCCATTGAGCACACAGATGTCTGATAGGCATGGGAGAAGCGGCGGGCCAGGATGCCGCCGTGAGACCACCCGATCGATATAAGCTCTGTGTCCAAGATTTCCTGCCCAGGGGTTTTTGTCATGCCGCAGATGACCACCTGGATGTCGTTACGCGGTGCAAACCCTCTCACGGTGATGCCTTCACGTGCGAGTACGAAGCTTACCATTTCCATGAGGATGACATCCTTGCCTCTATCGCCGTGAAATGAAGGGTCGGCGCCATAAGGGGTGTCGCAGACGGGTATGATCACCATGCCGGATCTGCTCATGAGGGCAAGTCTGCTGGTGAATTCATAGGCATCATCCGGCCGCTGGGCATGACCCTGGAAGAATACGATGACCGGCCCTGCGGGATGGCCCCGCTCTTTATCAGCTGCCTTTTCTTCTTGAGACCGGGCATCAATGAACACAAAGAAGCCCTTAATGGTTTCATCATTAAAGCTGACGTGCAGGGTTTCCACTTCAGGCCGGGAAGGCACGGACCTCGTGGAACCGCTGCATACCAGAGGTACGGTGCATGCAGCAAAAAAAATGGGAAGGATCACCTTCATCATATGCATTATAAACGCAATATAAAGACCATAGCGAATTTTATCAGGAGGTGCAAAGAGATTCGCAAAGCCCTAAGAGCTGCATAAGCTTAAAATGTTGTCCTCATTTGCCGCCGCCCCCCTTTTCAATATCCAGGATGGTATGCCCCCCGGGGAATGATTTAATCACATAATCATGGAGGTTCTCCATCTTCCTGATGATATCTCGGATCTTCCTGGCCTCGGTCAGGATCTGGTTTGCGATTTCTTTGGCCTTTGAGCCTTCGGTGCCTTTGGATATGGCACTTGCCTCGCCCATGAGCACCGTTAACGGCTGGAAGACCTCATGGGCGGTTGTAGTTGCAAGCTGGGTAACCATCTCGAAATATTTGAGCCTGTCCTGTTCATCCCGTATGGTGATGTAGTCAAATGCACGCTTGAGAGTAAACCTGAGCAGTTCTGCGCTGAATGGCTTTATGATGTAATCGTATGCACCGGAACGGAGCGCTTCGATAACACTGTCAATGGTGGCATAACCTGTAATGACTACAATGAGTGTGTTCATACGGCGCTTGCGAATGAAATCAATGATTGCCATTCCATCGATATCGGGCATCCGTAAATCGGTTATCACGATGGGGTACTCCCTCTCGGAAAGGGACCTGATGCCCATCTCGCCCCCTGTGGCTATATCAACCTTTATGCCGTCTTCGCTTAAGATATCTTCAACAAGGTAACAGTCGCCCTCATCGTCGTCGATGACGAGGACCGTCTTGTTTTCTCCGGGGGAAAGATCTCTCATATAGAAAATTAAAATAATTGAGAGCGGTCAATATAGCAAGGACGGTATTACAAAAATTTATAAAAACCGGGTAATATAAGAAGGCCCGGCATTATACCAGGCTGATTTCTTAAGGATTAATTATCCGTCTTGGTAAGGTCCATGTTGCCCAGATAGGAGTGAACCATGGCAACAGTCGGGGAAAGGAGCGGATTGTGATGCTCATCATACTCCACAACGAATCTTTCACCCGCAAAATAGATCACTACGGGTCTCACTTCTTCCCACTTATCCACGAGTCTTTCCTTGTACTCTTCCATTCTCATATGAAGATTCCCTTCTTCATCCTTCCTACAGTTACTTATCGGTAAAAATGATATTCCCTTAAGGGGGTTACATCAGCCCATGCCGAATATCATGGCAAAACGGCCTAACCCGCTCTTGAGCTCCTGGTTGTAGGTTCTTAATTCGGGCGGATCAATGACAACCCTGCCGAGGTATTCCAGGCACTGGGAGGTCCTGCTCTTGGGGTTGACAACCGTGAACGGCTTTCTCTGTGCCTCTGCAGCACGGATAGCTTCCTTGTCATAGAGAACCCCGCCAAGATACTCGGGCTTAACGGAAAAGAGTGTCTCCAGATTGTTGATCCTCTCATCCGCGGTCTGGCATATCCTGTTGAAGATAAAGATACCCTGGTTGAGGTTAGCCACCTGGTTCATGACTACCCATGGGGCGTAGACCTTGCGGGGCTTATAAAATTCCACCTTCTCCATAAGCTTCTCTTCAATGGCCTTGAATTGCTGGAACGAAGCCTTGATGCAAGCATAACCGGCAATAATATCCTGCGGTGTCGTGATGATGATCACCTCATCGGACGCCAGTGCAAAATCGAGTACAGTGGTGGTGATACCGGCACTTAAATCGAAGATGGTGAAATCGTATCCCTCACTTACCCTTCTGAAGTTCTTGATGAACTTGGATCGCTGGATGTAGTTGATGTTGGCCAGTTTGAACTCCCCGGAACTCCCTGCAATAAGATCAAACCCAAGGGGGGTCTTCTCAATCATGCTCTCCAGATCCACATCGCCGAGCAAAAAATCATAGAGGGTATATTCGGGGAATAAGGCCAGCTTGTTGGATATGTCGGCATTGCCGAGGTCTGCATCAATGAGCAGCACCTTCTTTTTGAAGCCGCTTAAAACCTTAGCCATGTTCATTGCAACATGGGTCTTACCAACGCCACCCTTATTCGAGATGATGGATATGGTCCGGCTCGTGCGGGCGGCTTCCTTGCCTTGGGAATCTCCCGTGTCTTTCCCGTTCGGATAGTACGCGTCTATAGCCTTCTTGATGGCTTCCACTTCCGCAAGCGCAGGATAGACCTTTCTGCCCATATGGGTGCTTAAGGTCCCGATGAGGTCTTTCTGATCAGGGTCTGCAATGGCAACCAGGACACCATCTCCCAAAAAACGTATGGGCAGGCTATTGTAATCCTTGGCAAAAACCTGTTTCAGTAGCCTGATACACCTGGGATCGGGCGCCTCACGGGATATATCGATGTACGGCATACCACTTTTGCGTGCTAACGTCCTGATATCGGTATCTTTCATCATACGGGCCTCTTTCCTAATTGTTTTCGGAAAAAAACCCGGAAAGCTTTAATGGTAATCGTCTTTTGTAATTTTTTCCTTCAGGTATTGAAGAAAATTCAGGGCCTGAAGGGGGGTGAGGGTATTGGGGTCGGTCTTCAAAATCTCATTGATGATATCGGTATTCCTGTCTTCAAAGAGGCTTGCCTGAACAGGTGCGGTGTGGTGTTCAGAAGGCAATGCCTTGGACTTGGAGCTTACAGCGGCAAGAATCAGCCGGGCTTTCTCCACTACCTCATCAGGAACCCCGGCGAGTCGGGCCACATAGATGCCGTAGCTCCTGCCGATAGCCCCACGTTTAAGGACCCTGAGGAATACCACCTCATTGCCGCTTTCTTCAATACTTAAGTGATAGTTTTTGATTCCCTTGTGCCTGCGGGACAGGTCGGCGAGCTCGTGGTAATGAGTGGCAAAGAATGTCCTGACCCTGTGCTCATCCAAATATTCCGCAACGGCCCAGGCAAGCGACATACCGTCATAGGTGGAGGTGCCCCTGCCGATCTCATCCAAGATCACCAGGCTCTGTGAGGTGGCATTGTTAAGGATGTCTGCCGTCTCGCTCATCTCCACAAGAAAAGTGCTCTGGCCTGCGGAGAGGTTGTCCAGCGCACCGATGCGGGTGAATATCCTGTCTACAACACCGATTGAGGCCTTCTTTGCCGGTACGAACGAGCCCATCTGGGCCATAAGGCAGATAAGCGCCACCTGGCGCATATACGTGGACTTGCCTGCCATGTTGGGCCCCGTGATGATGTGGATGGTGTCCCGCTCCGGGTCAAATGAACAATCATTGGGCACAAACTCGCCGGACTTGAGAACCTTTTCCACCACCGGGTGCCTGCCCAAGGTAATTTCTATGCGCCGGTCGTAACTGGTCACCGGCCTCACATACCCATTCCGGACAGCTACCCATGCAAGGCAGTTCAAAACATCCAGACAGGCCATTGCCCGCACCGTGGTCTGCAGCGAGGGTATGAAGGGAAGGACAAACTCCCTGAGCTCTTTGAAGATGCGCTGCTCGAGAGCGGCGATGGCATCCTGTGCACCCAACAGCCTTGCCTCATACTCCTTGAGCTCAGGGGTGATGTACCGCTCGGCGTTTACAAGCGTCTGCTTACGGATGTAGTAATCAGGGGCTTTCGCGGCATTGATCTTGGTAAGCTCGATGTAGTAGCCGAACACCCTGTTATAGCCGATCTTGAGCGTGTTGATGCCTGTGGACTCCCGCTCCTTGGCCTCCAATGAGGCGATCCACTGCCTGGAGTCCTTCCGCAGTGCCCTGAGCTCATCCAGCTCGGCATCCACGCCTTGGGCGATCACATTGCCATCAATCAGGCGAAGGGGCGGTGACTCCACGAGGGTCCGTGCAATCCTCTCCTTAAGCTCCTCTGAAGGATTGAGCCCTTCCCTGACCTCCCCAAGTAAAGATACTTCAAACCCATCGAGCAGTCCTTTGATCAGAGGGACCTGCTCAATGCCATCACAGAGCGCCCTCATATCACGCGGGCTTGCAGAACCGGCTGAGATGCGGCCGATGATCCGCTCCATGTCCGGGATGTCCTTAAGCACCTCACGCATTGCACCCAGTGTTCGCTCCTGGGAGACAAGCGCCTCCTCGGCCTCAAGCCTCTTATTGATATCAGATACATCCATCAGGGGAAAAGAGATCCAGTCAGCGAGCATACGCGCACCCATAGAGGTACCGGTGTGATTAAGCAATGCAAAGAGGGTGTGCTCCTTAAGGCCCGAGATGGCCTCAAACAACTCCAGGTTGCGTTTTGTCGTGGGGCCGAGCATCATGAAGCGGCCGGGGTTGTAGAACGTGAGTGATGTAACATTAGGCAACACGGCCTTATGGGTCTGTTTCACATACTCCAGCACCATGCCGGAGGCCATAAGGGCTAAAGAAGCATCTTTCAGGCCGAATCCATCCATGGTTATCGTGCCGAAGTGGCCGGCAAGGAGCTGTCTTGCATGCTCTAATGAGATGGGCTGGTCAGAGGTTGTCACAAGAAATCCTTCAGGGATGCTGCCATCACCCGAAGTGAGGATCTCGCTCGGACCGACTCGAAAGATCTCGGCTTCAAGATCCTTCGAGGAAGAGACCTCCGTGACCCTGAAATCGCCTGTGGATATATCGATGAATGCAACACCAAAGGCATCATTCCCGGCATCCGTACTCACGGCCATGAGGTAGTTGGCCTTATCTCTGTTCAGGTGGTCGTCCTCTACGATGAGCCCCGGTGTTATGATACGCACAACCTCCCGGTGCACCAGTCCTTTGGTGCCGGGCAAAGGTTCAGCCTGCTCGCAGATGGCCACCTTGTGGCCTAAACGGATAAGACGGGTGATGTAGGATGAAGCGCTGTGGTACGGCACACCGCACATAGGCACCGGGTTTTCCTTGCTCTTGTCCCTGGTGGTCAGGGCGAGGCCCAGGAGCTTGGATGCCTTGAGGGCATCATCATAGAACATCTCGTAGAAGTCCCCCATGCGGTAGAATAATATGGTGTCTTTGCAGTCCCTTTTGATCTCCAGGTACTGCTGCATCATGGGGGTGAGGTTGTTATCACTCTTCATGGATGGCGGCCTGCCTGGCCTTTTCTTCCTGTTCCCGGTACGTGGCGAGGCAGGTGTTCTTGAACCGGCCGATGAACTTCGGATGCTCCATGTACGGCCTGTTGGTATTCAGGAAGGATTCCTTTATGCCTTTTCTCACCTCTTGAAGATCCCGCTCATGGACTGCCGATTTCTTGAGAACTCTGGTCATCCTGAGCCTGCCGCTGGGACAATAGTGCCTGAGCTCGATGTCATGATCATCGAGTGTGACAACTGTCATGATCTCCAGGTGGACCATATACAGGTCACCCGAGAGCACGGACGATTTGTCCTGAACCTCCACCACGACCCCATTGCTGAATCGAATCGTTTCCATATGCATCACCGATAATACGTGGAGGCGGTAAAATCAATAAGGAGCTTATGATAATATTACCAGTGCTCAATGCTTCGATGAAAAGAACTGACCGGCAGTCTCTTTTGCCGCATCTCCCAGAAGTGCCTTCAAACCATCAAAGATAATCGGCGTATGGTCTGGCCGAGCGCATGTGGCATTTACGGTCCGGGAGAACCGTCCTTCGCTCCCACCGGTCCTCCACAGAACTCTATTGGTTGCAGCCTCTATCATCTCGGCCTTAACCTCTGCATAAACCTCTACCTCATAATTGTTCAGGTCGATGTAACGACACAAGGTTCCATAGTGCTTGAGCCTGATGATTATCAGAAAATCTGCGCCTAGAGTCTTGGCGAGATCCCGGAAATCTTTTGACTCATAGACAGCATCGCCACCTCCGCCTTTGAAACCCCTAAGCGACTTCGGATCGATGCGGTTATCCACCGGGAATGCTGCAAAACCCTTATCTTTGAGACCTTGTACGAAGAGGCCCTGTACAACTGCGAATTCCTGGGCATTCAGTCCCTTGGAGGCATCACGTATGGGCCTCGTCTCAGCCATTCGCAATTGTTGTTCAGTATATTCAGAATAATCCCACATATCACTATGAGGCATAAAAGGACGTTCACCATAGAATATCGGGGCGGGCGGCGAATTAACCACCATCTCGGCAGGAGGTAAGACAACAAGTGCCACCCCTAGGCGCTTACCCTTTTCCTGCCAGAATTCCTCTGTGAGCCGGATGGGTTTTAATGATGCACAACCTGTCAGGAAGGCCATCAGGAGGGCAATGGCGGCAGTTATGATTTTCACTTTCATGTCCGCACACCTCTTTCCTCATAGTAGTTTTACAAAATGAGATATCAATGGTATTGGATGATCTTTATTCTTTAAAAGAGTGCCATTGCCGACTTCATGAACATCCAGGCCTGCTCCAGCGAGCTTGTCATGAACATGGGCAGCATCTTGATGACCAGCACAGAGAAAACAAGCCCCACGGCAATGGTGAGCGGGAAGGCCATGATGAACACGTTCATCTGGGGCAGTGCCCTGGCGATGATGGCAAAGGATATGTTGATGAGCAGAAGGACGCCGACCACCGGCGCGGATACCTTGACCCCGATAACAAACATCTTGGCTGCATAGGTGACCACTGCCATCAAGAACTCTCGGTGGACCAAAGAATCACCAATAGGCATGGTACTGAAGCTTTCAAAGAGCGCTTTGATAAGAATATGGTGGCCTCCGAAGGTAAAGAACAGAAGGAAGGCGGTCATATAGAACACATTCGATATGACGGGCGCTGAGATCCCGCTCATCGGGTCCACAACATTCGCAATGGAGAAGCCCATTTGAAAACTAATAAGCTCACCAGCAATCTGGATACCTGAATAGATTACATCAATGGCAAGGCCCATGGCCATCCCTATGAGCATCTCATGAATCAGGATGATCATCAACATTACTATGTTCAGTTCACTAGGCTTCACCTGCACATGCGGTACAATAGGCATGAGCACAAGACTTAAAAAAAGCGCTATTGTGGCTGTGATCCTCCTCGGGATGACCGTAGAATTGAAGAAAGGCACTAAGGCCAAAATGGTCCCGACCCTGATAAAAATAAAGAACAGGGAAAGAAAGTCACTCCATGCTAATTTCAAGAGCTCGTTCATCTGATGAGTGTGGGGATGGAGTTAAACAGGTTGATCGTGTATGTTGTGAGCTTCTCTATGATCCAGGGGAGCGCAACAAGAAGGGCAAGTAACACGACAAAGATCTTTGGTACAAAGGTGAGTGTCATCTCCTGGATCTGGGTGACTGCCGAGAAAACGCTTATGGTAAGCCCCACCAGCAGGCCCAGGATGAGCATGGGTGCTGAGACGAGGAGCGTGATCTTGATGGCCTCGGCCATGAGGGTTGTTACGGTTTCCGGCGTCATCCGACAAACCCCCTGATAAGAGACCCCACAAGGAGGTTCCATCCGTCTACAAGCACAAAGAGCATTATCTTGAAAGGCAAAGAGATCATGACCGGCGGCAGCATCATCATACCCATGGACAACAGGATCGATGAGACCACCATGTCGATGATAAGGAAAGGTATGAAGAGGATGAATCCGATCTGAAAGGCGGTCTTGAGTTCGCTGATCATGAATGCGGGGATGAGTGCCCTCGTGGGCACTTCTTCTTTATTCTTGGGTTTATCTTTGGTGATGAGGCTCATGAAGAGTTGGAGGTCGGCCTGCCTTGTCTGCTTGAACATGAATTCCCGTAGCGGCCCTTCTGCATTCGTCAACGCCTGGGCAAAGGTGATATTTCCATTCTTATAAGGGGTAAGGGCCAGCTCGTTCATTTTATCCAGGGTGGGAGACATAACAAAAAACGTCAAAAAAATGGCGAGCGCCGTAAGAACCTGCATTGGCGGCATCTGCTGGGTGCCCAGGGCCTGCCTTAGGAACCCCAGCACTACAACGATCCGGGTGAATGCCGTTACCATAATCATGATGGAAGGTGCCAACGCGAGGATGGTGAGGATAAAAAGGATCTGGAGCGAACCGACCACCTCCTCGGGACTACCTGCCTGCTTCACCCCGAGATTGAGGCTCGGGATGGTCACACCTTCTGCTGCATGGAGAAGGACGGGGATGAATACTAAGGCTAAAAGCGTTAGCAGGACGATGCGGGCAGGTCTCATTGATGCGCCCCCGTTTGTGATGTGACTTGGGATAAGGATTTTTCGAAATCGCCCTCTTCCATGTCCTTGAGAAGGCTTACGGCATTGGCTGTAACACCGATCAACAGGATCGACTTGCCCACCCTGATGAGTGCAAGATTCACCTTTGCGCCGAGGTTCACCTGACCAAGTATGTCCAGACCGAAGGATTTTTTCACCCTGGATATAGGTCCATAGCGCTTAAAAGCCCAGGCAAGGGTAAACATCAATGCTATGATGAGCACAAGCGAGGCAATAGCCCTTAAGCCCGTGGAGGCCATACCGCCTGACTCGGAAGCATAAAGCGGCAGGGAGTATAAAAGAAAGGCAAGCGTAAATAGTGATTTCACAGGGTTCATGCCAGCCTCTTCACCCGCTCTAAGGGGCTCACGATGTCCGTGATCCTGATGCCGAATTTCTCGCTTACCACTACCACTTCCCCCCTGGCGATGAGCTTGTTGTTTATCAGGATGTCCAGAGGCTCTCCCGCCAGCCTGTTCAGCTCGATTACCGAACCCTGACCGATCTGCAGGAGGTCGTTGATAAGCATGCGTGTCCTGCCCATCTCCACGGTAACCTCCAAGGGTATGTCGAGGATAAAGTCGAGTTCTTTTGCAGGCCCGGAATGCCTGCCCTCTTCGAACTCAGTGAACGTGGCCTTCTTGGCTGTTTTATCAAAAGGCTTGCCTTCCTCGATTACCTCTCCTGATTCAAGGGCCGCAGCCCAATCCTCGGCAAGCTTGTCCTGGTTGAGCCCGTCTCCTTTTTTTTCTTCACCGCCTCCGCCCATGAGCTTGTCAATATCGTCCTGGTTGAGCGTATCAGCAGTCTTTTCTTCTGTAGTCATTGACCCCTCCTTAGTAGAGCTTTCTGTCGATCGTTTCTACGACATCTATTGCCAGATTATCCTTGATCCTGCCCGGCTTGGCGTAGAACTTCGGCAGGTTCTGCACTTTTACGACGAGCGGTTCGTTTATGTCTTTTTCCAGTACAAGCACATTGCCCGGCATGAGTGATGAAAGATCTCGTGGCGAGATCATGCTCTTACCGAGTTCCACGTCCACATCCACGTACACCCCTAAGAGTTCGCTCTTGAGCCTGTTGACCCAAGCCCTGTCCACACTCATCTTCTCCTCGGAATGGAATGTCGCATAAAGCCTGTCCCGGATAGGCTCTATGAGCATGTAGGGCAGGCACACCATGACATTGCCCGTCATCTCATCCATCTCCACTTCGAATTGGACCACGACGATCACGTCCTCATTGGGGATGATCCCGGCAAACTGAGGATTCATCTCGGGGCGGATATAGTGAAATTCAAGTTCGTAAACCGGCTGCCATGAGTTAGCCAGTTCCTTGATGGCGGCATGCACCACCTTGTTGAGCATGCGCTGTTCGATGGCCGTAAACTCCCTGCCTTCAATCTTCATGTTCCCGGCCCCTTTCCCACCGAAGAAGCTGTCGATAAGGGCAAATACAAGCTTGGTCTCCACGATCACCAGGGCATTGCCCCGTAGCGGATCCACCCGGATGATGTGGATGCTCGACGGCACCGGCAATGAGCGCATGAAGTTCCCGAACTTAATGGTATCGAGTGATACCGGCGTGATGTCCACCATCTTCCTGAGCATGCTGGAGAGCGTATTCCTGAAAAATCGGGCGAACCGGTCATGGATTGCATCCAGCGAAGGCATCCGTCCCCGGACGACCTTATCCTGCGCAGCAAAGTCGAAGCGCTGTAATTGGCTGTCATCAGTAGGCGGTAAATCCGTTTCTGTGGCAATATCTCCGCCGACAACGCCTTTTAATAGGGCATCAACCTCTTCCTGGGTCAGAATCTGTCCCATTTCATAACCTCACTGGACTACGAATTCCGTAAAATAGACCTGCGTCACCTGACCGGTCGTTAAATACTTGTTCACTGCTGCGGCGATCTCACGCTTGACCATATGTTTGCCCGAAGTTGTAGACACATCGTCAAAAGTCTTGTTGGAAAGGATCATAAGGATCTCATCCCGTATCTGGGGCAGCTTGCCTTGGATCTCGCCCTCCACTGAAGGGTTGTCCACCTCGACCTGCATGACCGCTTTGAGGTATCGCTGTCCCTGGGCGTCGGCAAGGTTGACGATGAAGGGGTCGAGCTGCTTCATGAGCCCCGATGCCCCGCCTTCACCTTCGCCGGAGCCCCTTTCCTTTGTCTGTTCATGTTTCACTTCCTTGACGGCTCCTTCCTTTCCTGATGCCTTCGCCTTGGGTCCGATGAACATGAAGTACCCGGCCGCTGCACCGCCCAAAACAAGGACAACAGCGAGCACGATAACGATGATCATCACAGGGAATTTCTTTTTCCCTGCCGGGCTCTGTTCTTTTTTCTCTTGTTTCTCCTCATCTGCCATGTGGTCCTCCTATATACGGTCTTTCAAAAGGATGATCTCCACCCGTCTATTCTTGGCCCTGCCCCCCTCGGTCTCATTGGTGGCAATGGGCTTCGTGGACCCGTATCCCGCAACGCAGAGCTTCTCAGGGCTCATTCCCTGGTTATAGACAAAGAAGTCGGCAATACTGATGGCCCTTTGCAGCGAGAGTTTCCAGTTCGTACCCTCATTCCCGAGATTATCGGTGTGGCCCTCGATTGCGATGGTGACATCCAAGCCTCTGATGGCATCGGCAATCCCCTTGATTACCGGCTCTGCGTCTTTCCTCACCGTAGTGGCACTGTTATCGAATACGATATCATCGGGCACTTGGATGGCAAAACCCCGGTATGTCTCTTTGACCTCGCCAAAATCCGTGCCCCGGCCGGGAGTTCCCACGACGTTGAGCTTTTTCAAGGAAATCATCAGGCTCCTGTTAAGATTCCCGGCATCAAGCTGCATGATGTTGGGGGCAACTCTTACCACAGGCTGAGCCACCATCACCTCATGTTGCTGGGGAAATTCGAGTGGTCCCACAACAGAGTTGAAAAATCCGAATGTGTTCCTGAGTGCCTTGCTCTCCATGGAAGACATGGAGATGATCAGCACGAAGAAACAGAGCAGTATGGTAAGCATATCGCAGAACGTGGTCATCCAGTTCAAACGACTGGGCATCTTGACATATATGACGTCTTTGTCTTTCTTTGCCATCACTGCTCTTCCAATTCGAAGTTAAACCCTTTATAGAATATGGAGCGCAGCCACTCCCCACGGGTCTGCTTGAGCCCCTTGAGGTCGACCTCTTCCGGGACTTCGCCGACTATGGTTATCTCTACCCGCCTATTGAGCTTCCTGCCTTCTTCCGTGCTGTTGGTGGCAATCGGCCTGCCTGCGCCCATACCGTAGGCGCAGAGGCGGCTGCCTTTGATGCCCTTGCCCTCGAAATAGGAAAGAACTGCCAATGCCCTGGCTGCTGAAAGCCCCCAGTTTGAATAGAAGGGTGGTGCCTCCACAGGGACGGAATCCGTATGCCCTGTTATGATGACCTGGTTATCCACCTGCGAGATGATCTTGGCTATGGCTGCCAGCACAGCTTGGCTGTCCTTGCTGAATACGTCGGTCTGCCCCTCGAAGAGGATGGGTGACTTGATGGTGATGGTCGCCCCGAGCCTTCCCCCTGTCACGCTGATACCGCTGATGATCCCGGTGTCGGCAAGGGAGTTATGGATGCTCTGGAGGTCCATCAGGCCTCTCTCCATAGGAGGGCTCTGGGGAAGGATATTCTTGGGGCCTGTGGATGAAAAAGGGCTCCTGCCGCCGGGCAGTATACCAAAGCCCCCCCTGACCGAGCCGATGGCCATTTTCTGTCGTTTATTGTCCATAACGCTCACAGAGCTCAAGATGACGAAGAACGTGAGCAGGAAGAGAAAGAGGGATGCCAACAGGTACATCGTCACGTTCATGGGCTTCTCGATATAGACAACTTTTTTTCTGGCCATTGCTATTCACCGCGTATACGGCCTATCACCGGCTCTCTGAGCGCCGGGGCAAGGAAAGAATGGAGCTTCCTCTCCACGATCCTGGGGTTGTCGCCTGCCGAGATGGACATGATACCCTCGATGATCATGCCCTTCTCAACAACCTCCTCCCTGGAACGCATGGTGAGCTTGCCCGCCATGGGCAGGGCAATCAGGTTCGCCATGATAGAGCCATAAAAGGTAGTTATGAGCGCCACAGCCATGGATGGTCCGATGGTTGACGGGTCCGACATGGATTGCAGCATCTGGATAAGCCCGATGAGCGTACCAAGCATACCCATGGCCGGGGCGAACGTGCCTAAAGAATTGAGGATGTCTGCGCCCCTTGTGTGGCGACGCTCGATGTGGTCGATCTCGGTCTCCAGGATTTCGCGGATCGACTGGGGTTCAAGTCCGTCGATAACGAGTTCCAGACCCTGCTTAAAAAACGGGTCCCTGAGCTCTTCTGCAAGGCTCTCCAAGGCGAGGATCCCTTCCCGGCGCGCCCGGGAAGCAAAATCGACGAAGATGGGGATCAATCCGTGTACCTCGCGATGCTGGGTGAAAAAGACATTCCTGATAACACCAAAGACCCCGAATACATCCCGCAAGGGGTAATTGATGAAGATGATCCCGAAGGTCCCTCCGATGGTGATCATTACACTCGGGATATCAATAAACAGGGTCAACGGGCTTCCGGATATGATCCCCATGAAGACCATTCCGAAGGCCACGAACACACCAATAATCGTCGCAAGATCCATACAAACCCCTTACTGCGTACAATCTGGGATACTGCACCCAGGAAAGCAAGGGGTGTGCCACGAGGGAGTACTATTAACTATGCCTTTGTTTTCAATAAGATAGAGGTTATATGGTACTGAAGATCCTGACTGGACAAGTCATAAATTTGACGCCTTCGGGCATCCGGGCCGGGAATCCCGGACGCCCGAAGGGATCGGCTCTTTAAGTGTTACCGTATGATGTTGATAAGATCCTGGAGCATGGTATCGACCGTGGTAATGACCTTTGAGTTCGCCTCATACCCCCGCTGGGTAGTGATCATATTGACGAACTCGGTGGCGATGTCCACATTGGACTGTTCCAGCGAGTCGGCTGAGATGCTGCCCAGTCCGTTGTTACCAGGACTACCGGTTATGGCAGCACCGGATGCACTGTTTGCGCTCCAGAGGCTGTTGCCCACATCGGTAAGCGCCTGCTCATCGTTAAACTTGGCAAGGCCTACCTGGAAGAGTTTCAGGATCTGGCCGTTGCTGTAACTGCCGGACATGACGCCATTGGTATCCACCGAAATGCTGTTCAGGAATCCTGGGCCATATCCGTCCTGGGTCTGGTAGTTAGTGGAGGATGCAGCAGCATACTGGGTTGACGTCTGGGCCTCCGGCTGCCAGGTGGATGTCGGCAAGGGAGCAAGGGCTGTAATGGCGCCGACATTGGCCGCACCTCCGGCATTCCATGTCCCGCTCGTACTGCGGAGACCCGTGTCGATTGAAACAGTCTGGTTGACACCCGAGACAAACTGAGTGGTGAACTCGGGGTCTCCTGTTGAGGAGAAACTTGCCTGTGTCCAGTTGGCCGCTTGTGTTGGGTCGGCGCCGCTGTCGTCGGAAAACGCACTTATGGACGAGGCATCACCGGTCGTGGGATTAAAGGAGAGGGTCCCCCTCATGAGAATCCCCTGTTCTGCTGTACCGGCGAATCCCGTCCTGAGGTCGTCAGCAGGGTTGCAGGTCACGATGTACTGCCAGGTATTATCGGGATCGGTTGCACCGGAAGCGTATTCGCTGGCGGCATTCAGCTTGTCATAGTAGATGGTGACATCATGTGAATTACCCTGTGAGTCATAAACCTTCTCTGTGGTCGAATAGCCGTAGGATGTATCCGCGATTGGAGCAGTGGAGTCTTGTCCATTCCATGCTCCAAAGAGACTTGTGGAATTCGAGGTGGCGGTGCTGTTGAGGTTCGTGATGGCAGTGAGCTGGGTAGTAGCTGACGGAGGAGAGGTGAACGAGTTCAGTTTGATGCCCGTCAAGGTCCCCACGTCATTGCCGTTCGTATCGAGTGCCCACCCCTGGACCACATCCCCTGAAGAGTTGACGAAGTTGCCTGCCGAATCGAAATTGAAACCACCGGCCCTGGTATAGAATTCGGTATTTTCATTCTTGGGAGAGACGATGAAGAAACCGTTGCCGCCTATGGCCAGATCCGTGGCGTTTGAGGTGGACTGGAAAGAGCCCTGCACGAACTGCGGAGTAATTGTGCCCAATTGCGTGCCTCGCCCGATCTGTGACGTCCCCGATGCCGTTGCCACGGACTGCGCCAAGACATCCTGAAACGTTGCGGTGCTCGATTTAAAGCCGATGGTGTTCACGTTGGCTATATTACTACCGATGACACCCATGGCCTGACTCATCACGTCAAGACCGCTGATTCCGGAATATAACGAACTTGATATACCCATAAAAGCCTCCTTTTTTATACCCTTTCGTTAGTTGGTGATCTTACTCACATCAGACAAGCTTATTTCCTTGTCCCCGACCTCGAGATAAACCTTCCCGCTGTCGTACCTCACACCCGTGACCGTACCGCTCGTGTTCGTAGTGGTGGTGACGGCGCTTCCACTACTGTCCGTGGCACTGATTGTGAACGTATATGTGCCGGTGCCGAGCGTTGTGCCGTTGTCGGATGTGCCGTCCCAGGTGTAGGTGTTATCCCCTGCCTGGACATTTTTCAGATCTACGGTGCGCACGGTCATTCCGCTCGAGTTATTGATCTTGACAACGACATCCGATGCATTGCTCCCCACATTGTAGTCGATGGTGGAGCTGCCGCTGCCAGTATAGTTGATGGTATTTCCGCTGCCGTTCACTTGTTTTCCGATGAACGAGATGGCCTGCATGCTGTTCATGGAGCTCTGGACCGTGCTCATATTATCCATGCTGCTCTGCATGTTCGTAAGCGCCTCAAGCGAAGAGAACTGGGCGAGCTGTGAGGCAAATTCGGTGTTCTCGACGGGATTCAGCGGGTCCTGGTACTGGAGCTGCTTCACCAGCAGGTTCAGGAACATGTCCTTTTCAGACGAGGCCGTGGTCTGGCTCGTCGATGTCGTTGATGACGCAGCCGTTGCCGCTTGGTTTGAAAGAATGTTGTCTAATCCTACCGTTGACATAATGTAATTACCTCCTTTTTTCAGGCAAAAATATCGAGCCCGCCCTGTTCAGAGTAAGCCTGGACGGGGAAATAGCTGCCTGAATATTCATCCTGGCCTCTGCCAGGGTTTCCTGTTTCTTGCCGGTTACCCTGCTGCCTGGAGGAACCGTTTTGACCCGGTTCGTATCCTGCCCATGCAAGGGGATTACCGCGGTGGTCCCGCGAGTTGAAGGTATCGGTGGTCACGACGAACTGCGTGGCCTTGATCCCCTGATCCGTCAGGGCATCCTTGAGGATATGCATGTTCTGCTGCAGGATGTCGCGGGTGACGCTCTGGTCTACCTTAAATGATGCCGTGATCTGTCCATCCTCCAATTTGATGTTTATGTCCACCCTTCCCAGCATGGGGGGATTGAGCTTCAAGGTCATCGAACCATCAGAGCTCTTCATGCCCCCGGGGATTGCCTGCCTGATCTGGTCCAGGACGGAGTCTGTGTAACTGCTCCGGGCCAGGGCCGACTCTGAACCCAAACTTTTAGCCAGGGTGGAGAGGGTGTTCTTATCAAGGGTAAAAGGCTCGGTAACAAGTGCTGGATCTGAGTTGGAAGTCTTCAGGACATCTTCGACTTTGGCAAATTCATCTTTTGTCAGGGCACCCTTGAGCAGGCCCAGGGCGCCGGTAACCTGCTTGGACAGGTCGCTTCCCGTATTGGCCTTGAGGGACCCCGCAATGTGTGAAGCGGCATCATCAACTGCTGAGAGACGAACCTGAGAGTCCTGTTCGAAGAAAAGATCATGCAATGTCTTCTTGGGAATCTGGAGGGTGTTCTCCAGCGTATCGAGCGCCTCCTGGACCTCAGGCACAACCTGACCTGAAGATACTGATTCGGTCTCGGCCTGGGAAACTCCCTCGGAGATAGGCTTGTCTTCTTTGAGCGTCGATGTTTTAACACCCTGTAGAAATGCTGCTACGGACATCTTGATCTCGTCCGAGGATTGCGGGATATCAATTGAAGACATACTGATCGGGAGTTCGAGGTTGTCGAGTGTTTTCGTAAGGTCTTGGCCTCCCCCTGTGTTCGCTATGAACTGGGCCGCCACAGTATCGTAGGTCGTCTGGTCCGCCGTTACCTGCCCGATCATGGCATTTACGTCCGAAGCATCACCACCTATCTGATTATGAACCTTGGCACAGACCATTTCGGCGAGTTTGGCCTTGAGGCCGGATACCTGGTTCGGATCGGCCATAAGCTGTGTAATGTCTGCATCATTGATCCCGCAGGAAGTCAGGATCGTCTTCAATCCCTCATCAGAAATATCGGAGCCCTTGCCTGACAGGAGGGCCTGGGCGTCCGCACTGGAAAGGCCCAGGGAGTTCAATATGGATACGTACTGCAACAAGGGATATGCCTGAGCATTGGCAAGGAGTGCCACAATGGAGGCATCATCAGAGGAGGAGTCATTCTTCGACTGAACCTTTTCAAGGGGCGCCTTTCCTGAATCCGTGGTTTCTGCAAGGGCGCTTTTAAGCTGATCATCAAACCCTGATTTCGGGCTGCTCTGGTTGAGTGCCTGTTGCAGCATGCCCACGGCCCCACTGGCGATTCCCATAAGCGCATCTAATGCTGACTGCATGAACCCTCCATATACGTCATTGGCAATCCTTTCAGCAACCATGGTGCCAACATGCTGCCAAGCAAGGAATTTCCATGGTTTCACGTTTGCGCTCCCCATGGCGAAGGGGAAAATTTTCACTATGGGGGAGCAAATGTTGCCTGGATGGGAAAGGAAAAAGTGTTCAGAATTGAGCGACGAGTGAATAGGTATTGTAGGAGCTTTCAGCCGCGACTGCAGATTGCGGTGTGCATGAGCAAACCTTGATGAACAAACGTTGGGGCCGGCCTTGTGCCCGGTCGTTCGGAGAGTGGTTGCATGAAGCGCAACCTGATGAAAGAGAACGTGTCACATCTCACCTAATCAAGCACATAGCAGAATTGACCGGTGATCTTTAGCGGCTTGTCACTGATATCCTTGGGCAGTGGTCCGAACGGGCTTGCCTGTTTGACTGCGGCCGTTGAGGCGGTATCGAGGCTGCTGGAGCCGGAGCTCTCCAGGATGCCGATGTCGATGAGCTCTCCGTTGCTGTTCAGCTCGAACGAGATGCTCACCTTGCCTTCCTGCCCCTTCTGGATGGCTTCATCCGGGTACTTCCACACAAGGAATATCCTGGCCTTTAAAAGGTCAAGGTAACTCGTCCCCACTGTGCGGTCGGCCTTGAAGCTTACTCCACTCCCGGATTCCGCTTCTTGCCGCCCGGCCTCTTCCTTGACCTGCGGTGCGGCCTGTGGGCCGGCCGGCTGATCGGCCGAGGCCCGCTGCTGGGCGGATGTGCTATTCTGCGATGGGGCGGCCACCAGGTCTACGGCGAAGGTATCTTCCTGCAGGGAAAGAGGATGAATCGGCAAAGTCATGAGCGTAAAAGGGATCATCAGGGCAAGAATATGCAAAAGCGCAGAGACCGCAAAACACACAATCGGCCGCCTGGTCATGGTGCCATCAAAACAGCAGCCCATATTCATGTCAAGATGTAATTTGGTGATCATCGATCCACTTTATCGTTCCCTTCATTCATTTTCTTGAAAGGGGTCCTTTCTGCAGGTCAGTCGGTTTTTATGTATCGGAAGTGATACCGAGGGATAAAGACACAACCGCTTAAACCACAATACTCAGGGAATGGGTGGCACGGGCTAAGCCCAAAGGGCTTGCCCGTGGGACATATTCATCAAGGCACTCATATCCCCAAAAAAGTGTTACCCATGTCTCTTTACGAAAGTGTCACCTATGTCTATAGACTGTACCGGGCGCCTTTTCTTTGGTGACTTTCTTTTTGACTCAGGCCATCCATGGCCTTCGCCCTTCGGGCGCACGTGAAGTGCGTCCAATTCGGCTGTCCTGCAGAATTGTGACACCAAAAGAAAGTAACAATAAAAAATATTAATTAATAAGGCAGCTGCAACCTCAGTTAAGATGTAGGAGCGCCTTCAGGCGCGACAATGGATTTTATGGATTGTAGAGTCGCGGCTGAAGCCGCTCCTACATCTCTTGGCTTACAGCCCTCTTTCTTCCCCACATCCCTGTCACGATCATACAGAGGAATCCCAGAAACGCTACCATCCGAAACGCCGTCTCATATCCGGCCTTCTCGCAGAGAAACCCGAAGCCCACCGAGGCGATGAGCATGCCTAAATTGAAGCACCAGACGAACAGGGCGTTGGCGAGGCCTTCGGATGCCGGGTTGGCTTCGATCAGGCAGGCATTCAGGCAGGGATAGAGATAGCCATAGCCTATCCCGAAGAGCAGAGAAAGGAAAACAAACACATACATGGCATCCGCCAGGTGAATGCATGCAAGCAGCAGAACAAGAAGAACTGAAGAGGCAATCCGCAAGGTGGTCTCCGGCCATGCCCTGATGAGCGGGTAGATGATTGTCCACATGAAAAGACTGCCCAGAACGAATGGAATAAAGAACAAGCTTGAATTCATCACGCCTCTGGTGAGGAGATACGGCGGCAGGAAGACCGCCACAGAGCCGAAGATGACACCAAGGACAACACTCGAAGCGGATATCCAGGGAATGAATTTCATGGCGTGAATCCTCTGAAATGAGCCGAGAACATGCGGGGGGAGCAGAAACCCGAGACCGGATGCCGCCATCCCTAAGACGGTTGCACTCAAGAAGAACGCATGAAACCCATATCTGCCGATGAGGTATTCTCCCAGCACAGGGCCCAGTGCATGGGTGGAAATGCCCACCAGGGTGAGGATGCCGAGCAGGTATTTCCTCTCTGCAGTATCGGCTCCCTGGGCCACCATGGCCCCGATGATCCCGAAGGCGCATGAAAAGCCGATGCCCTGGAGAACCCGTAAGAGAAAAAGGGCGCTTAATCTATCGGAAAAACACCCATATAATGCACCCGGCAGTGCCATGAGTGCGGCACCTGTTATGAACAGGGCCTTCCGTGAAATCCTCTCAGAGACAATACCCGCCACAGGCAGGGCGGTGAGCACCGAGATGCTGAATGCACCCATGAGCATGCCGATCTTAGAAGGCGAGATCCCGATATGCTGGAAGTACTTGGGCAGCAGGATCAGCTCGGAGAAGTTGAGGAAAAAGAAGAAATGGGCGGTCAGCAGGATGAGGCGTTCACGGGTGAACCTGCGCACAAATGATCCTGTCTACGAACTGGTCAAGGCTCTCAAGCGAGTCGTTAAGCCGCGGGCCCTTGCCCCTCCAGATATGATATGCCTTAAGCCCGGCCATTCGAGGGACCTCACAGTCGAAGCGGATGTGGTCTCCCGCATGGATAACTTCGCCGGGTACTTGTGACTTCAGGCGCAGAAAGGCTTCATCTTGTGACTTCACCATGCCCCAGTCATCAGGCAGGGAGATGATGGTGTCAAAGGAATCTTTGAGTGAGCAGTAATGGACTTCCCTGTTCAGAAATGCCCGCGGCGCATTGGAGAACAGTACAAGCGGATAGCCCTCGGCCTTGAAATGGTCGATGGCCCGGATGGCGTCCTCAAAGACCCTGATACGCTTTGTGAAACCATCGATGAGGTCTTCCTCGTCCACGCCTTGTAATCCGAAGTGATCAAGCCAGTGGGAAAGCCTATACCACAGAATCGACGCCTCTCCCTCGCTGCGGTAGGCATCCATGCAGAGCTTCGCCGCTTCGGTAAGATCGATGCCGCGGCTGTCCGCCACAAGCCTGGGCAGGCCCTCATTCCAGACACCATCCACAAAAGCCGGGTCGGTCAATGTCCCGTCAAGATCAAAGGAGATGCTCAGTCTTCTTCCCAAATCTCTACCCGGTCTTTCCATTTTGCCTTGGCTGCATACATCGCGCTGTCCGCCTTCCTGACGAGTTCCGACTTGTCCGCCTGGGCGCTCATAATAGTTCCGACCCCGATGCTGACCGTGACCTTGACGGTCGTTCCGGAACCAAAAGAAAACGCTGTGGAGCGTACATTCTGGCAGATCCTCTCGGCTGCAATGACCGCCTGTTCCGTATTTGCATTGGGCAGGATGATGGCGAATTCCTCTCCCCCATATCGCGCCAGGATGTCGATGGTACGAATCGAGTTTTTCAAGAGCATGGCAAGCTGTTTGAGCACCGTATCGCCGCACTGATGGCCATAGGTGTCATTGAACCGTTTGAAGTCATCAATGTCCAAGATCAAGAGCGATAGAATACCATCCTTCTGCCGGTTAAGCCGCTCAACCTCTTCACTCAGCCGGTCCTGAAAGTGGCGGTGGTTGTATACCTCGGTAAGCCCATCGGTGATGGAAAGCTGGCCCAGCTTTTCATTGAGAGACTTGAGGTCTTCGGAGGCCTTGTTGAGCTCGCCGGCGCGGGCCTCCAAAGCATCCTTCACCTCGGCCATATCCCACAGCGTACGCTCCATCTCGGCATTTTTTTCCAGCAGCTCGAACTCCAGGGCCTTCTTATCCGTGACATCCGTGAACATCATGAACGCCCTAATGGGATGTCCTTTTCTGAAGATCACCTGGGCATTGTACTCGATGTGGACTGCTTGGCCGCTTGATGTGTTGATGACGCATTCGCGCTTTTTGATCTCGGAGCCTTCTATGAAAAGCTTGTGGAAATCTTCCTTGAGGGCCTCGGCCTGGTCTTGTATGACGAACTTGGTGAATGGGCTTCCATTGATTTGCTCTTTGGTGTAGCCCATTACTGCAGCCACATAATCGTTACACTCTATTATCTTGCCGCGCGGGTTGATAAAGAGCATACCCGTGGATGACCTTCCGAACAGCTCATGGTATTTCTGCTGCTCTTCCTTCAAGGTGCGTTTGATCTTTAGGTATTGTGTGATGTCATTGAGGATTATCCAGAGCAGTTGCCGCGAGCCCCTCCCGACCCATCCTCCCTTAACCATAAAGTGAAGGCGGGTCCCGCTTGCAGAGGTAAGCATGATCTCATAAGCGTCATCCTGGGCAGAGTCAGGGTCATACCACCTCTGACAAGCCCTGACAAACTCCGGCCTGCTCTCCTTGGAAATGAAATCGATTACTTTATTGCCGAGCACCTGCTCACGGTGCAGCCCAAGGAGTGAACTGAGGAATTCATTCGTATAGACCACCACCCCTTGGTCCACGACAAGACATCCCATATACGCAGAGTTAAACATGCGGACAAAGGTATCACGATCGGCATACTCCATAATGGGCTTAAGTTGAGGCGGCTCTTCGCAAAAGGCAATCACGCGGCAGTCATCAAGGGGTATGGCGGTACATATAAATTTGTTCGCCTCGGTATTTGCCGCGGTCAGCAAGACGGTAGAGGGCACGTGCTGTATGGTTGTAAAAAGTTCTGGGAGGCCTTCCAAGTTTTTTTTCAGTTGCTCCGAGATAATGCCAAGCCTCTTTGCCAGACCGTTACTGACATATTCCACCCCCGAGTCCTTGATGAGGACGATATAGGGAGAAAGGATAGCCTCCAGTCTGGTTATATCAACGTCCATAGCTTGCGAGCGTCCTCGACAACCTCCCGGGCAAGATGCATGTCGGATAAGACCTGTTCGATCTCATGCCTGGCTATCTCTACACCCATGGCCTCCTGAAGGATCCTGATGATATCTTCAACACTCGCCCCACCCGTAAGCTGAAGCACCTTCTCGGTGAAAGAGAGCAGATCCTCGTGTTTCGACCATGGGAACATAACCCACATCCACTCGTCCATGGTCTTGGGACAAAAGTCGGACCTGAGCCTCGAATCCGCTTTTCTCACCACCACTGCCGTACGGATGTCCTTCACCCGCGGCGAGAGGTATGAGACCACCTCTTCCATGGTTCCGCCTTCATCGGAAACGTCGTCTACGACGAGTACCCGTTTTGAAGTGAGATCGACATCGGGCAGGGGAAAGATGATCCTGGGTTTTTCGCTTAAGGAGGTATCACCGTCCCAATGCCCCATCTGGAAGGTGCATATGTACTTCTTCTGCAGGTAATCCATAAGGATTCGTGCAGGTGCAAGACCTCCCCGCGCCACGCCGATTAAAACGTCAGGATCGTAGCCTTGAGCCTTCATGTCGAGAAAGATCTTCCAGAGAAGATCCTCAACCTCTTCCCAGGAAAGCCTGATGACCTGTGGAAAATGTTTTGCAAATATGTTCTGATCATTCATGTCATTGCCCCTCTGGTTCTATTGCCTTATCACCTTGCGTATCATCCGGGACTGATCTGTCGGGCGGACGGCGGTCTATGGATACAGGTGCCTGGCCGGGGGCGGCCGCCTCCTGTTTTGCCCGCTCCGGCTGATGGCGCTCCGGGGATTGCTGCACCTGGCTGTTTGCACCGACATCCTGTGCCGGAACGGCCGGCATCTGGCGTCCTGGGGCGCCCATCATACGAAAACGCGGCCTTTCTATGCTGCCCCTGAGGCTGAACCTATTCCCCTGACCGGATGAGTCATACTCGGGACCAAGGGCCTTTTTCATGGATTCCGGAAGGTTCAACTCACCGGTAATGGCAAGCCTGGATCTTTTAATACTGCTTGAAAACCGGATAGTTCCATTCATGGCCCCGGAGAACTCACCTGTAAACTCCGCCTTTTCCAGGCTTAAAAGGCCGTTGTCAATCTTGCCGTCAAGCTCCAGGTTCTCAAATACAAGTGCATCGAAGGGGAGCATTTCCATACCTAGCGGCAATGTACCCTTCTTCCAGGTCAGCGCCAGGTTTCCCGTTGCCTTGTCAAGCGAATCGCGTGGGGTGGTGAGGTTAAGCTCCCCGCTCATGCTCCCCTTGGGGGTCATGCTTGGAGGAAAAACCTTGGAAAACTTCGACAGGTCCACATTCGTCATATCAAGGGTGATATTCATGGGGCGTTTGCTCTTTCCGAAGGGTAATCTGATATGCCCGTCGGTTATTCCTGACACAAAGTCGACATGAAAGCCGAAGCCGAGGCCTCCCCAAAAGATGTCCCACGGCCTTGGTGTGATGGTGACCTTCTTGGCCACCGGTACACCCTTGATCTCAAGGCCGTCTATGGTAAAGCCCCACAGCACATTGGGGTGGATATGACCAAGAATGACCTGGCTTCCGATGACACCCGTCAAGGTATCTTCAACCTTGTATTTGAGTGCATCATAGGAAAAGCGCATCCATATAAAGAGAACAAGGCAGATGAATGCATACAAGCCGAGCCCGATCTTTATGAGGAGGCGATATCTTGCTGCAGCATCAGCCATAGGAAATCACCTGGAACGTCACATCGAGATTCCCGTCCTTTTCCTGCTTCTTCAGGTTCAGCCGTTTGATCTTTATAGGATACGGGGTGTTTTCTATGCCGAAGAGCAGACCGATAAGGTCTTCCAGGTAAAGACCTCTTATCTTCACCTCAACGGATTCACGGTTAGCCTCCGTAGTATCGGTGATGGGTTTCATGTACTCGATCCTGTCATTGATCCTGAGCTGGGCAGCCAATTCCTCGAGATAGCCGAATAAGGTGAACTGTTTGTTCCCCGATACGGCACTGATTGAGGCTACTGCCTGGAGACCCTTTATATTGGCCGACAAGGCATAGATCTTCTTCAATTGGGTATCGTTGGATGCGAGAGATTTCTCCAGTATCGACTTGTAGTGAACGAGCGGCCCGATGATCCCGGCCAGGAGGATAAACACCACCAGAAAGACCGTCCCGCCGATTACGATAAGCCTCTCCCTGGGGGACAACGTGGCCAGGTAGTCGAGAGCCCTGCCAAGGGCCTGCTCAACCGGTAAGGCAAGCTCCTTGAGCTTACGGGTATTAACCTTAATGGGTATTTTGAGTTTTATTTTTTGCATACGAGCTTCAGCTTCACCTTCTGATCATTCTTATCCACATTCGCCGAGACGATCTTCACCTCTTTGACATAGGGTAGTTTTGCGAGGACCGCCTGGATCTGCTCCACGTTGTTATAGGTATTCGCGCTCCCCGAAAGCGTTATGCTCGTTTCATCGATGTTGATGGAGTCAAAGGTTACATCGAGGGTTGCAGGGACGCCGGCGCTTATATCCTTGAGTATCTCAAGGGGCGAATCCGATTCACCTCCTTCCAGGCTACCGGACTGTCCTGAGAGCCTGTTCAGGTACTGTTCCATCTGCTTGACCGGGTCCACCATAGGGGTGTTTTTCGGCATGACGGAGGCAAACTCGGTTTTGATCTTTCTGGCGAGGTCGGCATTTGTGCGCGCCATGAGGAATACATCCAGCGTCAACCCGAAGATCCAGATTACCAGGAGCGCGAGAGCGGCCTTGGCCCACGGCCCCGCATAGACCTTGAGCTTCTTCATGTGCTTGGTCAGGCCGAGCTCGCCCTGGCGGAAATTTACCTCATCATCCGCATTAAAGCCCCTGCAGGCCAAAGAGGCGCTCAGGAACCCGGATAACAGATCCTCCATGGTCCCTTCGAACTTTATATCCTTGAGTGTCGGGTTAAGAATGGTGATTCCCAGCGAATCCTGGGCCTTCTGAGAGAAATCTCTGATGAGCCTTGCATAACCGGCGCTCAGGAGGACCTGTTCGCCTTCAAGCTCACCGGCTCGCTCAAGCATGATCAGTATCTCCCGGAAAAAGCCCTTGAGCCGGTCACCGCCCTCCACTGTGCCCGGTTGCATCTCTTGGGCAAAGGTTGCTGCAGCAGTCGTGCCCTCAGGGGTGGCCGGCAAGAGGATCCTATCAAACCCCAACGGAAGTGCACCGATATATTTTATGGTATTCCCCGCAAGGATGGCCACCGAGGTCTCGGCCCAACCCATATACACAATCAGCACACTCTTGTCATCGGGCAGGTCGAACAAAGACCTTGCACCGGCTGCAACCGCGGCTGAGGGGCAGTCGACGATCTCAGGGTCGAGCCCTGCACCCTTGCAAACCCCGACGAGGTTCTGCACCGATGTAGTGCGCGAACAAAGCGCCTGAATGATATATAAGCCGTCCTTGTCCTTTCCAAGCAGCACGAAATCCACGAACAGCCTTGAATCGATGGACGGGAGCAATGTCTCCACCTCGGAGCCGATGGTATCGGTGATCTTCTTGCGATCGGAAAAAGGCCTTTGCAGTGTACGATACATAATCTCGGACTCACTCAGGCAGGTCACACAGGTCTCGTCATGAAGGCCGATCTGCCCGACAAGCAATTTCAGGTCGTCTGAAACCGTATTGATCGGGCGGAAAGTCTTATCCAGTTCCCGGGGAATACTGATGAGCTTTTCTATGGTGGTTTCCGCTATCCCGGAACGGATGATACAGCCTTGCATCCGCCGGTCATCCCAGGATATGCCGAGAGTCTTTCTTGTTATGACTGTTCTCATATTACCTCAATAAATCCTATAATACACAATTCGCGGATTATTGCTAATGCGTTCCAGCACTGCCTTAACATTTATGAGCGCCCCCGAAGGCATTTTACCCGTTACATCCACTGAAAACCTCGTACTCTTCATGACGACAAGCGTGCTCTTTATCCAGGTGGTCTCCGGGGAAGAGTCCGTGAGGTCGAGGCCCCGGGCACACGAGAAGTCACTGCCTTTGAAGGGCCTGCATGCAACAATATTATTCACCACATCCTCAGTAAAATGATCGGATATGCTCCTGAGCACCGTCTCGGATGCCGTATTGATATTGATCTTGCCGCTGGCAGGGGTTTTCTCGGGGCATACGGTAATGAAGTTTCTGATACCCTCATAGTTTTCCGTGCCGAAGAAGTACTCTTTCTTCATCCCCTTGACCAGCATGATCTCCTCAATGCTGTCCATTGGCCCGTTCTTGCAGTGATACGGCGGCTCAAGGGACTGGTAGTATTCATCCTTGGCGCCGCCTATGGAGACCTCGCCGGTGGCACTTTCCCAATCTATGATTGAATTAGTGAGGTCATCGAGCTCTTCCGAGGTGATATCAATGTTCAACACGGTAAATAGATTTTTGAACTGTTGTTTTCTGAAATCGCTATAGCTGTTCTTGATGGCCAGGCTGTTCAGGTCGAACTTGGAGCATTCATCCGTGATGGTGCCCGTGAGCTGTCCGCCTTCAAGATACGTGGAGGCGGTAGCGGCAAATACAGGGAACTCCGCCCACTGCCCATCTAAGGAGTCATAGCCGGCATCGTCCTGGCTAAGGATGACCTTTGCGGCCTCAACACCTGCCATGGTGATATATTGCGCCTGGATGGAGTCGCGGAAATTATAGGCGAGTTCGATATCCAGGCCTTCATCGGAGCTGAAATTCACGATCATGGCGGAAAAAAGCGCTACCATGCTCAACACCAGGATGAGGACGACACCTCTCTTGTCCTTGAATAGCTTCATGCCATGCTAACCTTGCGGGGGATTCAATTTGATGCCGGAGAGCAGCAATGAGGCTGTCGCAGAAAAATTCAGTTTGTCCTTGCCTGCTTTCATGGTGAGTGTCACCTTGACCTGTTTCGGCAGGGACAACTTCTGGGTAAGATCCCACTCATTCACCTCCTGGTTTGAATTATCGATATAGACGATGTTCATGCCCAGCACGCCCTCCGCGATCTCCATCTCGTTGCCTGCCTTGGTGATGCCGTAGTGGGGGGTTGGATCTTCCCTGCGCATAAGGGAGAAGACCCCTTTTTGGTCCTCCGTTTCCTTGAGATAATAATCCACCTCGCAGACGCCTCCGGGCACCTTTGAGAAACCGATATCCGTGGTAGTGGTGAAATAGATGCTGTCCTTCTCCACCCCGTTACTGTCGTCCGCGGATTTGGTCCCTACAAACCGATACATGGAAAACTCATTTGCCGTCATCTGGCGTTCTTCGGTAGGCACATAGGCACAGGTCAAGTCCTTAATCATCCGGTCCATGACGATACGGACGGTCTCATAAGCCTCCCGCTGCGTTCGAACGGCCTCGATGTTTTTATTGGACTGAAAGAAGGCGAAGTTCACGGTTAAAATGACAATCGCCGAAATGGCGATGGCCAGCATCAGCTCCAGGAGGGTGAATCCGCTATTTTTGCTCAAGGAAAGATATGAACTTCGTCTCAAGGGGACTCCCCTCCCCGCCCCATTTCACGCTCAGGCTATATTTTAGGTATCCGGCTAATGGGGTCGTCTCAATGTTTTCCACATAGGTATAGCCTTTAAAGTCATCGCCAAAATCATCACCAAAATTCCCCTGGCTCTGCCCGGTGGAGACGGTGCGTATTCCGGAGGTAACATCTGCGATATGCCTTTGGGCGAGCAGGCTGGATGTGGTGAGGAAGCGTGACCTTATCGCCATGTTGATTCCCTGGCTCTCCGCATTGAGAAGCCACAAAAAGGTGATGCTTAAGATCACGAGTGCGACGAGGACCTCCACGAGGGTGAATCCCTTATCCAAAGGTCACCTCCACAAAGTGGTCATAGAACTTGAGTGTCCCGGAAAACGGCCTCACCACAAGGGAGTACGTCTTCCCCAAGGGTCCGTCAAGATAGATGACCCCCTGCTCGACCACACCTTCCGTGGTGATATGCAGGTCCATTTCACCCTGATCCTTTTGCGGCTGATAGGCGGACTTTATGCTCTTCAATATGACACCGTCGGGCATTTTCCTTTCCTTGAGCATCTGTGGTTCCTTCCCGGAGGACTCGGGCATGGGATACATTGCAACCTTATTATTATCGATATCAAACCGGATAAAATAGATCTTGTGCTGGGTCACGGCCGATGAACGGGCTACCTGGATCATGGTGGTGATGTCTCTGACGGCCCGGTCCATGTTTGAACTGGACAGACCGTTGAAGATGCGAGGGCCGATATAACCCAGCGTGATGCCGATGATCACCAGTACGATCACCAGCTCGATGAGGGTGAATCCGTGCCTACTTCTTTTCAGACTGCGCCCCTTGACCCTCGTCTTCCCAGTTCCCGATGGCCGCACTATTACCCTGCCCCCCCGACTGGCCGCTCGGACCATATGAGAAGATATCGAAGCCGGTGGTGTTTTTCATACCGGGAAACATGTAGACATAATCGTTACCCCAGGGGTCTTTCGGTACCTTGTTCTTTTCCAGGTATCCGCCTTCCCTCCAGTTCTTGGGTATATTCCCCGTGGTGGGCATCGCTACCAGGGCATTGAGACCCTGGTCGGTTGTGGGGTATTCACCGTTGTCGAGCTTGTACATGTTCAGTGCATTCTCCAGGGCCTGGATCTGAGTCTTAGCCTGGGTGCGCCTGGCTTCTTCGGGCTTGCCCATGATCTTGATGCCTACAAATGTAGCCAGGATACTCAAGATGACGATGACCACGAGAAGCTCGATTAATGTGAATCCTTTTTTATTTCTCTTCATAAGTCTACACCTCTGTTGTTCTATGATTCTATCGTACGATAGTACTCATTTCCAGCATGGGCAGGAGGATGGAAAGCACGACAAAGCCCACCAACGTGCCCATGATCACGATCATGAGGGGCTCGATAACGGATGTGAGCCCCGCAACGGTCGTCTCCACATCGCTTTCATAGGACTCTGCAGCCTTTATAAGCATCTCTTCAAGGCTGCCGCTCTTCTCGCCCACACTGATCATGTGCACAAGAATCGGCGGAAAAACACCCGACTTCTTGAGCGGGGCGGCGAGGCTCGATCCATCCATGACCTCGGCGATGGAATTCTCGATCGAGATCTCTATAATCTTGTTCTGGACTACTGTTTTCACGATCCGCAGCGACTCTATGATGGGAACGCCCGACGAAAGCAGCGTGCCTAATGTCCGTGCGAACCTGGCCACGGACACCTTCTTGTAAATGGAGCCATATACCGGGAAATTCAGCCTGAACTTGTCGAATTTATAGGCCCCGTTATCGGTCTTCCTCCACCTGGTAACCAGTACAATGGCGACAACGATGCCTATGATTATCATCCACCAGGTCCATGAGAGAAACGAGCTTATGGCGATGAGTATCCTTGTGGGCAAGGGCAGCGTCTGTTTCATGCTTTCAAACATCCCCACCACCTTGGGGACCACTGCAGTGAGCAGGTACAAAAGCACCACAACGCAGATCAACAAAAGGACTGCAGGGTAGACCATTGCCGCCCCGATCTTCGCCCTCAGCCGGTGCTGGCCTTCCATAAACTCGGCAAGACGCAGCAGGACCACATCCAAGGCCCCGCTCGCCTCACCGGAGCGCACCATGTTTACGTACAACTCGGGGAAAACCCGCTTGTGCTGTTCAAGGGCATCGGCAAAAGCCAACCCCTCATTCACGGAATCCCGCACCTGGGCGATGGTCTTCTTCATGGCAGGTGAGTCGGTCTGTTCATACAGGGCACTCAAGGCATCCACAAGCGGAATGGAGGCGCCGATCAACGTCGAGAGCTGGCGGGTGGTGACGGTTAGATCCTCCATCCCCACTCTTCCCAGCAGGCCCCGGATGGAGATGTCCTTGAGCGGATGCGCCAGGCCATGGGCCTCTTCCGCGATCGTACTCACGAACACCCCCTGGGAGCGGAGTTTAAGCTTTGCCTCCCGGATGGATACCGCATCGATCATACCGGAAGATGCCTTGCCCTTCTCGGTATATCCGCTCCAGGTATAGAGTGCCAAGAGAGTCTCCTATCCTTTATGCCTATTTACTTGGCAGGTCCGGCGGTAGGGCCGGCGCCAGGGCTGAGTTGGGGTTTTTCCTGAGGCACGGTATCTTTGAACTGGGCGAAATACTGCTCATTGACCTCAACCTTGGCCTTTTTCTTGATCTCATTCTTGAGGTCATCTGTGGCCTTATTCACCTTTTCACGCTTCATGAGGTTCTCAATGGAGGCTTTCACCTGGTCATAGGGCCTTTCCTTTTCAGAGACGACCTTGTCGGCCTTGAGGATATAATAACCATTCGCGGCCTTTATTACGGGGCTGACTTCGCCCTCTTTCAGGTTGAATGCCGCCTTATCCAGAACGGGCTCCAGTTTGCCGGGTGTGATGAGTCCGATATCTCCACCCTTGGGGGCACTCACAGGATCCTTGGAGTACTGCTTAGCCAGCGCTGCAAAATCTCCCCCCTTTTTGATTTTATCGAGCGTGGCCTTTGCATCCGCCTCGGATGTAAGCATGATCTGATGCGCAAAGATACGCGAGCTGGCGCCGTACCGATCCTGGTGCTCATCATAGTATTTCTTCATATCGACATCACTCACCGTGATGCCCTTTCTGAGTTCCTCCTCGATCTCACGTGCAAGGGTCTGGTCGATGAGCATATCTATCCTGAACTTGACATCGTCCCTCTTGTCTATCCCTCGTTTGCGTGCCTCCCAGGCCAGCATCTCCATGTTGACAAATCCATCGGTTATCTCCCTGCGGATGCGGGCTGCGCCGTAGCGGGCAGTCACCTGTGGCGGCAGGTTGCTTAAGAATTTCTCAATCTGTTTGTCATAGATAACCTTGTCACCAACCTTGGCTACCATTTTGCCGTCTTTTCCTAAACCGAGCGCCCCCTTTTCCGAATTGGAGCACCCGATCATCAAAAAGAAAACCACCAGAAACAATGCACCGGACTTCTTCAAGTTATCCTCCTTACGCTTGTTCTTATGAGTATTTATACATCGGCGCTCACGATAACACCAACGTTTCCCTATGTCACTACCTTAGCATGAGAAGTACTTTCAAGTCATGGAAAGGACGGCAAGCAGGACCCCCTTTCCAACCTTGACAAAGGCAGGATCACCCTTAACGACATTACTTATGCCATAGGGTTTCCCGATTTCCATAGCGGCATCTTCAAGCTCATAGACAAAGCCCGTAAGCGTAATACCCTCGACCTTCTCGGTAAGGGGCAGAAAAGACACGGTGCGCCCCCAGCTGCCCTTCATCGTCTCATGGGAATCCACCAGAAAGACCTGCTGCGTATCCGAGATGATCCGTGCAGCAACCCCGTTGTGCAAGGCCATGCACATCAGATGGATGTTGGCAAGGGTATGGTCGATCCGGTCTCCGATGGCACCAAGGATATCGACACGTTTTGTACCCCGGTGAATGGCCTCATCCAGGGCGATTTCCGTGTCGGTCCGGTCCTTGTCCGTGCTGAATCGCTTCATTTCAATGCCCAGCCCGGTAAGCCTTTCATACGTTTCACCATCAAGCGAATCCATATCACCAACCACAAGCTGGGGTATTACCCCTGCATCAAGACAATACCCGGCACCTCTGTCTGCAGCGATGATCATGGCGGCCTCAAGTGCCCGGTGCCTAAGCAACTCTTTACCCGGCGGCTCCCCGCCTGCGACTATCAGAAACATAGCGCGAATAAACATCTATTACTAAGCGATGTCAAGATAGGGAATAGATTGTGAGTGATCAGTGACCAGTTATCAGTGAACAGATTGATACGTTCACGTTGACTGATTCATAAAACACCTGGCATCCGGGGTCTTCTCTTGTAGATTCCAACAAATTTTTCTAAGGCCTTTTTCTGATCACTGAGCACTGATCACTCCTTATGCATCCGGCCCCAGAAGCTTTACAAAGGCCATAAAGAGCTCGGGATCGAATCCATGGGATAAGTCCTGATACATGACCTGCAGGGCGGAAAAGGGCGCAAGAGCTTTGCGGTAGGGGCGTTCTGCGGTCAGGGCCTCAAAGGCATCCGCGATAGTGCAGATCCTGGCATACAGAGGGATGCCGTCTTGTGATCTATTATGTGGATAACCGCTGCCGTCAAGGTGTTCGTGGTGGGCAAGGATAATGTTGACTGCCTCCAGGCTCAATGATCCTGTAGTGATCATCCTCTTTTGACCCCATATGGGATGCATCCGGATCAGCCGCATCTCAAAATCATCGAGGCGGCCCGGCTTTGTGAGGATCTGTATGGGCACCCTTGCCATCCCGATGTCGTGCAAGAAGAACCCCATGCTGATCCTTCTGATCTGGTCACTGGTGAGTCTCTCCCCCATAAGCTTGAGGAGGAGTGTTGTGGCATAGATCCCCACGCGGAGCGAATGCTGGTAGATTGAGCCGCCCGATGTACTCATGAGCCTAAGGTGTCCAAGCACCTCTTCGTCGGAGAGGATGTGTTTCACCTGCTCATCGGCATCCTTTTGAACATCAACGATGGCCCTTGGAATAAGGCCATTGTACGCATCCCTGATGGACTGCATGGCCAAGGTATATATAAGATCGGCCTTTTGCCTTGAATCAAGTCTTGGGTCGGTAAACACATATCTTATGTCATGCTCAAATTCATTCCTTGCAGTAGCCCACTCTTCCTCTCGCACATAAAGTTGTGTTTCACTGTGGCTCGTCATGATGAGGTGCACCCTGGTAAGGGGAACGCCTTTCGCGGCAAAAAGGCGCTTAGTATCCTGCAACTTCAGGTAAATATCAAAGTCATATACATGGCCTACATGAACCATGGATAAAGGGATTTCCCTGAAACTCTCCATATCGTTACTGATCGTCAACTCTATTGATATCTTGAAGAAATACTGAGTCAGTGATCAGTGACTACTGGTCACTGATCACTCCTTACGCCTCCGGCCCCAGAAGCTTTACAAAGGTCATAAAGAGCTCGGGGTCAAATTCCCGAGACATCTCCTGGAACATGATCCTTAAGGCTTCAAAAGGCTCATATGCCTTACGGTAGGGTCGCTGAGCGGTCAGCGATTCAAAGGCATCGGCTATGGCGCACATCCGGGCATAGGTGGGAATTTCCTCTCCTTTGCTCTTGTTGGGATACCCGCTCCCATCATGGCGCTCATGGTGCGTCAGGATGATGTTCGTGGCCTCGATGCTCAGGAATTCGGTCTTTCTAATACTCTCATGGCCCCAGATAGGGTGCATCCGGATGAGCTTCCATTCGAACTCGCTTAACTGTTCAGGTTTTTCGATGATCTGCATGGGGATTCGTGTCATGCCGATATCATGGAGGAAATACCCGGTACTGAGTTTTTTGATCTGATTGCGGGTGAGCTTGTCGCCCATGAGTTTCAAGAGAAGTGCCGTTGCATAGATACCAACCCGTACCGAGTGTTGATAGGTAAAATGGTCGGTTGTTTCGATGAGCTTAAGGCCCTCGATCACTTTATCATCAGAAAGGATGAGCTTTACCAGTTCATCGGCATTCTTCTCTACTTCGGAAATAGTGCGTGGAACAAGCCCGCGGTATGCATCCTTGATGGATTGCATGGCAGAATTATAGATACGATCGGCCTTTTTTCTGGTGTCGGATTCGGGAGCGATGATGACATGAGACCGTCTCTGATACAGCTGCTTTCGAGCAGTATCCCAATCTTGTTCCAACACAAAGATATGCGTATCTCTGGATCTCAGCATGCCTACGTGATCATTGGTGAGCCGTGCCCCTTTGGCTGCGAAGAGGCGCTGCTTATCATGGATCTTCAGAAAGATATCAAAATCATATTCCTTGTCCACACTGACCAGGGAGACGGGGATTTCCCTGTACATTTGCCAACCCTCCTTAAGCCTGCACTATCAATTCATGAATATACAACAAAGACGAGGCGAAAAAGGAAACATCATGCGATATTGTGCCTTCTAAGCCTGCCCTTAACCCTCTGGTGTTGAAATAGTGCATGAACAGCCCTTGGCTTCATAACCATCTAAGATACAAATCGTCAAATTATGACAATTCTTGAGTAAAAGGATAATAATTGAGGCTTTTGGCATCAGGCGCTGGGTAAAGGAAAGGCCTTCCTTCACCTCATGCCTCGCATCTAGAACCTAAAGAACGATTTCTTTGAAGAGCGGCAGCTTCTTGTCTTTATCCGAGATGATAGGTGAGCTCGTAGGCCATGGTATAGCCAGATCGGGATCGTCCCAGCGCAGCCCGCTCTCTGCCTGCGGGGCATAAGGCGCATCCACCTTGTAGAAGACCCGTGTATCCGGCTCAAGAGTGCAGAAGCCATGGGCAAACCCCCTGGGGACAAACAGCAAGAGGGGCTCCTCGGCAGAGAGCTCAAAGGCCTCCCACTTCAGATAAGTAGGAGATCCCTTTTGAAGGTCTACTATCACGTCATACACTTTTCCGGTGAGCGCCCATACGAGTTTTGCCTGGGCATGGGGAGGATTTTGGAAGTGAAGCCCCCGGATGACGCCCTTATCTCTCGAAAGGGAACAATTATCCTGCACAAACTCAACGTTAAGGCCATTCTCGGCAAAGGCCTTGGCGCTGTAGATCTCCAGGAAAGAGCCCCTTGGGTCTTGAAACAGGCCCTGCTCTACAATATATGCCCCTTTGAGGGAGGTCTCAATCAGCCTCATGGTGTTTTAATCCTTTGGAACCTTTTACCTGAAAAACGGCCTTGAGATCAAGACATTCCGTGAAATGTCTCAGTATGAAATCCGTGCGGCAATGAGCTCTCCCATGACCTCATCAATCCGATCATGGTACCGTGGTGAAATATGCATAGGCACAACCTTCCTAGCCCTTACCATCCCGGCGATAAGGCCTGCCTCCCGTGCCGTAAGGTGAGCCTTCTCGTGTGCCTGTTGCTCACGCTCGGCAAGGTAATAGGCTTCGATGAACAGGATATCCATATTGCCTGCGAGCTCTCTGATTCGCTTAAGATTATCGCCTGAAGCCCGGATATCGGTGAAGTAACCGATCTTCTGGCCGGCTGATGTGATCACCAGCTCCATGAAAAGCTCATGAACCTTTATTCTCCTGTTGCCGGTAATGGTAGGTACATCAATATAGTCATCCATGCACTCTGCAAAAATCAGTCCCTTGAGCTCTCCGATCCACGGCCCTCTCGTGTATCCCAGCTCGGCGATCCTGGCGGCATTGATATTGATGTGGAACGGTTCCTTCAATACAAAACCCAGGCAAGGCATATGGTGATCGAGCACGGAAGCATCCACACGGTAAAAAGGGTTCATTGCAATGGTTGCACCTCTCCGTGGGGATGATGCCGGCATGGATGGTCTGAACGCGTCCCCGGCACGGGCCGAGCGGGAGAGGATATCGTGGTCCCTGACCTCATGGATCATCACCTCAAGTGGATAGTCCCCGGTAAGGTTCCAGGTATAGGAATTGAGCTTTGAGATCACCTTGTCCGCGATCCCATCCGGTCCATAGAGGTTAAGCGGCCTTTCTCTATGAAGTATAATCCTCAAGACATGGTCAAAACCCATGAAGTGGTCCATGTGGGGGTGACTGATAAAAATGGAGTCTATGGATAAGATCTCCCTGTTGGACAAGTTTCCGATGCGGCCGCAGTCGAACAGGAGTGATGTGTTCCGGTTGAGCAGCCGGACAAAGACCACCGGATCGAACAGGGGGCCGTTAACGAGCCGTGCGAGGAAAGAGGGCCTCATACAGCCGGCTTCTCGTCAACCTCACAAGCCGAACGACTTTAAAAGGCTGTCCACATCATCCTGTGAGGAGGCCACACCCTTATCCCGACCAGGGATAGCGGGGCCGTGGGTCTTTGTCCCGTCACGCCGATCCTTCTTGCCTCGGGATATATTTGTGCTGCGGGTATATCTCCTGATGAGGTCTACGAGCCTGATCTCCATGTTCTCCACAACCCTGAATACCTTCTTGACGATCTGGTCCACCAGGTCCGCATGGATTTGGAGCTCACTGATCCTCATAAGCTCATTGATGAGTTCCTTGTTGTGATCTTTCATGAGCTTGAGCTTTTTTAAGGCCTCCTTCTTGTCGTCTGCCATGACGTGCCTGGCAATGGCATCATAGACGGCATTGTCGGCCACAGCCTTTTCCTGTCTGGTAAACAACAGATCCAGCGTCTTTTCGGAGGTGTCCTTCACCAGGGTCGCTACGTGGGTGAGTTTGCTGGAGAGGCCCTGGATATCTTCCTCGGTGAGGTTCGTCAGGATAGGCTCAAGAAACCTCTGGATATCGTTGATGGACTCGTGCAGGTCCCTCGTGATCTCGCCGATGCCCCGGAAGAGTTCATCGGAGGTGATAGTCTTGAGACGCCTCATGTGCTCGGCTGCACGGGCCAGGTCTGCATTCGTCAAAGACACAATGGCCTGTTTCAGGGTATCCAGAAAGACCACAAGCTGCTCGAAAGGCTCATCGCCCTTTTCCTCAAAATAGGCCTTCAGGGCATCGGCCTGCTTGAGTATGTTGTCCACAGGTTGGGTATTGTCCATTTTTCCCTTCTTGACCATGGGGCCTCCTGTTGTTCAGGTTTCATCCGGAATGGTTTTCAAGTCCTGCATCCAGGGGATCTCCTCGCTGTCGCTGGGGGCACGGTAGTCGCCCCTCGGGGACAGGGAGCCTCCTGAGCCCACCTTGGGGGCATTCGGGATGCACGAGCGCTTGTACTGGCTATACTTGAAGAAGCGGCGGATAAAGACCTCAAGCCAGTGCTTGATCTGGGATAATGTGTATTGGTGCCTCTTCGCAGGCGCAATGTCCGGCCAGGCACCCCTCGTAATATCGTGCCAGGCACAGTATGCAAGAAAGGCAACCTTGGATGGCAGATAACCATACCGAGTCATGTAGAATGTATTGAAGTCCTGCAGCTCGTAAGGCCCGATGACCGCCTCTGTGCTCTGGGCGGGCTGGCCGTTCACTGTTCCGGGGATGAGTTCGGGGCTGATCTCGGTCTGAAGGATATCTTCAAGGTAGATGGAGACCTTTTCGCCGAAGACCTTCTCCGATGCCACCCAGCGGATGATATATTGAATGAGCGTCTTGGGCACGCTTGCATTCACGCTGTAGTGCGACATGTGGTCGCCTACGCCATAGGTGCACCAGCCTAGGGCAAGCTCGCTCAGGTCGCCGGTGCCCACCACCAGGCCATGGCGCATATTGGCGAGGCGGAAGAGGATGGAGGTCCGCTGGCCGGCCTGGACGTTCTCAAAGGTCACATCATAGAGCGCACGGCCCTTTCCGTATGCATGACCGATATCCTTCATCATCTGCATGCAGCTTGGGCGGATATCAATTTTGGATGCCTCCACCCCCAATGCCTTCATAAGGGCCTTGGCATTGGCATAGGTCTTCTCGGAGGTGGCAAATCCGGGCATGGTGTAGGCCTTGATATTCCTGCGGGGGAGCCTTAATGTATCCATGGTCCGGGCGCATACGATCAACGCATGGGTGGAGTCAAGCCCGCCCGAGACGCCGATGATAAGGTTCTCGATGCCTGATGACTTCATCCTTTTAGCCAGGCCTTGGACCTGGATATTATAGATTTCATAACATCGCTTTCCCCTCACCGAAGGATCGATGGGGACATAGGGAAACCGGGAGATCTCCCGTATAGGCATGATCTTTCCCAATGGCATTGCCATGGGGAACCTGACCTTTCTGAAGGGCTTCCTGCCATCCTGGCCGGTCCTGTCCTCTATGAAGCTCGTCATGATCATACGATCCTTCACCAGACGATCGAGGTCGATATCGGCCATGATGATCTGGGGGTCCCATGAAAACCGTTTAGATTCTGCCAGGAGCGTGCCGTTTTCATAGATGACTGCATGGCCGTCCCAGGCAAGGTCCGTGGTGGATTCTCCGGGGCCGGCGGCGGTGTAGAGATAAGCGGCAATACACCGTGCCGACTGGTTGGAGGCGAGGTCGCGGCGGTATTCATCCTTACCCGTTGTTATGTTGGATGCAGAGAGGTTGATGATGATGGTTGCCCCTGCCAGGGCTGCATGGCTGGAAGGCGGAATGGGTGTCCAGAGATCCTCGCAGATCTCCGCAAACAACCTCAGGCCAGGAATGCCGTCCGCTTCGAAGATCACGTCGGCGCCGATGGGTATGCCTTTTTGCCCGCAGAGATCGATCGTATCAACGCCCAGGTCCTTGGCGGGTCTGAATTGGCGCAGTTCGTAGAACTCACGGTAGTTCGGCAGATAGCTCTTTACCGCGATACCCAGGATATCGCCTGCATGCATGACGATTGCACAGTTGAACAGGGCATCCATCACCTTCAGGGGCGCCCCGGCAACCACGATCATGTCGAGTTCCGTGGTTACCTTCCTGACCTCCTCCAGGGCATCCAGGACCGCCTTCTGTAATGCATCCTGAAAGAACAGGTCATCATTGGTATAACCCGACAGGCCCATCTCAGGAAACACGGCCACCACACAGTTCTGCTCAAAGGCCTTCCGGATGAGATCTATCGTCCTGAGCGCGTTAAAGCCGGGGTCCGCAACTCTCACCTCGGGAATACATGCGGCAATACGGACGAACCCGTGCCGGTACAGGTTCAAAAAATCTTCCCTTTTTTTTACGCCCTTCCTCTTCAAGATTCTTCCGTCTTTTCCCATACTCTGTATTATACATCGGAGAACGCCAACAGACAAAATAAATACAGTTTTGAGTGGGGAATGGATAGTGTCGAGTTAAAGATGTCATACATCATAGAAATCTATATTCTGGAATTTTCCTCCGAAAGGAAAGATCTTCCGAGGAAACCTTCAATATTAGCAAAACGTTTGTTATGGCACAAAATCATCAGTTTCTCAGGACTTGTGGGACCGATGATTAAGTGCAATAATCATCGGTATTAGAAAATCGTTGATTATATTACATAATCTATAGTTGATATTCTGACATTGGTTCTGGCAATTTATTGAAGGAATCTCTGGGTGAGATGAATAAGGCAGTGACATCTACTAAGGTGCTCCGACTTCTGCCCTTCCTCGCTTTCGCTGGGGGAAAGTTCTATTGATTTATGCAATTAGTACCAATGTAATAATTATCTCATTGCAGCCTATTGCAAATGGTAAATTGAGCATTATTATAGATAAACTTACTTGGCTCTATTCCAATGTATGTAGTTCGTTGGAAGACTTTTGGGGCTGGATTCAAAAGCTGGAGCCTGTAGAGAAAGTCTGCCAAGAAGGCACATGAGCTTTCTTCATATTATCTTCGGATCATGAAGAGAGTACTCGTCGTAGATGATGATATCCGCATCCAACAGCTCATCATGGAAGAGCTGAAAGAGGATGGGTATCATGTTTCAATTGCCTCTAATGGTAATGAGGCACTCTCCATTTTAACGACTGACCCCGAAGGGCCCGACCTTGTTATTCTGGATCTTCGAATGCCCAAAATGGATGGGCTTGAAACTATAGGTTTTATGTTAAAGCTCAAGTTAAATATACCTGTGATCATATTTTCAGCATATAGCAGTTATAGAAATGACCCGTTGGCAAAGGCGGCAGATGCCTATGTGGTGAAGTCCTCTGATCTATCAGATCTAAAAGTGAAAATCCATGAACTGGTATAGACTTTTCAGGCCACCCCCATAAGCAGAACAAGAGAGGTCATCCCAATCAATAAAAAAATATGAAAGGAGATATTGTCATGAGTATCAAGAAGCAGCCCAAAAAGAAAATGTCTGTTTGCACAGTGACGTTCCAGATGACAAAGGGAAAAGCAGCCTCAGCTAAAGATATCCATCTTGTTGGAGACTTTAATAGCTGGGATACTAAGGCTACCCCGATGAAGAAGCAGAAAGACGGTTCCTTCAGTGTCACCCTGGATCTCAATCTGGGCCAGGAGTATCAATATCGATATCTCATTGATGGTACTAACTGGGAGAATGACTCAGAGGCAGATAAATATGTCCCTTCACCATTTGGAGATGCCAACAACTCTGTAGTCGTTCTATAATTAGGTAGCATGGGTATTCATGCAGTATCAGGATATCTTATTTACGTTGCCTCCGTCTTTTTCCGGTGATTAATGTAATTATGCGGTCGATATTCGCTTGGGCATGATATCTGCTCACCAACGATAGTTTAAGCGGATTAAAAAATAACCTAAGATGAGGATATACCCCCATATCAATACCACCATGGGAGGAAGATATGATGGTAAACCTAAAACTCGAAACAAAACTCATTATAATAGGTTTTATTCTGTTGTCGGTCCCGATTATCATTGTCGGCTTACTCTCCGTGGATAGGTCTTCCAGGACGCTTGAGGAGAGTGAAAAGGAGCAACTCATAGGTGACACAAAGTTGCTTGCACAGGCAGTCGAAAAGACACTAATCGGGGAGATGAGAATCGTGAAGGATCTCTCCATAAGCCCTGAAACAGTTCGTGCAGCTTCTTCCATTGCGAATTCCGGATATCAGTCAGCCCAGGGCGATATAGATGCACTCAATGTCAGGCTTGGCCGATTTGGACAGACAGAAGGATTGAAAGATAACTCCCAGCTTATTTATGTCACAGATCGCGAGGGTAAGGCATTTGCTGCTTCGGTTGATAAACACATTGGATTTTTTTTATTTTCTAAAAGTAGGTATATTAAAGATGCCCTTGCCGGTAATGCGAACATAGGCAGACCGGATGTAAACAGGGATACCGGTGAGCTTTTCATCCCGGTTGCCGCACCTGTTTATTCACCTGATGGGAAGGTTGTGGGAGCCATTGTGAACGTCCTTTCCATGGGTGTGATTAATGATATGATCTCCAGAACAAAGATAGGTAAGACAGGTTATGCGTGGATGATAGACAAGGAGGGTCGTATCATTGTCCATCCGGATAGAGAATACCTATTAAAAATCAATGTTACAACCCTGGAAGGCATGAAAGCGATTGCAAAAAAGATGGTGTCAGGTCAGTCGGGCGTGGAAAACTATGTGCTGAAGAACGTTTCAAATACATGCGGCTTTGCACCGGTATCGATGACAGGCTGGAGTATCGGGTGCTCACTTCCTGATGGTGAGTTCCGGGCACGAGCCGGAGAGGTACGAGATTTTGTTGTTATGGTGGGTGTGATCTCCTTTGTTGCAATATTCATAGTGTTTTACTCATTTTCGAGGGTCATCAGCACGAGAATCAAAAAAGTGGCCGACCTTGCAGCCCATGTGGGAGAGGGCGATCTTACAGCTGATAACGATATCCACCAGAAGGATGAAATCGGCCAGATTGCAGATGCCTTGAGGAATAGTGCGGCGCGTATGAAGGACGTCATGGCAGATGTCCAAGAAATAGCTGATAATGTCACTGTAAGCAGTATGGATATGATCTCATTTGCTGAGAAGATGTCGGAGTCCGCAAGCAACCAGGCATCAATGGCTAAGGACGCATCTTCGTTCATGGAGCATATGAAATCCACTATTCGCCGGAATACCGATAATACCCAGCAGACCGAGGAGATTGCGGCCAAAATAGCCAAACATGCACAACTAGCTGAAAACGCGGTTGAAGCGACGATTTCTTCCATGAAGACCATCACGGGTAAAGTGGCCATCCTTGAGGATGTGGCACGCCAGACTAATCTTCTCGCGTTAGTAGCCGCCATGGAGGCTGCCAAGTCGGGAGAGCAAGGGAAGGGGTCCGCGGTGGCCATAGCAGAAATAAGACGTCTTATTGAAAAGTCGGCTGATACTGCCGATGAGATAAGCCTACTCTCAACAAATAGCATAGATGTTGCTGTGCAAGCGGGTGAGATCTTCTCCCAGATCATTCCCGATATCCATATGACCGCCCTACTTATTCATGAGATCAATTCTGTGAGCACTGAGCAGAACACAAGAGCGGAGAAGATCGACTCGGCCATCAGTCAGATCAACCAGATGATCCAACAGAACGAATCAAAATCCAGGATACTATCCTCAGCCGCTGAAGGGCTCTCAAACCAGGCGGCCCTGCTCCAGAAGGCCGTTTCTTTCTTCAAGATCGACCGGGAGGGGATAAGGACGGTTACATCTATTTTCAAAATCAGAAAAACTGATGATGTCCTTCCTAAGCCCGATAAAGAGAACTTGATCGAGGACGCACACATGGTCATCAAGAACAAGGATGAGGGCATACCAAGGCTTACCGACGTGTTCACGAGCATGAGCAATCAGCAGACCAAACGAAACACAAAGGGTGAGGAACAGCATTGATCCGTCTTTAAATATGACGCAGAGATTATGAAGTCTGATACCGGGCGAACATGGTATTTTCGATGTCTCGGATATCTTTACCTGATTAGGCCTGAGGATATGATGCTTAGTTTTTCTACGCGTTATGTTTTTCCCAAAGGTGACGTATAGGTAATTGAACTGTTGCTTCTACATTACCCCCGCACAAGGCTAGTACCATGATAGACATGCAAAATATGAATACCCTTATCGTCGATGACATGGAAAACATGTGCAAGGCGATCAGGAGCATGCTCAAAGTCTTGAATATCAGTGGTCAGTTTTTTTACGCATATAACGGGCTTGAAGCATGGAAAATTCTACAGAAAGAGGACGTGAAAGTCGATCTCGCCATCATAGACTGGAACATGCCGGGAATGACCGGGGTAGAACTTCTGGCGCGGATACGGGACGACAGGAGGCTTCGCGATCTGCCTGTGGTGATGGTCACGGCTGAGGCGAACAGGGAGATCGTGGCCGAGGCGGCCGAGTCGGATATCGATGCCTACATCCTCAAGCCAATTACCGTGAAGTCTCTCGATGAGCGTGTGAAAATGGTCATCGAGAAGGCGAACAATCCGCCTCCCATTCTTTATCACCTGAAAAGGGCGCGTGATCTCGAAGAAAAGGGAGATATAGAGAGGGCCATCAACGAGGGCCTCCTTGCAATGGATGCCAACCCGTCATCTTCAAGGCCTGTCAGAGAGCTGGGGCACCTCTACTTTAAAAAAGGCGATATGGCCCAAGCGGAAAATTGGCTTCTCAAGGCCGCCAAAATGAACAAAATGGATGTATTCGCCTTCCACCATCTGGGAGACCTATACCTCCAACAGGATGACGTCGAGAAGGCGACCCATTGGTATGAACGTGCCATGAATATCAGCCCGCGTCATCTGGAGCGGGGGATGAACCTCGGGGCGATCCTTCTGAAAAAAGGCATGCCGGCCAAGGCGATCAAGGTATTCAATAAGATCCTCGACCTCGCAGAAGATCCACTCTCGCTCCGAGAAGATATCGCGGCGATCTGCATAGAAAGGAGGGAATACAATTATGCCATCAAACTCTATACCTTCATCCTCCAGCAGATACCCAATCGATATGACATCATGTCCAAGCTGGTGGATGTCTACGTGTGCACAGGAGAATCAAAAGAAGCCATGCCGTACCTGATGGAAATAGAAAAGAAAGAGACTAAGGACGTGCGTCTCCTGTTGAAAATCGCCAAGATATATATCACCCTCAATCAGAATGCGAGGGCCAACCTTGTTCTCCTGAAGGTGGATAAAATAGAGCCGGGCAACCAAGAAGCTCAAACACTTCTTAAACAATATCTTTAATCTGGAGATCAAAATGATTTCAAATGCCCTCGATACCTTAGTGGCCATAATGGAGATCTCACAGAACAGATCCCTTTCATTCCAGAATAAGCTGCAGCGTATCCTCTTGCAGGTTGTGGCTTGCATGGATGCCGAGTGCGGATCCATCATGATCCTCCGCGGGAAGAAGACCTTAGAGGTCGCTGCATCGACGAGACCCAAACTTATTGGGATCAAGCAGCCGGTTGAAGAGGATACGCCATCCGCATGGGTGGTCAAGAACAAGAGTGTCTTGTATATCGGTCCGGGTACGGAAGGCCAGTTGTTTAAGAAGCGATATGAACACTATAAGAAAGAGGCCTTCCTCATTGCGCCCATATTCAGCAATGATAAGGTGATCGGTGTGCTGACTATCACCGATAAGAAAGATATTGATGAATTTAGCGCTGACGATCGCGATCTCCTTCTGACCATTGCCGGACAGGTTATAAGTGCCATAGAGAATCAGCGCCTTACTGAGTCGTTGAGGAAGAGTAGAAACGACATCAAACGCAAGAATGTAGAGCTGAAGAATCTGGAGCGGATTCGCACCGAGCTCTTCAACATGCTTATTCATGACCTCAAAGGACCTCTTTCCGAGATGGTGGCGAACCTTGATATCCTCTCTTACACGGTTTTGGACGAGAACATCGAATTTGTACAGGCAGCCCAGTCTGCCTGCGACACCCTGTTCCGGATGATCTCCGACCTCCTCGATATCACCAGGCTTGAAGAGGGTTGTCTCAATCTCGTGTATGAAAGGATCAATCCTGCTGATCTCATCCATGAGGCCGTGATCCGCCTGAACGGCATGGCTAAAACCAGAGGGGTCGAACTCATGGAATATGTTCCTTCGAGTACAAATGAGAGCAGCTTTCAGGGGGATCGGGGCATCCTGCTGAGGGTCATGCAGAATCTGCTTGTCAACGCTGTCCAGCACGCTCCGCAGGCTTCGAAAGTGGAGGCCGGCTTCGAGCAGACAGGTGATAGAATATCCTTTTATGTACAGGATAACGGACCCGGCATTGCGCCCGAGTTTCAGGAGGCCATTTTCAACAAGTTCTTCCAGATCACCAAGAAAAGGGATGGGAGAAGATACTCAACAGGGCTCGGACTCACTTTTTGCAAGCTAGCCCTCGATGCCCATCATGGATTCATCCATGTGGAGAGCGATGGTAAAAAGGGGAGCCGGTTTATCCTCATAATCCCCAAAAACCCGGAAAAGACACCACGGGCATCCATCCTGAAAAACACGTAGGGCGTGTGGGGTGGAACGCAACCAACAAAATCCCTATCCGCATGCTTATTGTTTCACCCCTGTCACCCGGAATCGGGCAGTATTTTTGTAAGGTGTTTCATGGTAATGTCAATTACTGACTGCTGAACTTTTGTTGAAGATATGATTCATAGTCTATCTATACCGATGATTCCATGTCATTTGATACGCACTGATAACAGTGCCTTGCTGCATAGGTTTCAACCCATAGATCTTCTATTTCTAGACATCTTAAAACCGATATAAAATCGAATAGAACGGTATTAAAATTGACCCCAAATTCCCATGAATATCAGGCCAGCAGTATGAATTTTGCAGTGGATGGGGTAAGGAAGATAAGGTGAATAATAAAAAAATCAAATGTTTTGTTGTGCCTGATTTAGTATCATTTTGTGATTTGGAATTCGGGGAACTTATCACTGAAGATCATATTTCTAAAATTCCTCAGTACCCAATTTCAGAGAAAATGGGTACTGAAGCAGAAGAGTTATTTGCATTGGTCAGGGCAAATGTTGGTAAAAGGATAGTGTTTGTAGAGGAATCGGAGGCGGGAGTTCCAATGTCCCTGCAAGATGCCATTGAGAAAGCCATTAGGCAAACACAATTCAACCGTAAGTAAACCCTGAGTAGCTGAATAATCGCTTCGGGGATGTCTATTAATCAAGAAACCACTCTGGAGAAAGTGATGTAAAGCCTATTGGCAACACGAATCAAGGAATTCGATAAGTAATTTATCGACCCGAATTACATCATCTATATCTTGACGTAATATCTGGTTGACCCCGACTGAATATTGCGTGCCAAGGCCAAGGGTTATTCCAGCGTATAGATTTATTTTGATAATCATCGCAAAAGGGGGGCAAGGTAAAGTGATGATTACATACCATTTGTTACACACAGATATGAAGCGATAAGTTTCGTATGTTTCAACTCAAGATTTTCGGTTTTCAGGCATCTTAAAACCGAGGCGTTATTGAAGAAACATACACTCTTATTAATACATTTACTTATCTTGGTCCGACCCCATCCCAACATCCCTTACAACACCTGCCCTTTTATTCCAGAATTCTTTCCGACACTGATAAACCCCCTTGTCTGCTTGTTACAGCCTCTTATAATCATATAACATCTATGGGAATGATAGCGTTTGTGGGTGATTCAGAAAACAAATGATCAATCACCCAAGTATTAAGGATGAGCGATGAGTTATGTGGTGTTGGAAAAAGAGCAACTGAACAGTTTCATCGTACAGCTCTCCGCGAAACAGAAAGTGGTCGCTCCTGTTCACAAGGGATACAACGGTTACGCCTTTGAAGAGGTACAGTCTGCGGATCAGATCTCCATGCAGTACATACCCACCATTGTGCCGCCCAAGAAGTACTTCATGCCCCAATATGAGACGCTGATCGAGTACGACCTCAACGAAACCCCGAAGACAAAGGTGGTTGTGGAATATGAGCCTCTGGTCATCTTCGCGGTCCATACTTGCGACCTGGCGGGGATCCAGTGCCTGAACATCGTGCTGTCCGACAGGCCCAAAGATCTCCACTATCTCTTCAGGAAGAACAAACTGATTATCATGGGATTCGAATGCAACGATTACTGCGACGGCTATGCAAGCTGTGCGCTCATGGGCAATCATCTCCCCTTCGGCGGTTACGATCTCTTTTTCACCGATATCGGGGACGACTATCTCATCCATATCCAGACCGAAACCGGTGATGATCTGATAGAAAGAATGAACTTCATCAAGGAAGCAAGGCCCTCTCATCTCAAGGCCCTTGAAGACCTACGAACAAAGAAAAGGAACATTTTCAGAATTGAGGTGGATGTCGGAAGAGATGAAATCCCGGCTTTGTTCGATAAGGGGTTCGATCACAGTGTGTGGAAAGAGATAGGGGACCGATGTGTCTCATGCGGCAATTGCACGAATGTGTGTCCCACATGTTACTGCTTCGATGTCATGGATATCCCGAATCTGGATCTGAAGACGGGCAGGAGGGTGCGTGTGTGGGACTCATGTCAGAATGAACCCTTTGCCAAGATCGCCAGTGGCGAGAGTTTCAGGGCCGAGCGGAGTGACAGGCTACGCCACCGCTTCTACCGGAAATTCAAGTACCATAACGACCGATTCAACCGGTTCTACTGCACCGGGTGCGGGAGATGCAGCAGAACCTGCATGGCCAAGATCAACCTGAAGGAAACGATTACCGCCTTGAAGAAGGTGAGCATATGAGCCTGGAAAAAGTAGTAATCAGGGACTCCGCATACGAGATAAAGCCAGCAAAGATCATCCGGAAAAAGGTCCTGACAGACAAGGAACAGATGTTCGAGATCCGCTTCAATAACGGAGAGTATCTCGACCATGAGCCGGGGCAATTCGTCGAGGTGTCCATCCTGAATGCCGGGGAGGCACCGATTTCTGTATGTTCTTCGCCCACACTCAGGGGGAGCTTTGAACTGTGCATCAGAAAGATAGGCAAGCTGACTTCCGTCATGCACAACATGGAAGTGGGCGACGAGATCGGTATACGCGGCCCCTATGGGAAAGGTTTCCCGGTAAGCATCCTGGAGGGGAATGACCTCCTCATGATCGCGGGCGGTCTCGGGCTAGCCCCTTTGCGGTCCCTGATCAACTACGTCATCGACAACCGGCGCGACTTTGGAAAGGTTTCCATCCTCCTGGGCTGCAACACACCCCAGAGCATCCTATTTGGGGATGAGATTGAGGAGTGGAGCAAGCGGATCGATGTCAGCTTTCAATGCACCGTGGATAGGGCCGACCCGGACTGGAAGGGACATGTGGGTGTTATAACCACGCTGATACCAGAGGTGACGATCAACCCCCACTATACTTTCGGCATAATCATCGGACCGCCGGTGATGTACAAATTCGTGATCAGGGAACTGCTCGCAAAAGGCGTTCCAGAGGATCAGATCCTGGTTTCCCTGGAAAGGCACATGAAGTGCGGCCTGGGAAAGTGCGGCCACTGCCAGATCCATAACATCTACTGCTGCCAGGATGGACCCGTCTTCCGCTACAGCAGAATAAAAAACCTGCGGGGGGCAATCTGAATGATCAAACCGAAAGTGGCCTTTTTTGATTTTGCCTGTTGTGAAGGGTGCCAATTGCAGGTGGCAAACTTCGGAGAGAGGCTGCTTGATATCATCGGATCCATTGATCTGGTGGAATTCCGGGAGGTCATGTCTGAAAAATGGGACAAGAATTACGATATCTCCATTATTGAAGGGAGCATCACCACAGAGCATGCAATGGAGCGCATTAAAAAGATCCGGGATCGCTCAAAAATCATCATGGCATACGGATCCTGTGCAACCATAGGCGGTGTGAACGGGATGAAGAACAACTTTGATCTGGAAGATATCAGGCGATATGTCTACGGCAAGGACTATGCATTCTACCCAACGATAAAGACCAGGGCCGTCCACCAGGTTGTGGACGTGGATTACTTCGTGAACGGATGTCCTGTCTATCAGCCTGAGTTTATCGAGGTGCTGAAATCAGCCCTTTTGGGAATCCCCTACCACATACCGGACAAGGCCGTCTGCGTCGAATGCAAGCTCAACGAGAATGTCTGCATGTACGACCGGGGCATCACCTGCCTGGGGCCGGTTACCAAGGCCGGGTGCAATTCATGGTGTATCAACCACGGTAATATCTGTTACGGATGCCGGGGCATGGTGACCAATCCTGCTGAAAATGCCATGAAAGATGTAATTGAAATGTACCATATATCCCTCGACCTGGTTATGAAGAAAATGGATATGTATAATAAATGCAGAGAGCTGGATGAAGAAGATGAATCATAAGAACATCTCGGTGAATGTCGAATATCTGACCAGAGTGGAAGGACACGGGAACATCGTGGTGGATGTAACAAACGGTGTGCTCAAAAAATGCAACCTGGAAATCGTCGAAGCGCCCCGTTTCTTCGAGGCCATGCTCAGGGGCAGATCCATATTCGAGGCTCAGCACATCACTTCCCGGATATGTGGCATCTGCGCTTGTGCCCATACGCTGGCATCTGTCCAGGCTGCGGAGGATGCCCTGGGCATCGAGCCGACCGATCAGACAACCAGGCTGCGCGAGCTCCTGCTGGACATGGAGATCCTGGACAGCCATATCCTCCACATATACCTGCTTGCCGCGCCCGACCTGCTGGGGGTCAAGAGTTTCGTGCCGCTCATCGACACGCACCCTAAGGTTATAAGAAGGGCCCTACGCATGAAGAAAACCTGTAATGATGTGTGTGACATACTTGTGGGCAGGCATATCCACCCCATTTCGTGCATTGCTGGCGGCTTCACAAAGCTCCCCCATGCGAAAGACCTCGAGTCCATGCACTCTCTCCTTATGGGCATGCAGCCCGACATGGACGCAACGGTGGACCTGGCGCTTCAGCTTAAGTTTCCCGAATTCGAGAGGGAGACCGAATATGTGGGGCTCGTGAATGACGGGCCCGGCTACCCCCTGCTCACAGGCGACATCGGATCGTCGGACGGGAAACGCGTGCACAAGAAGGATTATAAAAAGGTAACGAATGAGTTCATCGTCGAGCACTCTTCAGCGAAGTATGCGAGATTAAGCAGGGAATCTTATGCCGTCGGCGCCCTGGCCAGGACGAACCTGAATTTTAACAAGCTCTGTGCAGGCGCCAAGATGGTTGCAAATGCGGCCACATACAAACCGCCGGTTCACAATCCGTACCTCAATACAGTGGCCCAGCTCATTGAATGCGTCCACTGCCTCGACCATTCCATAGGCATCATTGAATACTTCATGGAGCATGGTATTAGGCAGGAGGAGCTGATGCTCGTGGGCCTGAATGAAAAGCACAACCTGCCGGTAAAGGCAGGAAACGGTGTGGGAGCCGTCGAGGCGCCCCGCGGTACTCTGTATCACAACTACGAGACGGACGATCAGGGAATTATAAAAAATGCCAACTGCATCATCCCGACTGCCCAGAACATCAACAACATTGAACATGACATGAAGAGTCTGGTTCCTGGCATCCTTGACAAGACGGAGCAGGAGATCACCCTTGCCCTGGAAATGCTTGTGAGGGCTTATGATCCCTGTATTTCATGCTCGGCTCATTTCCTGGATGTGAGATTCGAAGGTCAATGAATCTGGGGCTGTCCGAAGAAGTAATGAATGCACTCCTTCCTGCCCAAGCAGGTAGGACGGCATATGTCCTATTGGGTAATTCCCTGCGGGGAGACGACGGAGCGGGGGTTTTCATAGCGGAAAATCTCCCTGCGGATCATGATAATATCATCATCATTAATGCCGGAGATAGTCCAGATAGCATCTTCTACCATGTCCTGGAGGCACATCCTGTTAAAACTGTCATCATCGATGCCGCTGATTTCAATGGCATGCCTGGCGAAGTGCGGACATTTTCCCATTCACGCTTACATGAGGCACCGATGAGTACACACCGGTTTCCCCTCAAGGTAGTCGCTCAGCTCATAGAGGAAGATGCAGGGTGCGAGGTTCACCTGGTAGGCATCCAGATCCGGTGCGCGTGTCTGGGCAGCCCCATGGACGCATGCGTAAAAAAGAGTACCCGCGCTATCATTGATTGTATCCTGATGAGCATGGATGTCACATGACTCCAAACATGGTGAAGGGTTAAGCCTGGTTTTGATCCCGGCTCATTCTTGGAACAGCTTTTGTGGCTTAAAAATAGGCTGTTAGGCCCAAAAAATGACTTCATTTTCAATAAATTAATTTAAACTAATGAACTGTTGATAATATGCCACGGCCAATTGTTATTCTAGACTATAGATTATTTTCCATAATCATCGATAAAGAGGAGCATGGAAAACCATAGATTACATACCATTTGTTACGCACTGATATGAAGCGATAAGTTTCGTATGTTTCAACCTAAGATCATCAGTTTCAAGAGATTTCAAAACCGATATATAAAGCTTTGATCTTGTAATATAAACATAATGCTTTATCATTAAAATTGTAGCTCATCCATCTGTTGAGGTTTTCCTGGCAACCAGAGAGTTCTTTCTTTTTGAATGAGGAGGAGTCTGTGAGCGAGAATAATACCTCCATCGAATCCGAACAATAATGATATCAATTCAAGCATTGCAAGCCTGATAGACCCTATTCCAACTTATTCCCAGACCCCTAACTTCGTATTTATCACCGTCAATAATCAAGATACATCAGCTTGAACTTTTTGAGAACTCGATTGAACAATGTGATACGAAGCAGAATGCCGTGCAGTCCAAAGCGAAAAACCGTCGGCACGTACCTATACAGCGGTACTGCCTTGGAATACAGGTTGGCAAACTCCTTGTAGAATTCCTGCAACGGCAACGTGGTGGGTAGTAGGGCATGCACCAGGTCATACAATTCAGGCTTGAGTGAAAGAAGCTCATTTCCTCGAATGTCATTGAGTTCTGTGCCCGGAAGAGGCGTCATGACAGTAAATATTACGTACTTATGTTTCATCTGTCGGACATAAGCCAGTAAAGAGCTGAAGTCTTCGCGGGTATAGGCTGGATCAACTATGTATGAGGCGTACATCATGATCCCAAGCTTATCAAGTATCTTGACCGCTTCTGCCTGCTGCGCAGTAGTGATCCCCTTCTTCATGGCTATCAGCCGTTTTTCCGAGAAATCCTCCATCCCCACAAAAGCCTGAGCCAGACCGATCCTGGCCCACTTAGCGAACAGTTCGGGATGATTCACTATGTTGTCCGCTCTGGCATAGAGGAAGTACTTCTTGTGGATACCTGCGGCGGCGATCAGGTCGGCCATCTTGTCCATCCGCTTTATATCGCACATGGAATCGTCGTCGCAGAGGAAGACGTTGGGTTCCGCCACGGCAAGCAATTCCTCTACAACCTTTTCGGGATCGCGTCGCAGGTATTTCCCCTGGGTGATCTTCCAGAGGGCGCAGAAGTTGCAACGCGCCGTGCAGCCAAGTGAAGTGCGTACAGAGGCTAGCGGCTTGAACCACTCGCTGAAGTACTGTTTTCGGTAGCTGGCAGTTAGAGAGCGATCAGGAAATGGAAGTTCGTTAAGATCCGAGTAAGGCCTTGGTTTACTGAATATCATACCGTCCACGCAGGGAATGGCGATTCCGTGAATGTCAGAGAAGCCGCTTCCCATTTCCAATGCGCGGAGGATTTCCCGTAGAGTGACGACTCCTTCGCCAATAACTACAATATCAATAAGTGAATCATTAAAATCTATTGGTTGCACCGAGGCATGGTGGCCACCAACAACAAACAGGACTTCGGAAGAGATTGACTTTAGGCGAGTAACAATTGTTTTGATGATATTGACATGGCTGGTAAAACCGGTCAGTCCAACCACGTCAGGTTGAAACCGGCGGTATGCGCTCTCGTAATCAGAGTCAAGTCGGGCATCAAGCAACAGAACATCGTGGGCATCCTGCTTCAAACCCGCCCCGACGTATTCAAGGGCCAAGGGCTCAAAAAGGAAAACCTGATCTAACAATGGGTCAATACTTGGGGGTTGGATGAGAAGCACTTTCATCTGTTTTCCTCCGAAATATTGAGGTATTTATCCCCCGCATGAACAATGATAATTATTGCATGATCTTGAGGATCTTCGGCTTGTCCCTCCCCCAGGGTGCCTAATCATTTCGATGACTGTTTTGGTCTGGTGTTTACAGTGCTTTTCATAGAAAGCGAAATAGATTCGTCGGATGGAGTAATCCCAAATGTTGAAAGACATCATGAGTCGTTTATAATAGTTCTGTTTTAAGGAGTATCAATAGCGATTTAGAAAGAAATATATTTTATGAATAGAGTTAGTACAGCTTTCGTGCCAAGTCCAATGGTTACTCCAGAGCATAGATTTCTTTTGATAATCATCAGAAAAGAGGGGCATGGAAAATCAGAGATTACATACCATTTGATATGCATTGATATGGAGTGCCTTACTTCGTATGTTTCAACACAGATTATTAGGTTTCTGAGGATTTCAAAACCGATATGAAAATCGAAGTTATCTCTGCTTTGTCTTGAGTGAAATGTACTTATGGTAATATGCAGTCTTATGCCTGTTGGCTTGTGATGATTATCAAAAGAGATATTTAATAGTGGCTAATCCCACATCCTGGAACGAAATATTTATTTTTACCAGCAGTTATTGATATCTTTGCTAGAAGAAACATTACCTTTCA
>JBEKDT010000005.1:0-223011 GCA_050014195.1 Desulfomonilia bacterium | reverse complement strand
AGGGATATATCACCCATTTTTACAACAGGAAACGGATACACTCGGGGATCAATTACTGTTCCCCTGTTGAATATGAAGCACTGGCAAGGTAATACAAATAGTGGTCCACTTTTCTTGGGGAACATCAATCCCCTCCCCCATTGAACAAAACAAGAGGCATATTTACCTGCTCGATCTTTTCCTAAGAGCCAAAGGAATTCTCCCAAAACGGATTGGAATTGCCATAAGACCCAAGCTCAGAAACTTAATCCTTGTATCGCCTAACTCTATAATCAAAAGACCATCACAGGAGAAGTTTGATACCAGTATGATTATTCAAGCAGACAGCTTGAGAACAAAGATAGATGAGATCGTTGATATGATGGATCCATTGGCGGATCTAAGCTCCTTCAGTAAGATCTCCTCTTCTTCAGCGTTGAAGGATGTGGGCAAGAGATTGGCATCTTTTCACAAACCCATTCGGATTGACTTCAGGGCAAAGTTTGGTCTGTCCATACAGACATCCTCAAAACCGGAGGAGAATCCCGTACACGCAAAGGAACAGCAAAAGACATATAGTTCTTTAAAATTCATTTGCTCTAAATGCAAGAAGCCAATATCAGAGAAGGTTGCCAAGTTCTGCTCGCAGAATAAGTCTAAATTTGGAGGAAGGCTCTACTGCTTTGATTGTCAGAAAAGTTTTGAAGACCTAACCAAGCAATGAACCAGATATGCAGTTGAAATTTAGGATGGTAGATCGGACACATTAATTTTATGAAGACGCCTAAACAGTTGCTGCAAAGGACCGCTCACAAGTTTGCTGCCGGTGATCCACTCGGTTAGCTAAAGAGACTCAGGGGGGAATATCTATGAATAATTCTTCTGAAAATGAAAAGAACCTTGCCATAGAAAAGCAGAAAACCCTCCGTTTATTGATGATCATTATAGCAATCTTTTTGCTTGCAGCCGCTGGACTCTATGTGGTGTTCAAAGGAATTGAAAAAGGGGGATCAGGTAAGGTTGATGTGGACTTCACCACAGGAAAGTTCAGCCTCAGCATGGAGAAACCTATTGTTGACCAGATCAAGCTTGGAACCACGAAGACGGAAGGTGCCGGTGATAAAATCCGTTTTACAGACGGCATGATCAAAGATCAAGATGTCATTGACCAGATCAGCAATCTGGGATCCATGCGACCAACGGCTTTCTCAGGCAAAAACTTCATCAGCAATGATCTCCGGTTTCTTCTTTCCGTGCAACACCCGGAAAAATGGCAGGTCAAGTATAACCCTGCCGGTCTCCAGAACCCCATGGTTTCTGTCTATACCATTTATAACCAGGAAGGCTCTAACCTAAATATCGGGGTCGGACCAATCCCGCCTACCGTAAATATCCAGCAATATGTTGAGTTAAACATCCAGACTATGCTCCAGGCAGGGGCGTTACAGCAGATGCCGCAGGTGACCTACGACCTGCCCTCAGAGACCGCCTTTGCTGTCTTTACGAACCCACAGACTGCGGGACAGTCGTATCAGAAAGTAATCATCAACAGGGTCCGAAATCAGGTATTTGTTGCATCGGCAAATTATAATCAGATGTTCTCTAATCCCGTAGGCATTCAGGACTTGCTCAACATGATAGCAACATTCACCCTCTTCTAGGGAACTCTCCGTTTGCCCCTTGACTTTCCTTATCATGGATGTCCCCGGATTTTCGAACAGAAAGGAGAAACGAGTATGCCGCGAACAATTCATATGGCAGCTGATTTGCCGGCCTTGCCCGATGAACTCTTTGACATGTATCTCGATCCGGATGCGCATGCCGCAATCACGGGCGCGCCCGTTTCAATCGGAGCAAAAGCCGGGGCGAAGTTTCTTGCCTTCAAGGGAATGATCAGGGGGACAATCCTTCAGGTGGTCCCCAAACGGCTGATCGTACAGTCCTGGAGGGCAAAGCACTGGAAGGCCGGCGACCTCGACTCGACGCTGATATTGACATTCTGGCCGGAAGGGCAGGGAGCCCGGATAGAACTGATCCACGTCAATGTGGCGGATCACGACTTCGCAGGTGTGAGCCAAGGCTGGGAAATGTACTATTGGGCGCCGTGGAGAAAATATCTGAAGAAGCATCCGGCAGTGAAGGAAGTAAAGTCCGGGATTAAACGGAAATAGCAGAAACCGTTGCACTGCAGGCTTGCAGCGGATTTTATCCCCTTTTTCCCTGGAGCACTTATTTAAGAGAAACTGGAGTTCCGGGGACACAATACTTAATTGTTTTGTTTTGATGTGAGATAAGGAGGTTGAACAAAACACATGGCTCGATTGGCGCGTGTGGTGATGCCTGGTTATCCGCATCATATCACACAACGCGGGAACAGGAGACAGAAGGTATTCTTCTGTGATGAGGATTACCGGGCATATCGTGATCTCATGTCTCATTGGTGCCGGTTCTATGGGGTTGATGTATGGAGCTATTGTCTCATGCCGAATCATGTTCATTTGTTAGCTGTTCCCTGTTCTGAAGATGGGCTGGCACGGGCAATTGGAGAGGCGCACCGTCGATATACCAGAATGGTGAATTTTCGTGAGGGATGGAGAGGATACCTGTGGCAAGGGAGGTTTTCCTCGTTTGTTGTGGATGGAGATTATGTTTTGGCAACTGCCCGCTACATTGAACTAAATCCTGTCCGCGCATTCCTTGTTGAGAGGCCGGAAGATTATGAATTGAACAGGCCTCTGAGAAAGAACCGGCCTGGGCCTAAGAAAAATGTTGCTCAATAATTATGTATTGTGTCCCCAGAATTCCCCGGGTCCGCCTAAATTGCCTTGCACACATTTGTATAATTAAACCGCACCTTGATGTTATGTTACTGTATTGGCTTGTCTTTTACTTTGTCTCCAACTGGGGGTATTTTTAGCTGCAGTGAGTTATCGACCTTATTTACCTGTCTTTTCATCTCGAGTCCGGTCATGCACTCATCGCAGATGCCGTGGCTGGATCTCAGGGAGTGCTTGCTCAGCGCATAGTCTTCAAAAAACACCCACTTCCCATCAACCCATACTTTTCTGCACCAGGAGCAGACTCTTAAGAAACGCTCAATCCGTCTTATTCTTCTCAACACGATTGCCGTTGCGGTGATGACGGCGATGGCGATAATGAGGATCAGCGTTGTTTCGATGACGTACTCCTGAAGCTTGGGAGATAGGGGAGGCATCCATGGTAACAAAGAATTCAGATCAATGACCTCATCAAGCCACATGAGTGGCAGGATGATCGAGAAGAATGCTACTTCGCCTAATATGAGAAGCCAATCTTTCGGTTGAAGTTTTAATAGGGGATTACTAGCTTCTTTTACATACTTGAATTTTAGGTGCATGATAATTACCTCATAGCAGAAAATGTATCCTGCTGCTCAATTACAGTACAGTCCGTAAAATGATACGCCTTGCCGTGACTCTATTTTTTATCATCTCGAATATTTCGATCATAATCCGGTGAAAACGATTCAAACAGTCTTGGGAATCCATGCATTCATTGCATTCATTCCACATGGCGTTACTGGATTTAACGAGTGCCGGCTCAGTGAGTAGTCTTCAATACTCACCCGCGGCAGAGCACAACGTTAAACTGTCTAATCCGGTAAGATAAATTCAATGTCAACGAACGAGCTCAATATGAGCAATATCGATATACGTGTTATACGGACAGAAGCCCTGACCGATGATGACCTTGAAATGATACATCGATTGTTCGATAAGTCATACCGGCAGGCCAATCACAAATATCTTGAAAAATCTTTTTCGAAATTGAGATACATTGCATTGGCAACCTCTCAGGAAAAACCTGCGGGGTTTGCCGTGGCCGACACCATTGAAACCTGCCTCCCCCGGTTGGCCGATCAGCAAGTTGTCATGCTTGCCGGCATCTGCTGTGTCGCTGCAGATTGTCGCCGTATGGGCCTGTTTACAAGACTTGAAATCCTCGCAGCAAATGCAAGCGGCCTCTTGAAGCCGGGGATACGCGTCCTTATGTGCGGTCGAATGGCGCATCCGGTCAGTTTTCGTTCTATCAGAAAATCACCATTTATCATCCCGAAGTACGGGGTGCCTCTTTCCGACTGGCACAAAGAGATCGGCCTCAGGGTGGCAGGGCTGTATGGGGTTACCCTCGATCCCGAGACATTCATCGTGAAAGGTGATGGTCTGCCCATTGGATACCCCGATCTGGAATATGAGATACCAGAAGAGGAGTGGCTGCCTTTTCAGGCGGTAAATCGGGACCAGGGGGATTCTCTGCTCGGTATAACCTGGTTCCCTGATGCGCCGCAGGGGTGGTAAAGAGCAAAAGGAGATGAAGCGAATGGCTGGGTTGGCATAAATCAATGAACAAGGTTCAATCATTGCAGCGCAGCCTCAAGGACAGCCGGAGCAAGAAGGTGATATTCCTCTCACACTGCATCCTGAACGAGAATACGCGCTATCTCGGAGGGGCGTGCAGGGCAGGGTGCATCAGGGAGATCATCGAGCAGTGTCTGGACAAAGACATCGGCATCGTGCAGATGCCCTGCCCGGAACAGCTTGCCTGGGGAGGCGTCACCAAGAGATTGATGCTTCTAGCATATGGGGTAAAGGGCACCTTTTTCTATCGAACCTTAAGTCTCTTTTTCCCCTTCTTTCTTCTGTACACAAAAGTGATCTTCAGGCGGCTGGCCGGAGAGACGGCCGGGCAGATCAGGGATTACCTGGCCTCCGGCTTTTCCGTGGTCGGGGTCATGGGGATTGACGGTTCACCCTCATGCGGCGTCAATAAAACCCTGGATATCAGAAGGTCGTTCGAATCGGCTGCATGCATCGACGTGGGGTCGGTTACGGTTGAACGGATGAATTCCATCATAACTGAAGCCCTCATCGACGGCAGGGGGATCTTCATGGACATGCTTCAGGATGAGCTGGGAAAACGGCTCATACAAGTCCCCTTTCTGGCGCATGACCTGATTGCCGAGTTACAGGGAAAACCATCGAATGCGACGATTCCGTTGCCATAGCACAGCCGCCGGAAGCATTGTTAATAATACGGAGGGTCAGGGTCAAAACCCACCCCATGCCATTGGATTCTGACTCCTGACCCCTTAAGAGGTGTTTCCTTTATTTACTCGTAAATCTTTTCGCCCTCTGCATCGGCGTTTGCCGCGTCTGCTTCAACGTCGCGTACGTCCTCTTTGGCAATCGACTTGAAGTATTCCTTGTACCACTCGTTCTGGATGATGAGTTGCATGATCTCGTTGCTGCCCACCCAGATCATGGAGAGCCTGATGTCGCGTACGATCCTCTCCAGCGGGTAGACATTGGTGTAGCCGATGCCGCCGACCGTCTGCATGCACTTGTTGGCGATCTCCCAGGCGGCCTCTGTCACGAACTTCTTGGCCTCGGAGACCAGGCGCCGCACCCTGTTCGGGTGGGCCTTGCCCGAATCCACTGCGAGGCAGGTGGAATAGACGAGCGAGCGGGCTGCATCCAGCATCATCACGGAATCCGCCACCTTGAAGCCCACGGCCTCAAACATCTGGATGGGCAGCCCGAAGGCCTTGCGCTTGCTCGTATAGCGCGTGGCGATCTCTATGGCCGGTCTCACCGAGCCCAACGTCATGGCTGCAGTACCGAGCCGCTCAGGTATCATCATCCGGACGAACACGTCGAAACCGCCGTTGATGCCGTTCAACGCATAGCGCTCGGGCACGCGCACATCCTTCAGCACGAGCCTGCCTGCACCGCCTCCCCGCACGCCCATGAGCCCGTATAGGTATTTGCTCTCAACGCCATCCGTTCTCGGCACCATGAAGGCGGTCATGCGCCTGTGGGGCGGGGCATCAGGGTCGGTCACCGCATAGACCAGGAACCAGTCGGCACCCTCCGCTCCCACGATGAAGCGCTTCTGGCCGTTTATGATCCAGTCGCCGCCGTCTTTTTTTGCATACGTGGCGGCGCCGAAAAAGTCGGACCCGCCCCGCGGCTCGGTGAGCCCTTCTGCTGCAAAGGTCTCCCCCTTGAGGAGCGGGACCACCACGGCCTTCTTGAGCTCGTCATTGCCGAAGAGCGTGATGGCCTCGCACACGATGTCTGCGCCCACCCCCCACAGGCACGCAAGCGAATAGCTGGCAACGCCGATCTCCTCGGCCACGATGGAGTCATCCACCCAGCTCAGGCCCCTGCCGCCCAGCTCCTTTGGTAGCCTGATCCCCAGCAGGTTCCTCCTGCCCGCCTCCTGAAGATATTCGTGGGGGAACTGCACCTTCTCGGCATCCATGTCGAGGATGAGCTGCTTGGGAACCCACTTGGTGAAGGCCCGGGCCTCGTCTCGCAGTTTCTTCTGGGCTTCGGTCATGAGATAATCGAACATGTCTTTGCTCCCCCGATATAACAATTTGTTATAATTATGCCCTTCTATTATATCGCTGTCAAGGATTTATGCCTCAGGACACGAGAATGGGCTTGCATTTTTCTGTGCAGGCACCCAACATGGAACTACTCCCAAAGGAGAGACCATCATGGGTTTCAAGGAGATAGGCAAGAAGATACAAAAGGCGCGGGAGGAAAAGGGCCTGACCCAGGTGGATCTTGCCCAGACCCTCGGCATAACCCAGGCCGCATTGTCCAATTATGAACTGGGGAAACGCAGGCTCTACCTCCACCAGATCGAAGAATTCGCCCGTCTGCTGGAAAAAAACCTGGATTACTTCATCGGTCCCCACGATGATGCCTCAAACGCACGACCTTCGGAGTCATCCTCCAGAAAAGAGCAGATCATGGCACGTATACGAGACCTGGACTTGAGCGAAGAAGAACTTGGTGAAATGTCCGAGTACCTTGACTTCCTGACGTGGAGAAAAAACCATGACTGACCTGAGCCCCATGCAGCAAAAACTCTTAGAAGAGGCCAAGGCCTTTGCACAGGGGATCCCTGCCATCTTAGCAGAAGATACCGGCAAGGTGGAACGTGCAGGCAGGCTCTTTGAGGCATATGCCCGGAAAGGATATCATGCCCTCCTGATTCCCCAACAGTACGGCGGCAAAGGTCTTGATTACCTGAGCGCCGGGATCGTTTATGAACTCTTGAGCCACGAGCTTCCCGGCACGCTCTATGGCCCCCTGACCACCGTCCACTGCGCCGAGATGATCGGAGACGCCTGCAAGAACGTGGTCCACGAGAAATACCTCTCGGCCATTGCCAGGGACCATGCGCCCGCCGGGTTCTGTCTTACCGAGGAATCCGCAGGCTCCGACATTACATCCATCACCACGACGGCACAAAAAAAAGGCGATCATTACCTCATAAGCGGCACCAAGAGCATTGTCATCAACCATGCCATTGCCCGCATATTCATCGTCTTTGCCGCCAGAGAGAAGGCCAAGGGCAGGGCATCGCTGAATGCCTTTGTGGTGGATGCGGATCTTCCCGGAATATCCGTGGGTGAGCCTTATGATACTTTTGGCTGTTCGCATGGTGTCATGGGCAGCGTATCCTTTGATAACGTCCGCATTCCTGCCGAATGTCTCCTGGGAGAGGAGGGCAGCGGTTATCTTCTCTTCATGGAGACCCTGGACAAAGGCAGGCCCCTGGTGGCTGCAAACTGTGTCGGGGAGGCCGGGCTCGCGCTGGATCTGATCCTTGCCCATACAAAAGACCATATCCAATTCGGCAAGCCCTTGAGCGCATTCCAGGGTGTTACCTTCACCCTGGCCGATCTTGCTACGAGGCTTCATGCGGCACGCCTTCTCTACCAGGACGCATTGATGCGAATCGATGCAGGCAAGCCCTTCACCATGGAGGCGTCCATGTCCAAGCTCTTTGCCTCCGAGACGCTCATGGATGTCGCCTCCTTCGGCATGGAGATGCTCGGGCAGAAGGCCATTGCCTGCCAAAATGAGATCACCCGGATTTATCATGACGCCCGCCTCATGAAGGCCATCGACGGCACGGCGAATGTGCAGAGAATGGTTATAGCATCGCAGCTGTGAGCGCATCCATGAAGACCGGTACAATAAGAGGCTATCTCTGCGTCATGGCAGCGGCCCTTTTGTGGGCCTCGTGCGGGACAACAGGGAAGGCCCTCTTCAATGCAGGCATGTCGCCGTTCATCCTGGTCCAGACCCGGGTCGTGCTGTCTGCAGTTATCCTGGTCACAATCCTTTTTCTCTGGAGACCCGCGCTGCTCAAGATCAGGGTGCGAGATATCGGCCACCTCTTCCTGTTCGGCGGCGTGTTCATGGCATTGATGCAGCTCTCGTACTTTTTTGCCATCAGCAGGATCCAGGTGGCGGCGGCCATACTCGTTCAGTACCTGGCGCCTGTCCTGGTGGCATGCTATTCCATGCTGTTCTGGCATGAGCGGGTGACATTCCTGAAGGTGCTCGCGCTGGTGCTCTCCGTTGCCGGGTGTTATCTGGTCGTCGGCGGCTACAACCTTTCACTCCTCACCATGAACCGCGTGGGCATCATGTGGGCGCTGCTCTCGGCCATTGCCTTCGCCTCGACGACCCTGCTCAGCGAAAAGGGCATGCACCAATATAACCCCTGGACCGTCCTGGTCTATGGGTTCCTGTTTTCGGCATTGTCCTTGAACATAGTTCACAGACCGCTGAGTGTCTTGTCACAGTCGTACACACCCACCCAATGGGCTTCCATCCTCTACATCGTCGTCTTCGGCACGCTGATCCCCTTCGGTCTGTACCTCGCGGGCGTCAACTACATCCGCTCCACACGCACCATCATCACTGCAACCCTCGAACCGATCGCCGCGGCCTTCATGGCGTTCTTCCTCCTGGGCGAGTCTCTTTCCCCCCTCCAGATCGCGGGAGGCTTGTCGGTTATCATTGCCATTGTGCTCCTCCAGTGGGAGCGGGAGCATGATAGCCTTTCACCTAGTGTCATAAGGGCCAACAAAACCCATTAACCGGGGGGTCACTCCGTGTCGCGGCTTCAGTCCGCTCCTACAACGTGCAACGTATTATTGAGATGTAGGAGCGCCTTCAGGCGCGACCCATGCCGGATGTCGCGGCTAAAGCCGCTCCTACAGAGTTTGCCATTGACAGTATGCCGCTCCCCCTCTTATAGTGTTGATCCCACACCACATCAGGTGGATTCTAACAGGGGGCATTACATAAGGAGGAATACCCGCACACGTATGATCATATTGTCCTGGTGTGCGGATCAGAGGAGATTTTCAAAACTTTATTCCGAGGGGGTATGAGATATGAAATTCGTGAAGTATCTTTTTGTAGCAAGTATCCTGATGTTCATGGCTGTGCCGGCAGTGTATTCGGCAGAGAAGGAGCCGGTCGTGATCGGCCTCCAAGGGCCCATCACGGGCGCTTGGGCATACGAGGGCCAGATGGCTAAGCAGTCATGCGAGATCGCGGCAGACCTCATCAACAAGAAGGGCGGCATCTTGGGCGGCCGTAAGATCGAGATCAGGGTTGAGGACGATGCCGGCGAACCCAAGACCGGTGCATTGGCCGCCCAGAAGCTCGTGGGCCAGAAGGAAGTGGTGGCGGTTGTTTCCACCTACGGTTCATCGGTATGCGAGCCGGCATCCAACATCTATGAGAAATTCAAGAAGGTGAACATCGGCTATGGCGTCACTGCGGTGAGGCTTACCGAGCGGGGGTTTAAATACTTCTTCCGCACCTGCGGCCGTGACGACTCCCAGGGCAAGTTCTTCGCCGCTTCGGTGCCTTCCAAGTTCAAGGCCAAACGGATCGCCATCATGCACGACAACACAGCGTTCGGCAAAGGCCTGGCCGAGGACACCAAGAAGGCACTGGATGCCCTGGTAAAGGCCAAGAAGGTGGAGATCGTGTTCTACGATGCCATCACGCCCGGCGAGAAGGACTATAAAGTCCCGCTCACCAACCTGCGCGAAAGCAAGCCCGATGTCTGGTACTACACCGGCTACTATGCAGAGGCCGCTCTGCTTGTGACCCAGGCCCGCGACATCGGGATCAAATGCCCCTTTGTCGGCGGCAATGCGGCCATCAATGAGGAGTTCGTGAAGATCGCCGGCGTAAACATTGCCAAGGGCTGCTACATGACCAACGAACCGCTGCCCGGCGACCTGCCCTACAAGGAGGCCAAGGACTTCCTCGCCGCCTACAAGGCAAAGTACGGCGACATCCCTTCAAGCCCGTGGCCCATTTACGCTGCTGACGCGGTGAACATCATTGCATACGCCGTCGACAAGACCAAGTCCACGGACTCCGATAAGATCGCCGACTTCCTGAGGAACAAGGCGAAGAAGGTCCCGGGGATCACAGGCCCCATCGGGTTCACCGCTCAGGGCGACCGCGTGGGCGTCCCGTTCTACCTCTATGTGGTGGACGACGCGGGCAAGATCGTGATCTCGAAGTAGCATTGGACATTACAACTTGCATATGAGTCGATTGCAAAAGTCAGAGATTGTCATTCCCGCGAAAGCGGGAATCCAGTCTTTTCAAGAAGTTCTGGACCCCCGCATTCGCGGGGGTGACACCTTTTTTGAGTTCTGCAGTTACCTCGGATAAAATTTAGAAATACTATGCAACTGTTGCTCGAGCAGCTCATCAACGGCCTGACCATCGGGTCGTTCTATGCGCTCATTGCGCTGGGATACTCGATGGTCTACGGCGTTCTGAAGCTCATCAACTTCGCCCATGGTGATTTCTTCACCATGGGCTCTTATATCGGATACACCGTTCTCGTCCTCGGCGCTGCGGCGCTCACCGTCCAATTCGGTCCCTGGATAGGCATGCTCTCGGCCATTTGCGTGGCTGCCGGCAGCCTTACCATCGTGGGCCTTCTGGTGGAGAGGGTGGCATACCGGCCCGTGTACCCGGTAGGCAGGCTGCCTGCCGTGGTATCAGCCCTGGGCGCATCCATCTTTCTGCAGAACACCATCATGCTTATCTGGGGGCCGAGGTATCAGGCATATCCGGCGGCACTCATCCCGGTCGTGCGCTTCCAGCTGGGGGGAATCAATATCACCCTGCTGCAGGTCATCATCCTTGTCCTGTCCTTTTTCCTCATGTCCGTACTCTATTATATAATCCAGAGGACCACCTTCGGGGCGGCCGTGCGGGCCACTGCCCATGACCGGGACACGGCATCACTCATGGGGATCAACTTCAACAGGGTGATCCTGTTCATCTTCACCCTGGGCCCTGCGCTCGGCGCAACCGCCGGTGTCATGGTGGGGATGTACTACCGCCAGATCAGCTTCACCATGGGATGGAACTATGGGCTCAAGGCCTTTACGGCGACCATTTTAGGGGGCATCGGAAACCTGCCGGGGGCCATGTTCGGCGGGCTCATTTTAGGCGTGTTGGAGATGCTGGGGGCGGCCTACATATCGGCTGCATGGAAGGATGTATTCGTGTTCCTCATCCTCATCCTCGTGCTTATCTTCAGGCCCAATGGCCTGTTCGGCGAAAAGATCGCGGAGAAGGTATGAGGCCGTGAGCGCCCTGGCAAAGATCTTCAAGAACACACCCTGGTACATACCCGCGGCCTTGACGGCGCTCATCATCTACCCGTTTCTGGTGAGCAACTACTTCATCGATATCGCGTTCTTCTTCGGTATCTACGCCCTCTTAGGGCTGAGCCTCAACATCGTGCTCGGCGAAGTCGGTCTCTTCGACCTGGGGCATGCGGGCTTCTATGCCATCGGCGCATATGTCACGGCGATCCTGAACACACGCTACCAGATTCCCATACTGGCCCTTCTCCCCATAAGCGCTTTTGCAGCTGCCCTGTTCGCCTACATCGTGTGCTCGCCCATCATCCATTTAAAAGGCGACTACCTCTGCATAGTCACCATCGGCATGGGAGAGATCGTCCGCCTGGCGCTCATCAACAACCCCTTCGACCTCACGGGCGGGCCCAACGGGGTGTTCGGTGTGGATTTTCCCAAGCTTGCACCCGGCATAGTCATCGACTCTTCCATAAAATACTACTTCCTCATCTGGGCCGTGGTAGGGCTGTCCATCCTGGGGCTCGTCAGCCTCCAGCATTCCCGCATCGGCAGGGCATGGAACTGTATCCGTGAGGATGGGATCGCCGCAGGCACAACCGGGATCAACGTACGGCACTACAAGCTCCTGGCCTTTGTCATCGGGGCGGGGCTTGCAGGTGTGGCGGGCAATATCTATGCGAGCAAGCTCATGTGCGTCTCCCCCGAGAGCTTCACCTTCTGGGAGTCATGCCTCATGTTCTGCATTGTGCTCATCGGCGGTATGGGCTCCATCCCCGGGGTGATCATCGGGGCAGGCTTCATAAGCCTTTTCCCCGAGATCTTCAGGCCGTTCGCCATGTACCGCATGCTCGTATTCGGCTCGGTCATGATCGTCATGATGATGTTCCGCCCGGGCGGCTTCTGGCCGAGAAAACGCGGCGGAGTCTCTTTCCGCTCGCTCCTGGAGGACACCGTCGATGGCGCTGTCTAGGCCCTACAGCGACCGGGAGGTCGTCCTGGAGACAAAAGGCCTCACCAAGATCTTCGGCGGGCTCAAGGCGGTGAACGACTTCGACCTTGTCGTACACAAGGGCGAGATCCTGAGCCTCATCGGCCCCAACGGAGCGGGCAAGACCACGGTGTTCAACGTGGTCACCGGCATCTACAAGCCCGAACACGGGGGAGTCATATTCAGAGGCACAAACATCACCGGGAAGAAACCCCATCAGATCGTGAGCCATGGTATAGCCCGGACATTCCAGAACATCAGGCTCTTCCAGGACATGACCTGCCTGGAAAACATCATGGCTGGCCAGCACTGCAGGGCCTCTTCAGGCCTCTTCTCCAGCGTTTTCAGGACGCCTTCCATGAGGCGCCAGGAGCGGCGCATAGCCCGGGTGGCCCAAGAGAGGATAAAGCAGGTGGACCTCGCCCAGTTCAAGGACGAGCTTGCCAAGAACATCGCCTACGGCTCTCAGCGGATGCTGGAGATCGCCAGGGCGCTCGCCTCCGAACCACAGCTCCTGGTGCTGGACGAGCCCAGCAGCGGGCTCAATCCCAAAGAGACCCAAGACCTCATGGACTTCCTGAAAAGGCTCATCCTCCATGAGGACCTCACGATCCTGCTCATCGAGCACGACATGAACGTGGTCATGGGCATATCCGACTGGGTCGTGGTCATGGACGAGGGGAAGAAGATCGCACAAGGCCTGCCCCTGGACATCTATAACGACGAGGCGGTGATCGAGGCCTATCTCGGCAAGGATGACGAAGGAGAAGAGCGTGTCGGCCCTGTTGTCCATTGGTGATCTCAGCATCCTGTGCGGTGCCCGGGAGGTCCTCAAGGGGATCAGCATAGACCTGGGCGAGGGTGAGATCGTCACGGTGCTGGGGGCCAACGGTGCGGGCAAGTCGACCCTTCTCAAGGCCGTATGCGGCCTCATTCCCATTGCGGCCGGAACGGTGACCTACGCAGGCACACCGCTCAACAAGGTACCTGCCTATGAGATCGTACGCAGGGGCATATCACTCTCACCCGAGGGCCGCAGGGTGTTCCCCACGCACACGGTGGATGAGAACCTCAACCTCGGCGCCTTCACCCGCAGGAAACATAAGGAAGAGATCGCCCGGGCCAAGGAGCGGGTCCACACCCTGTTCCCGATCCTCAAGGAGCGGAGATCCCAGCTCGCAGGCACGCTTTCGGGCGGAGAGCAGCAGATGCTGGCGATCGGTCGCGCCCTCATGAGCAGCCCAAAGGTCCTGCTTCTGGACGAGCCTTCCCTGGGCCTTGCGCCCATACTGGTCAAGCAGATCTTTGACATCATCCGCGAGATCAACAATCAAGGTGTTTCCATACTCCTGGTGGAGCAGAACGCCTACAAGGCTCTGTCCATTGCGGGCCGCGGCTATGTGCTGGAAAACGGCAGAATAGCCGCCCAAGGCATTGCTGCCGACCTCAAGTCCGACGAGCGCATCCAGGAGGCCTACCTGGGCGGCGCTGCGCTGAAGCATAAGAAGTAAAAATTATCCAAACATATTTGCATATGACCTGAGTTTGCCTTAAGCCCGTCTCTTGCCCGCCTTCTTTTTCTTTGAAGGCGCCCGGCGGGCCGCAGCGAGCGCATTCCTTGCCCATGAGACGAGCTCGTCACCGTCCTCAAGAACGTCAATGGGTACTTCATAGTAGCTCATGACGTATGATGTTTCGTCAAAGGGCCGGAAGGGTTCCATGCCGGCCGCTTCGAAATCGGACCGGTTTGTATCATCCACCTTGAAGTAGAGGGTATCATAGGCAATAAGGGCGAAGATGGTGCCGTCCAGGTAGAGGCCTGCCCCGCCGAACATCTTGCGGGAGGTGACCACTCCCAGACCCCTCAATTGGTCGAGGACATAGCGCAGGAATTCATTATTCATTGACATGGATTGTCTCCTGTATTCCAAGATCTCATGTCTTTAAAGGATACCTATCATGTGCCTGTAATACCCCTTATCCCGGCAAACGCCCTTCGTATCATTGCTGCGTCCTAAACAAGCGAGAAGTCGATTTGCCCGTTGGTCCTGTCCGCCCTGACGAGCTTCACCCGGATGATCTGTCCCATGGTGTGCCGCTGCTGCTTCGGTCGCCTGCTCTTTCGTGAAGGCTCGCCCCCTATGTCATCATTCCTCACCAGCCCGTCCACGGGCGGGTCCAGGACCTCGATGAACATGCCATAGGGCATGATGCTGGTGATCACGGCATCAAACTCGTCACCCAGGCGGGAAACCATATAGGCTGCCGCCTTGATCTTGAGTGCCTCCATCATGGCATCATCCGTGATCTTCTCTTGCTCGGTCACTTCAAGCGCCACCTTCTTGAGCTGTTTGAGGGTCTTCTCATGCCCCTTCTTGGTGGTCCCCCCGGAGTCCAGGGCAGCCTTGACAAGCCTGTGTATCACCAGGTCGGGATATCTCCTGATGGGTGAGGTGAAGTGGAGGTACCCCGTGCATGCGAGCCCGAAATGACCCAGGTCTTCGTGCGAATACTGCGCCCGTCTCAGAGACTTAAGGATGTTGGTGTTCACAAAGGCCTCCAGGGCTTTCCCTTTGCAGCTATCGGAAATCGCCTGGAGCACCTCCGAGAGGCCCTTTGATGACAGGGCAGCCTTTTTGAGCCGCGCCAGGAGAGAAGAGGAGAATCCGATCTCGGCCAGTGTATCCATAAGCTCGATGAGATCCTCGTACTTCGGTTTCTCGTGCACGCGGAACAATATCGGCATGTGATGGTTCATGAGAAAGGTACAGACGGTCTTGTTCGCAAGCAGCATCGCCTCCTCGATGAGTCGCTCAGCCGGTCCGTGCCTGATCCTCTTTATGTCCTGCACGAGGCCGGCCTGGTCCGTCGACATCTCCCTCTTCGACATGTCGAAGTCCAGGCTGCCCTGCTTTCTCCTGCGCTCCCGTAGGTGCATCGAGAGTTTATGGAGCTCTGAGAGCCTCCAGGCGATCTCCTTCTCAAGGCCTTTGGCCCCGGGTTTTCCCTCCAGGAAAGGCCCCACCTCCTCATAGGTGAGCCTTGCGCGGGAGCGGATGACGGTCTCGAAGACCTTGTGCGAGATGACCTTGCCCCTGGGGCCGAGGACGATCTCGGCAGCCACGGCAAGCCTGTCCTGATCGGGTTTCAGGCTCATGATATCGTTTGAGAGCACCTCGGGAAGCATGGGGATGACCGTTTCGGGGAAATAGACGCTGAAAGACCTGGATTGTGCCTCTTTATCCAGCGCAGTGCCGGGCCTCACCACATGGGCCACATCGGCAATGGCGACCGTGAGCAGCAAGGCGCCGTCCTCCAACCGCTCGATACCCACGGCATCATCGAAGTCCTTCGCATTGATACCGTCTATAGTGAAGAGCACCCTGCCCCTGAGGTCTTTCCTTAAGGTAAGCTCTTTTGCCATGTCTATGCGGGCCATCTTCTCGGCCTCCTGCTGTACTTCCTCGGAGAACCGCCAGGAGAGCCCGTATTTGGCAGCGACCATTGCAAGGTCATCGTCCACACCCTTGGGGATATCCAGCGATCTCTCCACCTTTGCTTCCAGGGTGCCTACCTTCTTGTGTGCCTTGGGAGGGATGATGGTGACGCTCACCATGTCACCGGTGCGTGCATCTCCCTCGGAGCCGAGCGGGATGATGATCGTATACGGCATCTGCTTAACGGGTTCCAGGATGCCGAACTTGCGCATCCGCACATATCTCCCGCTTATGGTGAGGCGGGTGCGCTGAATGATGGAGGCGACCTTGCCCCGCAAACCTTTGCGGTCGCGCCATACACTCACCTCCACCATATCGCCGTCAAGGGCGCTGTTCAACCCTTCAGGGGGGATGAAGACGCCTTCATCCAGATCCTTTGAATCCACAAAGGCATAGCCCTTGGGGTTCCATGTCAGCCGGCCGGTAATTACCTTTTTCCTTCTCTTGTCCGTCTTGGGAAATCCTACCATTGCGCATCGATAGCATGGAATGATAGAGCGTTAACAGGTCTAAAAAAGTATTAAGGACCCTAAAAGACATGGAAATACAACTGAAAAAGAAACGTATCTACGGCCCTGATGTACGCCTGATCCACCGGGACGGCACGGCCTTGGTGGAAAAGACATACCGACGCAGACCATGGCTTGTTAAAAAGACAGGCACTCTGCTCGTGCGCTGGGAGGCATATATCTATTCCAAACTCAAGGGCGTCACCGGCATCCCTGAGGTTGTTCCGAGCCCTGACCCCTACACCATCACAACGAGCTTCATGGGGGGACACAACCTGATGACCAGGATCGGGAAACCCGATGAGGCCTATTTCAAGCGTCTTGAGGAACTCATCAATGCGGTCCACGAAAAAGGCGTCATACACCTCGATTTGCGTAACCGGAGGAACTACGGAATGGATGAAGAGGGGATGCCGTATCTCGTTGATTTTGCCACCAGCATCTACACACCCTTCAAGGGGCCTTTGTGGAGGCTGTTGTGCAGGATCGACTGGATGGGATATCTGAAGGTAAAGGCCAAGATAGACCCCTCTCTGCTCTCGCATGAGGAGAACAGGCAGCATAACCTTGGGAATACCTTAAGCCTCCTGTGGTTCCCCTCGAAGATTACCCCCTTTTTCAGGCGCTTATTTCGCCGGCTCTTCCGTTGAACCGTCACACATACGGAGCGATTCCTCCATCTGCCTGATCTGCGACTTCAATGAGCGCATGCGCATATAATGAGATGCCTGCTTAGGAAGCTCTATTATGATGATGGGCACCATGCCGGCTGCAAAGAAGATAACCATGAGCGTCCAGAGCTGGAGCGGCACCATGAGCCGGTAGCCGAGGAATGAAAGGGCAAAGCCCTGCGTATTGTTCACACAAAAGGTGATCACTACAAAAAGCATCAGGATGGTAAATACGATTCTTAAGTATTGCATAAAAACCCTATACTCTCCCACACATGGTAAAATCAATCGCTATACCGATGAAATTCTCACCCCGAGTTCGGAAATATATCTTTACATAAAATGGGGTTGATATTTTTCCAGACCCCATATATATAGCCCTGTTTGTGTCTCTTGTTGACTTCCAGGCCATGAAGGGAGCCGTGAATGCCTAAGATACGATCCTTTCGGGGAATCAGATATAACCCTGAGCAACTCGATCTGGCTAATGCCATTTGCCCCCCTTATGACATTATACCCACCCAGCAGATTGATGAATATTATAATAAGTCTCCCTACAATGCCGTGAGGCTCGTGCTCGGGAAGCAATTTCCCAAGGATAACAAGGACGACAACCGCTACACAAGGGCACGGGACCTGTTCAAGCAATGGCTCAAGGGCGGCATTCTCATCCAGGATAAAAAGCCGGCGCTCTATTACCACGAGCATACCTACACTATTGCCGAGAAAACATCGATAAGAAGGGGCTTGATCGCATCGGTCCGCATGGACGAAGACGAAAAGAAGAACATCCGGCCTCACGAACATACTGTGAAAAGCCCCAAACTCGACCGGCTTCGCCTCATGAGCGAGGTGAGAACGAATTTCAGCTCGATCCTCGGCGTCTATTCGGACTCGAAAAAGACCGTTGAAACACAGATCAGGACCAGACTCGGAACGCCCCAGATTGAATTCTCGACAAAAGATGAGAATCACAAGCTATGGATCATCAATGATCCGGCCACGATTGAAAAGATCGCCAAAACAACGCTCAATAAGAAGGTCCTCATAGCGGATGGCCAGCACCGCTACGAGACCGCCAAGGTATACAGGGACCGAATGAGGGCGGCCACCCGCAAGACTGACGGAAATCAGAACTTCGACTACATCCAAATGTATCTCATCAATATAGAAGAAGGGATCAAGATTCTGCCTGTGCACCGCATCATCATCGATAGTATGGGTGTAGGGCTGGTCGACCTGGAATACCGGATCAAAGAGATCTTCAACATGGTTCCCTATGATAACCGAAAGGCATTTTTTGCTGCCTTGAACAAGAGCGGTAAGGGCAGCATAGGGCTCTATGTGAAGGGTATACCCAGGTTCTACCTCCTGCAGCTGGCTTCAGATTCAGAGCTGGAAAAGTACCTGCCGGCCGGCACGCATCCTTTGCTGAAAAGCCATGACGTGACGATCCTTCATGAGTGCATTATCGATCCTATTTTAGGCATCGGCACGAATATGGAAAACAAGCGGATCATGTTCACGAGCAAGGCCGAGGAGGCCCTTGATATGGTGACAAAAGAACAGGCCGATATCACCTTCCTCCTCAATCCGCCCACGATGGATGATGTGATGGAGATTGCAGAGGCGGGTTTAAGGATGCCCCATAACTCAACCTACTTCTATCCCAAAACCCCTACGGGCCTTGTCTTCCATTCCCTGGAATGAGCTTAAGGGATATTTCACCACGAAGAGCTTGGCGCAGCATAGCCGCAACCAAAATGGAGCATGGGGTTCGAGCAGACATAGGAGTACTTCACCACGAAGAGCACGAAGGACACGAAGAAAAGAATCCTCTTGAAATCGCTGACCGGTTCAATGGATCCAAGAGTGTTTGTTCTGGTTTTTAGATCTTCTTCGTGCTCTTCGAGTTCTTCGTGGTGAGAAAAGAATTAGGATGCGAACCATCATACTGGATGGGTCAAAATGATGCACAAAAAACAAGAAAATGATGGATAGTAGTACGAAGGACACGAAGGAAAAATTTTTCTTGAAATCACTGATGGGGGGAAAGGAATCCAAGAGTATCCGTTTACGCATTTCTTAGATCTTTTTCGTGCTCTTCGTGTCCTAAAGTGGTGAGAACAATGGGCTGGGAAAAGGGTGCAAACGATAGATGTATGCTTCACAGAGAAGAACCATAAATACGCGGTAAGTCTCTTTCCTCTCGAGACTGATAGTCATGGTCACGGGCTGATGCTGATTTTTTTTAATCTTTCTTAGATAGTGATATAAAGATATACACATAGAGGCTATGCAGATCACCCGCGAGATTTTCATGGAGGCAAACAGGGGAGGAGAACGCTTCGAGACTGAGTTGGAATCCATGATGCTGCTCGGGATCATACAGGCAATAGCCCGGAGTTATTTTTAGGGGCATACTGGAGAAGTCACCGTCTGAATTCGCAGTCGGCATTATGGAGGAATTTCTAGGGAGGTTATCACAGTGAGGAAGACAATGTTTTTAATCGCGATTGGTTTATTCTTCATGGGGGTAACAAGCGTACATGCATCCGATTACATGACGCTTGAAGATTCGATCAAGATGGCCGTTGAGCGTAACCCCGGCGTGAAGGCCCAGGACCAGGACGTCCTCGGGAAGGATATGGACAAAAGGTCCCAGTTCTCCAAGATGCTCCCTTCGTTGGACGCCACGTACGGGTATATGAAATTCAGCCAGCTTGAGATGTTGCCATTCCCTCCGCCCATAGGCCCGCTCCCCTTCAACTCAAAGGGAAATTACGATATGGATATCGAGGCCAAGCAGGTGCTCTTTGCCGGCGGTGCACTTTACAACGGTTACCTTATCGCCAAGAACGATCAGTTCGCATCCGAGCTCGAACGGGAGAGGTTCATCCGGGACATCAAGCTTATGGCCATCGATGCATACTACGGGGTGATCAAGGCCAGGCAGCAGCGGGAGGTGGCGAAGAGTAATGTTGCCTCTGTGAAGTCTCACCTTGATGTAGCCAATGCCTTCTTCAACGAGGGCATGATCCCCAAGAACGATCTGCTGGAGGCCCAGGTGCAGTACTCGGAGAGTGAGGAGTTCCTGATCTCAGCCGATAATGCAGTGAAGATCGCAGAATCGAACCTGAATATACTCCTGCAAAATAATATCAATGAAGATCTGAACATCGAGCCGGAGATACCGCTGACGAGCATTGATATCACCTTTGATCAATCTCTTGCCACGGCCATGGACAACAGGCAGGAAATCAAGATCGCAAAGCTCACGCTCGACAATTCCGCAAAGGGGATCAGCATTGCGAAATCGGTATTCATGCCCGATATAGCCGCCACGTATGGATATGAGAACCAGAAAGGTGTAGATCCCTCTCTGAAATATGACACGTGGAAGGCCGGGATCGGGCTCACGTGGAACCTCTTCTCGGGTGGCTCCGGATATTGGAATTACAACAAGTCCCAATACATGAATACCAAGGCAGGGTACCTGCTTGAAAGCCTGAAAAACCAGGTTACCCTTGAGGTCAAGAACTCCTACCTCAACATACAAGAAGCCCGGGCCCGTCTGCAGGTGGCCGAGAAGGCCATTGCTCAGGCGGAAGAATTCGCACGGATAGAAAAAGACAGTTACAACCTCCAGGCAGCGACCACGGATGATGTGCTCAGGTCACAGACCCTGCTGGTCCGCGCGCATAACAACTATATAATGGCGCGTGCCGATCATGCCAGGGCCTTGGCTGTTCTGCGCGCATCTATGGGGACCCTGTAGAAGATAGTATCATCACATTGGGAGCGCATGTTGAAGGGATTCAGGTGCGTCTCAAATCCACTTCAACACGCCTATAAATATGATGAGGCAGGCTAGATCAAACCCCAGGATGGTGCCGACGGTGATGGCCTTGGCCTTGATGGTCTTCATGTCATAGACCCAGTAGGCCACCAGGAAGAAATAGAAGTACCCGGCAATCCAGATGAGCCACGGTGCCCTGGCATTCCACCAGGAGTAATCCCATGTCAGAGCGCCTATGGAGTTAAGGATAATCTCCACGATGACGGACAGGGTTGTGAATGCGCATATGAAGAACCAGCGGTGCGGCAATCCCAGGATCTTCAGGCTCCGGTCTTCCGGGAGCATGATGGTCGTGGCCACGCCCATGATGGAGAACATCATGCAAATCTCAATGTTGAGCCCTATAAGGATGAGGTAGGCCGTCTTGGCCGGCGCCCCCCAGACAGGGGCATATTGGGTGAAGTGGAAGACCAGGGCGTTCCAGATCTCGTTGAACCAGTCGCATCCCCAAAGGGCGAGACCGGCGAAGATGGAGTTCCAGTTCTTGTTCCGGGCCTCGTTGTGGTAGATGTAGATGATGACAAGCAGGAGCGGTATGAGATACCACTGAAACTGAGACGGGTCACGAAGGATTGAAAGTGCCTTTGCAGATGATTCTGTCATATACACCCCCCTGTGTTTTCCATATCAAAAAAAGCTTAAAAAAGTCTGATGTGATACGTAAGCCCTTGAAAAATTGTAACGGCATGCATGCCGTAAGTCAAGAATAATTGAATGGATGAACATATTGTTCAATAATTCATTTGATAATTCAGATGCAAAATGAAGTCAGGCGCATGATAGAGAATTGACTTCAAGCCATCTGCTATGCCAGATGATGATAGTCCTTTCATGGATGATATTGTACAGGAGGCATATGGACAGGCAGGAGAGGCTGAACCGGATCTACGATGCGGCATTAAAAGTGTTTGCACAATATGGGTACAAGAGGACCCGGGTGGAAGACATCGGCCATGAGTTGGGCATGACCAAAGGCAATCTGTATCTCTACGCCAAGGACAAGCGCGAGCTCTATGAGAAGGCCATAGCTTATGGACTTCTGAGGTGGCAGGCAAAGGTGAGAGAGGCCATCTCAGGCATCGAGGATGTTAAAGAGCAGTTTGTGGTCATGGGTAAAAAGAGTTTCATGTACCTCTCAAAGGATGTGGCGCTGCGCACCATCCTCATCAACGATCCGTCGGTATTCCCTCTATCCCCTCGTGAGGACAGGTTTGCCGAGATCAACCGGGCATCCATGGACATGCTCAAGAACCTGCTTAAAAAAGGAGTGGACGAAAACAAATTCTGCAAGGTCGACATCAAGTATGTTACCGATCTCCTCTTTTCCATATATGTCATGTTCATTATCAAGACCTATATTATGTCAGAAGGCAAATCCACCCGTAAGATGTTCGATCTGAGCATAGATCTCATCTTAAACGGGCTCTTGAAGCGTGAATGAATCTCTTTGGTCTCATCCGATTCGTCATTGATTGGGCCAGCATCCACCAGGCCCTGATCAGTTTCCCCCGTAAGAGGGCCTTGGAGCTTCGATTCATCCGGCAGGAATCCGTACATAAGGCACTCAACTGGATACGGGTAAAGGCAGGCAAGCCGCAGCTCAGGATCCCTTAAAAATAACAAGAAGATCATGCAGTGAAAAAGTTTTGTCAGCCTGAATGATCTATGGTAGGTCATAATCTAAAATAAGGTATCCTAAGATGATACGATACAGGAAGGTGTCAGAATCGGGATGAAGACAACTGCTGTCAAGCCCATGAAATGTGAATTTACCGAAGAGGGTATCTTGTGGATAGACAAAATCGCCACGGGGATAGGTATTATCTTTTATAGCCCCCAGTACAAGTTTGCTGCAGGCCTCCATTTACTCAGGGGGCAGTCCAAGGGACAAAGGGCGGACAATCCTGCATATTTTGCCGACACGGCTGTGGAATACGCCATTGCCGAGTTTGCCAAGAGAGGTATCCCATTAAAGGTGTCCGTCGCGATTGCCGGGGGGGCGTCGCTTCTTTCGAGCAGCGACCAGGGTGAAGTGGGCTCCACCCTGGTGAACCAGGTGAAGGAAATCCTCGCCAGCAGGCAGCTTGAGGTGAAGCTGGAGAACGTCGGCGGTACAAGGTTGCGCACCATGATCCTGAATGTTGACGAAGGGAAGATTAAGATTTCGTGACGTATCCTAAAGTAGAGGTGTGGGTAAAAAGCATATGGTCATGAATATCCTTCTTGGGCTTATTGCAGATGACGGCCGAGATATCGGCCTGTTTTGCCGTTGTATGAAGGTGGTCGGGGAATATACCTTGGGAGGATGCAGCAGATGAATATCCGATGTCCGAAGTGCTCAAAAGAATACATCATCCCGGATGAGCGTCTCAAGACATTAAAGGGAAGCATTACCATACCGTGCCCTAGCTGCAAAAACGCAATAGTCTTCCACCCTCCGGCAGGTGAAGAGGCCCCCGATGCTTCATCGTCGGAAAGAAAAGTCGTCGGCGGTCATGCGCAGGGCCCTGCAAGCTCGGTCAATGGCAATGTCCTCAAGGAGCGCATCTTACGCACCATGAAGGATCTGCCCCCCATGCCCCAGGTCGCACAGAAGGCCAGGGAGGTCATCAGCAACCCTGCATCGAGCTTCAAGGATCTTGCCAAGGTCATCGAGACGGACCAGGCTATTGTCACGCGCATCCTGAAGATCGCCAATTCACCCTACTACGGTCTTTCCGGCAAGGTCTCATCGGTGCAGCATGCGGCGGTTGTACTCGGTTCAAAGACCCTCATGGAGGTACTCAACCTTGCCTGCTCCTCTGAGATACTCGGTCAAACACTTTCCGGCTACGATCTCGATGCCGGTGAGCTCTGGATGCATTCACTGGCCGTGGCCGCAGCATCCCAGATCATAGCGCGGAGGGTGAACCCTTCCCTGGAACAGGATGCATTCGCCGCAGGCCTTATACACGACGTGGGCAAGATCATCCTCGATCCGTACATCCATGAGCGCAAGGACGCCTTCAAGGCCTTCGTCGATGAGGGTAAAGAGTCGTTCCTGAACGCTGAAAAGCATATCCTCGGATTCGATCACGCCGAACTGGCATCAGAGGCGTGTGAGAGGTGGCATATCCCGTCTCAGATGACACTCGCCATCCGGTATCACCACGACCCCACCCCGTCCAAAGGCGATGTCCTTTCCTTTATTGTGCACATGGCCGATGCCGTTGCCATGATGAGTGGAATCGGGGCGGGGATCGACGGGATGCTCTATCATATGCACCCTGATGCCATGGCTATCTTAAGACTTAATGGCGAGGACGTGAGCACCATGATGGGTCAGATCGCCGAATACGTGGATAAGACCACTCAAGGTAGCTGATGCATTGCTGCTTTATTAATATGATGTAAGTCTCTTATAATCCTGACAGCCCGGCACGGGCGATCATAAGGAGGACTTTAGCATTGCTATTTGAACCCATCTCCCTGTCTTACCAGGATGCATACATCAGGCATTTTTCCGCTGTCAGGTTTGCTGCCTCTGACTACAGCTTCATCAACCTGTGGGGGTGGGCTGAAGAGTATGGTCTTTCCTGGGCATGGGATAACGGGCTCGTATGGATAAGGCAGGAGATACCTATGCCGTGCCTGTGGGCGCCGGTCGGGGACTGGGAGGGTGTTGCCTGGGCTGCAGTCTTTGACAACCCCCAGATACAAGAGCTCCCTTTTAACCGTGTACCCGAGGAACTCCTCTTCCAATGGGTTGCAAACCTCCCCGGCAGGGTGAAGGTGGAAGAGGCCCGGGAGCATTGGGACTACCTCTATTCCGTTCCTGAGCTCGTCGATCTTGCCGGTAACAAGTTCCACAACAAGAAGAACCTCTTGACCCAGTTTAAGAAGAAGTATCGTTTCGGGTACCAGGAGGTCACCCCTTCTCTCGTACCCAGAGTGCTCGCCATGCAGGAGGTCTGGTGCACCTGGCGGGACTGCGAGTCCGTCGAGACACTCGCCAGTGAGAACCGGGTTATCAAGCGGGTGCTTCAGGCCTGGGAAGATCTCACAGGCATCATGGGTGCAGTTATAAACGTGGAGGATGAACCAAAAGCATTCACCGTAGCAGAGGCGCTCAGAGAAGATATGCTGCTGGTCCATTTCGAAAAGGGCCTTCCCGAATTCGCCGGCATCTACCAGGCCATCAACCAGATGTTTCTCGAGCACAGCAATGGCTTTTCTCTGGTCAACCGGGAGCAGGACCTGGGCGATGAGGGGTTACGGAAGTCCAAACTTTCCTACAATCCGTCAAGCTATGTCAGGAAGTACCGGGTGAGGATCACCTGAATCCATTGAAATTATCAATCCGGTCCAAGAACGTTTTTCTTATAGGAACGAGCGCTTTCTGCATACTCTTTCTCTGGTGGCCCGGACTACTCAATGCAGGTCAAAAGCAGCAAGAAGCAGGGTTCTCCATCACAGCACAGCGATGGGAGGAGGCGGAGAAGCTCTTCCGCAGCGATCCCCGCTGGCTCGGCGGAGATGGGGCATCATCGGTGAATCTTGGGATAAAGCGGTTCCTCTGGCTCTTTGGTGACAGCTTCATCAATACAAAGGGATCTTCGACGAGGCGCGATGCCGTAATGGTGAGGAACAGCATTGCCCTCCAGTCGGGCCGTAATTCAGCGAAGGCCGCCATGAGGTTTTACTGGAAGAGCACAGGAGGCAGGCCCGCATCGTTTTTCCGGGAAGAGGGCGATCAATGGTTCTGGCCGGGCTCGGGGGTGTCGTTCGAGGGGACGCTCATCATCTTCCTTGTCAAGGTCCGTGGATCAAAGAGCGATCTTAAGTTCGAACCCTCCGGGTGGAAGGCAGTGCTTGTTCATAATCCGGGCAGTGTTCCTTCCGCCTGGAGCGTTCGAAGCCTTGCATGTCCGGTAACGGGGCGCATCCTAGTGGGCTCTTCCAGCCTGTTGATCAAGGACGGTTATCTGTATGCCTTCAGCACGGACTGGAAGGACAGTTCGGTCTATCTCGTGCGGTGGCCTGTCAGTAATGCCTTCAGGGGCGACCTGTCGCGGCCCCAGTGGTGGATGGGCAGTGCCGGAGGCTGGGCCGATGCAAAGCCTGCTGGGCTGAAGCCTGTCCCTGTGTTTACCGGGGGACAGGTGGAATTCACCGTGCACTATGAACCCCTTCTCAAGGGCTTCCTTATGGTCCAGACCCTAAGCCTTAATGATCCTTGCCTTGCAATGCGCTTTTGTCATGAATTGACCGGCCCATGGACAGGGCCTGAATGCTTTTTCCAACCTCCTCAAAAGACTCTGCCGGGCCTGCTCATCTATGCAGGAAAGGCACACAAGGTATTTATGGGGGCTGACCTGACCCTGACCTATGCGGTGAATACCACTGACAATGAGAGGATCATGGATGATATGGGCATCTACTATCCGGTGGTGCTCAAGGCCAAGATATCTCTGAGGAAATGATGCCCCATGAAAGACTTTGAAGCCATAACATTGCTCCTCGTCAAGGTGCTCTATGCGCTCGAAGATGTGTCCCGCAGGCTCCACCCTTTCGCCGTTCCCCAGCTCAAGAAAGGGCTCCTTGTGCATGTGCAGCCGCTGGAAGATGCAGGACAGTCTGTCCTTGGCCAAGAGCTGCCCCCTGAGGTTGAGCATATCCGGCAGCGCCTGAGGCATGCAGGTGAGCTTGTCCTTAATTGCATAAAAGTTTTTGGTTCAGGGGATGATGCCACGGCATCCTTCATGGCTGTTCTGAGAGCTTTGCGAAAGCACTGCCAGGCCCAGGAGACCCTGTTTCCCCTGCGCTATGGTTTTTCCGAGCTGGACCGATATTTCCTCGAACCGGGAGTGGATCCTGAAGAGATACAGAAAGGAAAGGATCAGGGCATCAAGACAGGCATAATCCACACAGGCCCTGCCCAGGACCCATACGCCCGCGGGGGGTATTCCCTCTTCGTGCCGGAAACATACAGCTCTGAGAGCGCTTGGCCTCTTGTGGTGGCCCTGCACGGCGGCTACGGTCATGGCCGGGATTTCCTTTGGACATGGCTGCGCGAGGCCCGCAGCAGGGGTTTCGTGCTTCTCGCGCCCACTTCTTTGGGGCAGACATGGTCGATTTCGAATATTGAAATCGACGCTCAGCAATTAATCCGTTCTCTGGAAGAGGTATGTACCAGGTTCACCATTGACCGGGGCCGCATCCTCATGACCGGGATGTCCGACGGCGGGACTTTTGCCTTAAGCTTCGGGCTTCAACAGAACTCACCGGCCAAGGCCATAGCACCGGTATCGTGCGTGCTGGCCCATGGAGAAATGGCTCACGTTAAGGACAGGCGCATCTACTGGGTGCACGGTGCTCAAGACTGGATGTTTCCGGTGAGCCGGGCCGTAAATGCATGCAAGGACCTCTCCCTGGCCGGTGCGGATGTGAGGCTCAAGGTCGTGCCTGACCTGTCCCATGCATATCCTCGCGAGGAGAACGAATCTATACTTAAGTGGTTTGATCCGGCCCTTGCCCAAGAGAAACCTTCCTAAAGCAGGAGATATAATATCATGACGAAACCCATCAAGATCATGTTCTTTGCCGTAGGAGGAACCATTGACAAGGTGTACTTCGACCGGCTGAGCGCCTACAAGGTGGGCGATCCGGGTGTCTCGGAGATCCTCAGCGAGGCGAACGTGAGTTTCGCATATGAGTTCGAGTCCATCCTGCGTAAAGACAGCCTGTATATGACCGAGAAAGACCGTCAGGCAGTCTATGATCGTGTGGCAACAGAGGAGAACCGGTATATCGTCATCACACACGGCACAGACACCATGGTCAAGACCGCGAAAAGGCTCAAGGGCATTCACGGCAAGGTCATCGTGCTCACCGGCGCCATGCAGCCTGCCCGGTTCAAGTCATCGGACGCCGAGTTCAACATCGGCGCTGCAGCGGCCGCGGTCCAGCTCCTGCCGGAAGGGGTGTACATCGTTATGAACGGTCTTGTCCTCGACCCGGACAAGGTGAAGAAGAACCGGAGGCTCAACCGATTTGAAGAGAAGTGACTTTTTCAATTTGTTGATACCGGCCATATTCATTGATAGAGTACAGCGGTGCTGATTTTTTTAACCATCTTCACCACATCATTCCTCATCGCCTTTTCCGGGGCGGCCATGCCCGGCCCCCTGATGACCGCCACCATCAGTGAGAGCATGCACCGAGGCTTTATTACCGGGCCTCTCCTGATCGCCGGGCACAGCATGCTTGAGTTTGCACTGGTTAGCTTACTCATGTTCGGCCTGGCGCCGTTTCTCACACAGGAGTGGGTATTTGCGGCAATAGCCGTCATTGGTTCCATAATGCTTGCCTGGATGGGCTTAGGGATGCTCCGCGCCGTCCCATCTTTGAGCATCCGCACCGATATCCAGGCCGGAGGAGGGTCCCACCTGATCATGACCGGGGTCCTCATGAGCCTTGCAAATCCCTATTGGAGTCTCTGGTGGGCAACCATAGGGCTTGGGTATGTCCTGTACTGTGCGCGGTACGGTTACTGGGGGATAGTGTTTTTCTTCATGGGGCATTGCCTGGGGGATCTTACCTGGTACAGTGCTATATCATTTGCCATTGGAAAAGGGAGGCGGTTCCTGAGTGATAATCACTACCAGGCACTCATAGGCATCTGCGGAGTCTTTCTTATCCTGTTGGCGTGCTACTTCGCATGGAGCGGGATGAACAAGGCGCTAAAGCTGTAGCAGACCCCTGGGGGTTTTTTTCCTTATGTCTGAAAAGATTCTCGGATCTTCCAGGCAGATATTTTTCTAAGGAGTAGGATTATATGAAAAGGCCCTTTATCCTGGCCGGCATCATCGGCATCTGCGTAATCATAACCGGCATGATCCTGTATCTGGTTTTTCCGCGCCATGCCGATAAGATGTCCGCCGGCTTCTTTACCCCTGTCATCGCCTTTGAGTTCATCAGGACCCCGCAAGAGGTATTTGACCTGTTCGGGCCCCTTGATTCTCCGAAACACCAGGAAATAGTAAAGGCCATGGACCTGGGCAACCGGATCGATTTTCTCTATATGGTGCTCTACAGTGCGTTCCTGTTTGTGTTCTGCAGAAGGGTTGCATTGATGAGAGAGAGAAAGGTTTACCATCTGGGAAGCATGCTCTCACTTGTGATCCTCATGGGAGACTTCCTCGAAAACGTACAGCTTCTGGGCATCACCTCACGCCTTGGCGGCGGAGATTTCGAGCATCAGCTGAGGCTGCTTAGGGTCTTCACGTGGCAGAAATGGGGAGGGATTACCCTGATCTTTCTGATCCTGATGCCGTATTTCCTCCAGGGAGGCATCCTGTCGAGGATCATAGCGGCATGCTCGGCGTTAACCGTGATCCTGGCGGCTGTTGCATACATCCACCGGGGCATTGCAAATGAGCTCTTTTCCTTGTCCGTGATGGTTGTTTTTCTGCTCATGATTTCCTATTCATTTATCATCACCCGGGAAGAACTCTCAGGCAGGAGAAGTATCTTTTCATGAACAATGAGATATGATGACCCGGATATGCGAAAAGGAAGGAGGCCTCTATGAAAGACAAGGCCAAGGCGATGGTACTGGCATCTTTTATCGGAGATTCGCTGGCACTCGGGGCGCACTGGATCTATTCAGTGGAAAAGATCGAACGGGATTTCGGGCGTGTTGAGAACTTCCTCGACCCTGACCCGGATTCCTACCACCCCACCAAGAAGAAGGGTGAATTCACGCATTACGGCGACCAGTCCTTCGTGCTCCTGGAATCGTTGGCTGCGCGAGGCAGATTTGACCCGGAAGATTTCACGCAGCGCTGGCAGAAGCTCTTCACAGGATACAACGGCTACTATGACCAGGCTACCAAGGGCACCCTTGAGAACCTTTCTGTAGGAAAAACACCCATGGAGGCAGGCTCATCCTCGAGCGACCTCTCCGGTGCCTCCCGCATTGTACCGCTCGTTTACCGCTACCACGAGGATGAGGAAGGCCTTGTCTCTGCCGCCAGGACACAGACGGACATGACGCACAGAGACAGCCTTACCGTGGATGCGAGCGGGTTTTTCGCACGCGCGGCATACCGCGTGCTGCACGGGATGAAGCCGGTATCGGCAGTTGAGGAGGTCGCCCGTACATACTTTAAAGGGTCGCGGATTGCCCTGTGGGTAGACAAGGGCATTGAATCATGTACGAACGAAAGCATACAGACCATCAAGACCCTCGGACAGGACTGCCATACCCCCGATGCCTTTCCCGGTGTGATCCACCTCATATGCCGGTACGAAAACGATCTGAAGGAGGCCCTGATCGAAAATGTGATGGCAGGCGGCGACTCCGCCGCGCGGGGCATGGCCGTTGGCATGGTGCTTGGCGCACACCTGGGCATGGGCGCAATCCCTGATGAATGGATCAAGGGGTTGAAGAAGAGGCAGGAGATCGAAGGGCTTCTTGAAAAGATAACCTAGTGCATCTCCGGCTCACAACTGACCCCATTCCAAGGCTTATACGTGCGATCTCGATCCCTGCGAGCATCGGCTTCTTCTTCAACACCATGTTCAATGTTATCGATACCTACTTTGCCGGACTCATCTCCACTCAGGCCATTGCAGCCCTATCGCTTTCTTTTCCTGTCTTCTTCATCATCATCTCGCTTGGTTCCGGCATCTCCACCGGGACCACTGCCTTGATAGCTACGGCGCTCGGGGGCGGCGATTCCGCCAGGGCGAAGATGTTAGCCATCCAGGGCATCTCCTTCGGGGTGCTTATATCGGTGGCGGTCACCGTCATCGGCATAATGGCCTCGCCGCAGCTGTTTATCCTGCTGGGTGCAACAGGCCCCTACCTCGATATGTGCCTGACCTTCATGAACACGATTTTCCTGGGCTCGGTCTTCTTCATCATGAATTTCATGCTCAATGCCATTCTCAATGCCCTGGGTAACACCCGCACGTTCAGGAATTTTCTCATCGCCGGGTGCTTTCTCAACATGGCCCTGGACCCGTGGTTCATATACGGAGGCCTGGGTGTTCCGGCCATGGGGGTCATGGGAGTCGCCCTGGCAACGGTGTTTGTGCAGATGCTCGGGAATTTCTATTTGGGGTATAAGGTGTCGCATACCAAGCTCACATGCGAGAGATGCTTCAGCGAAATCATTCCCAGGCCGGAAGCCTTCGGCGAGATAGCCAGGCAGGGATTCCCCACGAGCCTGAATTCCATCACCGTGGGTGTGGGTGTGTTCGTGATAACCTACTTCATCAGTATCTTCGGCAAGGAGGCTGTGGCGGCTTATGGGATAGCAACGAGGGTTGAGCAGATCATACTCATGCCCACGATCGGCCTGAGCATCGCCACCGTAACACTCGTGGCACACAGCAACGGGGCGCGTCTGTACAAGAGGATTTTCGAGACGGTAAGTACTGCGCTCACGTATGGGGGGGTCTTCATGGCGTTCGGCACTATGCTGCTGCTGATTTTTGCCGGATCCCTCATGGGCCTTTTCTCAGCCGATAAACAGGTGATAGCCATCGGCACCTTGTACCTTCGCATTTCAGCATTTATCCTCTATGCCTATGTGATCCTCTATGTGAACGTTTCAGTGCTTCAAGGGGTAAAGAAACCGGCGTATGGCCTTTATATCGGGGTCATAAGGCAGATCGCCCTGCCCGTGGTGGTGTTCCCCTTCTTTTCAAAACTGATGGGCATGGGGCTTACCGGCATCTGGACGGGTATCTTTCTCATCAACTGGGGGGCCGCCCTTTTTACCTTCTTTTATGCGAAGGCCTACCTGAAGAGGGTTCTTATCGCCGGGTAGCCGCTACCTCCCGATTGCTCCATGACATCAGGGCTAAAATGCGCTATATCACAGGGGCAACCTCGAATCAGGGTTGCATTATATTTACAGAGCAGGAGGATATAATAGTATGCTGAACGAGAAGCTCGAAGACGGGATCATCATCGCCACGTTCGAACATGGGAAGACCAACTCCCTTACCCTGGAGATACTTCGAAAATTGAGTGATATCGTAAAGAAGGCCAACGAAGACGATGCCGTCAAGGGAATTGTCCTCACCGGTGCGGGAAGGACCTTCAGCAGCGGGTTCGACCTCCCCATGTTCATGGGGTTCAAGGATGTCAAAGAGATCGGTGACTTCTTTGATGAAGGAGAAGAGATCCTTCTTGCGCTTTTCGAGTGCCGTAAACCGGTGGTTTCCGCCTTGAACGGCCATGCCATTGCAGGCGGACTGATCTTTGCCATGGCAAGCGACTACCGTATTGTCAAGAACCACCCCAAGATCTCCATCGGCATGTCCGAGATCAAGCTGGGACTGGCGCTTACCATAGCCCAGTCCGAGATCATGCAGTTCGGGTATGAAAGCAACAAGAAGTTCCGCGATCTGATGTACTTCGGCAGGATGCTCGATATCAACAGTGCCAAGGAATTAGGCATTGTGGATGAGATAGTGGAGGAGGCGGACCTCATCGGAAGGGCAAAGGAGATCGTGAAAAAGTGGATCGACAACCCGGGCAGGGCATTCATCAAGCTGAAGGAAGGGTTGAAGAAACCCACTGCAGACCGGATCAGGAAGAGGCTGGCCGAAGAGAACTGGAAGGAAGGCTTCAAGTGTTTCTTTGACAAGGATGTGAGGGGAGCAATCGAGTTCGTGATGTCCATGATGTAGAAAATTCCCGGGGGGATGCCCTGGGGTATCATGCCGGGGATCTTCTTATGGCCCCGGCATTTCATATCTATGATACGGATAGGCAGCGACATTATCATTGAAGAAGATGAGCTGAGCTGGGAATTCGTGCGCTCAAGCGGGCCCGGCGGCCAGAATGTGAACAAGGTCGCAACCGCGGTCCAGCTCAGGTTTGATGTCGCTGGCTCTGCATCACTCCCACCGGATGTAAAAGGCCGCTTGAAGAGGATTGCAGGCAGACGCATGACTGCGGAGGGGGTGCTCATCATCAGGGCCCAGCGCTTCAGGTCCCAGGAGCGCAACCGCGTTGATGCCCGTGAACGCCTGCAGGAGATCATCACAGAGGCCGTCAGAAAACCCAGGCCAAGGATCAGGACACGGCCCAGTTCATCATCTAGGATCCAGCGCCTGGAATCGAAGCACAGGATGGCTGCGAAGAAGGGTATGCGGCGAACGACCTCTTCGGATGACCTGTAAACCCGTTCCTCCATGACAACGAATTAGTATATAAAGTCATTGCGAAGAGGAAACAAAAGATTCCCGACGTGGCAATCTAAACCAGTTGATGAATGTGTATACTACCCCATTGATATATAAAGAACACCTACGAACGAGGTAATAATGATGGATATCGATATCGTCCGGGCAGGTTCTGAGGATGCCGGGTCCGCCTCTTCCATTATGTGTGAGGCTGCCCTCCGGCTCAAGGAGCAGGGGCAAACCCTCTGGTTCCCCGAGGAGCTCACGGTAGAGAGGCTTAAAGGATCAATCGATGCAGGCGAGCTCTATCTGGTAATGATGCAGGGCCGGCCTGTCGGTACCGCGATCTTTCAGCTCCATGACAGGCTCTACTGGCCCGACATGCCGGAAGGCGATGCGGCTTACATCCATAAGATAACCCTGAAAAGTTCCGCGGCAGGCAGGGGATTGGGAAGGCGGATCATCGCGTGGGCCGGAGAGAAGGCCCATAAGGAAGGTATGAAGTTTCTGCGCCTCGATACGGAGGCAAGCCGGGCAAAGCTCTGCGCTCTGTATGAATCCGCAGGCTTCATCCGCCACAGTTTTCGCCAGGTGGGAAGGCACTATGTCGTGCGGTATGAGATGAGGGTCGGGTAATATCTCATGTGAGCGGGCAGATGTCTCTCATGCCGATTCGTCGATTGAATGATTCCTCGAAGGGGATCACGCATTCCTGTGCTTGATGAATGTGCCGTTGTTGTACTCCTCGAAGGCGACCTCCAATTCCTGTTGTGTGTTCATTACAATAGGACCGTACCATGCGACCGGTTCATTGATGGGTTTTCCGGACATGAGGAGAAAGCGGACAGGATCATCTTCGGTAGAAACGACGATCTGTTCCCCGTCACCAAACAGGACAAGATTCTCGTCAGTCGCAAAAGGGTCCCTCTGGATGTCGAAATAGTTTGCCCCCTCGACCTCGTAGGTGAACGGGTTTTTCTCCTTGCAGAACCTTGCCTTGCCCTCGATGATATATGCGAAGACCGTGTGCCCTGGTTTGGTCGGGTGAATGAACTCCGTGTCTGCAGGGACAGAGAGATCAAGGTATTCCGGATCGGTGACGATGTCTTGGACAGGGCCTTTAACCCCTTCGACTTTGCCGCATATGATCCTGATCGTTACGCCGCCTAACATGGAGATCTCAGGGATCTGCTCGCTTTTTACGTCACGATAACGGGGGTCCATCATCTTGTGTGAGGCCGGGAGATTGGCCCACAACTGGAACCCTCCCATGCGGCCTGTTTTATCCCCCTTCGGCATCTCCTGATGGATGATACCGCTGCCGGCCGTCATCCATTGCACATCCCCGGGGCTGATAACGCCTTTGTTTCCCATGCTGTCCCCGTGTTCGACACTTCCATGAAGGATATAGGTGATGGTCTCGATTCCGCGGTGCGGATGCCAGGGGAAGCCCTTGAGGTAATACCGGGGGTCCCTTGAACGAAAATCATCGAGGAGCAGGAACGGATCAAATGCAGGCACCTCACTGAAGGCGAATGCCCGCTTCAAGTGGACACCGGCTCCCTCGATAGTGGGTTTGCTCTTGATGACCTTCCGGATCTTTCTGTTTTTCTCCATCTTTTTCCTCCTCGCCTGCGTCATTTTGTGCCTCGGCATGCTGGATTCAGCCCTGCGCCCGGAATGAATTGTCTTCAGTAGATATATGCCATTTGGAGAGATATAGAGGCGTTAAGTAATCTTTTATCACGTGTCCAAATGGGAATGTGAGCGAGACGTGAAGATGCAAGCAAATGTACATCAATAAGCCCAATCCCGATTCCTGAAAGATTATTCCTCTCGATGAAGAGCAATATTTCCTCGTTTTCTATGATGGGCGTCAAAGGGAGTGAATGAAGTAATGAAAGAATCTCTGTCCTGTTTTTCAGGTTGCCGCATGCAATCTCACCAATGATAAAAGGATGGCATGCCACCTCAATATCGAGCAGTAATTTTTCCAGGTGTGCATTGCCTTTTTTGAGATGGTCAATCCATACGGATGTATCAACCAGGACCATTATGAAGATCCGGACGGTCTGCGACGGGGAATCGGCCGGAGATCCTTTTCGGTCCCCCCCAACTTTGCGAGTCTTTTACTGCTCTCTATTGCAATGATCGCTTCGAGTCCACGTTGCACCAAGGCGGTTTTTTCTTTGATCCCCGTTAACCGGCTCGCTTTTTTTAAGGTATCATCATCGATATTGAGTGTCGTTCTCATATGTATATATATGCATTAACTATGCATACAAGTCAAGGGCACTCAGATAAATATTGCCGCTGATCGGCGGCCTGTGCCTGCACCATGTCCGCTGCAGCCTTTTGTCAGCACTTCCCCTTTTTCCTTTTTTGCAAGATCAACCATTCTTCAATATCCCTGTTCCCGATGCAGGCAGAAGCTTCTTTGCACCAGGCCAGACAAGTATTCCGGACCCCGGCATTTGTGTTTCTGGTTCCACAGCCAGGACAAACAAGGAATACATCGTCTTTCCAGAACTCCATATCACTGCCGCAGGAAGTACACTTCTGTGCACGGATATCCTCGATTTTGAAATAGGTAGGATCCATTCCCGGACATCGTTTCTTCATACTTAGATTCCTCTACCGAACCGAAAGAAGTCAACCGGTCCGGGACGGCAGCCGGTGTGGAATATGCCCAGGTCTGTGGCCGTCAAGCGCGACAATTCATCGTCCAAGGGGCCTGGGTGTCGCTGCAAACTTCTTGAGCGCCGCGCGCACTTCGGCAACCACCGCCGCCCAGTCGCCCATGCGGGGCTGGCGGAAGAGGCGCATCACGCCGGGATACCAGGGCGAATCGATGCGCCCGGTCAGCCAGCGCCAATCGGTCTTGTAGTCAGGCAGAAGTACCCAGCAGTCCTTGCCAAGAGCCCCGGTAAGGTGGGCCATGGCAGTGTCGACGCAAATGATCAAGTCGAGATTCATCACAATGGCCGCAGAATCGGCAAAGTCCGAAATCTGCGGCCCCAGATTCACGAAAGGCAGGCCCTCCGGCTGACTTGCCGCTTCATCCTCACCGGCCCCTTTCTGCAAACTGAAAAAGCGCACCCCTGCGACCATGCCCAAGGACTCCAGCGTCTTCAGATCGGAAAGGGATCGATCGGCATCGTTCTCGAAACGTGTAGAGCCTTTCCACACCAGGCCCACACGGACATCGGAAGGATCGCACTGATCGGACAGCACGGATGACCATCTTTCAACAAGCTCTCTGTCTGGGTGCAGATAGGGTATGTCCGCAGGGATCGAATCGAGCCGGGTCCGGCAATAGTATGGCATGCTCAGTGGCGGCGTCCATAAATCCCACTCTGGAGGCTCTGATGTCTCGTCAAAGGCAAAGACAGCATCCACACCGTCCATGGTAGTGAACAGGGTCTTCAATGCAGGATGGCAAATAATGGTGATCCGTGCAGCCCCTTGAGCTTTCAATACCGACGCATAACGGCAGAACTGGATCATGTCGCCGTGCCCCGCCTCGAAGCCGATCATCAGAGATCTACCCTTAAGCGATTCCCCTCGCCAGCGGGGACAAGAGATATTCTTCTCCAGCCGGGCATACCAGTTCCGCTTCTCAAGACATTGCCAGCCTTCTTCAAAGCGGCCCTGACGCAACAACAGGTAGCTGAGATTGAAATAGGCTAAGGCGTAATCCGGATCCAGCTCTATGGCCCTGCGATAACTCAGCTCGGCTGACTGTTCCTGCTTCCGGCAGGCCTGCAGCACCCCCAGATTCGACCAGGCCGCCGGGGAATCCGGGAGCAGCTCAAGGGCTTGACGATAAGCAGCCTCGGCCTCTTCGAAGCGTTTCTGGCCGGCCAGCAGGGCCCCCAGGTTCATGATCGTCTTCCCGAGATTGGGATTAAGGGCGATGGAATGCAGGTACTGATGCTCTGCCTCGGCAGGCTTGCCCCCTTGATCAAGCAGCAGCCCGAGGTTGGCATGGGCTTCGGCAAAGTCCGGCACAAGCCTGATTGCCTCCCGAAAGCATGCCTCTGCCTTATGGGCATCGCCTGCGGACATATGGCGGTTCCCCTCGATAAAGAGTGCCTCGGCGCGTGTAAGGTCTGTGCTCACTACTGTGCTTATTGGGATACACGGATTTCAGATCTTCTTCTACAAGTCTTTTCGCCCTTGTTTCCTGGTCGGCTGGAAGGAAATGTCAGACGGGCGGACTCTGCACATAGATCTGCGCCACGCGATACTGCCAGTAAATAAAGAGGGGTGCCCCAATAATTTCTAGGGCGGTGAAGCCGATAAATGGAATTGGAGGCAGGCCCAAGAACACCATGGAAAGAAGCCTGCCGATACCGCCAAGAAAGATAGCTCCCCAGATAACCCGGAACAGGGTGCCCTGTTTCTCAATGGACGGAACCAGCCAGAGTATGGCTACACCGAGGCCAAGCCACACACCACCAAAGAACCTAAGGTTACTGTCTAGGAGCGGAAACCTTGGCACCCCTGCCGAAGCATAAATGGGATCGTAGATTCCCAGCATCGTAATGATGCCCGTAATCACCGGAACCAGCCCAAGAATTGCTGTTGTGACTTGCAGCGGCCTCTTGTTCATGTTGGTTACTCCTTTCCATCCCATAGACACCTCATCCAGTGTCTATGAAACTATGCAAAAGTGTTACCCATGTACCCAGAACAATCTGTTGCCTATGTGCCCGTTCGGTCATTATTTTTCAGGTTCATAAGGAAGTTGAGCACCATGCCATACAGCTACGATCCACACGGTCTTATCTTTCACGCGATAAAAAAAACGATATGGATGCACAATTACTTCGCGAAAGGGAAGATCAGGAAACTCAGGCAGCAGCCTTCCCGATTCAGGGAACTTTTTAAGACGGGTTAGACTCTTCTCTGCCTTATGCCGAAAATCTGCAGCGGCGCTCGGGTTGTCTTGACGAATATATGTTTTTGCTTCAAAAAACTGAAGACGTGCTGTCGGGATAAAAAGAATTTTCAAGGTTTATTTCCCTTTAAGAATCCTATCAGCCTCCTTCAGTACATCATCGAGTTCGTAGCCGATACCCGCCTCAATCTCTTTTTCACCCCGTGCGAGCAAGCGTAAGATTTCAAGTTCATGCTGCGAGTGCTCATACGATTCCATACTGACCATGACGGCAGCGGCTCTGCCGCGCTGGGTGATAAAGACAGGCTCTCGGGATGATGATACCCTTTTCACAACATTACTGGCATTCTGCCTGAGATCTGAGATGGGTATGATTTTGGGAGCTTTAGGCATTGGTAGTACCTCCAATTGTATTATCAATGGTACTACCGGTTGCTATATTGGGCAATACATATTTGGGCGGCTAACGAGCTGATCACCGGCGGCTGAAAGCCGTCCGGGTGGATGCGATGGTTGGGCTTCATTAGGCCTCTTCTTTAGCTGGCGCTTCGTACCCGCATGCCATGCACACCAATAGATATGGCGGGTCGTACTCAAGCTCCGGCATATAGAAACTCTGAACCTGATAGGACGAACACTTCGGGCACCGACCAGCATTCTTTGACTCTTGACGAATCAGTGCTCCTGCAAAGGACTCCAGAACATGATTCGTTGCGGCGACTGCGATCTCTGCGTCGTAACGCACGGCGCTAGTTGTATGCGTAAGCCAGTTCACTAGGGGCCAAGCGGAACTAGCAATTTGCTTTAAATAAGCACGTAGATCTTTTCCATGTGCTCCTGGCGTAGCGAAGTCGGCCAACAGTTCCGACCAGTGTACGAAGTCCGCACGTTTGGGTGGTTCTTGCCCTTGGGGAACGTGCACATCATCCTGCGCATCTCGAACAAAGGTAAGAAGGCACTCCCGACATTTCATTCCCACAGCTTGGAAGTCTTCGGCTTCTCTAGCTTCATCAACAGCAATGGCGGCTTGCTCCCACCGACGCCATGCCGCTGCGAAACGCTCGGCGTTTTTGTTTGTAACCCGTCTAGATTCACGCGCAGCCAAGCGAGCCATCAACCCAACGTGGAAAGAAAGGATGTAATCCAGACTGGGAAAGTCTGTCTGTGAGTAAAGATTCATCGGCTCAGTTACCACCCACCAGCGACCATCGGTTGTGTGGACGTCCCAAACCTTGTGAAGCCTACCCCATACGACCTCAGATTTGACTAATTCGAGGTGCTCAACCGTGACTGGATCTTGCTCTTCCTTTGATAACTCACATTCGACGTACTCGGCGACTTCCCGTTCCTCATATGGAGATGAGTCGACGAGGTTCTTTCGCAAGGCCGCTGTGGACGGCCGCGAAGGAATTACACAATCACTCGATTTCGTCTGGGAGCTCTTTTTACGTTTCATGACGATTTATCAAGCCCAACGCTGCTAATCAGCCGTGCTGCTTTTTGCGTCGGCTGCATTAGCCTTGTTATATTGTTTATCTTTATCCATATACTCAAATGAAAGTATTCGCTTGTTGGGAAAAAGCTTAATGCCAGTCGCTTTAATTTCTTTTATTATTTCTTCGTGAGATTGGATGGCATCTTCCGTGACGAAAATCAAATCGTTAGTTAATCTTTTAAGTCCGCTAACGAGCTGAGTTCCTAATAAGCTTTCCACTTTTTCAAGCGAAAAATCAAAGGGCTTACCTTCTATGAAACCCATCTCTGCCAGTTTTGGTTGTAATTGATCGACATGAATATTTGATCTTAAATTAATTACATTCATTACCTCTTTAAATTTTTCCTCAACAACTAATACTTTTGAAATCAGAGCAGAGGAATTCTTCTCGACAAGAAACGCCAACGATCCTCCATCTACTTGGAGCTTCGAATAATCCCTGTGTGGAGCAGCTGGCAGAGCGATCCAGTTTATTGGATGGTCTTTGTATGGTTGTATAAAATCTTTATTAAAAATTGTTAGAGCATTGAGCTGCTGAGTTAACGTAATTTGAACTTTATTTAAAGCTTCAACATTAGTGTTTGTCTCTCTCTTTTTCTCTTTTCTATTCTGGAGCAAGAAAGCAAACCAAGCACCTCCGAACGCTGCAACTAATGTTGTTAGCGCCTTAATTATTTCAACCCAGTGATTTGTTTGTTGCTGTATTGCAAAAGGGAACATATTTCCCCCTTAAATATAATTACTATACTGCACTTTTGCAGTATATCACTATAGTTATCCGATGCACAATTGCAGTATATCCGGATATTGAGTGCAAGGCATTATTCTGTTATAATTCTTTATCTGAGACCTTTGCACATCCTATTCATCGGTCATTGCGAGGAGCCGAAGGCGACGTGGTCAAATTTCTGCAGGAAAGCAGAAATTGACGCATCGAAGTTGCGCCCAAAGGGCGAGGGGCAGGGATGTCCCGAGTCAATCTCGATAAATCGAGACTGTGCCAAGATGCAGGGATTGCTTCGCTACGCTCGCAATGACGGACATAGGGTAATGCAAAAGTCTCTATCTGTGAGAACCTGCTGGTCGGCTCATCCCTATTGCAATGACGGATGGAAAGTCATGCAAGCATGTTTCCTATCATGTCCCGAGAATTCGAAATTTTTGAAAGCCCCAAAAGGTAGGTGCCCTGTATACGCTATGGCATCATTCCATCGGGTTCGTTTGGTCTAACACGGGTCAGCCCGTTTTTGTTCCGCCCGCCCTTCCGCTCAACCCAGCACCTGGGCTTCCATCGGTTCCAGGGTGACCTGTATTGTGCGGCAAGCACCGTGGGTCGTGGTTGATCCGGGCGCGGCAGGGTGTTGCCTCGTAGAGAACAATATGCTCCAATTCCTGCCGTCCGGATTGAGGTTGCCGTCGATGACTACGTGCACGGTTGCTTTCTGCTGGGTGTCGGTGTTGGCAACGATGAGGATCTCGCAATCATTCAGTATCCGTGAGAGGCTGACGACTCCCCCGCAGTAGGGTGAATAGCCGAAGTCCGTACCGTTCCCGCTGCACGGCCGGAAGTATTGCCGACCGTAGCGAAGTGCAGGCTGGCGGTCTCGAAGCGTTTTGAGGTCCTGGATCGTCTTATATAGCTCATGGGTCGATGAAAAGGCACCCGGCTTCCCCCAGAGGGCTTCGCGGACGTATTCGCACCGGTCGCCATGGCCGTCCAGTCCCTGCTCGGTGCCGTAATAGATACAGGGGATTCCCTGCATACACATGAGCAGCGTCAATGCCATCCCGGTCTGCTCGGGATATTGCGTATTGTGGAAGCGTTCGTGTAGGTCATGGTTGTCGAGGAAGGTGATATAGTAGCCGCTGGCATCACCATGCGAGCTCACGGTCGTCTTTAATATCCTGCGGCGGTAATCGAAATGATCGGCAAGATCGCCGGGCGGGGTGAATCCCTTGCATACGCTGACCAGGCGTTTGCGCATAGGGAAGTCGATGGCTGCATCCACACCGACCAGCTCGTTGCCATTCAGGGTGTCGCGGCCGACGAACTCCGCGATCCTGTTTTCGTCGTCTTCCTGCCAGACCTCTCCGAAGGTGAAGAAGTTTTTCTTGCCGATGGAGAGGGCGTACTCACGCATGGCATTGCCGAAGACCCGCGCAAAATCCGCTTCGATATATTGCAGGGTATCGATGCGGAAGCCGTCAAGGTCGAACTTTGCAATGAGATACTGGTAGGCACGTATCAGAAAGTTGCGGACCGGATAGATATTCGCGTCACGGATGAGATACTCGGTCACCAGTTCCTTCATCCTGCTGAAGTCGCCGCGTGTGGGGTCGGGGCTGTTGTCATATGTACCCCGGCGCCGGAAAAAATCGTTGCGCTGAAAGTCCTTCGGCCATATGCCGGCATCGCGCGGCAGACCGGGGATGCTGCCGATGTCGGTCCACCCGCCCTGGGCTTCCCCCTTCTCATTGCGCCAATAGATGGAATACTCGCGGTAGTCGTTCCAGGGCGCGGCATCGCGCATGCCTTCATAGTTGAAGAGATCGCCGACGTGGTTCAGGACAATGTCGAGGATGATATACATGCCCTGTCCGTGTGCCTCATCGACCAGATCGCGGAACTCCTTGTCGGCTATGTCCTGATTCTTGGCCGCTTGGTCGGGATCGGTGCAGAAGCGCGGTTCGATGCGCAGGAAGTCGAGGGTGCCGTAACCTCCCCAATATTGCTCAAACCACGGGGGGTTCATAAGGACCGGTGACACCCAGATCGCACCAACGCCGAGGTCTTTGAGGTATGGCAGCTGCTTCTTGATGCCGGCGAAGTTGCCGCCTTGATAGAAATCATAGGGATCACTGTTTTGCGGCGGCTTCGATGGGTTGTTGAAACGATCGACAAGAAGAAAGTAGATCCAGTGGTCCCTCCAGTCATCGGGTGAGGGGAAGGGATAGGCAATCTGCCCGCCCCCGGCGGTCCTTGTCGTAGCAGGCTGTGCCTTAAGCACATTATCGACGGATGGTTCATACAACGAGATAGCCATAGAAACCTCCTCATGTGTTATTTTATCCCGGAATTTGCATTGGAGAGAAGTCAGAACCTGTAGGAGCGGCTTCAGCCGCGACTGGAATAAGGTGCGCACACAATTTTAGCGCCTGAAGGCGCTCCTCCTTAACCCAGATCAGGCGCGCATGCCGCTGCAATGGGGATGTACCCATGCAGAATCCCACATATATTTTTCCTCAGGGATACCGTTCCCGGAATCAAGGGAATAAAAGGGGTTCGGATAAAAAGGGACAGGATAAAGGTCATTCTTCCCTCCTTTCCCCCTTACCTTACATGCATCACCCTGCAGTCCGCGCCAGTTTCGCCTTCAGGTGCTTGGCACGGACATCCACTGCCCGGGCTGCTTCCTTTGAGAAGATGTCCCATTTCTTATTATTCATCACCAGATTCTCGATTCCAGAATGAAAAGTATTTCCTGTTCTGGATGTCCCCGGATCCGGACTGAATGAGCTTCGGAAACAGCAGCATGCTACTCCTCAATAGCGGACTTGCGTCCCGGAATACCCATCGGGCCACAATCAGCCCGCAGGCACTCGTTGTCCTTCGCAGGAAGCTCAGCGAGGTCACGTCTGCGATGTCACTTTTTGAACCATGGGCTGAAAAAGTTTTCTTGCTGCTGGATGGGGGGCCCTTCCGGAACCAAACCAAGTACCTGATCGGGGATGACCCGAACGCTATCCCATCGGAGGCCAATAGCCTCGAAGGTCTTTCGATCAGTGATCCAGTGCCTATAACCATTTTGAAGCAGGTAGACCGGCGGCCCTGAACCCTTAATGACCGGCCCAGGGAGAGACGGATAATCTGGCCCCCTCGGAATTGCTTCGAGTTTTCCGTCGTCTATTTGCCCGATGGCATTCCACTTAAGGCCCAATGCATCGAAGGTATGCCGGTCCGGAATCCACCGGCGCTGCCCATGTATTACTAGGTAGACGGGCGGCCCACTCCCCTTAAGCAAGGTACCCTCGGTGTATTCCTGCGCGAAGGCTTCGGAGGCTAAAAACGAAATGGAACTCCTCTTCTGGATGGCTTCGAATGAATGTGACGGCATGGCCGATTTCGCGATGGCATCGCCTGCGGAGTTCGCTCCCAACGCGGCATCGCCCGCCGAGTTCGCTCCCAATGCCATTGTAAAGACAACAAGAGTATTTAATAAAAAATAGATCGACTTTTGCCATAACGGCATGGTACCTACGCCGACAGCAAGCACGACAATTAGAGCGGCTACTACAAGTGCAATGTATGGCTTTGGAAGACCGAAGTTGCAGCACACCGAATTCGTAACCATCATCGTCAATGCGCCTGCCAGGCCTGGCGTGATCATGGACTTGGGGTTCAGGAATTCGACCAACACTGCGTTTGGTTGTGGTCTCCGTGACATCCCTGAGGGATTTGGACCCACGGAACCACCCGTGTTACTGTTTCCATTCGGGCTCATGACTCCTCCTTTCGAACTTTTTTTGTGGTTTTCAATCTTCCATCTTTCACTCATCCCTCACATGCGTCACCCTGCAGTACGCGCCAGTTTCGCCTTCAGGTGCTTGGCGCGGACATCCACTGCCCGGGCTGCTTCCTTTGAGAAGATGTCCCATTTCTTATTATTCATCACCAGATTCTCGATTCCAGAATGAAAAGTATTTCCTGTTTTCTTCCGGGAAGCCTGAATCACCTGCACACGGTAGTCTGATGCTGCATCGGACTCGTTATAGAGCCTTATGGATGTGGATTGCAGGTTTTCATCGAACAGCACCACGGAAGCCCCCTTAATCGGCTGTCTCTGCACCGATTCCACAACCCATCCCCCGGTATTGTAGACATCCACCCAGCCGGGATAGCCGTCGAAATCATCGTCATCCTGGTAAGGCTTATGGGTGTGGCCGAAGACAAAGGTAATGTCCTTCGGTATGTCGGGCGTTTGTTCTTTAGGCAGACCCCGAAATTTTTTCAGTGCGATCAGCAACTGACCGTGTAACGGCCCTTTCAGGTAGTTCCCCAGTCCTTTCTGGGCATCCTCGCTCAACGGTTTGTCGGTTACGCGTCGTTCTCTCTTTGCAAAATAATCGGCAAGCCTGGTAAGGATGACCGGGAGGATCTTCTCTTCCATCCAGTCGCCCAGGCCGTGCAGATCATATTCTTTGGCAAGGCTACCGCATATGTTGGAAATAAGCCGGTTTCTTGCTTTCTGAACGGGCAGTGCCTTGTAGATGACCTCGACCTCAGTGCCTGCCCCGCCGGAGCGTCCCATGGTCGACCAGAAAAAATCAATCCACGCGAAGTTTTCTTTTTCGATGTCCCAGATTTCCTGTGGTTTCTCTCTGTCCGGGAAAATCCAGGACATGACTTTCGTCATGAGCATGTAGATGGACTCGATATAATGGCCGTGGTGAAAGATGACATAGCGCTGTTTGTTCGGGTCGCAAAGCCCCAGATTGGGATACGCCATCATGACGCTAAACTTGTTCAGATGCCCATAGCGGCGGACCAGACCGTTTAAGAAATAGCTGGCCAGGGGGTTCTTGTCATCCATAAACAGGTTCGTCGTATGCCAGGGCGCCGGGAGCTTGTCACTAATCTTAATTTGCTTCAAGTACTCGACGTATTGGGTTTCCCGGGCTAGTTCCCAGATATGGTGGTCATGGTTGCCGGGGATATAGATCATTTCCGAAAAGATCTCGTTGCCTATGGGCATCGTGCATTCGATGAACCGTGAGAACACCATGGCTGCATCGTTGACATCCGCCAGTGCCAATTCCAGGATGTCGCCGTTTAAGATCAGTACGGGTTTGACCCCTGAACCTGCATTGGCGTGTTCGATCAATTCTTGCAAAGCATCGCACAGGGCCTTCATGACAGGGCTGGCAGAGCTGTGGTCCAGGACGGCATCGGCCTCGATAAGGTTCGTCAGCAGGCTGTTATCCTGCCCTAGATGCATATCCGATAAACAAACGTATTTAATCGTCATCGTTTCCTCCTTAAGAAAGAGTGATACAGTTCTCTCTGTGCTTGGCCCGATTAAAAAGTATGCGCAGACTCCGTCCAGTAAGGGTGGATTCGTGGAGACGGCATGGACCCTCCTTCAAGAACGGGTAGGATTTTGTCATTCCATATCATGCTGCAGCCAGCATACAGCTTATACTATATGATAATGGACAGGGGTATTGCTGTCAAATATGGAAGATAAATTGGCAAACAGAAGGGCGATCTTGTAGGAGCGGCTTTAAGCCGCGACCATAAGTCTCGGTGAAGCCGAACGCTCCTTAAAGGCGCCCTGCATCCTTCTTTAAAACGAAGAAGCCGGGGCAACGGCCTGCAACCGCTGCACCGGCTGTCTTGTATAATGGGGTATGATCTATTTTGCCTGATACAGGGTGTCTATCCGGTCCTGGAGCCTCTTGAGCACTACCCGGCGCTTCACCTTCAGGGTCTGGGTGAGCGTGCCGTCGTCTACCGAGAAGTTCTCGCTCAGGAGCAGGAACTTCTTGGGGATCTCATACCCGCCGTACTTGCCCTTGAGCGCGTTGTTTACCTCGCTTGAAATAAGGTCCTGGACCTCTTTGCTCTTGATGAGCTGTTTGGGGTCGGCGGGCAGGCCGTGATCCTTTGCATATTTGGCCAGCACCTGAAAGTCCGGTATGATGATGCAGACGTTGTACGGCCTGTTTTCGCCGTAGATCATGGCGTTCTCGATATAGGGGATCAGCCTGATGTCCTCCTCCAGCGAAGAGGGGAAGACAAACTTGCCGTTTTCCAGCTTGTACTGCTCCTTGATGCGGCCCGTGATGAACAGGTATCCGTCCTTGTCGAGCCTGCCGCGATCGCCGGTGCACATGCCGCCGTCCTTGGTCATGACCTCTGCCGTAGCCTCGGGCTTGTTGTGATAGCCCTTCATGATATTCGGCCCGTAGGCAACGATCTCGCCGTCAGTGGCGCCTTCTTCCACCACTGACCGGTCGATCACCACCTTCACCTTGTCGATAGCGCGGCCCACGCTGCCCAGCTTATAGCCCGCAGGGCTGTTCATGGTAATGGCAGGGGATGTCTCGGTCATGCCGTAGCAGTCATAGGTGGGAATGCCGACATCGAAGAAGAACCCTGCGATGTCGGGGTTCATGGCGGCACTGGCGGTCATGGCTCCTCTGAGCCTGCCGCCGAAGCGCTCGCGTATCTTTGAGAACACAAGCTTATCGCCGATCGCGGTCTTGATATTGGTTATAAGGTCGGACTTGCCCTGTGCTGCAAGCTCCCGCTTCTTCTTTGCGCTCTCAACGGCCATGAAGAACAGCTTCTTCTTGAGTCCCTTCTCTTCATGCATCTTGGCGAAGATGCCGTCATAGATCTTGTTGAACACCCTGGGCACCGCGATGATGAAGGTTGGTCTCAATGCAAGCATGTCCTGGCCCAGCGTGCTGATGCTCTCCATAAACCCGAGCTGACCGCCGAGATTGATAAAGGTATAGAGCTCTGCGGTCTGGGCATAGGAATGGGCCCAGGGCAAAATGGAAATCCCCACGTCGTTATGGTTGAACTCGGTATAGAACTTCCGGCCGCCTAAAGAATTGCTGGTGAAGTTGCCGTGTGTCAGCAGCACGCCCTTGGGGTCGCCCGTGGTGCCTGATGTGTAGATCAGGGCCGCGACATCGTCGGGGCCCGGTTTGATGGACGGCACGGGCTTCTTTTCGCCTTTCCGTTCGATCTCTTCCATGGTGTCCTTGCCCGTTCCTTCAACGAGGATCAGCTTTTCCAGTGTCTTGATGTCCTTGGGGAAGTCCTTCACCTTGGCCAGGATCTCGGGTTTGGAGCAGAAGAGCACCTTGATGCCGCTGTCTGCAACAATATATTTCCAGATCGATGCCGGTTCGGCCTCGTACATGGGCACCCAGCGTGCACCCAGGCCATAGGCCGCAAAGGCGCAGATGGCCCACTCGGTGCGGTTGTTGGCGATGATACCCACTGCATCACCCTTCTCGATGTTAAGCGTTGCAAGGCCGGCCCGCAGGTTGTCAACCCGGCGGCCGAACTCGCGGTAGGTTATCCACTCGTACTCACCTGCTTTATTCTTGGTGCCCAACATCTTGCTGTCGGGGTATTTCTTGACGCTGTCTTCGAGAAAGTCCACAAGGTTATCCGGTTTGTCCAGTTGCCATTGATGCATCGTGCCCTCCCAGGTGTATGTCGTGTTGTGCAGGGCATATACACACCAAGGCCCACTTTCCTGTCAACCTAAATTTCAAGCATCATGACATATATTGAAAAATCTCCATATATACCAATATAATACGGATCACGTTGCAGGGATTGTCATTTTCATGGATATATGGGAACGAGGAGCCACGTATGTCGGAGAGAAAACTCATCATCCTGGGCACGGCGAGCCAAGTGCCCGGGCGCACCAGGAACCAGAACGGCTATATGCTCCGTTTTGATGATGAGGGTTTTCTCTTCGACCCCGGGGAAGGCACACAGCGGCAGATGATTCCGGCCGGGGTGTCGGTATCCGAGATAACAAAGATATTCATCACCCATTTTCATGGAGATCATTGTCTGGGGCTTGCAGGCCTGATCCAGAGGATATCGCTGGACCGTGTCCCCCATGAGGTTGAGATCTATTATCCCGCTTCAGGGCAGATCTACTATGAGCACTTGAGAGACTCGTGCCTGTTCTATAATGCAGCCCACCTCAGGGAACGCCCGATCACTTCTGAAGGGGTGATCTTTGAGGATGAGAAGATCGTTGTTGAGGCGAAGAGACTCGATCACGGTGTGGAATGCCTCGGTTACCGTATTACGGAGAAAGACTCCTACACACTCGACCCTGACAAGCTGGAAAAGGCGGGCATCAAGGGCAGGGATGTGGGAATCATGAAGGCTTCAGGGAAGCTCAGCATCCGGGGAAAGACCGTTCGCATTGAGGATGTAGGCATTGTGCGATATGGCCAGCGCTTTGCCTTTATCATGGACACCAGGGTGTGCGAGGGGGCATATGAACTCGCCCAAAGGGCTGATCTGTGTGTGATGGAGGCCACCTACCTTTCCGATATGGAACAGACCGCGCACGAATACTGCCACCTCACTGCGGCCCAGGCTGCACAAATTGCTCAAGAGTCCGGGGTGAAGAGGCTCGTGCTCACCCACTATTCCCAGCGATACAGCTCTGTTGATGAATTTGTCCGTGAGGCATCGGCGTATCATGGGGATGTTGTTGTCGCCGTTGACGGGCAGACCATCCCTTTTCCCAGAAGAAAGCGGGCCCTCGGCTGAGATAATGTTTAAATATCCCTTCGCCCCTGCTTATAGAGACCGTGATGACGGCATCCGTTGGGCGTGGAAGGTCTTATGGGCCTTCCGGAGAGATCTCCTCTTCTTCATCAATGAGCCGCCTCTTCCTGATGCGGTAGCGCGCATAACCCGCCATGGTGAACAGGGCGGCGAGGAAGAAGATGACCCCGTAAATATTGCCCATGATGAAGGTAATCAGGACTGGCAATGTCCTGAGGCTGTGCTGCCACACCTTTTCGAACTCGGGGTAAGGGGTTCCTAATGACATCATGATTGCATCTTGTGTCGATTTCCCGTTCTGCAGGGCCATGAGGATGTTGATGATGCCGTTCTTGCCGTATCTGGAAACGATGTAATCCACGATGTTCCTGCTTTCCTCATAAGCCAGGACAAGTCCCTGCTCGTCCTGCGGGAAACAGGTATCCAGGGCGTTCAGGCTCATAAGGCCTCCGCTGATGGAGGCCCATCTCAGGTAAGACTCCCGATTTTCCGAGAACAGCTCGGCAAACCCGCCGCTTACCCACTGGCTCACCCCTTCGTCAATCCAGCGGGGCAGGGTGTGAATGTAGCGGTGGAGCAGAAGATGGCAGAGCTCATGCTTGAGGATGGTCCGGGTACTGAAAGGGTCTTTGCTCGAGCGGGCATGATTGATGACGATAAGCATCTTTTCCGGTACGGCATAGGCTACGATGAGACGGTTGCCCGTTATCTGCTCGAAGGCCCTCTCATCGGATACAAGGACTATGGCTGGCCTGAAATCAACCCTGTAAGTCACTGTAGTCTCCAGCTCTTTCCTGACGCTCGGATATATTTCTGCAATCTCTCGTGCGGGACCCTTGAGGGGCTGTTCATAAAATATTGCAACATCGTTTGTATTGAGCGTCTCAAGCTGCCCTGAATATACGGGTGCCGGTAAGATAAAGATGGGGATCATCAAAAGGGACACGGCAATGAGAAAATGCCCCCATCGCGCGCTCTTTTTAATAACCGCACTGTTCACCGGCATGGTCCTCTTGGACATGCAGAGCCTTATACCATGAAACGGATATTGATTATGCCTGGAATGCTTTATTCCATGCTGATAAAAGGGCTTTGATGAGGGCATCTTTGAAATTTTTCATCGATGGTGTCGGTGAGGCGCTGGTCGAGCACAGCCGCAGGGCCCGCAGGATGAGTATTTCAGTGCGTCCTTCAAGGGTGAGGGTTGCCGTACCTGTTGGCGTAGCGCTGTCGAAGGGCAAGGATTTCGCCTTTGCCAAGAAGGAATGGATAAGGCGGCACCTTCGTCGCATGGAATTTCTGGCAAGGACTCAAGCCGGTGAAGCCTGCAATTTGCCCCTCATGACAGACAGGGAAACTGCCAGGAAGAGGATCATTGTTCGCCTGGGAGAGCTTGCGGCGCGGCATAAGCTCCCCTATACCCATGTGTCTATTCGCAACCAGAAGACCCGCTGGGGGAGCTGCAGCATGCGGGGTGCCATCAGCCTCAATATCAATCTGGCAAGACTCCCTGATAAACTCATGGATTACGTGATCATCCACGAACTTCTCCACACGAAGATCAAAGGACATGGAAAAGGGTTCTGGCAAAGGCTCGATACACTGGTAGGAGATGCCTGTGGCTTGCGAAAAGAGCTCAGAAAATATTCTCTCACCCTACTGCAATCAAGGTAGGGCATTATCCCCTGATAAATAATGTTCATCATCGTCACGCACACTTGGATCATTGAGGAGTACACAGAGGGATATCTAACCACGAAGAGCACGAAGGACACGAAAGAGAGAATTTTCTTGAAGTCTCAGATTGGCAAGAGATCCGCGAGTGTCCGTTCTGCATTTCTTGGCTCTTCTTCGTGCTCTTCGTGTACTTCGTGGTGAGAACAATGGGCCGGGGAAAAGATGCAAACCATAAAAGTATGTTTCACAGAGAAGAACCAAAAATAATTAACTTACACCCAAGACAGCCTCCTGCCCTTGTGCCGCAAAATGACATGGGTGAAGATTCATGATGCAGTCAAGTTGACAAGCAGAAATTCCGATAGAAATACGCAAGCTGATAACCATCACATCCAGGTAACTTTACCGATGGAAAGAGATAGGAGGCATCGATGAAAGATAGTTCTAAAGTCCTATTCTTAAGACCTTTTATATACCAGGAGACCGTCACTGCACTTGTACTCATACCCCTTGTATATTTTCTCTTCATGAAGTCTGTTCCCGAGTTCAACAATCATCTCATTTATGCAGGCATATTGGCCTCAACGACAGGTGCCGTGGGCCTCGTATCAGGGTTTTTTATTAAATATTTACTTGTCCGCCCGGCAATCGAGCTTATGGACAAGGATTCCTGTACCCCTGAAGAGATACAGCGCGCTGTCCGTTCGGCATCCATCCTCCCCATTGCAGAGGCCGTTGTCGTTTTCATAAGATGGTCGCTGCTTGCAATACTCATCTGCATAGTACCCTTCTATTCCAGTGGTTATATTACCATTACCCAGGCCATATTCGGGATAAATGCCCTCTTCATGACCGCAATGTCCATTACCCCGTTTTTCTATCTTGCATCAGAGAACAGTCTTGTTCCCTTCTATCAGGAATGCAGCTTAAAAGGGATTCTGGACGCGGATTTAAGATTATTTCATATGGGCCTCAACAAAAAGCTCCTTTTGACCATACTCTTTATTGCAATATCTCCCATCGGAAACCTGCTCGGTCTGATATATCTCTCCATCTTCACCGGTATGCGCCTGGAATCCATGCAGCTGGGATTTTTCCTTATTCTTCTCCAGACAATCATCATGACATTCTTAAACGGATTCCTGCTCATGAAGAGCCTTTCGTTATCAGTGGGCAAGATGTCCGTCATGTTTGAAGACATGGCCCGAGGGCAGGGAGATCTCACCAAGCGGCTCCATGTGACAGGGCTCAATGAGGTGGGCAAGCTCGCCTTCTGGTTCAATGAATTCATCAATAACATCGAGGAGATCGTCGGGCATGTCATGAAGACATCATTGCAGCTCCACCAGGCCATAGAGAATGTGAGTTCGGGCTCGCAAGATCTGTCTCAGGCAACTCAGGAGCAGGCTGCATCCATTGAGGAGATCTCGGCCTCCATCGAGGAAATGAACGGGACAATTCTGCACAATGCCGACCTTATCAGAGAGGGGCAGGATACCTCGAACGCCATAACCAAGCTCATCGACCACAGCAAGCAGGTCTTTTCCGATCTGATGAAGGCGATTCAGGGTATCTCCATGGACTCCAAGAAGATCGGGGATATCGTGGTGACGGTAAACGAAGTGGCCTTCCACACGAACCTGCTGGCGCTGAACGCCTCGGTTGAGGCGGCGCGTGCGGGAGAGCACGGGAAGGGCTTTGCGGTGGTGGCTGGGGAGGTGAGGTCGCTGGCTCAGCGTTCTGCACAGGCGGCGAGCGAGATCAAGGCATTGATCGAAGGGACGGTTGGAAGGATCAAGAACGGCGATGAGATGATGAAGAAGACCTCGTCATCACTGGAAGAACTGATGAGCCGGATGGAGTTTTTCTTCAGGATGATGGAGGTGATAGGCACGTCCAGCACGGAGCAGACCCAGAATATCGGCGAGCTGAGCCGGGCCATATACCAGATAGACGGATCGACGCAGAACAATGCCTCGACGGTGGAAGAGCTGGCGAGCACACTGGACAACCTGCGCACCGCGGCGGCCGTTCTCGCAGAAGATGTGCAGAAGTTCAAGACATCCCAAAGGGGAGATTAAATTGTCGGGAAATTAAGGGGCAGTGTCATCCTTGATTAATTTTTCACGTCGAAAACGCCGATAAACAATCACAAGCTTTGAGATAACACATCTCAGAAATTATTTATGTTTAAGGCAGGTGGGGGGCTATGAAAGAAAACACAAAGGTAATGTTCCTGAAACCATTGTTGTTCCAGGAGTCGGTCACTGCGGTGATCGTTGTGCCCATATTACTGGTCTTCTTTATGAATGTCTCACAAGGTGCCAAAGACCATTTCCTTACTGCAGCCATGGGTGCATTGAACGCAGCAAATCTGGGCCTGGCATTGGGAATTCTTGTCAAATATTTCCTGATCCGTCCTTCCATTGAGCTCATGGAGAAGGATACCTTCAAACCCGAAGAAGTTCAACGGGCTTTGCGTTCAATTTCCATCCTCCCACTGGCTGAGGCCATTACCATATTCTTAAGGTTCGCGCTGTTCGGCAATCTCATCGCCATTCTGCCGATGTATCTCAAAGGATATATAGGCCCGGTAGAATTCGTTTCCGCTATAAACAACCTCGTCATGACAGGACTGTTAGTCACGCCGTTCTTTTATCTTGCCTCAGAGAACAGCCTCGTTCCCTTCTACATGAGATGCAACATGAAGGGGGTCCTGGATAAAGATATAAGATTGTTCCATATGAGCCTCAACAAGAAGCTCCTTGCCACAATACTCCTGATCGCCATTCCCCCTATAGGACTCCTCCTCGGTACTATATATCTGTCCATTGCAACCGGACTAAACCTTGCTACCATGCAGTTCGGATTCGTACTCCTCCTTGTCCAGACAGCGCTCATGACATTCATCAATGCCGGTCTGCTCATGAAGAGCCTTTCGTTGTCGGTGGGCAAGATGTCCGTCATGTTTGAAGACATGGCCCGAGGGCAGGGAGATCTCACCAAGCGGCTCCATGTAACAGGGCTCAATGAGGTGGGCAAGCTCGCCTTCTGGTTCAATGAATTCATCAGTGACATCGAGGAGATCGTCGGGCATGTCATGGAGACATCGTTGCAGCTCCACCAGGCCATAGAGAATGTGAGTTCGGGCTCGCAAGATCTGTCTCAGGCAACCCAGGAGCAGGCTGCATCCATTGAGGAGATCTCGGCCTCCATCGAGGAAATGAACGGGACAATTCTGCACAATGCCGACCTTATCAGAGAGGGGCAGGATACCTCGAACGCCATAACCAAGCTTATCGACCACAGCAAGCAGGTCTTTTCCGATCTGATGAAGGCGATTCAGGGTATCTCCATGGACTCCAAGAAGATCGGGGACATCGTGGTGACGGTAAACGAAGTGGCCTTTCACACGAACCTGCTGGCGCTGAACGCCTCGGTTGAGGCGGCGCGTGCGGGAGAGCACGGGAAGGGCTTTGCGGTGGTGGCTGGGGAGGTGAGGTCGCTGGCTCAGCGTTCTGCACAGGCGGCGAGCGAGATCAAGGCATTGATCGAAGGGACGGTTGGAAGGATCAAGAACGGCGATGAGATGATGAAGAAGACCTCGTCATCACTGGAAGAGCTTATGAGCCGGATGGAGTTTTTCTTCAGGATGATGGAGGTGATAGGCACGTCCAGCACGGAGCAGACCCAGAATATCGGCGAGCTGAGCCGGGCCATTACCAAGATAGACGGATCGACGCAGAACAATGCCTCGACGGTGGAAGAGCTGGCGAGCACAATGGACAACCTGCGCACCGCGGCGTCCGTTCTCGCAGAAGACGTACAGAAGTTCAAGACATCCCAAAGGGAATAGGTGAGTAGCTTAAGGCTCTATTCCTGCAGACTGACACACACCCACAGGGTCCCGGCAATAAAGGGCCCTGTGTTTTTTTTGTTTCTTCTCTGTTGAGCATACTTTTATGGTTTGCAGCCCATTGTTTCCACCACGAAGGACACGAAGAGCTTAGCGCAGCATAGCCGCAACCAAAATGGAGCATGGGATTCGATCAGACATAGGAGTACTTCACCACGAAGAGCACGAAGGACACGAAGAAAGAAAGTCTTTTGAAATCGCTGACCGGTTCAATGGATCCAAGAGTGTTTGTTCTGGTTTTTTAGATCTTCTTCGTGCTCTTCGTGTCCTTCGTGGTGAGAATATCCTTCTGTGCCGTTCCTCAATGATCTTAAGTATGCTTTACTGCAATGAACCGGGTTTTTATTCGATAATGTTAGTTGAACGTCTAAATTAGATTATTGACAGAGCCAGTGTTTCAGTTTAAATCTTAGTCAATCAACTAAATAGGAGCCGCATATGAACATCGGCATACCAAAGGAAATCAAGACCAGGGAAGGCCGGGTAGCTATGACACACGTCGGTGTGAGGACCCTTGTCCACCACGGGCACAAGGTATTTGTTCAAAGGGATGCAGGAATCGGTTCCGGTATAAAGGATGTCGCGTACGAGCTGGCAGGGGCACGCATTGTTCAGGGCGCTGAAGCACTCTGGACAGGTTCCGATATGATCGTCAAGGTTAAGGAGCCCATAGAGCAGGAATACAAATTCATGCGGGAAGATTTGATCCTGTTCACCTATCTCCATCTGGCAGCCAATGAAGACCTCACCAGAGAACTGCTCAAAAGCAAGATAACCGGCATCGCCTATGAGACCATTCAGACGGAAGACGGGAGCCTGCCCCTGCTTGCACCCATGAGTGCAGTGGCCGGGAGGCTGGCGATCCAGACGGGCTGCACATGTCTTGAAGAAATACACGGGGGCAAGGGCATACTCCTCTCCGGGGTGCCGGGGGTGCATCCCGGGAAAGTAACCATCCTCGGGGCAGGCATATCGGGTATCAATGCAGCCCACATTGCCGCCGGGGTGGGTGCCCAGGTCACCATCCTCGATATCAATCAAAAACGATTGAATTACCTTGAGGACATTTTCCATTCCCGAGCTGTGCTGCTTATGGCCAATGCCGGGAACGTTGAGGAGGCCATCATCCATGCAGATCTGGTCATCGCGTCGGTGCTCATCCCCGGTGCGAAAACCCCGCACCTCATCACGCGGGACCTGCTGAGAAAGATGGAGCCCGGCTCGGTCATAGTGGATATTGCCATTGACCAGGGAGGATGCGCAGAGACGAGCAGGCCCACCACCCATGACAACCCGACCTACATCGAGGAGGGGATCGTGCATTACTGTGTGGCAAATATGCCCGGAGCAGTGCCCAGGACCTCAACCTATGCGCTTACCAATGCCACCATGCCCTATGTGCTGGAGCTTGCGGACAAAGGCGGTGAGAAGGCCATGAAGGAGAACACGGCGCTGAGGAAAGGTTTGAACGTATATAAAGGCATACTTACCAACGGCGAAGTGGCCAATGCCTTCGGCTGGGACTACGTGGAATATCCGGCGCTCTGAGAGCAGGGATATCTTAAGCAAGTTGCTATGAAAAGAGCAAGAACCTTGTCTTAAAGGAGGAGACATATGGGCCGGCAGCAAGAGGTGGTGCTGGGCAATGCAGTGCTTTGGGCCGGGAGCCCGATGGAAAAGATACATGGCGGGCTGCGTTTCAGAGACGGCAAGATCCTGGAGATCTTTAACCAAGAGCAGGCAGCTTCAGCGCTCAGGCCATCAGAAGATCTCGGGGGGATGCATATCATACCTGGGCTTATTGATGCGCACCGGCACTTTTTCATATCCGCCCTGCTGCCGCTCTATGGCGATGCGGGGTCGTGGGCATCAAAAGACGACGCACTCGGCGCCATCGAGGCTGCATGCAGGGTATGCCGATCGGACAAGCGCTGGGTCTTCTTCTCCGGGTTCGACCATACCAGGTGGAAGACCCCGACCCTTCCCAGTTTACAGGAAATCGATGCGGCAGCTTTTGGATCGCCGGTGCTTGTCGTTGATACCACCTTTCACCGTGGCCTTGTCTCGACTTCAGCACTCAGGCGCGCCGGGATCAGCAGGAACACCTTGCGGTGCCCCATAGATATCGACATCCAGCGGGATGGTACGCCCAAGGGTACCGTATGGGAAGATGCACTCGGCAGGGTGCTCGTTACGATGTGCCGGGAGGTCTTCCGGACATGCTCTGAAGAGGAGAAGAGGAAGATAATCCTCGATGAGGCCACCAGGTGCCTGCAAAAGGGGCTCACCCATGTCAATGATCCCGGAGTCCCTTCTGATATTCAAAGGCTCCTGAAGGATGCGCAAGGATATACCCCGTTGAAGATCAGCTGGTGCGTGACGGCCTATGACAGCATATTTGCCCCGCCGAACCAGAGAGATGATGCGAATGCACTGAACTCCGATCACGCGCCTAAGAGCGTGAAGTTCTTTCTGGACGGGGCTTACCGGACTGCAGCGAGCATGCCGCTCGCAGGAGGTCTGAAGGCGGCCCTCATGGCTGCAAAGGATAGTGTCGCCCTTGGCAGCTTATCACCGTTTCGTTTACTCTTCGAGCAGAAGATCACCCTGAAGAACGGGAAAATATACCTGCCTTACCTGAGGTTCGAGGACCTCGATGATCTCATCGGCAGGGCAAAAGTCTTTACGGACAAGGGGTATCGACTGGTCATGCATGCCCTGGGCAATGTGGCCTGCCGCCAGGCTGCAGAAGTAATAAAGAGACTCAAACCTGTCGGGGCATCGGTCGAGCATCTGCTTATCATGGACGATGAGGACCTGGACATCTTTGCGGGCTGCGGGTCGGTCGCATCTCTGCAACCGGGATTCATCCCCTACTATGCCCATGACATCGAGAGGCAGGGGGCCATCCCCTACCTGAAGGCATTCCCCTTAAGGAGTCTTCTTGAAAGGGGGGTTCCCATCTGTATCAGTTCCGACGGCCCTTGTGCAGCTGATGACCCCCTGCATAACATCAGACGTGCGGTTGATCGGAAAAAACCGGACGGGTCGATGTTCGGCCCTGAGGAAAGGCTCAGCGAGTTTCAGGCCCTCACTGCAGGAACCATCGGGGGTAGCCTCTCTCTGGGCACAGTGAATAACGGGCTCAACGAGGGCGCTCCGGCCACATTCTGTGTGGTTGATGGTGACCCCTTCTCGGATTCGAGCCGGGTGGTCCAGACCTGGATCGACGGAAAGAAGGCATACTGAAAATCGGATATGAGAAAATTTCCAAAACCGGATTTTTCATTTGTACGTGCTCATTGCAGCGATATATGCAGTAGCTCTGCTTCTGTAGGAGCGCCTTCAGGCGCGAAAAAGTTGTGTGCACCCCTTGTCCCTGTCGCGGCTAAAGCCGCTCCTACACATTCTGGGTTAAAAGCAGGACTATGCATGAACCTTTTCATGCAGTGAGGAAGGGGCATATGGCGGTCGATAAAATGATCAAAACGGATGGACAAAGGAGGTCATTATGGCAATAGATCGTGAGAAGATCAAGAAGCAGGCCCTGGCAGATTTCTCCGAGTACTTAGGCCCCATGAAGACCCGCACCATGAAAAGTGCGGGCCTGGATATCATCGAGGATAGGCGCGACGGGGCATCTATCTGGGATATGACGGGCAAGAAATACATCGACTGTCAGACCGGCTCCGGCATCATGAACGTGGGCCGTCACAACCCCGTGATCGTGCAGGCACTCAAAGACGCCCTCGACACCTATGACATCGGGGTCTTTCTCCTATGCTCCAAGCAGAAGGCGGACCTGGCGAAGAAGCTTGCAGAGATAACGCCGGGCAACCTCAAGTGCACGATCTTCGGGACCGGCGGAGGCGAGGCGAATGATGCCGCCATCAAGCTGGCGCGCGGCTATACCATGAAGAAAGAGATCATCTATGCGGATAAGGCCTATCACGGCCACACCGGGTTTGCGCTTTCCGCCATAGGCCGTGATGCCTACAAGGAGCCTTTCGAGCCGCTCATCCCCGGGTTCAAGATGGTACCGTTCGGTAATGCCCAGGCAATCTGGGATGCCTTCACCGAAGATACTGCGGCAGTTATCCTGGAGCCCATACAGGGAGAGGGGGGCATCAATCTTCCTCCAGAAGGTTACCTCCAGGAAGTTAGGAAGATCTGTAACGAAAACGGGGCTCTGCTCATCCTGGATGAGATACAGACCGGGTTTGCCAGGACAGGGAAGATGTTCGCCTCCGAGCACTGGGGCGTAGTGCCGGATATCATGACTGTGGCGAAGTCGTTGGGCGGCGGGATCTATCCGATCTCGGCCACCATATTCACCGAAGAGCTCATGGATTTCTTCATCCCGCATCCATTCATCCACCTCTCCACCTTTGGAGGCTCAGATCTGGGATGCCTTGTGGGCCTTGCCGTCATTGAATATATACAAAAGAATCACCTGGCCGACCGCGCAGTTAAGATGGGGGATCGTTTCAGGGCCGGGTTTGACCGGTTTCTGAAAGATTATCCTGGCCTTCTGATCGAGGTGAGACAGAAGGGGCTCATGATGGGGCTCCAGTACACGAACCAGTCCATCGGCCCCAGGCTCACGAAGAAGCTCGCAGATAGAGGCGTGATTGCCGTCTATACGGGCAATGATCCGACCATATGCCGGTTCATGCCCCCATTGGTGATAACCCCTGAAGAGGTGGATTTTGTGCTGAATGCGTTAGAGGATTCAATGAGGGAGCTCTCGAAGGAAAGCGGCATAGGCAAGAACGATTGACGGAGGAGAGATATGGCGACAAAAGAGAATATCTTAGAAGCCCTGGCTGATTATCAGGTTCAATGCAATGATAATGCACGCCTGAGAAGGATGCAGCGGGACTGGTCGAGGCTGATCCACTTTTTTGCAGAAGACACGGGGGATTACTTCACCATGGACGTGAAAAACGGCGAGATCGTGTCATACGAGGCGGGGGCGAAGGGGACCCCCGACGTCATTGTCACGACCCTGAGTGAAAACCTGTGCGACATGTTCTGGGGAGATCTCAACCCGTCACAGAAGTACCTGGACGGAGAGATCAAGGTGAAGGCGAGCCAGGAGGATGTCATGAGACTCGATGCCATCACCATGATCATCTGGCCCGATGCATGACCTGACACCTAAAGTCGTCTCAGCGGCATGAAAGCGGAAAAGGTCTTAGGCTTAGAAAGTAATATGGGCAAGAATTTTTTCAGGAGGGATCATGGATACATCAAGTATGAAGCAGCGGCTGTCCGGGCGACTCATACGTCTGGGCGTTTTGCTGCTTCTCTTGGGCCTTTTGACAGGCTTGCTTATTCCCATCCTTGCAAACCCCAGAATGGGCCTTTCGAGCCATGTTGAGGGCGTGATGAGCGGCATGCTGCTTATTATCGTGGGAATCATCTGGCCCAGGCTTCGCCTGAGTAGTGGTGCCATGAAGATAACCAGTTGGCTGCTCATCTACGGCGCCTATGATTCGTTGAATCCTTATGAAGGCGGATCGGACAGATAATGAGATGGGGGAGGATTCATGACTACGCTCAAAAAAGTGCTTAAGCTCAGGACTGTTATATCTACATCGGTCGGTATGGCCCTTGCCACTTCCTGTTATATTGCCGGTCTGCAGGTAGCCATCATCGTAGTGGGCGAGCTCGCCTGGATCTCCATACTGGTTGCGGGGTTATTCTGCCTTCTCTCTGCGATGTGCTTCTCCGAACTCACATCACTCTACCCGAGTGCCGCAGGTATCAAGCTCTTTATGCAGAACGCCTTCAATGAGCCCATCGCCATTACCATCGGGATATTCTATGTCGTGCTCGGCATCTCCATGGTGGGAACGGAAAGCTATATCCTTTCGAGCGTTATGATAAGCGCCCATACCTTTGTAAGCCCGATGTTCGACCGGATCATCTGGTTGAGCATCTTCATCCTGTTCGTGGCATTCCTCAACTACCGGGGGGTGAAGATTACCGGGCTCGCGGAAGACATCATGACCTTCAGCAAGATAAGCCTGCTCGCCTTTGTTTCCATCTACGCCATCTCCACCATAGGGATCGATTTCACCCCTGCCCTTGCGAGTCCGAATTTTACGATCCCGAAGATAATCGAGGCTGCGGGAGTGGGCGTATTCCTCTTCGTGGGCTTCGAGTGGGTCACCCCGCTCGCCGAGGAGACAACGGATTACCGGCTCATCGGCAAGGGTATGCTTATTACGGTCGGTATCCTGTCCATCCTCTACTCGCTGTTCACGGTAGCAATATGGATCGGGCTTACCCCCGAGCAGCGCCTGAGCGGCACGGTGATCCCGCATATCCTCCTGGGCAGGAACCTTTTCGGCGTGCCGGGCGTGGTGCTCCTGATGTTCATGAGCGTGCTGGCATCGGTCACGTCTTTCAATGCAGGGCTCTTGAACACCTCCCGCTTCACCTATGCCATGGCCCGCGACAATGTCCTGCCCAGGGTGTTCAGCAAGCTCCACCCGGACTATGCGACGCCGTGGGTGGCGATCCTCGGGCTTATGATATTCGCCATGGCAATAAGCATCGCCATATTCATTACCGGCAAGTATCTGTTCATCATATTGATGGCTGCGGCACTCGAATGCTTCATCTATGTGGTCATGGCGATATGCGTGCTCAGGCTCAGAAAAAAGTTCCCGGATACCCCGCGTGACTTCAAGATACCGTTCGGACCGGTGATACCGGTCATTACTGCCGTGGTGTTCTTAGGACTCATGATCGGCATATTCATGGATGTCAGCAAAGACTACTCGGGCAGGGTCCTGTTCGCGAATTACTGGGTTGCCGTGTTCATGGCAGGGTTCCTTTTACTCTGCACCCTTTATACCGTGCTTGTCGTGCCTGTGTTCAAGAAGAAGGCAGCACAGAAGGCAGCCACGAGGGTGAAGAGAAGGCCGGGAAAGCCGGAAGGGAAAGTTCCAGGCCCCCCGGATGGGGTATGAGGAATGTGATCAATGGCGAGAAAAAGGATACAGGAAGAACGCAAACAGCAGATCCTCAAGGCCCTGGATGCCTGTCTTCAGGAGAAGTCTTTTGAGAAGACCTCCATCAAGGACATCGCCCGCGTTGCCGGGGTGAACCACGGTGTGCTGCACTACTATTTCTCCAGCAAGGAAGACATCCTCCTCAACTACATCGACTATGTCATCGATGATTATCAGACCCAGATCAGGGAATGGCTTAATGAAAAGGATTTGTCCCGATACGGGAAGAAGGAATTCATCGACGAGCTATTCGGCTTCGTAAACAACCGCATCACGCTTAACAAGGGCCTCTCGACGATATTTGTGGAGATATGGGAGATCGCCCTGTACCATGATTCCGTCCGGGCAAAGCTGCGAAAGGCGTACATACGGTGGATAGATGAGCTGGTGTTGAACTTGAGCCGCTTTATCGAAGACAAGCAATTTGTAAAAAATGTGAGCATCGCCATGGTAGCCTTCTGGGAGGGCATGGCCCTCTTCTCGACCATATTCGAGCCCGGCATGCTGGATATCGAAGAGGTGCTCAAGGGATTCCAGAGTAGGATCCTCGAAATCCTCTAAGCAAGCATGAGCAGGACATTAAGAGCCATTATTTATATCTCAACCTCAACCGATGCTCAGAATAGTGAGTATGGCATAGAATCTTTAGATCAAAAGCAAGCCTTGAAATCTCGAGTACTTGATCACGGGGATGGGAGTGGAAAATGGTTGAAGTGAGGAATGAAATCTATTAGTATTTCTTATCTTTTCTCTATCGGAAACAAAGTAAATGAGCATATGTGGCAGGTGATCATAATAAATAGAATACAAAATATTTTAACAAAATACCCATGATAAAGAGGATTAGCTAAGTGTCTAAAAAATGTATCGCATTATATTTGGCAGCTTTTGTCTTTTGCTTTTCCACAATTTGCAATGCAAAGGATAGTGATCAACTCAAGGTAATATCTGAAAAATTAATTGTAACTGTAGATATTTTTTCCTGGATAAAATCATCTCTCCAAGTAAGCCCTGATGACAACCATGTATCGTATATATCCCGATCAGGGAAAAAGCGGTTTATAGTCGTAGATGGAAAAGAGGGTAAGCAATACGATGGGATAGAGCAAAGTCTACAAACATTCAGTCCTAACAGTGCTAGAGTTGCATATGTGGCCCTGGAAGGTGATAAAAGATTTGTAGTCATAGATGGGAAAGAGGAAAAGCAATATGATGGTATAGGGAAAAGCGGCGCTGTTTTTAGCCCTGATAGTAAACGCTTAGCGTATGCTGCTCGAACCGGCAATAAATGGTTTGCAGTCATAGATGGAAAGGAGGCAAAGCCATACGATGGCATCATGGATAGTGGCCCTGTATTCAGCCTTGACAGCACACGTGTGGCATATGCAGCTCTCATAGACAAAATATTCGGAGGGAAGAGGTGGTTTGTGGTTGTGGATGGGAAAGAGGAAAAGCAATATGATAGCATTGTCACAAGTAGCACAAGTTTTAACCCTGATAGAAGCATTACGACAGGTGGCCCAGTTTTTAGCCCTGATAGCAAGCGCTTGATATATGCAGCTCAAGTAGGCAAGAAGAAAATGTTTATGGTGGTAGATGGGAAAGAGGAAAAGCCATACGATGGAATCATGAATAACTCATACATTTTCAGCCCTGATAGCAAGCATGTGGCATATGTAGCGCAAACAGACGATAAATTCTTCGTGGTTGTGGACGGAAAAGAGGAAAAGCAATACGATATCATCGGAAAGGGGACTCCGATCTTTAGCCCTGATAGCAAGCAGGTGGCTTATGTAGCTTCAATCGGTATTAAATATTTTGTAGTCGTGGATGGTAGGGAGACAGGGAAGCAATACGATAATATCGTAGGTAGTACACTTGTCTTTAGTCAAGACAGCACATATGTGGTGTATGTAGTTCGAGGAGGTAATAAGTGCTTTATAGTCATAGATGGGAAAGAAGGGAAGCGATATGATGATATCGCAGTAGGCTCTTTTGTATTCAGTCCTGATGGAAAGCACTGGGCATATGTAGCTCAAGAAAATGACAAACAGTTTGTTATAGTTGATGGGAAAGAGGGAAAACAATATAATTCAATTATTACCATTGGGGGAGGTAGGATTATTTTTGATACCCCTCATGATCTTCATTACCTTGCCTGGAAAGATAGATCCCATATTTATTTCATTAAGGAGAAGATTGTAGCAGAATAAAAGTAAGTCCAGTATTCTGGTCACTTGTTGCATTGATAATCACGTGATTTCTTCGTCACTCAGGTAGCATGCCGGGTCCTCGGCCCATGGGTCGCCCGCAGTCGCCTCGGCCCGGGCGCGGAAGTTGCCGGCGCATACATCGAGCCACCTGCAGGAACGGCATCTGCCCTGCACATAGTCCTTTTTGTTCTTGAGCTGCATGAGGAACTCGTTGTCCCTATTGTCCCAGATCTCGGAGAAAGGCCTCTTCAGGACATTGCCGAGCACTTTGGTGCGCCAGAATTGGTCGGGGTAGACATCCCCGTCCCAGTTGATGCATCCGATGCCCAGGCCGCTCGAATTTCCTGCGTTCATCCTGAGCAGCTCCAGCACCTCTCCTGCACGGGGGCTGCCCTCCTGCTTCATGCGCAGGTACACATACGGGCCATCCGCATGGTTGTCCACGGTGAGCACCTCAACGTCTTTCCCGGCATCGATCATCTCTTTTGTCCGGTCCATGATGAGGTCAAGCGTCTGCCTGGTCTGCTCATGAGAGAGGTCCTCTGCCATGAGCTCCCTGGCCCTGCCGGTATAGACCAGGTGATAGAAGCATATCCTGGGGATGCCCTCATTCTTCATGAGGTCGAAGATGCCTTTGATCTGATCTGCATTTCGCCGGTTCATGGTGAAGCGCAGCCCCACCTTGATGCCTTCGTGCATGGCATTATAGATGCCTTGGAGTGCGTCCCTGAATGCGCCCTGAACCCCCCTGAAGGTGTCGTTTACTTCTTCCATGCCGTCCAGGCTCACCCCGATGTAGGAAAGGCCGAGGTCCGCAAAATGCATGGCCATGTCTTGCGAGATAAGCGTGCCGTTGGTGGAGATAACCGCACGCATGCCCGACTTTACCGCGGCCTCGATGAGGGTGGGGAGGTCTTTGCGGATAATAGGCTCACCGCCTGAAAAAAGGATGACCGGCGAACCGTAATCTTTGAGCGTCGCAATCAGCTCAAGGCCCTCTCTTGTCGTGAGCTCACCCGTGGCCTTGCCCGCTGATGCATAGCAATGCACACACTTGAGATTGCAGGCGCTCGTGATGTTCCAGACCACTACGGGTTTCTTGTCGGCAGAGAACTGAAGCAGATGAGATGGCAGCTCTTTGGATGAGCGGCCATAGCGCAGCGGATCCGATGCCTCGACAGTGCCGCAGTAGAGCTTCGATATGCCGATCATGGTGTCTCCCCCAACAAAGCCCTGATGATGCCTTCATCGGTATATTCGTCGGCGATAAGGGACGGAGTCAGGCCATACCCCTCCATGGCCTTGGCCGTAACCGGACCGATGGCAACGAGTCTCTTGGAGGCAAGTGTGGCAGGATTACTCTCCAGGAGCTCAACTGCATGCCTGATGCCGGACGGACTTGTGAATACAGCGGTATCCACGCCATGAAGGGCCTGCATGAATCCTTCACGAGTTGCACTGCGAGGAAGGATGGTATCATAGACGATGATCTCATCCACCTTTGCACCCTTTTCCCGCAGGGCCTCCACAAGGTAGGGCCTTGCCCCTTTGGCACGGGGCAGGCACACCTTTTTGCCGATAAGATCCCTTGCCCCGAGAAGTTCCACGATCCCCTCGGCCCGGAATTCTTGAGCCATACCGTCGGCGATGATCCCGTAGGATCTCAAGATATCCCGCGTCTTGGGCCCGATGCAGAAGACCTCGATGGCGGAAAAGGCCCTGGCATCTTGGCCATGTGAAAACAGTTTATCAAAGAACAGGCTCACCGCGTTCTGTGAGGTGAAGATGAGCATGTCATATGTCTTCAGATCCGGGAGCTCAAAGGAGAGCGGAGAGATTTCAATGAGCGGATAGACCACTGCCCGGGCGCCCTTGGATGCAAAGAGAGAGGCTGTCTCGAGGGCCAGGTGGTCAGGCCGGGTAATGAGGACCGACATGCCTGCAAGCGGGAGGTCATTCTTGCCGGAGAGCTTTTCACTCAGACCCACCACTTTGCCTACGATTATGATGCACGGAGAGGCTATGTGCTTAAGTTCGGCCTCCTGTCCTATCGATTCAAGGGTAGAGACAACAAGGCGTTGAGAGGAGGTGGTGGCATCCTGGACTACGGCACAAGGCGTGTCTGCTCTCATGCCTTCTTCCATGAGACGGGATGCAATGGGGCCTATCCTGCCTGCACCCATGAGAAAGACGATGGTGCCGGGTTCCTTGGCCAGATGAGACCAGTCAAGGAATCCGGATTCCTTGGCGGGATCTTCGTGGGCGGTGACAAATGTCACGGAAGCTGCGAGCCCCCGGTGTGTTGGCGGTATGCCCGCGCTGATGGGGCCGGCAATTGCAGAGGTGATGCCGGGGACGATCTCGAAGGGGATGCCGTTCTCGGCCAGGAAAAGGGCCTCCTCGCCGCCTCGGCCGAAGATGCAGGGGTCTCCACCCTTGACCCGGGCTATTATGAGCCCTTCCCGGGCAAGGCTGACCAGAAGATCATTGATCTCGGGTTGCTTCATGTATTCTTTGCCGCCGCGCTTGCCCACATAGATCTTCCGGGCATTCCCGGGAGCAAGCCCCAAGATCTCCTCGGGGATAAGGTCGTCATAGACCACGGCGTCGCATCCTTCAAGGATGCGCTTGGCCTTAAGGGTGATGAGTTCCGGGTCTCCCGGACCTGCCCCAATGAGAAATACCTTCATAATGCACTGTTTCCGTGTATCTTTTCCATCAGTTTTCTTGCCAGATGACTTCCCACCTCCGGTGTCTTTCCCATGAGCGACATCCTTGCCACGGCCGTCTCGTCGGGGGAACCGAGCATTCCGGTGATCGATATTTCTTCCCCGATCACGACGGCAAATGCACCTGCAGGGAGGTTGCAATCCTGTCCGAGGGTGGCCAGAAAGGCCCGCTCAGCCTCGGCACAGACTTCTGTAGCTGCATGGTTGAGGCTCCGGAGCATCTCTAAAATATCCTGGTCGTCGGACCTGCACTCCACGGCAATGATGCCCTGGCCGGGAGAGGGTATCATTATTTGGGGATCAATGGCAACGCCCAGCGGCAATCCAAGCCTGATGACGCCTGCTGCCGCAAGGATGACGGCATCGAGTCCGTCACCGAGTTTCTTCAGGCGGGTCGGCACATTCCCCCTGATATCCGCTACCTTAAGGTCCGGACGGAACATCTTGAGCTGGCATCTCCTCCTCATACTGGAAGTGCCGATGCGGGAGCCCTTCGGCAGGGTTTCCAGGCTGTAGTTTCCCCGTGAAAAGAGCATGTCCCTATGGTCTTCCCGTATAAGATATGCACCGATCACAAGCCCTTGGGGCAGGAGTGCCTGCATGTCTTTCAGGCTGTGGACCGCCAGGTCGATACTGTGGTCAATGAGTCTCCGCTCGATGTCCTTGACGAACACACCCTTGCCTCCGATGGTGTCCAGCGATGCGTCAACCAGGATGTCCCCCGTTGTCTTGAAGGTGAGAACCTTGAGGGTTACCCCGGGCGCTGCCTTGAGCAGCGCCGATCTCACCATCTCCGCCTGGGCCAGGGCCAGGGCACTACCCCTTGTACCGATCCGAATAGTCTTCATCGAGCTGGAATATCCTTCGTACATGTTCGATATATCTCATGTCAGGGTGCTCCTTCAGGAAGCTCACGGGCCGGTGCAGCAGTCGTTTGTATGATGCGCGGAGTCTCTGCTCCAGCAATGAGCGTTCTTCCCGGGAGACGCTGAGTCCTCTAAGCTGGTCTTCGATATGGGCATCCATGAGTGAAAACAAATCCTTAATGGTAGATTGGGCCGACAGCGAACCAAGCCATTTTTCGAACTTGTCGGTCTCATCGTCAATGATGGAAATCGCCCTGGTTGCTTCAGACTCCCTATGGGCAAAGTGTTTGTCAACGATGGTCTTGAGCGCATCGATGTCGTAGAGATAACAGTTATAGCACTTGCCTGCAGCATCCTCCACATCCCTCGGAACTGCGATGTCGATGATGATGATGGGTCTATTCTTTCTGGTTTTCATGGCCGAGGCCACAAGGTCTTTGGTGATGATAGGGCGGGCAGATCCTGTGGAGGTGATGACGATATCACTCTTTGAGAGTTCATCTGACAGGTGCTCAAAGGGTATCGCAATTCCGCCGAGCTCTTGGGCAAGGTCACAGGCTGCGCTGTGGGTTCGGTTGACGATGTGCAGTTGCTTTACCCCCCTATCCTTTAAACGCCTTGCCGCGATGCCTGCCATGTCTCCTGCACCGATGATGAGAACCGTGCTCTCGCCGATATCTGTGAATATATGGCTTGCCAGTTCCACCGCCTCTGAAGCCACTGAGACGGGATAGTTCCCGATGCTGGTCTCGGTGCGGATGCGCTTGGCCGTTCTGAATGCCCGGTGGAGGGCCTTGTTCAGGATGGTGTCGGTCGTGTCGGCTGCAAGGGCCTCCCGGTAGGCGTCCTTCATCTGCCCCAAGATCTGGGGCTCGCCGATGACGAGAGAATCCAAGCCGGATGCTACCATGAAAAGATGGCGGACCGCCTCCCTGCCGATACGATATTCGGATACCCGCCGCAAACCTGCTTCGTCGATGCCCGAGAGGTTTCCCAGGAGTTTAAAGACAGAGCGTTTATCCAGGGATGTCCAGTACACCTCGGTCCGGTTGCAGGTATTTAAGGGGAATGCCTCAGAATCCTCCTCCATGATGGCATGGATATCCAAGGGACTGATTCTGATGCGCTCCCTGATGTCTACAGGGGCGTTCTTGTGGTTTATGCTGATACAGCAGATCCTCTCCATCAGATGAGCCTTATTCCGTGGGAATCAGGGAAGGCAAGGTTGATTGCGATGAAGAGCAGCACCATCAAGGTGAATCCTATGAGGGTGATGATGGCGGTGCGCCTTCCTTTCCAGCCGATTGCATATCGCTGGTGCAAGCTTACGGCAAACACGGACCATGTCAGGCCGCCTGCAAGCACCTTGGGGGCGATATGGCTGAACCTGAGCCCCATGGATGATGCCCAGAGGCCTCCGAGTATCATTCCTATCGTAATGGCAAAGAAACCCAGCGCAAGCGATATATAGAGGATGGAATCCAGCAATGTCAGCGGCGGCAGGGCGGATACGGACGAATGGATGGAGCCTTTCTTGATGATCCGCTCGTGGATGAGGTATACCACCGAGGCAATGGCTGCCACCACAAAGAAGGCCTCCCCCATAATCACACTTATCGTGTGGAGCGGGTACCAGTATCGGGAGGAGGCGATCATCACCTCATGGCCGGGCTGCAGGGAAGCGGCGATGAAGGCGAGTACAAAGGCGGCAACCGGCAGGAAGAAGGCAGCGAGCACTGTGGTGTTTTTCCTCAGAACAAAGGGCATGAAGGCCAACGATGAGAAGAGGATAAGCATATTGATTGCCTGGGCCGGCGTGGCCATGGGCAACTGCCCTGTGGTGTGCCAAAGGGTAATGACGAAGAGGAGATGGCAGGCAACACAGGCTGCGTACAATATCCTCAATGGGGCTTGCCCCCCCCTTTTTTTTAAGAAGAGATAGGTGATGAAGCCGAGGCTGGCTAAAAAGTAAAGGAGGAGGACCACAGATATTGTCATGGTATGATCCCCTTGAGATCGATATGCTCTCCGAGGGCCTGGAAGAGGATATCCTCGGCCTGTTTGCGATCACCCGAGCGGACGGCATCAATAAGCTCCGAGTCGATGAGCAGCTCAAAGACCCTCTTGTGGTCTTCGGCGCTACCTTCCTGAGACCGGACGATCGGGCGGATCATCCCCAGGATGGCGGCCAGGCCGACATATTCGTCACCGATGTTCTTGCCGATGCAGGCCCGCAATCTTCTGGACAGGGCAGGGGAGAAGCCGCCTGTGGAGATGGCGACCTTGATGGGACCTCTTTCCACAACCGAGGGCACGATGAATGAACAGAGATCGGGCCTGTCCACCACGTTGCAGAAAATACGTCGGTCAAGGGCCTCTTCGCTCACGGCTCGGTTGGTTTTATCATTGTCTGTGGCTGCAATAACCAGAAAGGCACCCTCCAGATCGTCCTCTTCGTACTCCCTCAATTCTATCCGGACATCCGGATACTGAACTATCTCGTCGACCACCACCGGTGCGATGACCTTTACTATTGCCCCTGCCTTTACCAGCGATTCCACCTTCCGGGCAGCCACCATACCGCCTCCTACCACCACTACGAGCTTGCCTGTCAAGTCCACAAAGATGGGGAGATAGATGTTTTCAGGGTTGTCCATGTGCTTCTACAGAACCTCTTTCAACCAGCCTTGGATGACCTGGATTATCCGGGGGTCTTTTCTTAATTGATGATTTGCACCTTCCAATATGGTCAGTTTCTTGGGCTGCCATGCCGCATCATAAAGAATCTTTGCATGCCCTACGGGGACGGTTTCATCGCAATCTCCATGTACGATACCCACGGGACGGGGATAGATAAAAGGCAGCCAATGGGCGGGTTTTATCTCGAGGAAATTGTTGTACCACTTGGCGAGATCACTCGGAAACGAGCTGTCCCGTATGGTCCCGATGCTGAGGAAGTGCGCATGAAGGAGAGATGGGTCCTTGGGGAGGATATCCACGAAGGTCTGGGGGGTGGCCATTAAAAGCAGGCTCGAGATCTCCTTCTGATATGCAGCGATCTTGCAGGCTATTGCCCCTCCTGCGGAAAACCCGATGCAGTGGATGGATTTCGGGTCTATGCCGGGGCTGTCGAATACCTTATCGACTACAGAGGCCAGGTCGCTTTCCCAGCCTTTCATGTCGATGTTGCCGTCAGAGAGGCCGCATCCCCTGAAGTTGAAGGTGGCACATGCAAACCCTCTGTGTGTGAACTCCTCAAAAAGGGGGATATAACCCCTGTCATTGGGGTCTGGGTTTGAGCCTGGTATCCCGTGGCAGAAGATTAATGCTGGAAGCAGGCCTTTCGGCGCCGGCTCAGGAAAGTAGAGCCATGCCTTGATTTTTATCCCCTCCCGGGTGAGTGTGAACTCTCTCGATTTCATCCTGAAGAAGCTTGTATCTCCTGTAAACGTATGCCCATGATCTGAGCTCGTTCTCGTCCAGCACCATCTCATCGTTATCCGGGAATGCCCTCACGGGTATCCGGTTGCTGAGGGCAAGTTGCCTGATGCTCTGCTCCGGAATGCCCAGGAGCTTTGATGCCTCCTCGATGGATATGCGGATCTTCTTGCCTCCGCCGACCTTCTTGAACATAAAGGTCTGGAGGATAGTCTTTTGAGCCTGCTCTGCATCAATGGCATAGGCCTTGTCCAGATACGTAACATACTCCTTATCCATCTGGTACTTGATGTTGGCGATCTCCACCAGGGCCCTTATATCATCAGGATGCTCTTCGAGCATCTTTTCAAGGATAACGTATGCACGTTCCATGTCATTTAAGAAGAAATGGATCTCAGAGAGATAGAGATAGGTATCCTTTTCTTTGTCGCCGAGCTCCATGGCGCGGTTGAACATATCCAGCGCAAGATCAAGATGCCCGAGTTCACGGTGGCATATGCCGATGAGCTTTGATATGAAGGGGCTGGTTGCGCACAGGATGTTCGCCTTTTCAAGGTCGTCTGCGGCTATGGTATAGTAGCCTTGCGACATCTTTTCCGTGGCGCGGCCCATGAATATCTTGAAACGCTCCTCAAAGCCCTTGGTGCTGAGACTGTTTGAGCCATCCTTGAAATGGAACCCTGATGTGCACAGATCTATAAATTCGCGGTTTTCATGGAGATCTTCTTCGGTATTGAGTACATCGATGACCCGCTGGCACAGGTTCTTTATGGGCAGCATGGTATCTGTCTTGTTGGCCACATAGAGGCCGACGTTCAGGGTCTCGTTCTTCTCAATCTCGGAGAGGTGCTTGGCCTCGCTGATAAGCTCTTTGAAAAAGAAGTTCGCCATCTCTTTGGAGTTGCTGATGGGCAGCACCATGGCGGATTTATACTCACCACCGGGGCATGTATACTCAAAACTCAGCCATAATTCACGGTACTCGTTGTCAATCCGCTCCACTTCGACAGAGATGAGCTCGATGAGTCCTCTCGGGTGTTCCAGTTTTCCGCGCATGGCTTAGATGTATTCTTACGAGTATGAAAAGTCAACACGAACCCAAGATGGTCTCCAAAACCCTATGGAAAACGTGTAGGTTTTGTGTTAGCCATAAAAAACGGAGGTGATTCTATGGGTAAATTCTTAAGATTTGCGATCTTGTTCGTAGCTTGTCTCACCCTTTCCCTCATCGCTGAGACCATCTGCCATGCAGCAGCGAAGATTCAGGTGGACCAGACTGTCTACGATGCGGGATCAATCCCCGAGGGTAAGGATTTATCACACGAGTTTATATTCAAGAATGTCGGCGACCAGAAGCTTACATTCAAACCCAAGCCCTGTTGAGGGGCAACAGTGACTGCCCCGGGAGGGCAGGAAATTGAGCCGGGAAAGACGCAGAAGCTTGTTGTAAGTATTTCCGCCAGAAATATGAGAGGAGATTATACAAAGAATATCGAGGTCGAGACCAATGATCCGGCCATGCCGGTTCTGAAGTTGACCATGAAGGCTAAGATCGTGGAGGTCCTCTCCATCGTGCCTATGGAGATCGATTTCGGAACGGTAAAGGTGGGTTCAATAAATAAGAAGATGATCACTATTACGAACAAGGGTAAAGAGCCCATTACTATTACCAGTATATCCGCAAATCCTTCAAACGTGCTTTTCGTTTCCCAGCAGGGCAAGGTGAAGCTGGACGCCGGCAAGTCCATTTCGGTTGAATTGCGATATCAGCCAACCCAGATTGATAATTTCTTTTTCAGTTTGTTCCATGTGGAGACCGATCAGGAGAATATCAAGACCAAGGATGCCCGCATCAGGGCAAAGGTCGTGGGGAATTAATACGGCCTCTTTACAATCTTAAGAGCCCACCGACATGAAGGATGGCTTCAGGAAGAATGTTGTTACGGTCGGTGGGCTCACTGCTATAAGCCGTGTCCTTGGTTTTATCCGTGACATGGTAATGGCCTGGCTTCTCGGGGCGGGGCCTCTTGCCGATGCCTTTGTTGTTGCAAACAGGATCCCCAATCTCTTGAGGAGATTCATGGCCGAAGGAGCGGTCAGTGTTGCATTTGTCCCTGTATTCAGCGAGGTCAAGGAGCGTGAGGGGATAGATCGTGCCTACCGCATGGCCCAGGAGATCATGACATTGATGTTCTACGGCCTGGTGGTGGTAGTGATCCTCGGCGAGATCATCGCACCTGCCTTGGTGGCCGTCATGGCTCCTGGATTTCTCCACAGTAGTGTTTTCGGCATTACGGTTCACCTTACCCGCATCATGTTCCCGTACATACTCCTGATCGGTGTTGCCGTGCTCTTTATGGGGATACTCAACTCCATAGGCCACTTTACAGCGCCTGCCGCTGCCCCGATCCTCATGAACCTCTTCATGATCTCTGTGCCGCTGCTCTGTTTTGTGGTCTTCCACATATTCTCTTCGCCTGCGGATGCCTTTGCGTGGGGGGTGATCATCGGAGGGATCGCTCAGATCATCATCCAGATGCCCCCTTTATTGAAGCGAGGAATTCCCTTGCGTTTCACTACCACCTTCCATTCCTCGCGGGTAAAGCAGGTATTCCGCCTTTTAGGTGTAGCGGCCATCGGGGCCTCCATCTACCAGATCAATGTGCTTATAGGGACACTCTTTGCCTCACTGCTTTCTGAAGGTAGTGTTTCTTATCTCTATTATGCCAATAGATTACTCGAGCTCCCTCTAGGGATATTCGCCTTTGCCGTGGGCAATGTGATGCTGCCTGCCATGAGCTCCGCTTCTGCACGGATGGACACGGAACAATTCTCTTTTCTCATGGGCAGGGGTCTTTTGGCAGTGCTGCTCTTCACAATCCCGGCAACTGTAGGCGCATGTGTATTGGCCAGGCCCATCTTTACGATCCTCTTCATACGCGGGGCCTTTACGTTCAATGATGCACTGGCGTCGGCCTATGCATTACAGATGTATGGATTAAGCCTCTGGGCAGTGGGATATGCGCGCATACAGACCCAGGCGCTCTATGCCATGCAGAAGGCCAAGGTCGTAGTAAACATTTCATGGCTGAGTCTCGTTGTGAATATTGTATTCTGTCTTATCCTCATGCCGTTCTTGAAGCATGCAGGGATCGCCCTTGCAAGCAGTATCTCGGTGTTCGCTCAACTCGTTGTTCAACATAGGTATCTGAAAAAGGCGGAAATCCATATTCCCAAAGAGTACCTCAGACAGTATGGAAAGATGATTGCCGCCGCAGCAATTATGGGTATTACGCTGATACCTTTAGCCCATAGGTATTTGTGGAGAACGGGGTTGACAATAAAAAGCGGCGCTGTGTTGCTTCTTTGTGTGGTGTTTGGCGGTGCTCTGTATTTCGGGCTCCTGTGGATTATGGGAATGAGAGGATTTCCCGTAAAGCATCGCCCGTCCTGATCCGTCTGTCGAATCAAGGGTAACATTATCCATATTGCAGTAAAATGGAATAAGGTATGAAATTTATTTCTTAAAAAGAGTAAGAAAATTTCTATTAGTGAATCAATGCCCCAAAGGGTGGCAGCACCTTTTTACATAAAATAACAATATGTTATGCCACAAACGTCCTGTGGCACCATGTTTGCACTTATTATTGAGAATATATGGAAATGCACAGGGGTTCTCATAATGTGGCTTACAAGGAGAGAAATTCTCGAACAGCTTGGTAGGTTAGGCATCAGGACCTTGCGTGACCTGAAGAAGGCCTGTCGAGAATTTGAATCCTACTGGTATTCTCAGCACCATCGGATGTAAAGCCCCTGCGTATATCTATTTTAATTTCTAAACTGTGGGGAGAGAACGGGAACTGCTATGTGGCCTGAGCGATTAAATGAATATATTGTTGACCAAACACTTGAACTCTCCCCGGAATTCATAAAAAATAATGCAAACATCATTCCGATGCTTTTTCAGGTTTCCCTTTTATCCGATTGGGAAGTCAGGAATGATCAGCTTGAGAAGCTATCTGACCTTATCCTCAATTTCATCAACCACATCACACCTTATGATGTAGCCCTTGCATACATCTGGGAACCCCAGGACACCTGGTTCTGCAGGGGCCTACAGGGTGAGATCCCCAATAAAATTGATAAGGGCGATATCTTCACCAATGCCATCAAGGAGATGGCCAAACCGATTCTTATTCCCGATATGATCCAGACCGGTATCAATTCTGAAGAGATACCTATCTGTTGCACATCCATGATCGGGCTCCCCATCTACAGGGATACAAAGGTCATTGGGTGCCTGGAGCTTTTTAGAAAAGGGGCAAGTCCATTCAATATCAATGACCTCATCCTGACCAAGCAACTCCTGCTGAGCTCGGAGAAGGTTCTTAAGGGCGTCCTGACTCCTGATAAGGATTTTGATGATGTGTTGGATGTCCGTATCGATATTCCGCAGCGGCACATCCTCCTTGACGTCCTTCACCAGTACGAGGAGCTTTCCAGGAGGCTCTGTTTCCCGTTGAGTGTTGCAATCATCGAGATAGAGGACAGGGATAAGTTCGGTCTGTATACACATATTCCCGAAGGGGTGAGGACGCTTAGAACGCTGGCCAGGAGGATTCAGGAAGGTTTGCGCTGCTACGATAAGGTATTGCGGTATGAAGAACTCAGCTTTTTTGTGATCCTGCCCGGCTGCTCTTCACGGGATGCCGTCACCGCCCTGCACAAGGCCACCCTAAGCCTGGGGGCGGATCTTGCAGACACTATGACTATCGGGGTGGCGACCTTGCCCGATGATGCCCAGGATGCAAAAGGGCTCATTAATGTCGCGCACCAGGCACTTTCCCATGCAAAGAAGAAGGGGATTCACGTGGCCACCTTTGCCCAGACCGGGGCCATGAGGCAGGTCAATATTTCGCTGGAGCTTCCCATGAAGAAACGCCTCCAGTCAGGGCCGTCCTTGAAATCTCTTAATGATTTACTTAACCTTCTCAAGATCCAGTGCCAGGCGGATGAGGTGTCCATCCGCTACGATACACAAGGTGTGCCGGTTACCTGGGAAGGCCATGACCTTGGATACCTCCACCAGGAAGGGTTGCCGCAGGACCTATTTGACTGGATCACCACTTTTCTTGCCCCTGCTTGGGCTGTTGCCTCGGGTTTTGATGCGGATATCCAGAACTGGTATATGGGCATCCTGAACACGGCATCCATTATGAGCGATCTGCGCGCAGGATATCCTATGGGATATTCTTTGAAGGTCTCTGATCAGATATATACACTTGCCAAGGAAATGGGTGTCGGAGACATGCTTGCAGGCCAGTGGGCCAATTCTTCTCTGGCAGCCAATATCGGATACCTTGGCATACCTACAACGCTGTTCACCAAGGGTGATCTTACCCCCTTTGATAAAAAAAGGCTTAACAATCACCCCATCATCACCGCTCGGATCCTCAAGGATGTGACTGTACTCGACCTTGATGAGGACCTGCTGATATATCACCATGAGAATTTCAACGGCAGTGGTTACCCGCGAGGACTCAAAGGTGAGGATATTCCACTGTCTGCCCGGGCTATGAGGGTGGTGGATACATACAATGCAATGACTACCCCAAGGCTCTACCGAGCACAAATGCGGCATGAGGATGCGCTCAAAGAGCTGTGTGCCATGTCCGGCAAAACCCTTGATCCGGAGGTTGTATCCCTATACGTTGATCTTATCGGTTCTTGATCCACCGGGGATGTGTGATGCCGTATTTCCTGATTTTATAATGGATCACCCTCTTGCTGATCCCGAGAGCGTGGGCAGCTTCTTTTTGGATCCAATCGTTCTTCTTCAGCGCTTCGAGAATCATATCGCGTTCGGACAGCGCCAGAGTCGACATGGACTTTTTATGATCACCATTCCCTCCGTCCTGGGTTAAGGGAGCCTGGTTCTGGCCTGGATGGAGTATGGAGATGTCATGGACTCTTACTATAGTCCCTTCTGCCAGCAGCACTGCCCTTTCGATACAGTTCCTGATCTCACGGACATTGCCGGGCCAGTCGTATTCTGTGATGGCGGCAAGGGCTTGAGGTTCTATCTCCATCTCGGGTTTGTTGAATTCTCTGCAGTACTTTCTGATGAAGTAGGTCACCAGAGGCTCGATATCCTCCTTGCGTTGACGAATGGGCGGGATGTGGATATTGACTACATTGATCCGATAATAAAGATCCTCGCGGAATTTACCCTGTTCCACGAGGGTATGCAGGTCCTGGTTGGTTGCAGTTATTACACGCACGTCCACTTTGATGGTACGCTCTCCCCCGACCCTCTCAAATTCCCTCTCTTCCAGCACCCTTAATATCTTTGACTGCAGGCCCAGATCCATATCTCCGATCTCGTCGAGGAAGATGGTCCCCATGTTCGCCTGCTCCACCCTGCCGACACGCATCCGAACGGCCCCTGTAAAGGCACCCTTTTCGTGTCCGAACAGCTCGCTTTCAAGTATGTTTTGAGGTAGTGCTGCGCAGTTGACCTGTACGAAGTTGTTCCCACACCGGCTTGAGTTATGGTGAATGGCGCCTGCAATAAGACCCTTGCCTACGCCTGTTTCGCCGGTGACGAGCATGGTGGAATCGGCCTTGGCCACTTTCTCTACAAGCTTGAGCACCTTTTTGAGCGCCTGGCTTACTCCCACAATGTCGGCAGTACGGTAGATAACGTCTTCCTGGGCATGGCGCAGGTAATCAATCTCGTTTTTCATCCGTTTGATAGCCAGGGCATCATCGATTTTCTGTACCAGCTCATGCAAACCGAAGGGTTTCTGAATGAAATCCTGGGCCCCGTTTTTCATAGCCACAACGGCTGTGTCCACAGAGGCATATCCGGTCATGACAAGCACAATAGTGGTGGGGTTGGTCGCCTTGACCCGCTTCAGGAGCTCGATGCCGTCGATGCCCGGAAGCTTCAGGTCGGTGAGCATAAGATCATAGATATATTTTCCCAAGCGTACAAGCGCTGCTTCGGCATTCTCTACGAGCTCCACCTCGTGATTGTGCCTCTTCAATTCCTGGAAGATGACCTGTCCCAGGTTGATATCGTCTTCTACTATGAGAATGTGTGCCATACCAGTAGATGTAATCGGATTTATGCATGGAAAACTTTATCTCCGGGAAAGAATTATTGGGATTTAGGTTTCATGAAGAAAGGGGTGATGGCAGTTGACCTAATCTGGCTGGTATACTATTTAGTATGTGTGTTCGGACTTTAACATGCTATTATCGAGATAAATTAAGGTCCCGTAGCGATGGGAGAGATCGATGCTTTTGAATACGATTGTGGTTACGGAGTTCATGACGAACTGCTTCATCCTCGGGGATGAACAGACGCATCAGGCCATTGTGATAGACCCGGGGGGAGAGGCGGACAAGATCCTGCGTCAGATAGACTCCATGGGCCTGACGGTCATGGCTATTGTGAATACCCATGCACATGTGGACCACATCGGGGCTATCAGGCAGATCAAGGATGTAACGGGTGCACAGATCATGATGCATGAGGCGGAATTGCCCTTGCTGCAGGCTGCATCGCGTATGGGCAGGCTCTTTGGGATCCGTATTGAGCAGCCTCCGGACCCGGACCGATTCTTGAGCGAAGGTGAGGTAATCTCTCTGGGCGACGGTATTTCCCTGTCTGTCCTGGATACACCCGGACATTCTCCGGGCGGCATTTCGCTCGTCACTTCCGATAAGAAACTCTGTTTTGCGGGAGATACCCTTTTTGCGGGTTCTATCGGGAGAACGGACCTTCCCGGCGGGGACTATCATACATTGATCACATCCATCAAGACCAAGCTGTTGCCCTTAGGGGACGATATGAAGGTGCTGCCCGGACATGGACCTGCAACTACCCTCGGGGCCGAGCGCAGGTATAATCCATTCCTTTAGGGAGGATAATGATGAGAAGAGCTGTATTGATGAGTCTTGTTTTGGTGCTTATGCTGGCCGGTTGCGCCCAGTTAAAGAGTGTCACTTCGAATGAGTCTTCAAGTCAAGAGACACGGCCGTCGCCGAGGTATCTTGATTTTGCCGACATACTCATCCCCGGCGAGCTCGAAAGGGTGCCCAAGGAGTGTAGTATCACCAACGGGTTCGGAAGGCTGGTTGTCTCGGGCCGGATAGAGCCCGAGTCTCTTTCGCAGTTTTTCATCACCTCCATGAACTCTGAAGGCTGGGTTTCCCTGAGCCAGTATAAGTTTCTTGGCAACATTAAGCTATTCTTTAAGAAACAGGACAAGTTCGCTGAGATCCTGATTACAGAGAATCCCCTTTCGACAAGGGTGGAGATATGGATGGTTCCCCAGGAGAAGATCTAGAGGGCAAGACGGTTGTATTCGGCATAACCGGCGGGATAGCGGCCTATAAGGCACCGCTTATTGTACGCGGCCTCAAGCAGTTCGGCCTTGACGTACATGCGGTGATGAGCCAGGCTGCGCAGCATTTTGTGACGCCCCTTGTCCTCCAGACACTGACCAACAGACCCGTGCATACCGAGATGTTTCCCGCAACACAATCAGGGGCTTATGAAATCGACCACATTGCGCTTGCAGACAAGGCGGATCTCTTCCTCATCGCCCCGGCCACGGCGAACTTCATTGCAAAGTTGGCCCATGGCATTGCGGATGACCTATTGACCTGTACGGTGCTTGCCACCAGGGCCCCTGTCCTTGTCTGTCCGTCCATGAACGTGAATATGCTTGCCAACAGGGCAACCCAGGACAACCTGGAAGCCATTAAGGCCAGGGGCATCCATGTGCTTGAGCCGGTGACAGGCGAGCTTGCATGTGGATGGGAAGGGGCGGGAAGGTTGCCGGAGCCAGAGCGTATCATCGCAGAGGTGAAGATGTTACTTGCCCAGCGCGACCTTGCAGGCATCAACATCCTCATTACCTCGGGACCTACATGCGAGGATATCGACCCTGTACGGTTTATCACCAATAGGTCCACGGGCAAAATGGGGGCCGCCATTGTTGAGGCATGCTGCATCAGGGGGGCCAGGGTGAAGGTGATCAGCGGACCTGTCCCCGTTGAGTATGCGCCATGGGCCACCGTGATAGATGTCCGCTCCGCCCAGCAGATGCTCGCATCCGTCAAGGAGAACCTCTCGGATACTGACATTCTCATCATGGCTGCCGCAGTGGCGGACTACACCCCCCACACCTACTCAAAAAGCAAAATCAAGAAGGGCGAGAAGACGGCCCATATAGAGCTTGCATCAACACCAGACATCCTTGCAACGATTCGCACGATGAAGGAGTCAAAAATATTTGTCGGCTTCGCCGCTGAGACGGAAAATCTCAAGAGCTATGCCCAAGACAAGATGGTCAGGAAAGGGCTCGACATGATCGTGGCAAACCGGGTCGGTGAGTCGAACACCGGTTTTGCTTCCGACACAAACAGCGGGGTAATACTCTCCCCGGAAGGCGTGATCTACGATTTTGAGCACATGGCAAAAGAGGTGCTCGCCCACAAGATCCTTGACCTCGTGAAAGAAAGGCTGTGAGGGAACAGATCATAGAACTCCTGCGTGTTGAGGCCCAGTGGGCAGGTCCTTTTCTCATACTGCCGGAGATTGAGGTTTCGAGGCCTTCGGAGAAGCAAGCACATCTTGGTACTGAGCATGAGCTGGAGCGTATCGTAAAGGTGATCGGTGAATGTACCTCGTGTGGATTAAGCCGTACCAGGAAAAATGTTGTATTCGGTGAGGGTAATCCGAATGCATTGGTCATGTTTATAGGAGAGGCACCGGGGGCAGTGGAGGATAAGACAGGCAGGCCCTTTGTGGGCCCTGCAGGCAACCTTCTGACGGATATCATAGAAAAGGGTATGGGCCTCAAGAGACAGGATGTCTACATTGCCAATATCCTCAAGTGCAGGCCTCCTGACAACCGGGACCCGTTGCCGGATGAGGTGGGCAGGTGTATTGGATTTCTTCATGCACAGATCCAGGCCATTAACCCTAAGGTCATTGTGGCCTTGGGCAGGATAGCAGCCCATAGCCTCCTGGATGAGAATACACCGATCGGCAGGCTCAGGGGTATATTCAAGGAGTATCGGGGGATCCCTATCATGCCGACCTATCACCCGAGTTATCTGTTGCAGAACCCATCAAAAAAGAGGGATGTATGGGAAGATATCAAGAAGGTAATGGAAGTACTTGGGTTAGCTCTACCGCGCTGATCAATTGTGCCGCCCTGATCGTTTTGCTGTTTTCAGGGCCTTTAAGTCTCCGCGCAGCCGATATCCTCGTCATTGATGTCAGAGATGCCATCAGCCCTCCTATCGCTTCTTTCGTCATGGAGAACATCGATGATGCAGTCCAGACCAACAAGGCCGCAATTATCATACGCCTTGACACGCCTGGGGGGCTGGATACCGCCATGCGTGATATTATCCAGAAGGAGATGAATGCAAACGTCCCGGTGATCGTCTATGTCTCTCCCAAGGGTGCACGGGCAGCCTCTGCAGGTGCCCTTATTACGCTGGCTTCGGATGTGGCGGCCATGGCGCCCGGGACGAATATCGGTGCCGCACACCCCGTGGATATCGGCGGCGGTGATGATAAAGAGGATAAAAACAGCACCATGGTGAACAAGGTGACCAATGATGCCGTTGCCTATGCCAAAAGCATTGCCCGGGAACGTGGCAGGAGTGAGCAGTGGGCCGAGGATATCGTGCGAAAGAGTATATCCACACCATCCCAGGATGCACTCGCCAAAGGTGTCATCGACATCGTGGCCCAGGACATGGACGATCTTTTGACCAAGCTTGATGGCAGGAAGATCAAGAAAAATATAAACACCTTTGTGCTCCATACCAGGCAGGCCAACCTGGTGTTTAAGCCCATGGGATTCAGGTATCACCTGCTTGCCACAATATCGAATCCAAACATTGCCTACATCCTTATGCTTATAGGGCTTGCCGGTATCTACTTCGAGCTCTCAAGCCCAGGGGCTGTTCTGCCCGGCGTCATCGGCGGTATCTCTCTTATTCTTGCCTTTTTCGCATTCCAGACCTTGCCGGTGAATTATGCCGGGGTCGCGCTCATCCTGCTTGCCGTACTCATGTTCATTGCCGAGATCAAGGTGCCCAGTTACGGCTTGCTCACTGTGGGCGGCATCGTATCCATGGTGTTGGGCTCGCTCTTGCTCTTCAGGACGCCTGAGCTCTATGCCCAGGTTTCCTATGGGCTTATTCTGCCGGTCACATTCTTTTTTGCCGCGTTCTTTGCCGCTACCATCTACCTTGTGGTCAAGGCCCAGCGGAGGACCTCCAGGGTCGGCGCAGAAGGGTTGAAGGATGAGATTGCTACGGTATTTGTCTGGACCGAGGACGGTACAGGAAAAGTCTTCTGTCACGGTGAGTACTGGAATGCCAAAGGCCCTACCACATTGAAGGCGGGTGAGAAGGTGAAGGTGGTGGACCTTTTCGGCATGGATCTTATGGTCAGACCGCTTACCGGTACGGACGAAACAAGCACATAATTCAAATTGCCTTTTTTAGGATGAGCGGCGCATTGAGATCTCTTTCATGTCGGCGGATTTCAAAAGATTTATGTATCTCGAAATAGTCTTTCAGATGAGTAGGCTTCATGAACAGAGCCACAGATGACCTCCAAGGGATGAATCGGCGAAAACATGAAGAGAAGCGTAGTCACCATCGGGGGAAGGGCACATACCGTAGCAGAGGTTCATGAGGTTGGGCGACTCGGCCTGCCTTTTGTTGAGATGTCTCTGGATGAACCGGAAACGGTTCTTCGCTGGATTCCTACGCTTCTCGAAATGAAGGAAATCTACGGCATTTCATATCTTGCCCATTTCCCCAACGAAGACAACCCATTCGATATCGGCATCCTCAAAGAACGTTTCGTACCAAGGATTAAGGCTCTCACAGACCTCTCTAGGCAACTGGGGATCGATAAGGCGACCATGCATTTCTGGATCGATAAGAGATGGGCCCCGGAAGGACTTATCCCTCAAAAGCTCGAACTCCTTAAAGAGATGGTAGGCTATGCATCAAAGGCGGGCATGGTGATCTGTATAGAAAATTTAAGTGAACGCTATGATAGTTTCCAAGCCGCATTCGAGGCCATCGGCGATCTTAGGATGACCTTGGACATCGGCCATGCTCAGCTTCTGGCCAAGGTGAACACGTCTTACCGCTTCATAGATAACTGCCCCGAGAAGATTGCACATGTGCACGTTCATGACAACCACGGGGGGACAAGCGTGAAGGACGATCTGCATCTGGCCCTGGGAGAGGGGAGTGTTGATTTTCAGGCTATCGTATCGTCTCTCTTAGGTACGGGATACGGTTCAACCATCACCATGGAGGTGAAGCCTGTCGACATGCCTCGCACGAGAAAGGCGCTGGAAGGCTGTATAAGCTTCGCCGGCCCTCCTTGACTTACTCCCGCAGCAGGGTTAAGGAAAGAGGCATGATATGTATATCTCCCGAATGGGTGATCCGAGGGCAGGTCGATGAGACTGCGTTGCCGTCCCTGAGGTTCACTCCGGCCTTTCGGTCCCTCGTGCGCGGCCGGGGGATGATGGATACTAAAGAGGTGCTGAACTTTCTTGCGCCGAATCTCGGTCAGCTCAAAGACCCTCGGTCCATGAAAGGGATAGTGAAGGCATGCGAGCGAATCATAGGGGCTATTGATCAGAAAGAAACCATCGGTGTCTTTACGGATTACGATGTGGACGGTGTATGCAGCGCAGCGCTCATACACCGCTTCCTCGTGGGTATAGGCTGTGAGCCGCCGATAATCTTCATACCCGACCGTGTCACCGACGGATATGGCCTTAACATGCGTGGGATCGACGAACTGCATGCCAGGGGTGTGAGCCTGCTCATCACCGCCGACTGCGGGATTACGGCCACTGATGAGGTGAGCTACGCAAACTCGCTGGGAATGGATGTGATCGTCACTGACCACCACGAGGTGGATGAGCTTGTTCCTGATGCATACTCTCTCATCAATCCCAAACAGAGTGATTGTCTGTTCTTCGGGGAAGATCTCTGCGGTGCAGGGGTCGTATTCCACCTTATCGTAGTATTGCGCTCCTTGCTCAGAGAGCGCGGCATGCAGGATCTGCCTAACCTCAAGGATGAACTCGATATTGTTGCTATGGCCACCGTTGCCGATGCAGTAAGTCTTTCCGGGGTGAACCGCATTCTCGTTAAAGAGGGATTAAATGTCATGAATTCATCGTTGAGGGTGGGTATCTCAGCGCTGGTGAAGGTTGCCGGCATCAAGAAAGAGGTCATCTCGCGCGACCTGGGGTTCATATTAGGTCCAAGGATCAATGCGGCGGGTAGGATATCGGATGCCAGAAAGGCCTTTGACCTGCTCACCACAGACGATGAGAAGAAGGCACATGCCTTGGCTCAGGAACTCGACGGCTTGAACAGGAAAAGACAGATCCATGAGCAGAAAGTCCTGGTGATGGCGCTTGATCAATTGAGGGATCGTCCCTCCGAGCAAAACGTGACCGTAGTCTGGGGAAATAACTGGCACATCGGTGTCCTGGGAATCGTGGCATCGCGGCTGGTGAGCATTTTCTCCAGGCCCGCCATAGTCATATCGTTTATGGATGGTATCGGTATCGGTTCAGGCAGGTCGCTGGTGGGTATTGACCTGCACCGGGCCCTTAACAATTCCACAGGGCTTCTCAACAGTTTTGGAGGGCACAAGATGGCCGTGGGCTTGAGCATCTCTGAAGAACAGATTGAGTTGTTAGCCCCGGCCCTTAATGAGGCCGTCGGCTCTCAGATGCACCGGAAACTAACCACATTCGAGGTAGATCTCAAGATATCCCCCCTTGATCTCACACCGGCTTTTTTAGATGAACTGGAACTGCTTGCCCCATTCGGTGAGGGTAACCCGGAACCGGTGTTCTTGATCCCCTCCATGGAGATCGTTGGGCGGAGGGTCTTTGAAGGCGGGCAGACCAAACTCGTGTTGAGACATTCCAATCGGGTCTTTCACACGCTACGGTGTACGGTGGACTCGGATATCTGTGAAAGGGGAAGATACCTCGATGTAGCCTTTACTCCCGTGAAGATGCGCCTCAATGGCCATAGTTATTTGTATCTGTCATTGAAAGCGCTGTCTGCTTCCCGCTGAAACGTTGCAGGACCGTCTTCTGGTCGTTAAGGTATGTCTTGATCTCCTTGGGTATGAACCCCCCTTTGGTAATCCGGGGCTGGCCTATGATGACGAGTGTGAAGATGCTGAGAACGAGCACGACATAGAGAGCCACCTGTTTGATCTTGCTCAAAAAAAGGTTCCGGGCGATTGCGACATCACGTATGTCCCTGGCGCCCTCTGGGAAGACCTCCACGAGCCCGATGTCCAGGAGCCTGACAATTGAGCTTAGTGCCTCGAAGGGGGGCTCCAGCGATTCTTTTACTATCCGCTCGACGGTCCGTTTCTCATCAATCAAGTCGTAGATGTGCATATCCACGTCCGATAGATCGTGATGGCGGACGATCTCTTCGGTGATGGGGATGATAGTCACAGGACAATAATCCACCGGAGGTATCTTCTGCTTGATTGTAGGCCATTCATCAATGATGCGTAATGTGTCAAGGATGGCTCCCTCAGTGGGAATATGGCAGGAGAGCATACTTTCTGACTCGGTGTTCCAGTCATCGAACTTATACCCTCCTTCTCTCCACTGGAACACTTCAAGCAGTATTTGCTTAATCACGACGGTGGTAGCCCGGTCCAGGAAGATCTTTTTCAGCTGACCTTTTGAGATCAATATCTCATGCCAGCGTTCAGAATTCTTCTTCTCGCTCTCGAATGCCGCCTTGAGCTCTTTATCGTTGACATAATCCGCTTTCAGCAGCACATCGGCCCTAGGATCCCTTTCCCACTGGTCGGAGGTTATGCCCACGATGATCCCGTTTTCAAAAGTGATGGTGACATTAGCCTTAGGTGAGGATAGGATCAGTGCCCCTGTCTTCATCTGCTGGGAGATAAGCTGGAAGATCTCAGTAACCCCGAATCCTTTGAGCGTCCCGAGCAATGCCATGTTACACCCCGTACCTGATCGGAGGGGCTTTGTAAGCCCTTATCAAGAGTAACACTAAGGAGATAACACCGGTGATCCTGACGATCGTGGTAAACTCAACTTGAACCTGAATGAAAGAGATGATGAACTGTCCACCGGTTAGGATAGCCATGAGAGAAGCGCTTAAAACGACGATGCGGATCAGGCCGATACCCGTCTTGTTGGTCAGGAATGAGCCTAGACCGGGCAGCATAAGCTCAAGCCGGAGCAGTTTCTGATAACTGTGTGTCTTATATTTTCTGATCTCTTCGGTCTTATGGTGCAGTATGCTCCCTTGCTGTTTCTTTGTTTTCACATCAATCCAATGGCACTGGAGGCATATGGGGCTGCCGGTTTTTGTTTTGGTGCCGGAATAATACAGCTTTCCACATCGGCTGCACTGCTTGGTGAATTTGTCATCGGGGATGTAGCTTAACATAACGAAGATGAGAAAACTTCCTATTGCCAGAAAAACGGACGCCTTTCTCGGAAACAGGCCGTAGGCAAAAGTCCACAGGGCGTCGGCAGCGGCCTTTAGGTCCTGCGAAGGTCTCATCTGCCGTGCGAGTTGAAGCAACAGCGGAGTGTATTCCTGGATATACAGAGTCCTCCCTGCAGCGTTTTCTACGTCCAGAAGACGCCTTACCCCATCTGCATCAAGACCGCTTGCAGTGGCAATGGCCTTTTCCCCTTCATAGAAGTTATAGGTCGATTGGTAGAGCCTGCTTACGTTGTAATGGTAGATCATGTTATCAGGCATGAGCGAGATGGCGTTTTGGAATGACTTCAATGCTTCTTTGCTTTTCCCCAAGCCGAGATACGAGATGCCCAAGTGATTGTAGAATCTTGGATTGTTGGGTTCCAGATCGATTCCCTGGTTGAGGAGCTTGATGGCATCACTATAATTCGATCTATTAATCTCAATAAGTGCCATGGCGTTCATGGGTTCTGCATCAGCAGGATGAGTCTTGATCCATGAAGATATTTGAGCGGTATCCGCTTCATTGGCAATCTTGTGTTCGATAGTATAGATCTGCAGGTTAAGCTGGTTCTCAGTGTAGGTGATGAAACCCGCCCCTACATGTGCAATCCAGCTGGACATGAGTGTCAGGAACACGAAGAAGAAGGTGATCCGCTTTTCAGCAGGGATCATGTACCCCCACAGCAGGAAGAGCCACCAGAGAAGGGGCACCATGGGGCCGACATTGAAGAACAGAGGTATGAGCAGGATAAAGACTATCCACAAGATGATGCCTTTGTCCGGCATCTCATTGTTGGTAAAGTTCTTAAGGTCATTGAACATAAGGGGTGAGTACTTGATGAGCATGCACACACCAATAAGGAAGATGGACAAAAGTGTTGTTGCAATGACAAAAAAGTAACTATCCCCAAGGATTGTACTGATGACGGGCCAAGATAAGGGAACCCCTTCGAGAAAGGTTATCGGCAGTATCCCCGTGAGCATAGACACTGCTCGAACACCCTTAATCCTCGGGTTTGAAGCCATCAAGCTTGATGGCTAGGTCCATCTTGTACACCTTCATGTCACCCTCAATTTTTATCCGTATTGGAATGCTGATAGCGTTTGCCGAGATAATTTCTGCATTATCTGTGCCCACAATCTGAATCCTACCTATAACGGACTTGGTTACGGGTTCACCGGAAAGAGGCTCTGGTTCATTAAACCTGGACAGATCTAAGGTCGGCTCCAGTTGCCTCACAGGAGAGGGTTCCGGCGCCTTTGGTGAAGCAGGAGGCTGGGACGGACCGGGTTGTGTTGCGCCATGAGGGGATAAGCCCGGTTGCGATATTCCGGTCTGAGGCATGCCTGGCTGGGTCCGGCCTGGTTGGGACAGCCCCGGAGAAAGGGAAGGTCTTTCCGGAGGCGTTGGTGCAGTTCGCTGCTGCTTGCCGCTCGTTCCCATCTCGATGTGCTGGAGAACCATTTTCGTGATCTTGGTGAGCGTATCCAGAACACCTTCTCCGGTGGTGGCCACCGACTCGAACGATGGGTATCCATAGGGATTGATGATCTGCTCCATTTCGGCAATCGGATGTACATCCGCAAGATCCCTTTTGTTATACTGGATCACAATCGGTATCGTCTTGATACTCTTCCCGTAGTAATTGAGGTTCTCTTCCAAGTTGTTCAGGCTTTCGATGTTTTCTTCCATCTTGTCCCGCTGAGAGTCGGCGACGAATACAAGGCCGTCGACACCGGTGAGCACGGCCCTTCGTGTGGAATTGTAATATACCTGGCCGGGGACGGTATAGAAGTGGAGTCTGGTTTTGAAACCACGGATGTTTGCAATCTCTATGGGTAGGAAGTCGAAGAACAGAGTACGGTCGGCCTCTGTTGCCAGTGACACAAGCTTACCTTTTTGATCAGGCTTGATACTGGCATAAATAGACTGGATGTTTGTGGTCTTTCCACAGAGGGAAGGGCCATAATAGACGATCTTCGCGGAGATTTCCTTTTTTGAATAGTTGATAACGGCCATATTATCCTCCACCCGCCAGGCGGATTATTTCAAGCTCGACATCTTTGAATTCCTTGTGCTCTTTCTGAATCTCTCTGAAGATGGACAAGGCATTCAGATTATCTCCCAGGGCCTTATAAGTCTGTGCGGTCTCGTAAAGGATCCCGACTTTCATTTCCGCAGATGCCTCTTTCAGGGATACCGCCTGCCGAAACGCATCAAGAGACTCATTGAAAAGGCCCTTTTCGCGATAGGTTACCCCAAGCATGACATAGGCATCGTAGAGTTTATCGCCTGTACCGATCACCTTTTTAAAGGCCTCGACGGCCTCATCCAGCAGCCCTGTTTCCCGGTAGGCAAGGCCCATATTGTATTGGAATAGAGGGTCATCTTTATCTTCCTTTGGTGTGTTTTCCTCGATGGCTTTGAATACGGACTCTACCCCGGTGGTATCAACAGTATCCTCGAAAGTCTCATCGATGGAGAACTCCTCTATTTCCTTTTCCAGTTGCTTGTCTAGTTCCTTGTTAAGATCATAGAAATCAGTACGTTCCAGATCAGGCTTGGGAACGGCCTTGGGAATGGGTTCCGTCATGGCCTTTTCCTTCACCTTGAAGGATTGGACCTTCTTGTTCATTTGGGTAATGGCCGGGTCGAGCTCTGCGGCCTTTTGCATATACATGGTGGCTTCTACACTGTCTCCATTCTTTTCGAGCATCTCGGCAAGCTTGACATACTGGGTGGCTGCCTCCCGGGAAAATCCCTGCACCTGGTAGAGATCGGCAAGCTTCTCATACGGCCCTTCCCAGGATGGGTTTATTTTGATGGCCTGTTTGTACAAGGCAATGGCCTTGGGGTAGAACCCTTTCTCACTGTAGATCTCACCGAGGCGGACATATATATCGGAGGCGCTCTTGATATTGTTCGCCTGGTTGTATAGGTCCCCAAGCTTCTTGAGGATCATGGTATCATTCGGGCGCTTCTCCAACGCTGCTTCGCAGGCAGCGATCTCTTTGGATGCCTTATTACGCCCGAAGAACTTGTCAAATAAGCTCATCTCTTAAACAAAACCTTTCCGAGGATAGTACAGCACCCTTTATAGGCCATGATATATGGTTCATCGGTGGAGCGGTATACAAACTTTAACCGGATTATCAAGAGATAACAATCATGGAATGCATTGTGGCAACACGATGATCGGCTTGACATCACTGAAGATATGGCCATCTATGAGAAAGGACATGGGAAAGTCATAAGGGGAGAGACAGTGGAATTTGTACATCCTTTACTTGGGGTAGAAGTTGATGCGATTGGAGGCCATTATCTCTTCATAAAAGAAGAAGAACTCGACCATAGAACAGGCAAGATCCTGTATCTTGTCGGATATGCAGTAACGGACCGGTCATGTTGCGGGCTTGCCGGATGCGGCTATGCGGTGGTGGCCGGCCATGTCCGATCTCTTCGGAACGGCTTCAGCCATGACAAAAGGCCTGTCTCCACGGTGGAGCCGATTGAAGAGAAGCTGTATGCTGAGGTAGCAAAGGCAATCCGGATGAAGGAAGCTCTCAGCCAGGTTCACTTTCTCTGTGAGAGCGGTGGTACGAAGGTGCTGTTCTGAGAATGAACCATTCCTTGAGATAATGACTGATTGTATCCTAATGGCAGGGAATCTGTTATATTTTACAAGGCAAGATATGTCTGCCTTAGGGAATGAGCTAAATGGCCACTAAGAGCACTACTGCAGGACTTGATATACTGTCCCGGATAGGGCAGGGGGAAAACCTCCTGGAAATTAAGGACCTGCATACATCTTTTTTTACCCCCGAAGGCGTTGTGAAGGCCGTAGACGGTGTTGACCTGGCACTGAAGTCCGGGCATACACTCGGCATCGTAGGCGAATCCGGTTGCGGTAAAACGGTGCTTGCCCTGTCCATCCTAAGGCTGGTGGCTGATCCGCCGGGAAAGATTACGAAAGGCAGCATCATGTTCCAGGGCATCGACCTCATGGGTCTTGACGAGGACGGTATGCGGTCCATTCGGGGTAATAAGATCTCCATGATCTTCCAGGAACCCATGACCTCGCTGAACCCGGTGTTCACCATAGGCTCTCAGATTGCCGAGGTGATCCTTTTGCACCAAAGCCGGCGGGCGGGTACAAAAAAACAGGCCCTTGAGATCGCAGTGGGCATGTTGGACATGGTCGGCATACCTGAAGCCCAAAAGAGGATAGGGGATTATCCCCACCAGCTCAGCGGAGGCATGTGCCAGCGGGTTATGATCGCCATGGCCATGGCATGCAGGCCGATGCTGCTTATTGCCGATGAACCCACCACCGCCCTGGACGTAACCACCCAGGCACAGATCCTGTGCCTCATGCACGATCTGAAAGAGGAGATAGGCACATCCATCATCCTGGTGACCCATGACCTTGGCGTTGTTGCACAGGTATGCCAGGATGTGGCTGTCATGTATACAGGCCATGTGGTGGAATACGCTCAAGCTCCTGCGGTATTCTCAGAACCCTTGCACCCCTACACCAAAGGGCTTATGAAATCCGTACCAAGGCTCAGCGCAGGCTTCAGGGGTGATAGGCTCTATGCCATCCCGGGTAATGTACCTACGTTCAAGGATATGCCCTTGGGATGCACGTTTAACCCCAGGTGCCCTGAAGTTATGGACATCTGCAGGGTGGAGTTTCCCCCGATCTTTTACCCTTCTGAGGGCCGAGAGGTGAGCTGCTGGAGGTACAAGGAGGCATGAACCCTCTCCTTGCCGTACAAGGGCTCATGAAGTCCTTCCCCATCCGATCAGGGGCCTTTGGTAAGTCGATCGGACAAGTTCAGGCAGTCAACGGCGTAGATCTCGACCTATGGCCGGAAGAGACCTTGGGGCTTGTGGGGGAGTCCGGGTGCGGGAAGACCACGTTAGGCAAGCTGATCTTAAGGCTTGAAACCCCGGATAAAGGCAGGATCATCTTTGACGGGACGGATGTCATACAGGCAAAGGGAGAAATGCTCCGCAAGGTCCGCAAGGGTATGCAAGTAGTCTTCCAGGACCCCTTCGGCTCTTTGAATCCAAGAAAAAAGGTGAGGTCCATCATTGAAGAGCCCATGATCGTTCACAAGACTTTTGCCAAAGCCGAGATCAGGGATCGGGCCGTACAACTGATTGAAATGGTTGGCTTAAGCCCTGATATACTGGGCCGCTATCCTCATGAGTTCTCGGGCGGGCAGAGGCAGAGAATCTGTATTGCCAGGGCATTGGCCATCAAACCGAAGCTTATCATCTGTGACGAGCCGGTCTCTGCTCTGGATGTTTCAATCCAGGCCCAGGTTATTAACCTCCTGACGGATCTCCAGGCACAATTTAAACTGTCGTACTTGTTTATCTCCCATGACCTTGCCATTGTGGGCTATTTGTCTCATCGCATAGCCGTCATGTATAAGGGGCGGATCGTAGAGCTTGCAAAAGCGCTGAGTATTTTTGATAACCCCCTGCACCCGTACACTAAGTGCCTGATGGCCGCAGTGCCCGGGGCGGAACTCCAGGACCATGCATCGAGTCCGACTCGGGTGCGTGCAGGGTTCTTCCCCGTACGGTTCGAAGGCGGGTGCACATACAGGGCCGCATGTCCAAAAGAAGATGAAGAATGCACTCGTGCACAGCCGGAGCTGAAGGAGGCCGAACCCGGGCACTTTGTTGCATGCCTTCGTATATAATACCGATTAAGGAATGGTCGCGGCAGTTCCCTACCGGCCATAAAGGCCTTGACAGAAATGTGCAGCCCATATATTAAGATTCACCTCGTAGCTGTGATACAAAGGAGGATAAAAAGTTAATGGCTAACCATGCTTCAGCCCTGAAGAGGCAGCGACAGAGTGAGAAGCGGCGCTTGAGGAACAGGGGCCACAAGTCCGTTATTAATACCACCATAAAGAAGATATTCTCCTCTCTGAGCGAGAAAGAAACAGATAAGGCACGTGAGTTGTACCGTGAAGCCGTCGCCCGCCTGGACGGCGCCGTGAGCAAGGGGGCTCTCCACAGGAGAACCGCATCCCGGAAGATCTCCCGCCTGACCAAGATGGTGAATGCCCAGCTCTCCTAAAGCTTAAAACCTGCCAAGTATCCTCCCCTCATTCCTGGGGGGCAGCACAAGCCGCCCGATCACCTCGGTAAGGGAGGCATATACATGAACGATTGAGCTCGATTTGAGCCTTTGTTCTATCTGACGGACATCCTTAAGAAGGGATAAGAGTTGCGCCATGTTCCAGAGGGACTTGCGCCTCATGGCCTTGTCTGCAATAAAATCGTGTATCTTCATCTTTTTCCAGTCCCTGCCGGAAAGTACGACGTAGTGATTGATGATCTGGTTTTCTATCCTGCTGATGATCTCGAGTTCGGCGATCCCGGTAAGTTCCAGATCATAGAGCCTTGAGAGGGTATCCTTCTTCCGGTCGAACAGCGCATCAAGGAAGGCGAATATGGCGGGCTCATGCGTGCGCATGACGACTTCATGGACATCTTTTGTGGTGATGGAAGGATCATCAGCCACATACAGGCAGAGCTTTTGAATTTCACTATCAAGATACCACATGCTGCTCCCTGCAATCTCGGCAAGCAGCACAGCGGCATCCTTATCGATCTTCTTTCCATGAAGGAGCGCCCTGTCCATGATCCAGGCTGTGCGCTCGGATCTGTTCTTTATGGACTCGAACCGGACGATTTCCGCCATGCCGTCGAACCTTTTTAGGAGCTTTGCGAGATCTTTATCCGTTTTTTCCGCCTCCATGACTGTAATGAGCATGGTGGTCTCGCACGGGTTATCAAGGTATGTAATAACCTGATCTATCTGTTTCGCAGTAAGCTTGTGGCCGTTCCTGATGATAATGGCCCTTCTATCAGAGAGGAAGGGCATGGTGTTGCATAGGCTTATGACTTCATCCATAGCCGGTCCTTCTTCGGCATTGAAGACCGCCCAGTTCATTGATGCATTCTCGCCAAGCCGATTCTTCAGGCATGAGAGCTCCTCTTCCATGAGGAATGTTTCCTGGCCTATAAAAACGGCATTGAGAAATGGTTTTTTGGATTTCTGCGCGCTCATATCCTCAGTGCTGCCAGGGCCCGTGCGATCTGAAGAGAGACTTGTCTGCAGGCCTCATCCAGGGCATCTTCGTCCTGGCCGCCTTCCGAGAATGTCCCGGTATCGGAAAAGGTGGTTTGCCAGAGGACCTTGCCGGATGCATCAGTCAACTTTGCAAGCACACTGATGGTGAGCCGGTATCGGTCTCCTGACTTGAGCGAAACCGATGTAATACGCCCACTGGTAGAGGAGACTATGGAACACTCGAGTCTCTGTTTGGGATCTTTGGGTGAGAGCATGCCCATAGAGGCCAGCGACTGTTCTAGATAGGTATCCAGCACAATGCCCCCCTCCCGCAGGTGGGTCTTGTTCGTGCTCGGGTCCAGGGCGATCTTCTTGCCGCCTTCAGTGCCCTCCAGGACGAAGCCGTATCTGCAGGAGACCAGGCTAGAGAGCAGCAACAATAATATTAATGATCTTGTTCGGGACATAGATGACCTTGCGTATGGATACGCTCTCAATGAAACGCTTAACGTTCACGTCTGAAAGAGCAGTACTTTGCACAAGGGCCTGCTCTGCATCTTTAGGTACTTCAATGGTGGCTCTCAACTTACCGTTTACCTGAACTGCGATGGTGACTTCCGAACTCTGAGCCCAAACGGGATTGTATTCCGGCCAAGGGTGCTCGAAGAGCTGTCCGGTCAACCCCATGGCCTCCCACAGCTCATCGGCTATATGTGGTACAAAAGGGGAGAGCATGATAAGCAGCTGTTCGAGAGAATGCTTCAGCACTGCTGTCTCGTCTTTGTTCTTTACCACTTCTTTTGCCTTGTAGAGCTCGTTGATGAGTTCCATCATGGCGGCAATAGCTGTATTGAATCGGAAACGCTTGTCTATGTCCTCGGTGACCTTGCGGATGGTCTGATGGGTCTTTCTCATGATTGGCTCAACGGATGCCGGGATCCGGCTGATCATCGATGGACCCTGCATGTCCTTGATATCCATGGCGAGACGCCAGAGCCGGGTCAAGAACCGGTAAGTACCTTCAATCCCCTGGTCGCTCCAGTCCATGTCCTTTTCCGGGGGAGCGGCAAAGAGGGTGAAGAGCCTTGTGGCATCAGCGCCGTAGCGCCCTATCATGTCTTCCGGGTCCACCACGTTTCCCTTGGATTTGGACATTTTTGCCCCATCTTTGATGACCATGCCCTGGGTGAGCAGCCGGTCAAATGGCTCGTCGAAATCCACATACCCGAGGTCGCGGAGCACCATGGTATAGAACCTCGAGTACATGAGGTGCAGGATGGCGTGTTCAATGCCGCCGATGTATTGATCAACCGGCATCCAGTAAGCCACTTCCTCGGCGTCAAATGCCTTGTCCTTGTGATTCGGACTGCAGTAACGGATAAAGTACCAGGATGACTCCACAAAGGTGTCCATGGTGTCGGTCTCCCGCTTGGCCTTACCCCCGCATATCGGGCATGTGGTGTTCACGAATGCATCCACCTGGGCAATAGGCGATTCGCCCGTACCTGTAAGCTTAACATCTTCCGGAAGAATGATGGGCAGGTCCTCTTTCTTGACCGGGACTGTCCCGCACTTCTCGCAGTGCACAACCGGGATGGGCGCTCCCCAGTAGCGCTGTCTTGAGATGCCCCAGTCACGCAGGCGAAAGTTCACTGTGGTCTCGCCCCTGCCTACCTTAAAGAGGTGCTCCGTGATGGCAGGCATGGCATCGATGTTCTTCATGCCGTTGTGGCTGCCGGAATTCACCAACACGCCCTCGCCCTCATAGGCTGACTCCATGGTTTCCGCCCTGAGTACTTCGCCTTCTGGCTGGATTACCACGATGATGGTAAGCCCGTATTTCTTGGCAAACTCAAAGTCGCGCTGGTCGTGGGAGGGAACCGCCATGACCGCCCCGGTGCCGTAGTCGTAGAGCACGAAGTTTGCAACATAGATGGGCATCTTGAAGCCGGTGAGCGGGTTGATGCAGTATTTGCCGGTAAACACACCTTCCTTTTCATATGAATCAGATGTGCGGGTGATCTTGTCCTCCTTGAGGGTCTTCTCCACGAATGCCTTCACTGCTCGTTCCTGATCCGTGCCCTTGGACAGCGTCTTGGCCAGGGGATGCTCAGGTGCGATACTCATGAACGTTGCTCCGTAGAGTGTATCGGGCCTGGTTGTAAAGACCTCAATGTCCTCTGTGGTTCCTTCGATCTGGAATCTGATGAGTGAGCCTGTGCTCCTGCCGATCCAGTTTTTCTGCATAATGAGCACGCGCTCGGGCCACCCCTCTTTGAGTCGTTCAATGTTGTCTAAAAGCTCTTGGGCGTACTGAGTGATCCTGAAGAACCATTGGTCGTATTCCCGCAGGTAAACCTGGGTCCCGCAGCGCCAGCACGCCCCGTCTTCCACCTGCTCATTGGCGAGCACGGTTTTGCAGCTGTCGCACCAGTTCAAAAAGGTGCGATCTTTATAGACAAGGCCTTTCTCGAACATCTGGATGAAGAAGAGCTGCTCCCACTGGTAGTAGTCCGGATCGCATGTGGCGATCTCACGGTCCCAGTCATAACTGAAGCCCATTCGTTTAAGCTGGACCTTCATATACGCCATATTCTCATAGGTCCATTTTTTGGGGTGCACGCCACTTGCAATGGCCGCATTCTCGGCAGGCATGCCGAAGGCGTCCCATCCCATGGGATGCAGTACATTGAACCCCTTCATCTTCTTGTAGCGGGCCACCACGTCACCGATAGTGTAATTGCGCACATGGCCCATGTGAATGCGGCCCGATGGATAGGGAAACATCTCAAGGAGATAGTATTTCTGCTTTGAATTATCGACTTGAACCTTGAAGAGCTTGCCGTCTTCCCAGCGTTTCTGCCACTTGGCCTCGATCTCCTGAGGTTTGTAATCCGTCGCCATTTGCTCCTCCGCATCAATGGTGCCTTCGCGACCGCTCAATCAGACGAGAAGGCGTATGTCTTAGTAAAGCAGCTTGATATGGTATATCGTCCAGAGGTTTCTCTGGGGTTCATGCCGATGATTATTGCCAGCACCATTAACACAACCCCTCCCCTTCGTCCAGCCCCTGTTCCCCACCTCTTTGCGCTTGCATTTCGCAGCCATATTGATATGTAAGGGAACACTATGAGATGGCTCAGATTCATACTTCTCCTCATCGTGATCTTCATCTTCCTGTGTGGCGCATGGGTCTATGTCTTCGTGCTCAGGGGGCTCCCCTCCATCGAGGAGCTGAGAAACGATGAAACCACCAAGCTCAGCAAGGTTACTGCTGCAGACGGGACACCGATAGCATATTTTCCCCCTGAAGGCAGGATCGTGCTGAACGGGCACAACATCCCCATCACCCTCAAGCAGGCCATAGTGGCCGCCGAGGATTCCACTTTCTACGACCATGTAGGACTTGAGCCGCGCAGGATCATCAGCGCATTACTCGCCGATATCAGGGCAAACTCCTATGTCCAGGGTGCATCCACCATCACGCAGCAGGTGGTGAGGTCATATCTTCTGACAAGGGAGAAGACCATCAGTAGGAAGATCAAAGAGATCGTACTGGCCCTGCGTATTGAACAGGCACTGACCAAGGAGCAGATACTAAACCTCTATCTCGACCGCATATACCTGGGCAGCGGTGCCTACGGCGTCCAGGCTGCGTCTTTGCGCTACTTCGGCAAGGAATGCAGAGAGCTGGAGCTCTCCGAGATGGCCATGCTTGCAGGGCTTGCGCCTGCTCCCACACGGTACTCGCCGTTAAATGATTTCACTGCGGCAAAGCGAAGGCAGTGGTATGTCCTTTCACGCATGGTATCGGAAGGATACATCACCCAGGCTGAGGCACGTGAGGCATACAAAGACCCGCTTCGGATTGTAGCCAAAGATGTGGCCTTGTTCACCGATCAACCCTACATCACCGAATATGTGAAGATCCTGGTAACAAAGCAGTTCGGCGAGGACATCTTCAACACGGGGATCATTATCCGAACTTCCATCGTTCCGGATCTCCAGCGCGCAGCGACACTCGCCGTTCGAAAAGGGGTCATCGAGCTGGAGATGCGGCAAGGCAAGTATCGGGGTTCCGTCAAGAACGTGAGCCTAACCGAAAAGGAGCGTATCTTCGCCTTTCAGTCGAACCAGCTCGAATGGAAGGGTTACGAGCCCTATGAGCTCTATTGGGCAGAGGTGATGAAGCTGGACCCATTGACAGTGAAACTCGGGTCCAGGCATCTCGAGCTTGGTCCCAGCAGCTATGCCTGGATCGAACCTAAGGGGAACTGGAGGCCATCAAACAACCTGAAGCCCGGTGATCTGATTCAGCTATGCTCTACACCCAGGGGCTTTGAGGTCTCCCAGCAGCCTACCGTCCAAGGTGTGCTCATGGCTTTTGACCTGGAAAAGGCAGGTATCCTTGCCATGGTGGGCGGGGTAGATTATTCCAAGAGCCAATTCAACAGGGCCATAGATGCCAAGAGACAGAGCGGGTCTGCCATAAAGCCCTTTATTTATGCCGCAGCCATCGATAAGGGCATGACCCCGGCCTCCATCATCTTCGATGCACCGGTGACCTATAAGGCCGGTGCGGATGAGGAGGTATGGCAGCCCAGGAACTTCGAGAAACGGTTCTATGGCGCAACCACTTTGAGGACCGGTCTGGTCTTGTCCAGAAACGTCGTCACCATCAAGATCTTAAATGAGATAGGCCTTGATTACGCCATCTCTTACCTCAAGCGGTTCGATATGCAAGGAGAACTGCCCAGGAACCTTTCCCTTGCCCTGGGCTCCGGTGTGCTGACGCCGATCAACCTGTTCAAGGGCTATGCCGAATTGGCCACCTATGGCCAGAAGTTTAATCCCCATATGATCGAAAGTATCGTCCAGAGCGGGAAAGGGACGATATTCCGGGCCCCTGCAGGCACTTTTATTCCTGTTGCCCCTGCAGCCACCGCGACCACGGAGGGCATTGTCCCCCCGCAAGATGCGATGAATACCCAGACGTCCGAACAGGACCAGCGGGTTATCTCGGAACAGACGGCCTATATTGTTACCAACATCCTTAAGGACGTGGTACAGGAGGGGACAGGCTGGCGGGCCAAGGCCCTCATGAGGCCGGTGGCAGGCAAGACAGGGACGAGTGATGACAGCAAGGATACCTGGTTTGTCGGATTTACGCCCGATGTATTGTGTGGTGTATGGGTGGGGTATGACAGTATGACTTCGCTTGGTGCCGGCGAAACCGGAGGTAAGACCGCATGCCCCATCTTTGTCGATTTTATGACAACGGCATTGCGTGACCGACAGGTGCGTGATTTCAGGGTACCTGATGGTGTAGTGTTTGCCAGGGTCAACTCCAAGACCGGGAAGGAGGCACCGGGGGATTCAATGGAAACACGTTTTGAGGTCTTTAAGAAGGGCAGCGTGCCTACTGCCGAAAAAAATGTTAATGATGATCAATTGCTGAAGGAGGTCTATTGATGCATGTCCGCACGGCCGTACTCCTGGCGGCCTTGATCGCCTTCTCGCTGAGTGCCTTAGCCGCGGACATCACGCTGGTCAAACATGCCAGGAGAGCCAAAACGCTTCCTTCAAACGAGTATGTGGTCAGGGAAGGCGACACCTTGCGGAAGATCCTGATGGAGGGATACAAGGCTAAGGAGGAAGACCTGCCATATCTCTATAAACGGTTCAGACAGGAAAATCCCTCCATAGCAGACCTTGACTACATCCCTGCAGACACCAAGATCATGATCCCGATGAGAGGTGATGCGAAGACTATTCAGGAGGCGCAGAAGCCTCAGCCCCGGGAGGAATTTGAAGTAAAGGAGGTTTCTTCCAATGAATATGTAATTCAACAGGGTGAATATCTCGCCAAGATTCTCAGGAAAATCTATGGTGCCTCTGATGAGCGTATCTTCCATGAATATATAGGCCTTGTTAAGAAATTAAACCCCGAGATCACTAATCCTAATCTCATAATACCAGGTCAAAAGCTCAGGCTTCCTGAAATCAAGCAGGTGTTGACTGCTGCAAATCACGCACAGACTCCGACCCTACCGAGCTCCCCTGTTTCAGCGACCACCTCCGGTGTGCGGCCGGAGAATAAGCCCACCCCTCTTCCTTTTCCTGAAGTCGCAGCAACAAAATCTCATGACAGGGAAGATATCTCGGCATCCGTCTCTCCCCAAGCCCAAGCAGCCACACCGGCACCATCAATAAACCAGGGGGCCAGCACAAAAACTGCAAAAGCGGGAGAATTTCAGGATCTCAGGGTGGTCAAGGGATCGGTTCTCCCGGCATTGAAGGCACTGGGCGGTACACAGAGAGACAAAGGCACCTATTACATGCCCGTCACGGGCGGCACCAGCATGTCTATCAATACCTCCGAGGTCCCGGTCATGGAGTTGGATACAGGCAGAAAGATCATCTTTGATTTGAACGCTCAGATCACTCCGGAAATGAAAGGGTTTATCGAAAAGGCATTCCCATCCTTCACCATCATCTCCGGATCGCAAAGGGACCTGGAAGGGCTCATGGATAAGGTCTTAAATGTATCCGGGTACTTCTCTATCAATAAAGACGCAAGCCCGCTCCTTGTTGGATCAGAAGAGAAGCTCAGATTTTTCGGCAAGTGGATCGTATATAAGGACTTTTCCCGGCGTAATGTGTTCGTTGTCAATCTCCTAGGCAATGAGGAACAAAAGACACCTTCTGCCATCAGGAGCTATGCAGGGCACTTCGGTATAGATCTCATTGAGATCGGCGGAAAAGATCCCGGAAGGGCACAAAAAAAACCCATACAAGTTGTCGACCTGAAGCATTCATATCCTGTGCTTTTCAATCGCCTCAAGATCCCTTTTGAGACGAACAAGGAGATTGCCCTGACAAAAGGCGGCGTGGTCAAGATATCCTACAAGGCCCCGGTTCTTTTGGGCAATGTGATACTCACCGATGTCATGCCTGGACAGGATATGGTTGCCATGCTCGGGCAGCAGTCATTTGAGGTGTTAAATATGAACTCGATGCAACTCGATGAGGTGCTGAAAAAAATCGGCCTTGAGTTTGAGGGACCCCCGCTGAAGATGACGGTGGCCCAGGGCAGGACTGAACTGGAGATCCCGGGTCTTCAGTTGGGCGGCAATGTCATCCTCTTAAAGAATATCGATAAGGATATCACGGCCTATCTCGCAGCTTCAGGGATGAAAGTGCTGGCCTGGTAGCGGTTTATCCGACAGCCGAAGATATGGAACTTGCAGGGAGCTTGTCGGGTAGGGTGAACTTTTTACGATCGGGTTTGATTACATCCGGGCTGACGAGATGAAACAGCCCCCGCCGCCGCCACTACTGCCTGTGGAAGAGGGTTTTGCCTCGGTGGTGAAAGAAACCGAGTAGCTTGATGCCAGAGCATTCCCTGCCAGGTCTTTCACGCCGTTACTGCCTCCTGTGACGGTAAGGGTATAGGGGGTGGAGAATGCATCATCGCCGCTCACGCTGAGGGTCATGCCGTCACTGGACAGGCTCACCTGTTTGGAGACTACGTTAGGTCCCGATTTCAGGATAATTGTTGAGGCGTTGATGGTCGCCGGATCCATCTTCTCGGAGAATAAAAAGGTTATGGGGGTCGATATATAGGCAGTGCCGTCATTATTCTTTGATATCTCGGAAAAATTGATCACGGGTGGGATGTGGTCGGGCCTGGTATAGATGAGGAGCGTGCCGTCTTGGCCTGCAAAATAAACCTTGCCCGAGGTGCTTCCCCAGACGGCATTGATATTCGTGATGGAAATGGTAGGGGTAATATCATACCAGTTCAAGGTCACCCCGTTATTGTAATAGTGGTAGATCTTACCGTTTTGCCCTGCTGCAAAGATGTCGGTGGAGGAGCTTCCCCAGAGAGAGGTAAGAAGATTCCCGCTTGCTGTATATACAGGTGACCATTGATTCCCATTATAGTGGATAATATCTCCAAGCGTACCTGCGGCATAGATGTCTGAGCCGGATGACCCCCAGATGGCGCGGATATCCTGAGAGGTCGGTATCAATACGGCTTTCCAAGTAGTCCCGTCATAGTTGTACATTGTCCCGTCTTGCCCACCGACATATATGTCATTCCCGGTGCTGCCCCAGATGGAATAGAGGTCGAATCCGGTTGTTATAGATGGGGACACGTCCTTCCATGAGGTTCCGTTAAAGGATAGGATAGTTCCTAATGACCCAACGGCATAGACATTTGTTGCTGATGATCCCCAGAGTGCATTGAGATGACTGTCGGTAAGCGTGAACATACGCCACCCGGTGCCGCCGTTCAGGAAGATCGTCCCTAGATCGCCTGCCGAGAATACTGCAATATTGGGCAGTTCCCACAGCGATGCCAGGTCGTTGGATGTATTGGTAGTTATCTCCTGCCAAGTGCTCCCATCCCAGTGGATGAGCGTACCGCTTGCCCCGGCAGCATAGATATCCCCATCCGATGAACCCCACACGGCATAGAGATCCTGAATTATGGGAAGAGAAGCTTGCTGCCAACTGTCAGCGTAGCTGACGGAGTTGGATAGTAATAAGGAGAGGATGAAAGCGGTGATCATGAAAGATAAGACATGCGTTCTCATATGTTTCCTTTCTCGGCATGATGAAGATATTATGTAATACATTATAAAGGTGACCACGGGTGTTTTCAATTTCTTTGGTACATACCTTCGATTATTCAGGCGATTATTCCGGGCATACGCCTTCCTGAATTCCTTTTTGTCAGGGTCTTCAAAGGCAATAAACAGCCCCGTCGTGAATGGGCATGCCCGGTATCACCCGCAGGGTACGGTCATTGATGGTAAATGGTCAGCTTGTCTCCGGGTTTTATCTCGGTTGCGGATGCGAGCCTGTTCCAGCGCAGGATATCCATGGTGGAGACATCGAACTGTCTGGAGATCCCCCAGAGGGTATCGCCTTTCTTCACCTTGTATTTCATAGCCTTTTTGAGGGCATGTCTGCTTTCTGAAACAGGGATGACAAGGGCCGTCTTGGGTTGGATAAGGCCGGGGTCTTTGATATCGTTCGCACGAATGATCTCATCCACTGAGATCCCATGTTCTTTGGATATACCTTTCAGGGTCTCGCCCTTGGCCACTAAATGGACATGATCCCCTCCGGCGTCTTTTTTCATAGCGGTATGGGTAGGGCTTTCCGGAATGATAATGGTTTTTCCCACCTTCAAGCCCTGTTGCACAGAGAGTCGGTTCGCCCTTGCAATAGCCTCCACCGTGGTGGAATGCTTCTTGGCAAGGGAATACAGGGTTTCACTTTTGCGAATGGTATGAGTGACGTAGGGTATGGATTCTTTGGAAGAATCCATCTGGCTCTCGGCACCATGCTTTAATGATCTTCCTGAGTTCTTCCGGACCTTTTCTCTCGCATCTTTGATAGATGTAGGTATGGTATCAGTAATGACATCAGGGCTATTTTCAGCAATAGACCCTTTAAGACCACCACTTGCCTTGGCTATGTCGTCCAGATATCCGGGACTATACACCTTATCAGAGGCGATCGGCAGCGGCCTTGGCTCGGATTTGCGCAGACCATAAGCCTCGCGGTTCTTGGCCAGGATGACCGTAGCGATGTACCTTGGCACATAATCGATGGTTTCAGGTTTGATGTCCATGGAATTTTTAATATCCCAGAATGTGTAGACACCCTTGCCTTTCACGAGCCTTGAGACAGCCCCTTCACCTGCGTTGTATGCGGCAATGGAGAGATACCAGTCGCCGAATATGGAATAAAGATGCTTCAGATACTGTGCGGCAGCGTGAGTGGATTTCTCCAGGTCTTTACGCTCATCTACATACTTATTTACCTGCAGGCCATACTTTTTTGCAGTATCCGGAATGAACTGCCAGTAGCCAGTGGCGCCTGAGCAGGAGACCGCATGGGGGTTAGCGTTGCTCTCCACCAGACACAAGTACACAAGTTCCTTGGGGATTCCGTGCTGCTCAAATATCTGTTCCATGGCAGGACGTATCTTGTCGAGCCTGGCTAGGGCACTTTGGAATTCCTGGCGGTCTTTGTTGGATAGGCGGTCAACCCAGAGCTGTACCTGTGAATTGATCTCATACTCGGTATTATAAGTCTTTTTCCCTCCCGGGGTAACTTTCTTATGAACAGGTTTATCCACATTTGGAGTTGGAGTTTCCTGTATCGTTTCTTGGGGTTTTTCTTGTACTTGGGGTTGAGGGGTTTCTATGAGAGGTTGCTCTATTTGAGCCACCGGTTCCTGGATAGAGCTTAAGTCCAGGTCGGGACTAGGCGGATGCTCCGGCGGATATTTGTTGTGGAGGGTATATGAGCATCCCAGCAACGCAAACGCAAGGGTATATATGAGAGTTGCCCTGATTGACTTCATCCTAGATAACCTCCAAAGTTTTTGTTATTTACCTTGAATAGATGAAACCTTCAACCCTTTTTTTCATCTAAAAATACGGATTGTTGGAATCGATACAATTTTATGAGAATTTAGGTCATATAAAAAGGAGATGAATGAAAAATGCAACTGCCAGCAATACAAAGTAATTCCACTGCGAACCTTATAGGGAGATTTGCCAGGCTGCCTTCGCTCAGCAAAGAAGAGGAATACGAGCTCGCTCTCCGGTTAAAGGAGCATGGTGATGTCGATGCCGCCCAGCGGCTCATTACTGCGAACTTACGAAATGTCGTCCGAATCGCGATGGACTATTCAGGCTATGGGCTGCCCCTGGAGGATATCGTGCAAGAAGGCACTATCGGCTTGATGATTGCGGTTAAAAAATTTGATCCCAGCAAAGGTTATAGGCTCATGACCTATGCCGTATGGTGGATCAAGGCCATGATCCATGACTATATTCTCAGATTTTTTTCCCAGGTGAAGCTGGGTACAACCAAGCTCCAGAAGAGGCTCTTCTACGGGCTTAACCGGATGTCGGCAGAAGAAGATGTTATGGATGAGCACATAACCGAGCAGTCCAATGCCCTTTCAGCCAGGCTTGATGCAGATCCCCACGCCATTGAGGAGATCATATCACGCCTCATGAACAGGGATCAGTCTCTTGACACCCCCATGACCGACGGCAGCGACAGCAGCTTTCTGGACTTCCTTGTGGACACAAGGTCCAATCCCGAGGACAGGGTCATAGAGTCACAGCGGGCGTCCTTTGTGAAGACCCAGATCGAATCCGCGCTTGAAAAGCTTACCCCGCGCGAACAGGATATCGCACGCCAGCGACTTATGGCCGAGAACCCGTTGACCTTGGAAGACCTGGGCAGGCAATATGCTATCTCCAAAGAAAGGGTACGGCAGATTGAGAATAATGTGAAGACCAAGCTGAAGAAGGCCCTTGCGGGCCATATTGACCTTATGCTGCCATAAAGAGCTGGGGGTAAATCCATGGCGATACAGAACTACAAGAAGGCACCGACCGGAGAAGATCTCTTGATGCTTCAAGAAAGGATGAACAGGATTTTTGAGGAGAATCTGAGGGACACCGGCATTTCCCGTAGTCCGGGCCAATGGATACCTTATGTGGATATCTTCGAGGATGATGTATCTCTGACACTCAAGGCCGAGCTGCCCGGTGTGAGACGTGAGGATATTACGCTCGATATCACTGACGGGGTGCTCACTATCAGTGGCAGGAAACCCTTTGAACATGAAGAGACGGCGGAAAGCTTTCATGCTATCGAGCGGCAATACGGGTTCTTTAAGAGGTCCTTTACCTTGCCGGAAGTCGTTGAACTTGATTCCGTCGAAGCGAGCTATCATGCAGGGGTCTTGCAGGTGGTCTTACCGAAGCCTATGGTGAGCGCTTCGAGGAAGATACCCATCATCAGGGAAGGCGATTGAAGATTGCAAGGTTCAGAGAAAAACCTGCGCACGTATGCGAAATAACCTCGTCCGGCTGAAAGTCTTGGGCCAATTCAGGTGTGCTGCCGGTGAAGAGGTAATAAAGTCTCCCGTTTGGCTTAAGGATTTTGAGGCAGACATCTGTCAGTGTCGATAATGGTGAGAACGACCGGGCAAGCACGGCATCAAACAGACCGATATCCTCATGCAGGGGGTCTCGTGAGATGATGACCACTCCCTCCAAGGCGAGTATCTCAATGACATGACGCAGGAAAGTGCATTTTCTAACACTGCGCTCAATCAGGTAGAGGTGTGAGTCCGGGTGGAGGATCTTGTAGGGGATTGAAGGCAGGCCCGACCCTGAGCCGAGATCGGCAAGCACAGGCTCATGTATGCGCATCAGCAGCGGCAGCATGACTTCAAGCTCCTGCTCGATGCCATTAAGCATGGCCGGGCCCATGAGATGGAGCTTGTCGTTGAAACGCCTCAGCTCATGAATCCATGTTATGAGATTGTCGTCCATCATTTGCCGATGCAGAAACTTGAGAAGATCCTCTCAAGGATATCCTCATCAACGGCCTCGCCCATCATTTGTTTGAGATACTCTACGGCCTGCTTCAGATCAATGGTGAGCACGTCTGCGGTGAAACCGTCCGCAATGGCCTTTGAGCATGACTCAAGGCTCTCAAGGGTCTTGCCGAGCAGGTGCGCGTGCCTGTCCAGAAACACCAAAGGCTGGTCATGGGGGAATGCCTGCCGCATGGCGGATAAAAGCTCATCAATGCCGTGTCCGAATTTTGCCGAGACGGCTACGGCATCATATCCCTCTAAAGGCTTAAGGGTGTCTTTGATGAGATCGACCTTGTTCATCACTACGATAGTCTTGTCTGCCAATGAGAGCATGTGTCTTTCCCGGGGTTTGATTCCTTCCCGGACATCCACTACGTACAGGACAAGGTCTGAGCCCTTCAACGTCTCAATGGTCTTTTCCACGCCTATCTGTTCAGGGCCAGATGCGGTTTCCCTGATGCCGGCGGTGTCGTGGAAGACGAAGTCGATCCCGTCCAGGCTCAGGTGCTCCCTGATGACATCCCGGGTCGTTCCCTCCTCATGATGGACAATAGCCCTGTCGTATCCGAGAATAGCATTGAAGAGGGAGGATTTGCCCACGTTCGGAAGCCCCGCAATGGTTGTAACGATCCCTTTATAAACCCCCTTGGCCTGATTGGCGTCTTTGAGAAGCCCCTTGGTTCGGGAGGTGGCGTCCTCAAGTCTTTGAAACAGCTCATCGGGCCGGATTGATGAGTCATCGGTGATGAAGGAGGCCTCAATGTCGGCAAGGATACCTATAAGATCCGTGATGAGGGCCTTGATCCGCTCCGAGAGCGCACCTTTCAGAAGGGCATGAGCCATCTCGCAGCCTGCAGAACTTGAAGATCCTATCAATGCGCCTACTGCCTCGGCCTGGAGGAGGTCTATCTTGTTGTTCAGAAATGCCCTTCTGGTGAACTCCCCCTTGTGAGCAAGTCGGGCAAGGCCGGTCAATGCGATTGTCTCCATGATCCTGTCCACCACCAGCGGGTTGCCGTGACAGCTGATCTCAGCAAGATTCTCTCCGGTATAGGAGTTGGGGCCGGGATGGAACGCTATCATAACCTGGTCAATAATGCCGCCTTCATGATTATGGATAATTGCAAAGGTTTGGGTATGGGCTACAGGATTGGGCCGTGAGCCGATCCTTTTAATGATGGCCAGCGTATGCACACCGCTTATGCGGATGATGCTGATAGCGCCGTGACCTCTGGGGGTCGACTCGGCATAGATAGTGTCCGTTACTGTCTCGATGCCTTCCTCGGTACGATTACCACTTTTTTATAGATGCCCTCGCCGATACTCTTGGTATTGAGCCCGTTCTCGTTCTTGAGGGCAAGGTGGATAATCCTGCGGTCATAAGGGTTCATCTTTTCCAGAGAGATGGACTGGCCTGTACGCCTTGCCTTTTGCCCCATTTTCAGTGCCATGGCCTTGAGATGGTTCACATGCCTTTGGCGGTACCCTTCCGTATCCAGTGTGATATAAATAGGTTCCTGCTTTGACTTGTTTACGATCCGGTTAAGAAGGAACTGCAGTGAATCGAGCGTCTGCCCGCGCTTTCCGATGATCAGCCCTGAGCCGTCACCTATAATCTCAAGGAGACCCTCTTCGCGGATTTTGATCTCGCAGGGCATATTCATGAACTTTAAGAGCATGCTGATGATCTCCCTTGCCTCAAGGAGGTCATCTTGTGTAGGTGCTTGTGCCTCGGTACGTGGTATCGGCTTCGGTTCAGATACAGCGGCAGGAGTTGTCTTATCTTCTATGATGGTCGAGGTCTGTTTTGGTACGGCCTTTGCTCGTCTGGCCATTATCTTTGCCGTCTTTGTCCCCACGAGACCAAACAGTCCCTTGGAGCCTTCGGAAAGGACCTTGATGTCGAGGTCTTCAAAATCAGCATGAAAGGTTTTCATGGCGAGGATGATGGCCTCATCCACGGTCTTGGCTTCAAATTCTTTATAATCCTGATCCATTCTTCTCTCCTAAGCGTGTTTCCTGTTTATATAGGCCTGCTGGGCGATTGAGAGGATGTTGCTCACAAGCCAGTAGATGACAAGGCCGGATGGGAATTTTAAGAACAGGAAGGTGAAGACCACGGGCATGAAGAGCATGACCTTCTGCTGGGTGGGGTCACCGGTAGTCGGTGTCATTTTCTGCATAACGAACTGGCTGCCCCCCATGAGGATGGGGGTGATGAAGTACGGGTCCATAGCAGAGAGATCAGGCAGGTAGGTCCCGACGATGTGGAAGGGTGTGTGTCTCAGCTCGATGGCCTGGTAAAAAACCCGGTAGAGGGCAAAGAGGATAGGGATCTGCAGGAGCATGGGAAGGCAGCCGCCCATGGGATTTATCTTGTGCTCCTGATAGAGCCGCATGAGCTCCTGATTCATCTTCTGCTTGTCATCCTTGTATTGTTGCTGGATCTCCTTCATGAGCGGCTGGATCTTCTGGAGCTCCTTCATGGAGGTGAAGCTCTTCAGGGTCAACGGATAGAGCACGATCTTGATGAGGATTGTCAGGATGATAATGGTCCACCCGTAACTCCCCACGTATTTATAAATCCAGTTCATGGCGATGAGCAGGGGCTTGGCAATGATGTCGAAGAAGCCGAAATCCAGCGCCTTGTTCAAGTCATAACCCGCAGACTCCAGAGTTTTCAGCTGTTTGGGGCCTATGAATATGAGATTGTCCTTGATGAGAGCCGATCCGGCCTGAATAGTTGCAGGTGCAAAGGCATAGTGGACCTCAACAGTCTTTTCATCGGTGCGCTTGAGCGTGAGCGTGGTGCTTGATGCGGCCTTGAGTATGATGGTCTGGAGGAAATATTTGTCCTCAAACCCGAACCATTTGATCTCTCCGGTGAAATCCCTATAACTCCCGACATTCTTGACCTTGTCCAACTTGAATTCCTCAAGGTGCTTGTCATTCAGCAGGACCGGGCCTTCAAAGGCGTAACCGCTTCGTTTTTCATCCAGGGGATAGGAATTATTGAACAGGATTTCTCCCGAAGCGGACACTGGTGCGGCGGTGTGATTCTCGATAACGGTCTGATATCCCAGCAGATAGGTCTTGGGGTCTATGGAAAATATCTTTTTTAATGTGATACCCGCTGAAGCCTCTGTACGGAACTCGATTGCCAGTGGTGTATCGGATGCAGTGATGGTGCCCTGTTGGGAGGATTCATACATAAGGCCCGCATCCGAAAAGCCGCCATTCAGCAGGAGTGTGGGCATAGGAGCCTTTAAGAGCTCCACCGGCTTTGCATCTTTATCCATGGTGGTTAAGTATTTTTTCAATTTCAGAGAGACGAGCTCGGCGCCTTTGGTGGTGAATGTGGCTGTATATAAGGGAGTTTCCACAACAACAGCGCTTGCTGACTTGATGTTTGACTGAGGAGTTGCCGCAGGGGATGCAACGTCCATGGGTTTTGCCGGCTGGTTCGGTGTGACGGTTACGGTCTTCTGTTTTGGCTGTGGTGTGCCTTTTATTTTTGTTTGGTCAAATACAATACCCCAGACAAACAGAATGGCCATTGATAAAACTATGGCAAGCAGGGTCCTCTTTTCCATCTTGTCTTCATCTCCGGATGAGTATTACACGGGATCGAATCCGCCTTTGTGAAACGGGTTGCAGCGAAGCACTCTCCAGGCCGCTTTCAGGAGGCCTCGTGCCGTACCATACTTCTCTATGGCCTGGGCTGCATACTCAGAGCAGCTTGGGTGAAATCTGCATGAGGGCGTGAGCATCGGCGAGACGGCCTCCTGGTAGAGGCGTATCAGTGCAATGAGTATTGCTTTTCCCATGTGTGTGATCCAATAGCCCTTGCTATCTCCTGAAGCAGGTCTTGGTACGCAATATCCGTCATGTCGTTTTTTGCGATCAGGATATAATCATGGCCTTGAGGAAACAGATGCTTGTTTCTTCGGTAAATCTCTCGCAAGAGCCTTTTTATCCTGTTTCTTATAACAGCACCGCCGATCTTCCTGCTTGCGGTAATACCGATGCGGGCATGGGTGCAGTCGTTTGGGGCAGCAAGGATGACCAGGTGTTTGGTGACCAGACGCGCAACCTTGTTCTTTTCAGCCCTTTTGAAATCAATCCTTTTCCTCAGCCGCTCTATCCGGGGGAATGTCTCGTCTGACATCAGACCGACAGACGTTTCCGTCCCTTGGCCCTCCTCCGGTTGATGACCAGCCTGCCGCCTTTGGTGCGCATACGAATCAGGAATCCGTGCGTACGTTTCCGCCTTGTATTGTGCGGTTGAAATGTGCGCTTCATGAATTACCTCAAATTCAAATAGTTTTGAGCGGTAAGTATTTACATGCAGGGTAGGTCATTGTCAAGCAACAAAAGCCTTAAACCGGATGCACCCTACCGGATGGAAGCACAAGGCTTCTCCTTGTCAGATGACGGCCTTGTACGCTATAGCTCATTATATGCAAGGGGTATTCTGCACAAAAGAGGTGACAAAAGACCTGGACAGGAGCCCGGGGTCTGTGGAAGGAAGGCTCAGGGAGCTCCTGCCCGGCAGCCGTATCATCTGTCTTCAGCAGATCCACTCCGACAGGATTATCCGTGCCGAGGATGTAGCCCCTGGTGTATTCCCTGAGGCGGATGGGGTCATTTCCCATGACGGAAGTTTTGTTTTATGTGTCCGTACTGCCGATTGCGTTCCGATCCTTATGTGGGCCGATGACAGTCCTGTGATCGCGGCCGTGCATGCAGGCTGGAGGGGTCTGGCACAAAAGATCGTCACCAAGGCGGTTCATCTCATGCGCGCCGGCGGCGCACAGCAGATCCACGTGAGTATGGGGCCTGCCATCGGACCATGCTGTTATGCAGTGGGCCGGGAGGTCATCGACGCCCTTCAAGCTGATACCGACCATACCATGGATGGGAGGCTCTCTGTGGACCTTCACCGCATAGCAGCCCTGCAGGCGCAAAACGCGGGCGTGTCACCGGATATGATTCACCATGTGCAGTCCTGCACGTGCTGCACCAGGGAGACATTTTTTTCCTACCGGAGGGAAGGTGAGCATACCGGCAGGAACATCTCGCTCATCGGGGGGGAGTCATGCTCGTTGCCGGGCTTACAGGCTCGATAGCTACCGGGAAATCCACAGTCTCTTTCATCCTCAAGGACCTTGGTGCATTCATCGTCGATGCAGATGCTTCGGCCCGCGAGGTGGTGGCCCCCGGCATGAGGGCCTGGGACAAGATCATTGAGATCTTCGGCAAGGGGATCCTTCAGAAGACCGGTGAGATCGATAGGGAGCACCTGGGGCGGTTGGTGTTCAACGATGCGGCCATGCGCAGGATGCTCGAAGAGGCCGTCCACCCCGAGGTCATAAGGGCCATGAATGAGCGGATCGGCTCCATCAAGGTCGGCTCCCCTGATGCGGTGGTCATTCTCGATGTGCCGCTGCTCATCGAGACGGGCATGCACAAGGGCTTAAGTGAGGTCATCGTGGTATACTGTCCTTTGGATATGCAGATCACGCGGCTCATGATAAGGGACAAGATCAGCAAGGAAGAGGCCCTCAAAAGAGTCCGCGCCCAGATATCAATCGAAGAAAAGCGCAGCTATGCTTCTCTGCTCATCGACAACAGTGCATCAAAAGACGAGACCCGCAAACAGGTGGAGATTGCCTATGTCCGGTTGAAAGAGGAGGCCACGAAGGCTAAAGGATAGAGGCTGGTACAAAGTCGTATAGGAACATGTCATGATAAGAAAATCAGCAAGAGGGCTATATGGCTATTGCTTTACCGTCTGTCTCTGAGGGGGAGCGCTCTTATTCACTTCAACAGGAGGTTTTTCCTTCGTACCGGCATCAGGTTCACCCTCTTCTCCATCGGGTGATTCCGCAGACAGAGCGGCTTTCCCAGATTCTTCCTTAATGGTGTCCGGGGTAATACCCTGTTCCTTCATCTCCTTCATGATGAGTGTTTCGAAGATCTGGGCGTCCCTGAAGTGGGGGTTGATCTCAAGGGCCTTTTGCAGCCACTTAAGGGCATTGTCCCATTCTTTTTTATCATAATGAATCCGGGCTACATTGAAATAGAGATGCTCATCTTGCGGTGAGATGGTGATGGCCTTCTGGTAGTTGGCAAATGCCTCATCAATCATGTTGGCCTTTCTCAGCTCGATACCGAACTCGTTGAAGATGTGCTTATTATCTTCTTCAAAGATGGCCTCGATCTCCGAGAGCTTCTGGAAGACCTCTTTGGCCTTGCCGGTATCACCCATCTCCATATACAGGGTCCCGATGCCGAAGTTGGCGCGTACGCTTTCAGGGTCGATCTTCAGGGCATTCGTGTACTCAAATTCGGCAGAGTAGTGCTCTCCGCGCGCCCTTTGCTTTTCGGCAACGGCTATATGCCTGTCCCGTTCCGCCTCATCCTTGGTCTTTACCCGGTAGTTGGGGTCAAGGGTATATCGTTTCAGGAACTCATCGTAGGCGATCTCGATGACAATGCCCGTAGGTTTTCCCTCATTTCCCAGGAAGGTAAGCTTGACCTTCTCTTCATCGATCTGATCTGCCTGGCAGTAGTTCTTCACCTTTTGTGTCTTCTGCGTGTTGCCGGTTCCCAAGGTGATGGTGGATTCCTCGAAGAAAACACCTTGAATTTTTCTGAGGTATTTTGAGCGGTCCATATAGTAAAAGTATCGGATATTTTTAAGGAGAAGTTTACATATTTTCTTGGGCGGATCCGAAGGTTGACGTAAGCATGCATACTATGGCAATCCTATGATGCATCAAGTGCATGGTAAGGGGGTGTGATGAAACCACTCGGCTTCATCGGTGCAGGCAATATGGCGGAGGCGATCATTTCCGGTCTGATCAGGAAAGCATTGATAGCACCCCATGATATCAGCGTGTTCGATATCAGACCGGACCGCATGGACTATCTGAGGTCGTCCTTCGGAGTCGATGGAGCCTCTTCGGCTCAGGAATTGGCTCGTTCACGGGATGTCGTAATCCTTGCGGTCAAACCCGATCAGATCCTGCCGCTGACGAAAGAAATCAAGGGTTTTCTTGCCAAGAAGCTCGTCATCAGCATTGCTGCGGGTATAACCCTGAACAGCATGCTCGATGTGCTTGGAGAAAAGGCCAGGATCGTGAGGGTCATGCCAAACACCCCTTCTCTCGTATTGGAAGGGGCTTCGGTCTTTGCTCCATCTCCATCGTGCACGGAACATGACGAACAGACTGCGCATGCCATATTCTCCGCAGTGGGCATATGCATTCACATGGAAGAGAAATTTATCAATGCCGTCACTGCCCTTTCAGGCTCTGGCCCTGCATTCTGTTTTCTGTTCATGGAGGCACTATCCGACGGGGCCGTGAAGGCCGGGCTGCCGAGGGATGTGTCCTTAAGGCTTGCAGCTGCTACCATGCGGGGTGCGGCATCCATGGTCCTGGAACTCGGAAGACATCCCGGTCAGCTCAAGGATATGGTGACCTCCCCCTCCGGCACGACCATTGAGGGTATTGCGGTCCTGGAGTCCAAGGGGTTCCGCTCGGCTGTTATCGATGCGGTCACTGCAGCTTATAAAAGGGCGGAGAGCATGTCCGGGAAAGGATAGGGCCTCACTAGATCTTTGAATTCTTGATGATCTCCACGGCATCGTTCGGGGAGTCCACCAGGGTGAAGATGGATCTGTCCTCGGTCAGGATCATGCCCTCTTTGAGCATGGTGTCGTTGATCCATTCGAGGAGGCCGGCCCAGTATTCGGAACCGATCATGATCACCGGGAAGGGCTTGAGCTTGTCGGTCTGAATAAGGGTGAGGGCCTCAAAGAGCTCGTCCATGGTCCCGAACCCGCCCGGGAAGATGACATAACTCATGGCATACCTAACGAACATGACCTTGCGCACGAAGAAATATCTGAAGTTGATGTGGATGGTCGTGTAGGGGTTGAGCTTCTGCTCAAAGGGCAGCACGATATTGAGGCCCACTGACTGGCCGCCTGCTTCAAAGGCCCCCTTGTTCGCCGCCTCCATAATGCCCGGGCCTCCACCCGTAATCACGGAGAATCCTTCTTCGGCCAGCATCCGTCCAAGATCTTCGGCCATCTTGTAGTACTTGTCTCCGGGCTTTGACCTGGCAGACCCGAAGATGGTAACCGCGGGCTCCAAAGGGGACAGATTCTCAATGCCGTCCACAAATTCCGCCATGATGCGGAATATCCTCCAGGATTCCTGGGGTTTGATCTGATCAATGAGGTATTTGTCGCTTTTCATCCGGCGCTCCTTGACGGCACAACCATCAATTGCCTTATCGGCATCCCTAATGATAGGATTTACCCGCCATGTATGACCTCCACATCCATACATCACATTCTTCAGACGGGCAATATACGCCTGAGAAAATCCTGCATATGGCTTTAGGGTGTAATCTTAAAGGGTTGGCCTTCACGGATCACATGGACATCTCTGCCGCGGCCGAAGGTATGCGCCTGGCCGCTTCATGCCACTTGAGTTTTTTCACGGGCGTAGAAATTTCAACAGTATTTCATCAAAGGGAGTATCACCTCCTGATCTATGGGTTTCATACAGATGATGAAACGTTGAAGAAATTCCTTGATCATCACTCTCAGACCATCTGGGATAAGGCCCATGAGGTCCTCGATATCTTCTCAAAGATGGGTTTTGATATAAAGAAGGAGGATATAGAGAGTTGGGGACACTCTGTCCCGACCGGTGTAACCTTTCTCAATGCATTGATCAGGAGGAATCGCGGGGACAAAAGGCTTCAGGAGTACCTCTCAGGACCGAAGGCTGTATCTCCTTTTCTGAACTTTTATCAGGATTATGCGTTAGGCGATATCGGAACCATTGTTCGCTCAGCCCTGCCCGATCTCATCGATACGGTGAGGCTGCTGAAGGGATCAGGGGTGCTTATCCTTGCCCACCCAGGGGATGCAGGAACGGATTTCCTGAAGGGACTGAAAGACGAAGGTCTTACCGGGATCGAGGCCTACAGCACACATCATACTGCCATGATGACAGATCGCCTTGCCGGGAAGGCAAGGTCCCTCAATCTGTTGTTAAGCGCGGGATCGGACTTCCATGGAGAGCGCATAAAACCGCTTATTCATCTCGGGGATATGTCCGGACAACCCGATGAAAAGCTCATCTCCATGCTCAAAGGCATGACCGAGCGGTAAGAAGCGCACACCATATGCCATTTTGCAGGAACGGGGATGTTTCCGATTGTTTTATACCCTGCCGTTCATTACTGGGCCAGGATTGTAGGCTCCAGGAGAATAACCAATTCGACGGTCTCAACCCCCTTTGTCTGCTGGCTGAAGAGGTATCCGATAATAGGGATATCGCCTAAGATGGGTATGCTATTGTTCTGCTGCGTGAGGTTCTTGCTGATGAGCCCCCCTAGGGCGATGATGTTTCCGCTTTTTACCCGGATCTGGGTGGATGCCTCCTCAAGCCCCACCGTCGGCAGTGTATACGTGTTTCCGCTTATGGAGCGTTCATCGAGCTTCTCGATGCGGCTCTTGATGGGGGTGATGCTCAGGTTTACCGAGCCGGTATCAAGGTCGATATTCGGCACGACACCCATCATGATGCCGTCGAAGATAGACCCGAGGGTCACGTTAGGCTGGGTGATCGATGTCCCCCCTTGGGTGCTGGTGGTGGTGAGCTCTATCTGCTGGATATATGAAGTGTTTGTTCCAACACTGATCATAGCCGGCTGGCCGTTGGTCACCCGCACCTGCGGGTTCGAGAGGACCTTGATGTTTCCGAATTGCTCCAGTGCATTCAAGGTGGCATCAAAGCCATGCACATCCGAGTGTGCTTGGACTTCGAATGCCGGTGTAAGATTATCCGTAGAGAGCGCAAGTGTCTGCTGAATGGGGTTGAAGGCAAAGCCGCTGGCGCTTAAGTGTGTGCTTGTCCAGTCAATGCCGTACTGGCTGGTATCATTAAGGGATACCTCTATGATCTTGGCAGTGATCAGGACCTGTGAATTGTAATATGTCTTAATGGTCTTTATGTATGCATCGATACGCTCTATGGTGTCTCTCCTGTCATTGACTTCGAGAAAACCCAGGGCCCTGTTGATGGAGTATGTTCCGTCACGGGTAAGCGAGGCCTTTACCTGGTCTTCGATCTGGGTACATATGTCGGTGGTGGTTGCCGGGATGCTGTCCTTGATGGAAAACGTGCCGCTTAAGGGATTATTCCCTGAGCTGCTGACCGACGAGCTGCTGCTTGAACTCCCCGTGCCGCTGCTGCTGTTCGACGAGATATTCGATGAGCCTCCCAGGACATCCCCCCCTACGGCCATGGCGGTATCCTTCATGGAGGAGATGAAATTGAGGTGATACGTTCTCGATTCAGTGCCCCTTACCATGAGGGTGTGTCCGTTCACCTGGTAGAATATGTGCAATGCTACAGAGACATTCTCGAGGGCATCTTCAAGCGGCGTCCTGTTAAAGGCTATGGAAACGGGTGGGAGAACGATGGGGCCCTTAGTTTGTTGTTTCTCTTTTCCCGCATCAAGGGATAGATTGGACATACCGATCCCTTCCCCGGCAATGAGGCGGGAGTCCACTATCAGGTCCAATCCGGCCCTTTGTGCTATGGCAGAGAATACATCGGTGAATGCAGCATTACTGGCATTGAGTGTTATGGTCTTCCCCTTCAACGGGTTCACAGGTTCGACCTTGACCGTCAATAAAGGCTGTGAAGGTTCTGCCTTTTCCACAGGTGTTATGCTGGCCTTTTCCTTCTCGATAGAGAAATCCTCTTTCTTTAATAACTTTGCAGCTGTGCAACCAACAAGGAAAAAGCAACAACTAGCCGTGAGAACTATATACTTAATATACTTTGACATGGTGGATCTCCCTGGTACCGTTGTGATAAGTAATACAAACTTGGTTTGATCCTATGGATGTTATGCGAAAGTTATCTGTCTTGTCTCCAAGGTGCATTTCCCGTCCATTCATGATGCAGTAGCTATCCGCTCCTGCCTCAACGATCATCGTTAAATTTACCGGGTCGGCTGTAAGTTGTGCCCCCGGATTTGCCATAGGCAGGATCCACTCGCGGCGAAACACATCCCTGATATCTGTTGGTGAGGTGTCGGGATCAACCTTGAGGGTGAACACACCCAGTTTATCTACATAGGTGAGAAATTCAGGCTGCTCGGGGGTGTAGTTTTTATGTTCGCGAATAAGGTAAGGAGAGATGACACAAAGGATAATCGCCGCAAGAGGGGGAATGAAGATCATTACTAATGTCTTATCGATCTTCATTCATTCCCGCTCCCGAGTTTAAACCCCTTCATGGTGACCGTGATCCCTGCAGAGGTGCTCTCGACAGTTGCCTTGTCAAGAAAGAACATGTCGTTTTTATATGTCGATGCAACCTCGGAAAACAAATTTTTTACATCATAGTCTTTTAATATGATCTCATAGTCGACATTTGTATTTCGCTCATGTGATAGGGCGATCAGTTTGGAGCTGTATGACTTGATGGACTCGATCTTCCTGACATAGTCTTTGCGATGAGAGTTCGCCGACAGAATAGCTCCCAGCTTTGTGCGGTTATATGTTACCTTCCTTGCGGTGTGAATATAATAGGCAAAGGAAGATGTGAACAGCAGGGCGCTGATGATACCGATTGTCATGGCTACCCTGTAGTACCTCATAGCTTCATCTCGCAATTCAAACTGAATTCAGCACCATTTTCCTTATGGACATATTCGGCCTTAGAGACTTTATAGACCTCCTGCACGGCCATGATAAAGGAGGAGAAGACCTCTTTGGACTGTGGAAATGACAAGTTGATGATGCCTTGTATTACAAGATCGAATGATTTTGCATGAGAGGTGCGCTGGGCATTTGCAGCGGCCGGTGCAACCCGTGCCTGGGGCATGCCCTCTTGTGTGGTTGCCCTGGTGACCTCGATCTTGGTAATAAAGACGTTCTTTGGGACCCTTTGGGAGATTGTTTCCATGATTGATTGTAACTTGGGCTCTGCCTGGAAATCCTTATATGTCTCGATAATATTGTTTATATTGGTCAGGTTCAGGTTCTTGCTGAGAGATGCATAATCATCTTCCAGCACCTTGAGCTCTTGAGAGCTTTTATAGGTTGCCGCATGGGTCTTCTTCTCGTAGCTTCGTGCATTGATGGCATTACTCCACCCCAAGGCGAAGTACAAAGCCGAGACCATGATCATGACCATTGATACGGCAAAAGATATCTTTGCATACCCCACAATCCTTCTGGTCCGGTGCAGCCTTTCAGGGGTGAAGTCATAACAGGGATTCAGGGCAGTCCCCAAGAGCACTACTGTTTGAGGATCGGTTTTCCCGTATTCGTTCAAACTAAACGGCTCTGCGTGGACATCATGCTTTTCGAGATCGGATATACTGATCTCTCCTTGTCCGATGGCATAGACCTTCTGGGGTTTTTCCTGATATGAACTTAGCAACATGGAAGTCATCTCCCGAACACCTGCAACAGTGTCGGCCAGCGCATCGAAGGATTCGGCAGAATGAATGGTTATGAGATAATAAATGACCCCGGCCTTTGCGCCGATAATGCGGACGAACCGGGTATCTTCATAAACAATGATCACCATGTTCGGGTCTACGGTTCCCACCGCTGTTGCAATGGATGCCTCGATGGGGCAGAAAATGTAGACAAGGGCCTCCTTCTCATCGAGAAGCTCGGTCTTGTTCATCTCATGTAGAGGAATGGCCAGGTAGGAATATTTACTCTTGAGGTTGTCGATATCCTGTATCTTGGTAAATGTGATGCAGTAGTCATCTCTGAAGAGACCGATCTTGTCCACGGTTGCGCGGATGTGAGCCGTTGTGGCCTCTTTACTGATGCAGGAAAATTCACCCACATCCGAATAAATACCCCTGGGTGAGAAACAGAGCGATAGCATGGGAGCCTTACGGGAGATCTCTCTCAGTGAAGAGGACTCAACGGTTTTCATATCCTTGAGAGTTATGTCACGCCCTGCACCACTATATGAAGCAAGCACATGTTCATCTTCACCCAGGATAACGGCAATGCCTTTCGCCGGGCCCATTTTCATGGAGACAATTTTTGTCAATATATCCTTCATGTTCTCCAATGCAGAGGGGTACACCTCACCTGCTACCTATGTTCTCGGAATTACGATTAGGTTTCTTTAGGTTATTTCATCAGGGAGGGGCTATTCCGTTGAGAAGGGACAAACTCTCAGACTCGAGGATATCATCATAGTTCGATGTGACCGGGGCAGAGGGAGCAGCAAATGTATTGCCATTAATATTATTGGGAGGATTATCTAAAATCCGATTTTGACCGGCAGAGATGACCACAAAGGCTACCCTCACGGCTCCAAGGTCACTGTAGAGTTTTTGAGATGGTGGGAGGGGTGGGGTGTCTGATATGAGCTTGCCTATCACGGTCTGGGTTACGGATCCTGCTGTAGTAAGATTGAAGTCAACGGCATAGAAGAGCGTGGTTTGATACGCATCCACGCCGGTAATTCCGATCGTGGACCAGGGGAGATACCCATTATATTTGTTTGGAGTCTCTAATCCATTGGTGCTTAAACTTGCAAACGGCAGCCTTCCGGTGGCCAGGGCATACCCGATGAGCGCGGTCTTTGCCTCCTTGACCCGCGTTCTGTCATCGGAGAGTTTATTTTGCGTGACCAGCATGGGTATGAGCTGCGCACCAAGCCCGAGGAGCAGGCCGACAATAACAAGCACGAAGGCCAATTCGATGAGGGTAAATCCTTTGTGGGACGATGACTGGGCAGGAAACATGATGTGCCTTTTAGAGGCAAGGTCTTGGTTCATCACTCTAGCCTCCTCCGAGCTTTGACATGAGATCGTACACCGGTCCGATCAGTGAAATGACAATAAAGACGAAGATGCCTCCGGTCATGACTATGGCTATGGGCTCAATCATCTTACCCATCACCTCAACAAACCGTGATGTCTTGAGTTCGTAGGTATCAGCCAGGTAGCTTAGTCTCTGATCCAAGGTTCCGGTCTTCTCTCCGACGCTGATCATCTTTAATGTGATGGCATCAAAGAAGTCGGTCCTCTTGAAGGCCTCCAGCAGCGAATTCCCCATGTTCGTCTCTTCCCGTATGCGCACGATGACCGAGCGGACAAGATCATTATGAAAGATCTTCTCAAGTATATCGAGCGATTTTGTGAGGGTTACCCCGGAGCGAAGCATGAGTGACATGTTCGAGAATACCAGGGTAAGGGTGGAGCATTTCAGCAGATCGCCGATCACGGGCAGACGGAATGCAGCGCGGCTCAGCAGAAAACGCATCTTTGGAATCCTTCCGAGAATGACAAACAGGGCAATGAGGCCCACAGTCGCAAGGGGGTATATGAACCAGTTCTGCTCTGAGAATTTGACGAAGTTGACAAGGCTTACCGTGATATTGGGCAGCTGGACATTGATCTCCTTGAATGTTGCGACCAGGCGGGGGAGAACGAAAAAGAGCCAGAAAATGATGACGCCCAGCATGGCACATACCACGAAGCATGGATAAATAAGGGCCCTCTTGACCTGGGATACGATGCTATCCACTCTTTTTAAATAATCCGCCGTGTTACTCAGGGCAGTTTGAATGGTACCGGTCTCTTCCCCGATATTGCAGAAGAACATGAGCATCTCGGGGAATACGGCAGGCTGGTGGGAAAAGGCCCCTGATAATGATTCTCCCTGGGCAATCTCTTTGACCACCACCTCGATCGCCTCTCTCAAGCGTTTCACCCTGATCGTGTCCTTGATGCTTTCCATGGAGTCCAAGAGCGGCAGGCCGCTGCCGATCATGGATGCCAGCGATTCGCAGAACTCCGCTATCTCCATCCTCTTTAAACTGGGTTGGGTGAGGGTCTTGATGGTCTCGAATATCTGGTACTTCTGCTCGCGGTAGCTGACGAGTATCAATTCCTGAGAAGAAAGGGCATCCATCAGCTCCCTGATGCTCTCAAAGTTGCCCTTGGATGAGAGTATCGATCCATCCTTCTTGAGGGCATTGTATGAATAGATCATTACCTAAGCACCCTCCAGACCTCGGCGAAACTCGTCCTGCCGCTTAAGATCTTGCGGATACCGTCGCCGCTTAAGGTAACCAGACCTTCCTGGACGGCCTTTTCCTTGATCTCGAAGGGGTGTGACCCAAGAGAGATGAGGCGCTCGATTTCTTTGGATATGACGAGGATTTCCGCCACCATGATCCGGCCCAGGTAGCCGGTCTTGATGCACCTGGGGCATCCGACCGGGGCATACAGGGTCGTCCCTTTCTGGATCCCGAATACGCGGTGCTCATCCTCCCCTGAATCATATGCCTGCTTGCAGTGCGGGCAGAGTGCCCGGACGAGCCTCTGGGCTATGACGCATATCAGTGAAGATGAAATCATGTAGTCCTTCATGCCAAGGTCCTTAAGCCTGGGAATGGCGCCTGAAGCATCGTTGGCATGCACCGTGGAAAGGACAAGGTGTCCTGTCTGAGCTGCGCGTAGCGCCATGGTCGCCGTATCGCCGTCACGTATCTCCCCGATGAGGATGACATCCGGGTCCTGCCTGAGGAATGCCCTTACAGCACTTGAAAATATATATCCGGCCTTTTCATTGACCTGCGTCTGGCGGATCAGCGGAAACTGGTACTCAATGGGGTCTTCAACAGTCACGATATTCTTTTCTATGGAGCTGATCTCCCGCAAGGCCGCATACAAGGTTGTGGTTTTACCTGACCCTGTGGGTCCCGAGACGAGGACCATGCCGTAAGGCTTGTGGAGCAGGTCCCTGAGCTGGGTAATATCGTCAGGATCCAGGCCAAGGCTCCGGATGTTATACAACTCCTCTGAGGAAGCCAGGATGCGCATGACCATGTTCTCCCCATAGGTGACCTTTAAAGTAGAGACACGGATGTCATAGCTCTCATTCAAGAAATCAAATGATAACCTGCCATCCTGGGGCTTGCGCTGCTCCGAAATGTCCATCTCGGCCTTGACCTTGATGCTCGAGATAACCCTGGAATGCACCTCGATGGGAAAGGAGTAAAACGGGTAGAGTATGCCGTCGATGCGGTAGTGTATCTGGGTTGTTTTGTTGGTCGGGGTGATGTGGATGTCGGTAGCACGTGAGTTGATGGCGGACATGATCAGCAATCTCACCAGCTTTTCCGTATCCACATCATGCGGATTATATTTGGCGTGTTCGAGCTGCTGCTCGATCTCTTCATCGATGGGGTGTTCCAGGAGGTAGTAATCTTTTTCGATGTGCTTCTGTATCTGCGAGGGAGATGCCGCCACGCAACGGACGCGTTTCTTTGAGACGCGAGAAGCAAGGTCCATGAGCTTCGAGTTATCCGGCTCGCTGGTAGCAACAATCAATGTGGTGTCCTCGACACCTATCGGGAGTAACGAGTTGTCGCGTGCGAATTGTATCGGCAAAGCAGAGAGGGCTTCTTTTTGCGGTGAGAAGTGGCGTAACTCAAGGAATTCGATGCCGAACTGTTTTGCAACGGCCTGGGCAAGCTCGGTTTGGGTGACAAGGGCTAAACGGATGAGTATGTCACCGACCCGTTCCCTTGTGGCACGCTGCTCCAGAAGGGCAAGACCGATCTCCCTATCACTGATTATCCCCTCATCTTTGAGAAGATCGCCAATGCGCTTTTTTTCCATGGGGTTCGTTCCAGTTCCTTACGCCGTTCAGGTTGAAGGATCACTCAATGATCTTTACCCACAAGGTTCTCGTGCCGGAGATGACTTTAGGGGATTTTTCGTCCACCACCTCTGACCCGAGATATACATTTCACCCAACCCCACCCCTTATCGTCTGTATAAAGGCCTGACCCGCCAGGCCCTTTACTCCAGGCATGTCAAACTAAGACAACCGATATCCTGTACTGGCGCTACATGCCCCAGTAGAGTGTCTTGTTCGCAGCATTGGTATATATCGTGTCGGCCCGTATGCTTCCTGTATTCCAAACCCCGTCATCATACTTCCTGTCGATTTCCTGGGCCACATCAGGGGGAATCTGGTTGAATATCACGCAGTTTGCATTGATCGCCGGGTTGGTAGTGTATAGGATTACTGCTGTGCCCCCGAAGGCGTTCGTCGGGCCGCTGTTTGCCGCTCCGGTATAACCCCCATTGATGATCTGGGAAAGTGTAAGATCTTGAAAGAGAATCCATTCCTCTGCTGCATCAATCTGGCCGTTTGCATTTCCATTGTCGTTATGCCCTTGCACGGGGAGATTGTTGCCGGCCGGGTTAGGTGCATCTCCCGGATAATAGTTATACCTGTCGTAATAGGTATAGAAGGCCGCGGTGAGTGTTTCCTTCTGATTGACAAGGTTCTTGACCTTGGCATTTCGTATGAGGGCCTCTCCTTTGAGTATTCCGGTAATCAACAATCCGATGATCACCAGCACCAGGGCAAGCTCAACGAGGGTAAAGCCGCCTTTTTGCCGATTTCTGAACCGTTCCATTCAAGCACCTCCCTGTGGGAAAGATATTAGTAAGGGCATGATCGGTATTCTTTAGATTCTTCTTGAACTTTTATTTGATTGGGCACTTAAGGGGTGATTTCTCAAAAAAGTGCAATGAGAGATTCCAAAGAAAAGAGGTTCATCACCGTAAAGCATACTCGGATCATTGAAGAGCACACAAAGGGGATATTCCACCACGAAGAGCACGAAGAACACGAAGGAAAGAATACTCTTGAAATCTCTGACCGGGGAAATGAATTCAACAATGTCCGTTCTGCATTTCTTGGATTTTCTTCGTGCTCTTCGTGGTGAGAACGATGGGCTGGGAAAAGGATGCAAACCATGAAAGTATGCTTCATAGAGAAGAACCAGAAAAGATGCTCGAGCATTGACATTGTCGAACAAGAGAAAGGCATGAGATCGCTGTTGAAGACAAGGCTTCTTTCACTCGATATGCGTGATGAGTCGTCTCCCCAGGGTGCAGGGTATTATTCCCGGCAGCTTGGAGATATCCTTATCAAAGACTGTGCCGGTTGCTGATATGAATTTCATGACACCCCTGTCCGGATCAAGGGATGGACCAAATGACCTGCCGATGAACATGGTCTCTGTGCCGGTTTGTTTCCCTGTCAGCGCGTCAAAATCGAGTAATTTTGATACGCCGGTGTCGATACCTCCACAAGAAGCATCTTCTCTCCATGTGCTTAAGAATATCTTGTTGTCCATGATTGCCATACCCGTGGGAGACCCATCTTCCAGGGAGACGGACCATTCAATGTGCTCAGGGGTGTGGCCCTCAAGCCTTGTCCTGCTTGCCGTAATAAGATGAAGCCTCTTGCGCCAGGTGAAAGGCCGTATCTCCATGATGGGCTCACAACTGGCGGTGTTTATGATTCCTAAAGGCTCGAGCCTCGGGTTCATGATGGAGACGAGTCCGTCGGAGGTGCCCGTGAATACTTCTGCGGTGCACGGATCATACCGCACCACACGTATGGGATGGTTCATGTCGAATTGAGCAAGCACCATGCCGTCTTCAAGGTTGTATGCACTCATGAGGGAACCGTTACCGATATAGACCGTGGAATCGGATGCATCCATGCATGTCCCCCGGAGCTGCCAGAGTACCTGTGGCAATGGTCCGATGCATGAGATGAAACCTGTCCTGTTCGGCCCTGCTATGATCCGGTCGCCTCGGTGGAGCACGGCCCCTCCGATGCCTGTGACGAGCCAGGTCAGCTCGCCTGTGGGCATGGTGATCTTGATGAGCTGGTCACGTGATGTGGAAAAGAACAGGGCATCTTCGCCCACGTCAAGGTCATGGGCAAGGCCGTTTAAGACAAGATCCGGGCAGGATACCAGACTGAAAGGACTCACAATACCTTGCCGGTAATACAGGGACGGATCGGTTTTGAGCCAGGGCGGATCGAATCGGGCGAGGGAGTTCGAAGGCGTCAATTCCCGATCATTGAGAAGCACCATCGGCTGGGTAACCAGCACCTGCTCGGGTGCGAAAACCTCCCGCCCGGGCATGTACCTGCCTCCACCCTTGGCGGCAACATTTTTCAGATAGTCCGTATCTCTGCCAATGACATGAACATGAATACCCAAAGACTTTGCATAGGCCGATACATCGTCGAGACAGTGGGAGCCCTCACCCTCTAAGGCAATGTCTTGTGAGTTGCCGTCATGATCATAGTCCTTGAGCCAGGAGGGGAGATGTCCGTCTTTAACCGTCACGCCTGCGGTAACCAGGAGGATGTGCTTGTCGGTGACGCACTGCGAAGGGAATAGTGTGGTTGCCTGATACAGGGCCTCAGCCAAGGGGGCCGAACCTGATGAGGGATGGACACTGTCAAGGGCTGCCATGATCTCTTGCCAGTCCATGGTGAATGGGCTGATTGTGCCGCGTGAAGTACTTATGAGGGCCACTTCGCACAGTTCTAAAGATGAAATGAGGGATCTGGCATAAGAAAAGGTTTTCGCCCACACAGACATAGCGCCGGAGAAACCGCCTTGTGCAGGGGCTCTCTGATATGAGTTGCCCCAGCTACCTGTAAAGTACATGCCTTCAGCACATGTGAGGGTGTCTGCCAACTCACATGTATCGGAAATATGAACCGTAGAGCCTGCAGGTTGCTTTATGTAGAGGGCATCATCCCGGTAATCCTGGCCGGATGAGGCGTTCATGGTTAGTGAATCATCGATGATAACCACTAGGTACGGTCTTTGGATGGTCCGGATGATGTTTTCCGGAATATCCGGGCACTGTTCCCGCTGCGCAACACGCCAGGAATAAGACCGCATCGTGCTGGTGGCCTGTTCGGGAAGCTCTGTGAAAAAACAGATATGATCCCACCCTTCAGGTGCTCCAAGAAGGCTGCGGGTGGAAGACGGCGGGTTTCCATCCTGGGGGGAGAAGAGCTGTCCCTTTATTATGTGATAGAACGCGTTGCTCGATTTCATATGGTAGAACATTATGGATGCGGATGCCATGGTAAGCCCCAGGACCACTGCCAGGAGGAGGAGCACGAAGGCAAGGACCCACCCGTGCTCATTGGATGGGGTAGGATAATGATAGTTCTTTTTTGGTTCCATGATAGTCGGACCTCATTTGAATAGTGAGAACATTCTCTGAAATTTTCGGATTAAAGAAAGCCACCGACTCGGCGAGGAGCTGGCCGTTCCGATAGAGACCGTCTTCCTTCAGTTCATAATGGACAGCCGGTACCACCCTGTCTCCGGGTATGGGCCTTTTGGGGCATGCAAAAGCAACATTCGTGCTGCCCCGGCTGTAATTGTGTGAGGCTACGCAAGGGCCGCTATCCGAGATCATGCCGAGGTCTGCCCAGAAATCTGCGCGGCCGTCATTGTCAATGTCTATGGTTTCGAATACCGCACTTGTCGCTGTTGAGGAAATGATGAGTGTATAGTATGAGGGGGGGCTTTTTTGCGATATTTGGATGCCCGGATGCTCTGATGTGACGGGCACTCCGGCAATGAAGAGCTGGCCGCCTGCGACCGCAATCTTGAGGTCCTGGGGCAGCAGGCAGGCGCACTGCACCATATCGCTGTTCAGCTGTATTGAGGCCTGGCGGAGGGACTGCATGCAGTACCATGCCTCTCTCATCTCCTCATGGGTAACAGCCGACACTTGGTAAAACTGATACAGCGCCAATATGAGTATGGATGAACAGGCAAGTGAAACGAGCAGTTCCACAAGACCAACGCCTTTATCCACTGCATACCCCTTTCGATGCAGAGAGGTCGTGGTAAAGGAGGGGTATTCATCTTAAATTGAAATCAATCCCAGCGGGTATTGCGCTTAATATTCATCAGAAGGCTCAGGTGGAAAGGGCTTTAAACAGCTCGTCACAGCACGGTATTCTCGTTGACTGGTCCGGTTGGTTATCCTGAAATCCTCCTTCATACCATAACAGAATTACAGTTTAATAAGATACTACAAGGCCGATGCTTGTCAAGGAGAAAAGGCATGGAAAAAGGAAAGTTCACCTCAGGGCTTCCTGTTATCCCTTATGATGAAAGGTATTCGAGCATCTTGGCTCTATCCGTTGTGGGTTCCAGGCAGGATGAGCCTGTGCATACATAGGCCGTGGCTTTGCCTTCAAGAGAGTGTTTGTCCTTGAACAGGGGTTCTTCGCTGTCCTTGTCTCCTTTTTTGAGGCGCACCGTCATGTGGGGCAGGAACCGGCCTTGAACGGCATGGACCATGTCGCGGGTGTCCTGGCGTTCGGGGTCGCCTGCTATGACCACCTCATAGCTCGGTCCTGTCAGGTAATCCAGGCCGCATATCATGAAGGTATATGCCGAGGGGATGCGGCTTACCAGGTTGGAGAAGGCCTTGCCTGTCTCTTGCGCCAAGTCCTTAAGTGTCAGGTCGCCTGTGAGCCCTGCAAGTCTCAGGAGGTTGAGCATGGCCACCGAGTTGCCTGACGGTACGGCGTTGTCATAAGCCGTCTTTATACGGGCTATAGGCACATCGCCGGTCTTAAGAGTGGACATGAACCCCCCATTGAGGCCATCACGGAAGTTATCTGTGAGTGCGGTATTCAGTTTGATGGCCGCACTGAGATATCTCTGCTCAAAGCAGGCCTCATAGAGCTCGATAAGCCCCCAGATGAGGAAGGCATAGTCATCGAGACCCCCTTCAAGACGTGCGGCACCGGCCATGTATACATGCTTCAGACTTCCATTCACGAGTATATTGCCCAGGATGAAGTCCGCAGCTGTCTTTGCTGCATCCACATATTCGGGTCTATCAAAAACCGCTCCTGCCTTGGCAAGGGCTGCGATCATGAGGCCGTTCCAGTCAGTGAGCGCCTTGAAGTCTTTAGAAGGTGCTGCCCTGGCTGAGCGCGCCTTGCGCAGCTTTTCCAGGATCAGATTTAATCTCTCAACAAAGACTTCTTTCTCGAGATTAAACCGTTCGGCAAGGTGTTCCTCATCATGCTCCATGTGTATGATGTTGAGCCCGGCCTCCATGCCCTCAGGGAAATTCCCCTCATCGAAGAGAGAAAACGCCTCCCGTGCAATCGTGTAATCGACATCGAGAAGCTCGGCTTTTATCTCTGAAGTGGTCCACACATAGTATCTTCCTTCCCCGCCTTCGCTGTCTGCGTCCTGTGCGCTGATAAAAAGCCCCTCGGGTGTGCGCATATCTCGTAGGACATAGGTAATGATTTCATCTGCAGTCTTTTTGAAATCCGTCCTGCCGGTCGCTTGGTAGCCTTCCGTATAGGCAATAGAGAGCAAGGCCTGGTCGTAGAGCATCTTCTCAAAGTGGGGAACAAGCCAGTGCTCATCCGTGGCATAGCGATGGAATCCGAATCCCACGTGGTCATAGATGCCGCCTAACCGCATGGAGGTTAGTGTTGTGACGGCCATGTCCAGGGCATCCTGGTCATGTGTCCGCATGAAATATCTCAACAGGAACATGATGTTATGCGGCATGGGGAATTTCGGCGCAGGTCCGAACCCACCATAGGCCCCAGAAAATCGGCCCTTGAGATCGGCATATGTTTTGGTAATGAGCCCGGTGTCCAGCCCTTCGCCCGGCCGTACGGCGGTCGATTGCCTGATGAACCGACTGATCCGGGAGGCCTCGCTGATGACCTCGTGGCGCTTTTCGTGCCAGAGCTTGCCCACAAGCGGGATCAGCTCCATCATGCCAATGAGGCCTTGCCTCGTATTTTTAGGAAGATAGGTCGCAGCAAAAAAGGGCTGCCTGTCGGGCGTCAGGATGACGGTGAGCGGCCATCCGCCGCTGCCGGTCAGGATCTGGCAGGCCTGCATGTATATGTTATCTATGTGCGGCATCTCCTCGCGGTCCACCTTCACGGATATGAAGGCATTGTTCATGAGGGCAGCCACCTCGTCGTCCTCAAAGCATTCATGGGCCATAACATGACACCAGTGGCAGGATGAATAGCCGATGGAGAGGAAGATTGGCTTATCTTGAGACTGTGCTTTCTCAAATGCCTCCTCACCCCAGGGGAACCAGTCCACAGGGTTTTGGGCGTGCTGGAGAAGATAAGGGCTTGTCTCATCTCTGAGCCGATTGCTCATCACATTCTCCTGAATCCGTACTTGATCATCAAGGATTCCGCCTATCCACCAAGAGCATATCTTGCTCTCAATACAGTAGGGTGGATGGGTATGGCGTTCAAGATGATTAATAATAAAAAGACACTCTCAAGGTTTCAGTTGATAAAAAACAGAGCGGAGATAGCGCTTTGGCTCGAACTGCGGGCAGATGCCGGAGAGAGACTCGGTTGAGCCGATGACGAGGAATCCGTCCGGCTCCAAGACTTGGCCGATGCGGGTGAACACGGAGGTGCGATCCTTTTCCGTAAAATAGATGGCCACGTTCCTGCACAACACGATGTCGAACTTCCCCAGACCCCTGAAGTCTTCCATAAGGTTTATGGTCCTGAAGGTGGCCATAGCCCGGATCTCGTCCCTGATGCGCCACATGCTGCCCTCGGGTATGAAATATCTGGTCAGCTTGTCCTTGGGCAGACCGCGTTCGATCTCTACTGCGTTGAAAGCCCCGCGGCTGGCCGTAGCCACAGCTTGATCCGAGATGTCGGTGCCCAGCAGCCGGAGCGCATAATTGCCCGTGTCGCCTAAAAGCTCCTTGAGCACGATGGCAATACTATAGATCTCCTGGCCCGTGGAGCATGCCGCGCTCCATATCCTTATGGACAGAGGCCCTAGGCGGCCAGATGTCTTGGCCCGCTTATCGATAAGATCGGGGAGGATCTTGTGCTGGAGGAGCTCGAATGGGGAGGTGTCGCGAAAAAAGGATGTCTCCCCAGTGGTGATGGCATCAAGGATCTTCCGTTGCAAGGTCTTGGTAGGATCGGACTTTGACTTGAAATAGAGCTCGCTGTATGAGCTGAGCCCGGTCTCCTTGAGCAATGGAGCGAGCCTGCTCTCGATGAGGTACCCCTTCGAAGCGTCCAGTGATATCCCCGAGAGGGTATAGATGTACTGGGAAATGGCCTTGACCTCATCGGGAAGGATGCTCACGCGGGATATCCTCTGACGGCCTTGGTTATCACCCCTGCTAGTTCATGAAGGGGAGATACAATGTCCACCACCCCGGCGGTAATGGCCTCTTTCGGCATGCCGAATACCGTACAGGTCGTTTCGTCCTGGGCGATGACGATGCCTCCGTGGCGCTTCATGAGCCTCAACCCCATAACCCCGTCGTTGCCCATGCCGGTCATGATGACACCTAAGGACTTGCCCGGGAAATTATGCGCCAGCGACCTGAAGAGGTAATCGACAGAGGGCTTGCAATGGTTTTCAGGAGGGTCATCGGTAATGTTGATGAGCTTGTCCCCTCCGGGACTCTTAAGAAGTTTCATCTGACTCCCGCCCGGCGCTATGTAGACGGTATTGGGAATGATGAACTCATTATCTTTCGCCTCTTTGACCGTGAATGGGCATTTATTATTAAGACTTTCAGCGAGCGACTGGGTAAAAAGGACCGGCATGTGTTGTACAATGAGAATGGGAACACCCAGTTTGGCAGGGAGCTTGGGGAGCATCTCCGCCAGTGCGTTGGGTCCCCCGGTGGAGATACCGATGGCCACGAGCTCGGGTTTCGATGCGCGGGCAATGGCCTGCATGCGGCTGGCGACGGTCTCGACCCCCGGTCTCTCCGGCGTGGCCAAGGGTGGGGGAGGTGCGGCAGGCACTGCCTTGCCTGAAAGGATTGTCCGGACTTCTTTTCTTTGTGCATATGCCCGGATCAACGGTGCAAGGGACTCCTTGAGTACCTTGAGACTTTCTTCCATGTTCGCTTTTGCAGGTTTTGTGATGAAGTCAAAGGCACCGAGTTCCAGGGCCTTTATGGTCAGCTTACCCCCCTTCAGGGTAAGGGCGGAAAGGACAATGATCCCCACGCTGATCTCCCTGTCCCGTATGGCCTCTAAGACCTCGATCCCGTTCATCTCGGGCATCTCGATATCCAGGGTTACAAGGTCGGGTTTCAGCTCTAAGATCAGTGCCAGGGCGATCTTGCCATTAGCAGCAGACCCCACAACCTCCACCCCCGGTAGGGTTGCAAGGGCATCACTTACCATCTTACGGTACACGACCGTATCGTCGACGACCAGGACCTTCATGCAAGTGCGTCCTTACTGTTCTTCTTCCGTCAGGACGGTATCCACATCCAGAATGGTGATGAGTCTCTTGCCGTCCTGGTACATCCGCTCTATATACTTTCCCTGTGCCTCCTGTATGTTCTCGGGAGGCGGTGAGACACCATCGGGGTCAGGATGGATGACATCGAAGACATTCTCCACAAGGAGCCCCAGATATTCCCCCATCCATTCCACAATGAGGACGCGGTTGTCCTGCTTAATCTCCTGGCTGGCCAGATCGAGCCTCTTTGCCAGATCGATTATAGTGACGATCTTGCCTCTGAGATTCATGAGCCCCACGATGAACTCAGGTGCGTGATGGACCTGTGTAATCTCCCCTACGCCGACGATCTCCTGGATGCGCATTGCATCCATCCCGAACATGGTACCGGAAAGAGAGAACGTGGTTATGAGAACCCCCTGGGCATCTTTCTGCACAGCATGAGCTGTCATGAACTTTTACCTCTTATCTGCGATGTAACCGCAGGCTTTACTATCAGACCTTGAATTTTCCCACCATCTCCCTGAGCTGCTCGGCCAGCTGTGAAAGCTCGGCAGCGCTGGACTGGACCTGGGAGCTCGCATTGGTCATGTCCGAGGCCGCCTGATTGACCCCCGAGATCTCCCTTGCGATGTCCTTGGTGACACTCGAGCTTTGCGCCACCCGGTCATTGGCGTCTTTCACACCCATGGTCGCCTGGGCAATATTACGGGCAATGTCCTTGGTGACCACGGACTGCTCCTCGATGGCGCCTGCAATAGTCGTGACGATTTCGCTCACCTCGCTGATCACTTTTGTGATCGCCTCGATGTCCCCTATGGTCTCGGCGGTGGAGGACTGGATAGCTGCGATCTTGTTTTTGATGTCCTCAGTGGCCCCTGAGGTCTGCTGGGCAAGCTCTTTGATCTCACCGGCTACAACGGCAAAGCCCTTGCCTGCAGCACCTGCCCTAGCTGCCTCGATAGTGGCGTTTAGAGCAAGAAGGTTTGTCTGGGCAGAGATGCTCGTGATGGTCTCTGTCACCTTGCCGATCTCCTGCGCTGCCTGGCCCAGCTTACTGATCATGTCTGATACTCGTGTCGCATGCGCAACGGCCTCATTGGTTGTGGACCGCGCCTTCTCGGAGTTGCCTGCGATCTCTGCAATGGTGGAGGTCATCTCCTCCGTGGCCGTTGCCACCATGGTGAGGCTGGCCGTAGCCTGCTCCATGCCGGCGGCCACCGATACCACGTTCGTGCTCATTTCTTCTGCTGCGGTAGATACTGAGTTGGCCTGCATGGATGTCCTGCCGACGCCGTCCGTCATCTGGCTGGAAATGGCAGAGAGCTCGGTGGATGCAGATGCCAGCGTGGTTACACCCTGACTGACATCCTTGATCATCCGGCCCACACTTTGGTTCAGGTTGTGCATGGAACGTGCTATTTTCCCGAGTTCATCCTGACGTGCCAGAGCATTTTCAGAGATAGCGATAGAGAAGTCGCCTTTGGCTATCTCATCAAGGTGGGCACTGGCTGTTTCGATGGGCTTGGTGATACTGCGGCTGGTTATGACCCCGATTACTGCGGCGAGCCCTATGGCCAGGGCACCGAAGACGACCATGAGTGATATGAGTGTTTTTCTGAGAGACTCTGTTGCAGTAGCAAGATCATTGATGCTCTTCTGCCTCCACTCCACGTATTTATCGAGAGTTGCCATCATACTTGCAAAGTTCTGTCCGCCTTTCTCGCTAAAGAGTGCTAAGGCTTCCTTGGTGTTACCGGCCATGCCCAGGTCGAGCATCTTGTTGTCGGACTCCCTGGCCCTGACAATCGAATCTTCTATACCTGCCAGGAGTTGCTTGCCCTCCTCGGTCTTTGCAGAGGTCTTGAGCTCCTCCAAGTCCTTCTTGTATTTTTCCCGCAGGATCTTGATTCTATCGAGATTTTCCTGTTTGGCAGCTTTTTCAGGAGCGATGATGACCTGTGGGATATTAAACAGGATCTCTTCAATGGCAGCCTTCATATCACCGGCCATGGCCATCTTGCGACCTTCCTCAATGGCATCATCCATTCTTTTGTTCATGTTGCTTATCCCCCATATGCCCACAGCGGTACCGATTACCAGGAGGATCAACACTGCGGTGAATCCCAATAGCAGACGCTTGCCCACCTTCATGTTCGTCAGTATACTCATACCCTCTCTCCTTTCCTTACTATTTATCTGTATCAGCATTAAGCCCAGCGGATTGATCCAGGAACCGCCGGATTCCCGTGAGCAGGTTTTCTTTGTCAAGTTTGATCTGGTAGTCGTTCACCCCGGCGGCCTTGCCACGTGCCATGTCATCCTCGCTGGCCAATGAGGAGAGTGCAATGATCGGCAGCTTGTCGAAGCGCTTGTCGGCCCGGATGTTCTGGGTCAGGCCCAAGCCGGTCAGCCGCGGCATCTCCACGTCAGTGACCACCAGTGATACCTTGTCGGGGTTCTTCTGGAGGAGCTCCCATGCAGCCTGGCCGTCCTCAGCGGCCATAACATTGTATCCGTCCGACTCTATGAACTTTTTTACCTGGTTGCGGAAGAAGTCCGAGTCCTCGGCCAGGAGGATGGTGACCCCTTCGGATGCGGGGCGATCCCGCCTGCGTTCATCTATCCATTCGGGGTGTATGGCATCCATGAGATCGAATATATCTAAGATCATTATAGTGTCGCCCTTGATGATGGCAGAACCCATGACCCCCTTCTGCCGGAGCGTGACCTGATCTATTACAGCATTGGTTTCAACCACGTCCACTGGCATGGCTGCCAACAGGCCGACCTCGCGGCCGCCGATGGTAAAGACAATGACCACCAAAGGCTGATCCGGGGCGATTTCGTTTACTTGTGCTGCATCATGGAGCGTTACAAGGGGCAGGCTGGCACCGCGGTACTGCATGGTCCGCTTGTTTCCGATGGTTTCCACCTGTGACCGGTCGATCTGTTCAATACGAGAAACAAGCTCCAGAGGGACGGCACAGACTTCCTTTGGAGAATTTCGGAAGGTGAGGAAGGTGTGCATATCCTGGAGCTGCTCGGCATCGGCCTGAATGGCCAGTTCCTGGGACCTGGCCGAGCCTGAGACCGACGTGAGCCCCGACATGACCGCCAGGCCCGACACATCAAGGATAAGCGCCACTTGCCCGTCGCCCAGGATGGTAGTCCCGGCATATTCATGCAAGTGATTGAGATGCCTGCCGATGGGCTTGACCACAATCTCGGAGGTGTCATGGAGTTCGTCGACAACCAGGCCGTACTGCATGGTCCCGGTGTCTACCACCACGATATTCAGATCGCTTCCGGCATGCCAGCGTCTCTGGTTGTCCGTTCTTCCGTTTCTATTGTCATCATGGGCATCATCGCCGTGAGATGTCTCTGTCAGGGCGTAGTGGGGGGATCTGCGGTCTGCGATCCGCTCACGCCTGTCCTGTTTAAACACACCGTTTCCATTGCAATAGGTGCGCTTTACCCCGAGTGCATCTGCGAGGCGGATGATTGGGATGAGGTTGCCACGCAGCAGGAGTACCTCAGAAGATCCGACGACCTCGATTCTCTTCTTGACCTGTTCCGCAGGGATACGGATCAGTTCTGACACGCTCACCTGGGGGATGGAGTAGCGTTCCGTCCCTATAGACATGAGGAGAGACGGGATAATGGCAAGGGTCAGCGGCAGCTTGATGGTGAATGTTGTTCCCTTACCCTTTTCCGATGTGATCTCCGCCTTGCCTCCCAGCTTGTCCAGGTTGGTCTTGACCACATCCATACCAACCCCCCTGCCTGAGATGTCGCTCACCTTCTGGGCAGTGGAGAGGCCGGGCAGAAAGACCAGGGCCATCTTCTCCTTGTCCGACATGGTCTTTACCGCATCCGGAGTAATGAGCCCTTTATTTATTGCCGCTGAGGCGATCTTCTCAGGATCAATCCCCTTGCCGTCATCGGCAATGGTGATCACCACCTGGCCGGCCTCATGGGATGCCTTGATGCGGATGGTGCCGGTATGGTCCTTGCCGGCCTGCAAACGCTCATCTGCAGGTTCGATCCCATGGTCCACGGCATTGCGCACCATGTGGGTGAGCGGGTCCGACAGCCCTTCGATGAGGGTCTTGTCCATCTCCGTGTCTTGGCCCGTGATCTCCAGCCTGATCTCCTTGCCGAGTCCGCGCGCCATGTCCCGCACCACTCGCGGAAACTTGTTCAGGACGTTGCCCACGGGCTGCATGCGCGTGAGCATGATGGTCTCCTGGAGCTCCGAGGTGACGAGGTTTATGTGCTGGGAGCTTGCGTGGATCAGCCGCTGGTCGCTCTTCGCAATGGCCTCCACGAGCTGGTTACGGCTCAGGACCAGCTCTCCGGCTAAAGTCATGAGCTGCTCGAGCAGGCCGACACCGACCCTGAGCGTGGTCTCCACCGCCCCTGTCTGACCTTGCTGAGGAGAGGCTTGAGACTGTCCGGTCTGTGCCTGTGCGGCCAGGGGTTGTACGACCTGAGCCTTGGGTGCCTCAGGGGGGATAATGTTCGGGGCCGCATCTGCGGTAGGCGCAGCTGCAGCTGGCTTTGTAGCCTCTGCCCGGTCATCGATAAGGTGGATCTTTTCCTGAGGCACCTCGAAAAAGACCTGCGCGAGGGATTGGTCCATGATGGTGGCATAGAGTACGTGGAACGGAATGGATGACATCGGTTCGTCGTCGAGCGTTCCGACTGTCTGAAAATCGAGTGCACAATCTAAGATAGTCCCGCCCGACTCGAGGTTCTTAATGAGGGATAGCGGTGTCTTGCCCAGCCGGTGTACATCGTGTATGAGATCGTATTCGACAAGATAGATGTAGTTGCCGCCCATACGGGCGTGCTGTAGCTCGAATTCCGAGACCTTGATCAAGGTCTGATATCCGAGATCCGCGAGCTTGACCTCTGTGGTGAGCGAGGCCTTTTGCTCAGGCGGCAGATGGGTGGAAGCCAGGCCTGTCAGGGACACGACGAGGTCTGTGATGTCTTCCTGGGTGCTCTGTTCGTGGTTGTCGAGCATAGCCTTGAGCTTGTCAAAGGCGATGAGCAGAATATTGATCACCTCGGGGTTGGGAACCATCTCCCGGGATCTAATCATGTCAAGGTTGTTCTCTATCTTGTGGGCGAGCTCCTGGATCTTGGGGAGGCCCAAGAAGCCGGCTCCTCCTTTGATGGAGTGAGCGGCCCTGAAGACCTTGTTCACCAGGGCCTCATCTATCTGAGCACCCATACTCTCCATGGTCAAGAGGTCGCTCTCAATGTCGGCCAGATGCTCTCTTGACTCTGTTATGTATTCACTGAGAACTGAATCGTCAGCTGCACCCATAAAATCCACCCCCTTTATGATCCGGAAATGTTGAAGTGCTGGTCGAGTCTCATGGCCTTGAATATGTCGAGCAGGTCCTTAGATGCATTGATTACCACTATCTTTCCACCAGCCCTCAAAAGGGAGTTATGCGCGGAGATGAATAGCCCGATCCCCATGGAGTCCATAATCTCCACCATTCCCAGATCGATCACGATGTCCTTTACCCCCTCGGCAATGAGAGCTTTTATCTCCGAACGTATATCCGGAACCGTGGACGAAACGATGTTCTTCACGGGCCTTATTGTGGCACTGCTGTCGTGTTTCGTAATCTCTAATTCAGCCATCTGTTTTCCTCTTGCTTATTCTCCTCGATAAGATGACGCTGTTTCCCCTGCGGCTGAATGCGATCCGCGAGGCATACATCGAGTAGATCTTCAGTCCTCGCCCCGAGGCCTTCGCAGAGTCAGGTGCGCAGCAGGGCATAGAGAGCCAGTCGAAGCCCTTTCCTTCATCGGTGACGCGGATGATGACCATATCTTTTATTATCCTGAACATGATGCATACTCTCTTGTCCTCTTGACAATCATTACCGTGGAGTATGGCATTGGTCATGGCCTCCCGTGCAAGCAGCTCAACGGCGAAGATGTCATTCGTCAGGCCGTGCTCTCTCATGGCCTGTGTGATCTCGGCACAAAAGTCATCAACATTCTCCACCGTTGATGGATACGTCCGTCGGATGCTGGTATTCCGCCACTGTCTGCCCGGCATCATTACACCTCGACACCAAGGAGCAGGATATCATCCGGGGGGGAGCCATTTTGTCCAATGATCTCCTCCGTGATGGTCGCAACCATATCCTTCAAAGAAAGCATGCGGGTTTTGTTGCACAGTGCAATGAGCCGTTCCATGCCTTGCTGACGCGATATCGGCTCAGATCCTTCAATTTCGATCAACCCGTCGGTATACATCAGGATTCTGTCGCCCTTCACGACAGGCACCTCATGGGCAGTGAGGGTGATGAGCTCGAATGCCCCGAGGACATCGCCGGCCCAGGGCAGCAGTGTCATCTCGCCGGCAGCGTTTATGAGTATTCCCGGCGGATGCCCTGCGTTGATTATGGTCATACTCCGACGCTGACGGTTCAGCCTTGCATAGGCCAGGGTCACGTAGATCTCTTCAGGAAATGCGGAAGCAAGGACGTTATTCACCATTCTCAAGGTTTCCATGGGCGGTGAGAATGTCGCACGGCCCTGGTGGATAAGGGCCTTAAGCGCAGATGTGGCCAATGAAGAGCCGAGGTCATGGCCGCTGACATCGGCGACAACATAATCGAAGACCTCCACGCCTGCGAGCAGGACATCGTAAAAGTCACCCCCTGCCTCATGGGCGCTCCGGTAAAACACATCGAACCCTGCCTCCGGATAGTCTGCAGGGGAGGGCAGGATCGACTGCTGAGCGATAGTCAATTGCTTCAGCCTGGCGATCTGCGATTCGATGAATGCGGCCATGGCGTTGCGCAGACGGATGTGGACCCGTACCCGTCCCAGCACCTCGGCAGGCATGTAGGGTTTGGTGATATAATCCACCGCTCCCAGGTCAAAACCCGAGACCTTTGATTGGATGTCCGATTGAGAGGTCATGAAAATAATTGGGATCTCGGCAGTAACAGGATCATCCTTGAGTTTCCGGCAGGTGTCGAAACCGTTTTCATCCGGCATGAATATATCGAGAAGGACCAGATCGGGCATATCTGTCTTCACAAGCTCCCTCCCTGCTATGCCTCCGGATGCCTTGATGGCGCGGATGCCATCCTTTCTGAGCATGCTTTCAAGGATGATCGCAGAGGTTACATCATCATCGATAATGGCCACGGTGGGTAGCTTTGAGTCCATAGGCCCCTGATCCCGCCCTTTCAGTCTCTCTCAAAATTCCTTTTTCTCTGTCCGATATGAATCGGAGTCGGATAGATTATTCTTGAATACATTCATCGATTGTTTCTGTTTAATATTCATAAAATCGTTTCGAGGACAGCCAAAGTCAAGCCGTTAAGTATAAAAATCTATAATGCCGAAATAGGTCACAAGATGGGGGCCATAAAAACCGGGCGGGTATCGGAACAGATGGAAGACATGTTCATATATCCTGGGATCAGAAAGGGTATATTCAGAAAGTCCTGCAAGGATACGACATCTCATCGATCCTTTAGTATTGAAGGAATAACGCTATGACCCATTTTATTCTGGACACCATCGAGATCCAGGTATGGTATCTGAAGGACGAAGAGACCTATGGAAGGGTGAACGATGCCCATGCTGCTTTCCTGGGGCATCCGAAGGAAGCCATCGAAAACATGACCCTGTGGGAGATCATTCCTGAAGGTACTGCCGGGGATTATGTCAATGCCAACAAGAAGGCTTTTGCAGCAAAACATTCGACCTACACAGAGGAATGGATGACCAACGCCCGAGGGGAAAAACGTCTTCTGATCATTACAAAAACCCCGAAACTGGATCCGGAGGGAAATGTCGAATACATGGTCTGTTCGGCCCAGGACATTACCGAGCGCAGGAGGGCGGAAGAAGCGCTTCGTGAAAGTGAGCAGAAATACCGGGACATCTTTGATAATGCAGTTGAAGGAATCTTCCAGACAACCCTTGAAGGCCGATATAGCAGTGTGAATCCTGCCCTGGCCAAGATGTTCGGATACGCCTCTCCCGAGGAGATGATTTCTGAAGTCTCCGACATCGGCAATCAGCAGTTTGTTGAACCGACGATCGGAAAGAAAATAGTCGTACAACTAATCGAGAGAGGCGTTGTCAAGGATTATGAGGTTCAGGTCAGACGGAAGGACGGGTCGTTGTTCTGGATTTTGATAAATGCCCGGGCCGTAAAAGGCGGCGACGGGAGGCTGTCCTATATAGAGGGGACCAATATAGACATCACGGAACGCCGGCGGGCCGATCAGGAGTTGCGGAAGCTCATGAGGGCCATCGAGCAGAGCCCTGCCTCCATCGTTATCACCGACACCCAGGGCAGTATTGAATATGTCAATCCCAAATTCGAGGAAGTCACCGGGTATTCTCGGGAAGAGGCTTTTGGGAAAAACCCCCGCATCCTCAAATCGGATAAGATGCCGCCAGAGGTCTACCAGGAGCTCTGGCGGACGATAACCGCAGGCAATACATGGACAGGAGAGTTGTACAATCGCAAGAAGAACGGCGAGCTGTACTGGGAGCATGCATCCATCTCGCCGGTCATTGATGGAAACGGTACGATCACGAGCTATCTGGGTGTGAAGGAGGACATCACCGAACGCAAGCGTTCGGAAGAACTCCTGAGACTCAGCGAGGAACGCTACCGCCGACTCGTAGAAAACGCCAGCGACTTGATTTACGAGACCGATGCATCCGGGTACATCCGGTTCCATAATCCCGCTGCGGCTAAGTTCTTCGGACACACCTTAGACGAAATCATCGGTAAACACTACTTGGAATTCCTCCCTCCGGAATACCACAAAGAGCACTCCAGGTTGTTCGGCCGGCAGTTTGTGAAGAAGATCCCGACCAGCTATTATGAGACCCCGGCCATCACCAGGGAAGGCCGGAGGATCTGGCTATGGCAGGACGTGAGTCTCATTTTTGACGGTGAGACGGTTACGGGGTTCCGCGTCGTCGCACGGGATATCACTGAAAAAAAGCAGGCAGAGGATGAACTGTTCCAGTCGAAGAAGAAGCTGGAAGAAACAAACCTCCTGCTGGAGCAGACCAACATGCAATGTATCGAACTGGCCGTCCAGGCAGAACTTGCCAACACCGCCAAGGGTGTATTCCTGGCCAACATGAGCCATGAGATCCGGACGCCCATGAACGGCGTGATCGGCATGACCGGCCTCCTCCTGGATACCGAGCTTACCTCCGAGCAGCGCAAGTATGCCCAAATCGTGAGATCGAGTGGTGAAGCCCTTTTATCCATCATCAATGAAATCCTGGACTTCTCCAAGATCGAGGCGCACAAGATGGTGCTGGAAAAACTTGACTTTGATCTGCGCACGGTTATGGAAGACACTGCCGAATTGCTGGCAATAAGGGCGGAGGAAAAAGGACTGGAAATATGCTGTCTGGTCGATCCGGACGTGCCTTCCTGGCTCCGGGGCGACCCGGGGCGTCTGCGCCAGGTCCTCATCAACCTGTCGGGTAATGCGGTGAAATTCACCTCAGAAGGGGAGGTCTCCATCCGGGCGATGCTGGAATCACAAGACGAGCATACGGCCACGGTCCTCTTCACGGTGACCGACAAAGGCGTAGGCATCTCCAAAGACCGCATCGGGCAGCTCTTCTCGCCCTTTGTCCAGGCGGATAACTCCACCACCCGCAGATATGGGGGCACCGGCCTGGGCCTGGCGATTTCAAAACAACTCGCTGAGCTGATGGGAGGCCGGATCGGTGTGGAAAGCAAAGAAGGCAAAGGTTCCACCTTCTGGTTCACCTCCGTGTTTGAAAAACAGCCGGAAGGTAGCGCCCCGCCTGCCATGCATTTTGCAGATCTTTCCGGGGTCAAGGTGCTCGTGGTGGATAGCCATGAGACGAACCTGCTGTTGATGGCCACACTCCTCAAATCGTGGGGATTAAGATATGATGAGGCCGCCGATGGGGAAGAAGCCCTCTCCAAGCTTCGTGCTTCAGCTCACGGCGGCGATCCCTTCTTGGTTGCCGTTCTTGATCCTGCCATGCCCGGCATGAACGGGGAGGAGCTCGGCCGGCGGATCAAGGAAGCCCCGGATGTGAGCTCAACGCTTTTGATCATGATGACATCGCTGGGGCAGCGGGGTGATGCGGCCAGACTGGAACAGATCGGTTTTTCAGGATACCTGTCCAAGCCCATCCGCCAGTCTCAGCTTCATGAATGTCTTGAGCTGGTTCTTGGCCGGAGGGTGAACAAGGTCAAGGGCTCGGCAGAGGGTCTGGTCACCCGGCATACCATTACAGAGGCACAGAAGGCGCGTATCCGCATCCTCCTGGCCGATGACAATCCGACCAACCAAGTAGTGGCCCTATCCATTCTAAAAAAGATAGGCTACAGGGCCGATGCAGTGGCCAACGGCAAGGAGGCCGTCAAGGCCTTGCAGGGCATCCCCTATGACCTTGTCCTGATGGATTGTCAGATGCCCGAGATGGACGGCTATGAAGCCTCACAGCGGATACGGAATCCTGAAACGGGTGTTATCAACAAGGTTGTCCCCATTATTGCCATGACGGCCAATGCCATGGAGGGGGATCGGGAGAAATGTCTCAATGCAGGTATGAACGATTACCTGGCAAAACCTGTCCAGCCGAGGGAACTCTCAGATATGCTGATAAAATGGCTGGGCAAGAATCCTTTGGAAAAAGAGACAGGAGAGGTACATGCCACTAAAGTTCAGGGGGAGACAACTGATGGCAATGGGCAAAAAGACATATTCAACGCCGAGGATCTCCTTAAGAGGCTCATGGGGGACGAGGAACTGGCCAAGTCCATCGTTGTCGGGTTCCTGAATGATATCCACAAACAGATCCTTGCATTAAAAGACTATCTGGCTCATGGTGATGTCCCTTCCGTGCAGCGGCAGGCGCATACTATCAAAGGGGCTGCAGCCAATGTAAGCTGCAATAATCTCCGAGATGCGGCCCTTGAGATGGAGAAGGCAGGGAAAGGAGGAGACCTTGAGCGGGCGGCCGTACTCATGCCCGGGATTGAAGAGCAGTTCGAGGTCTTGAGAGAAACCCTGAAACGGACTGGATGGGCATAACGATTTGTAAAAAAGGAGAAGGAGATGAAGATCCTCATTGCAGAAGATGATTTCACCAGCCGCGTCCTGCTTCAGAAGATGCTCAGCCCCTATGGGCAGTGCCATATTGCCGAAGACGGCAGGGAGGCCCTTGAGGCATTTAGCACGGCCTTAGCGCAGGGCAGTCCCTTCAACCTCATATGTCTAGACTACCTGATGCCCGAAATGGACGGCCAGGAGGTGCTCAAGGAGATCCGCAGTGCGGAAGAGGCACAAGGTATTTCCATTGCCGACAGGGTAAAGATCATCGTCACCACAGGCCTCATGGATGAAGATAATGCCTTTGCATCGCTGCACGAACTCTGTGATGCTTATCTGGACAAACCTGTCGACAGGGCTAGATTGGATGACATCCTAAAGCAGTTTGGGGTTTCTTAACGGGAGATAAGACATGAAGATGCTCATCGCCGATGATGATTTTACCAGCCGCATGCTCTTTCAACAGATCTTCTCACCATATGGAACATGTCATGTGGTGATAGATGGGAACGAGGCCGTCCAGGCCTTTCAAATGGCATGGGAAGAAAACAAGCCGTATGACCTCATCTGCATGGATATCATGATGCCCAACATGGATGGACATGAGGCGGTAAGAAAGATCCGCGAGATGGAAACACAAATGGGGGTGAAGCAGATGAATAAGGTTTACATAACAATGACTTCGTCTTTATCCGAGTCGGATGATATAAAAAATGCCATGAAGGCAGGGGCCGACTGGTATCTTCTCAAGCCAGTCGATAAACAGAAGCTCCTCAATAAACTCCGGGAACTTAACTTGATCTAAATCCCTTATCATCATTTAAATCAATTTGAACCTTGATCGAGAATCGATTCTGTGTATCCCGCCCCTCAGTGCTGATTCCAAGGCATCCTCGTATTCGGCAGCCGTGATCTTCCTATCTATTCTCGGATCTGATTCAGCCTTGTAGCAGGGGTGATACTGGTCCATGATGTTCACATAGGTGTTCATCGAGATCTCTTGGGCGAGAAATCGCATGACCTCTTCCGTACCTGCTAGGCCGACCGGCATAACCAAGTGCCGCACGAGCAGACCTCTTTGGGCGATGACGTGTTCATCTAAGACAAGGTCCCCCACCTGGTCATGCATCTCTTTGAAGGCAGCAATAGCAAACTGCCGATAATCCGGTGCTGCGCAGAATGTTTTTGCAGGCTCTTCTTCCCAGAACTTGAAGTCGGGCATATAGATGTCGAACACGCCGTCCAGCAGCCTGATGGTCTCCAGGGCATCATAGCCGCCGGTGTTGTAGACCAGCGGTAGGTTAAGCCCTGCATCTGCAGCAAGGACAAGGGCCTCCAGGATCTGGGGGACCACGTGTGATGGCGTTACGAAGTTTATATTGTGGCATCCGCTGTCCTGAAGGTCCAGCATCATGCCGGCGAGCTCCGGAGCATTTACCTCATCACCTTCGCGCAAGTGGCTGATGTCATGGTTCTGGCAGAATGAGCAGAGCAGGTTGCACGAGCTGAAAAAGATAGTGCCTGATCCATGTGTGCCTACCAGCGGTGCCTCTTCGCCGAAGTGCGGGCCGAAGCTCGCCACCTTTGCAAGCCTGAGAGTCTTGCAGAAGCCCATCTCACCTTGGAGCCGGTTAACCCCGCATGAGCGTGGGCACGATTTGCAATTCTCAAGAAGCGCTAAGCCCTTTGCCGCCCTGTCCCTAAGAAGCCCCTTGGCATGGAGCACTCTATATGCCGGTTTATGCATGCCCTTACCTCGCCGGGCTCTACACAGTAAGGTCATTGTTATCACAAAGGCCGTGTATGCGGCAGGGGGATTTTCAAAAATGGGAAGGTGACATGGATGGAAATGTAGTATTATTTACTAAAATAATAATTCCCTTTGAGCGCCTCAAGAACATGTGTTTCCAGGCCATGATTGATTTTGAGGCATGGTGGCTTATATTTTAACGAGAAAGGATTAAAGGTTCCAATACATATGGCCGGGAAATCAAAAAAGGAACGCATAAGAACAATGACTGACGCAGTCATGAGGGCTGCCACAGGAGATTGTTCGCTCCGGCTTGAGTTAACGGATAAGAATGATGAGATAGATGCTCTGGCAGATGCGCTTAACAAGATGATGAATACCATTGGCTGCGATTTCACCAAGCGCAAACAAGCCGAAGAAACTATCCGTGAGAGCGAGAAGAAGTACCGCACTATCCTTGAAAGTATGCAGGAATCATACTTCGAGATTGACCTGAAAGGCAACTATACCTTTTTCAATGACTCCCTGTGCGAGGACCATGGGTATTCACGCCAGGAACTCATGGGCATGAATTACAAGGCCTATACCACACCGGAGACGGCCAAGCGGGCTTACCAGTTCTTCAACGAGATCTATCGCACGGGCAGACCGAAACGAAGTCTCGATCATGTGATCATCAGAAAGGATGGGTCTAGGAGGATAATTGACATGTCCATCTCCCTGATGCTCAGTCCTTCGGGCGAGCCCATCGGATTCTGGGGCGTGGGAAGGGATGTCACAGAGCGGATCGAAGCGGAACAGGCTCTCAAGAAGAGCGAGGAGAGATATCGAACCATCCTGGATACCATGGAAGAAGGGTATTTCGAGGATGATCTTAAGGGTACACTCACCTTTATCAACGATGCCGGCTGCCGGCTGATGGGGTACGATCGTGATGAATTGATAGGCATGACTTATCGTAACTACTCCTCTCCTGAAACGGCACGGCATATGTATGAGGTTTATCACCGGATATTTGAGTCAGGTAACCCGGAGTTCATGATGGATTATGAAATTATCCGCAAGGACGGGTCTGTCCGCACCCATCAAGCGAATGCCGCACTCCTGCGAGACCATGCAGGAGAGCCAAAGGGTTTCCGTATCTTGGTGAGGGATGTGACCGAGCGTAAAAAGGCCGAGGACGCGCTTCGCCTGAGTGAAGAGCGCTACAGGACAATATTGGATACCATGGAAGAAGGGTATTATGAGGTTGATCTCAAGGGATCATTCACCTTTGTCAACGATGCCGGCTGCAGGCTGTTGGGATATGAACGCGATGAATTAGTCGGCATGAATTATCGAAACTACCACTCTCCTGAAACGGCACGGCATATGTATGAGGTTTACCACCCGATGTTTGAGACCGGGAAAACCGAGTTTTTGATGGATTATGAAGTTATCCGCAAGGACGGATCTGTCCGCACCCATCAAGCGAATTCTACAATCCTGCGAGACCATGCAGGCCGTCCCAAAGGTTTCCGTGTCCTGGCAAGGGATATCACCGAGCGCAAGCGGGCGGAAGATGAAAAAGCAAAGCTTGAGGCCCAACTGCTTCAGGCACAGAAAATGGAGTCTGTGGGACGCCTTGCAGGTGGGGTGGCGCATGATTTTAACAATATGCTCAGCGTTATTCTCGGATATACGGAATTGATTAAGCTCCGTCTGGAACCGGACAATCCCTTGCTGCACGATTTAATGGAGATTGAGAGGGCGGCCGGAAGGTCCAAGGACATCACCGCCCAGCTCCTGGCCTTTTCCCGTAAGCAGATCATCTCGCCCAGGCCCATGAATCTCAACGACCTCATCTCAAGCACGCAAAAGACCCTTGCCCGGCTCATCGGTGAGGACATAGATCTGCGTTTCTATCCGGGGGAAGGCCTCTGGAGCATCAGGTTCGACCTCTCGCAGATGGAGCAGATCCTTGTCAATCTGGCGGTCAATGCCAGGGACGCCATGCCCCATGGGGGTAAACTAACTGTTGAGACGGCGAATATTCTCATGAATGAAGACTATTGCAGGGTGCATCTCGGATCGACACCCGGTCCCTATGTACTGCTGGCGGTAAGCGATAACGGGTCGGGAATGGATAAGGAAACCCTGCAAAATGTTTTCGAACCTTTTTTCACCACCAAAGAAATCGGTAAGGGCACTGGGCTCGGGCTTGCGACCGTGTATGGGATCGTCCAGCAGAACAATGGATTCATCAATGTCTACAGCGAGCAGGGGCAGGGTACCACCTTCAAGATCTATCTTCCCAGGAGCATGGATGGAGTGGAAGTCTCTGAAGAGATCCTCGAACAACCGGTGGCTTTGGGATCAGGCAAAATCCTTTTGGTGGAAGACGACGATCTGATGCGCAAGATGACAACGGATATGCTTAAGACCATAGGGTATTCGGTTCTGGCTGTGGGGAGTCCCCTGGAGGCCCTTTCCATATGCGAAGAAAAGGATGCCCGCTTCGACCTTGTGATCACGGATGTGGTCATGCCGGGCATGAGCGGCAGGGAGCTCAGGGACAAGCTCGGGATCATCCGACCCGATATAAAGGTACTCTTCATGTCCGGATATACCTCAAACGTCATAGTGCATCACGGAGTGCTGGAAGAAGGGGTGCATTTTATCCAGAAACCCTTCAGTTTAAATGATTTTGCCAGGAAAATACAGGAGGCGATGACAGACAGATAAATATACGCCTGGCAGGGGTTGACCGCATCAAGGAATGCCCTGCAAGGTCATGGTTTCGGAGGAAGATTGAATGCCGTTTCTCTACTTCTTCTTGTATGTGCCCATGAGATCTGTCTTGGCAAGATTTTCCGGATAGAAGGCCCCTCTCCAGTGGCCATAGTTCCATCCCGAGGTGCCGATAAAAATCTGCGGAAGATGCGGTGCTGAGGGATTTTCCATCCTATTCAGGCGATCTCCGGGGTCAGCACCCATTCGATGGCCCAGGTATTTTCCATCCGGTCGTACTCAAGACATACGATACCTGCGTTCCTGAACCGGATCACAGGTTTTTCCGGCGTCCCGGTGATGAGATACGACACGAGCCGCTCCATGAAGGGCAGGTGGCCTACCACCATGAGGTTATCCCTGGCGGGGAGTGTCGCGGCAAAAGCCGCCACGTCATCATGCGGGTTCAGACCCGGCTCCATTACCGGCTGACTCCCGGGCGTCAATCGGGAGGCAAGGATCTCTGCAGTCTTAAGTGCCCTGGTCTTCCCGCTGTGGATGATAAGTGCGACGCTGAGCCCGATCCCGCGAGCCTTGGATGCAACCCGTTCTACCTCGGCCCTGCCCTGGTCGGTAAGATCCCTGTCCGGGTCCACCTCCTTGGGGAGGCTCCTGCCGTGCTGCACCAGGTAAACCATCATGAGATTGCCCCCATAACGTGTTCTGGTAAATCGATAAAGCCCAGGTACTTCCTTCCTCCGGAATCGCCATTACTTATTCTTTCATAGATACATGAATAGGGGGATACTATGCAGGATGCAAGCATTCAGGATATCATCGTAAAGCAGAAGCAATTCTTTGCCTCGGGGAAAACCAAGGACATCTCTTTCAGGATTCAACAACTAGGGAAGCTCCATCGTGTCATCAGCGACAACGAGGGTCTCCTCCTCGATGCCTTGGCATCCGACTTGAGAAAGCCGAAGCTCGAGGCCTACGCAAGCGAGATCGCCACTACCCTCAATGAAATAAAATACATCGCACGAAAACTTCCTTGCTGGACAAGGCCTAAGGCGGTTATGACGGCAAGGCCGTTACTGCCGTCCTTATGTTCTATCGCCAAGGAGCCATTCGGTGTCGTGCTTATCATTGCACCATGGAACTATCCTTTCCAGCTTGCCATAGCACCGCTCGTGGGGGCCGTCGCTGCAGGGAACTGCTCTGTGGTGAAGCCGTCTGAGTTGGCACCGGCCACGACCGAAGCGATCGAAAAGATCATAAGCACTAACTTCCATCCAGGCTTCATTGCCGTGGCCACGGGAGGACCGGAGACAGCCCAAGAGCTCCTTGCGCAACGTTTTGATTACATCTTCTATACGGGAAGCACACGGGTCGGCAAGATCGTGATGGAGGCTGCATCGCACCATCTCACCCCTGTGACACTCGAACTCGGGGGGAAGTCCCCTTGCATTGTGGATGCAGATGTCCACTTGGAGTACGCTGCACGAAGGATTGCGTGGGGGAAATTTTTTAATGCCGGCCAGACCTGTATAGCACCGGATTATCTCTTGGTGGATGCCGGAATCAAGGATGCATTTCTTGCAACATTGAAGGAGCAGATACGAAGATTTTACGGCGCTGATCCATCCTTGAGCCCTGACTACGCCCGGATCATCAACAGCAATCATTTCAACCGTCTTTGTTCATATCTCAGCCAGGGAGATATCGTGATCGGGGGCCGGACCAAACCGGATGAGAGATTCATCGCACCGACCGTCATGGACAATGTCGCACTGGAAGCCCCCATCATGACCGAGGAGATATTCGGCCCCATCCTGCCTGTCATCTCTTATACCGATCTTGATGAAGCCATCAACTTCGTGAATGACCGGCCCAAGCCCCTTTCACTCTATATTTTCACCAGGGACAAGGTGAAGCAGGATCGTGTCATATCAGGTACATCATCAGGCGGGATGTGCATCAATGACACTATTGTCCATTTTGCATCGCATTACCTGCCCTTTGGCGGCGTGGGGGACAGCGGCATGGGTAAGTACCACGGCCGGACCAGCTTCGAGACCTTTAGCCATGTGAAGAGCATTGTAAAAAACACCATGCGATTCGATATTCCCTTGCGGTATGCCCCCTACCGTTTCAAGTTCCCGCTCGTAAAACGATTTTTCTGATCAAGGATTTTTTCCAGGCTTGCCCTTTCATGGGTCTTTCGTATATGGGGTGACCTTTGGATGAAAGGAGGCAAGTATATGGGGATCATGTCGAACACCGTGAGCATCTATCAGTACAAGGTCATCGGAGAGCCTAAAGACGCGTCCTGGGTGCGTGAATGCCTGGCCAAAAACCAGTTCATGCCCATCGATGCAACCGCCGATGAGGAGGGCCTCGGCTGGGTGAACCTCGATGATCACACAAGTGCCGATTTCGACAATGAGAATGTATTCCGGCGTGACCCCTACTATGCCTTTACCTTGCGACGGGACCAGCGCAAGGTCCCGACAGCGGTGCTCAAGAACTTCGTGGACAAGGAGTGTTCCAGATGGCTGTCGGATCGGCCCGCCATATCGCGCATGCCATATAAGCGCAAGGCGGAAATCAGGGAGAACCTCCATGCATCACTTCTTTCCAAGACCCTGCCCGTACCAATGACCTATGATGTGGTCTGGAATGCGGATACGGGCATACTTACGGTCGCCAACATCAGCGATCGGGTGCTGGACATGGTGGAAGACACCTTTTCCAGGACCTTCACAGGTCTGACCTTGGAACCGATACACCCCATGAGCAGGGCCTATCGGGTGCTGGATGAGGGCAGTCACCGTCTTCTTGAAAAGGCGGACCAGGCGCCATCGAAGGATGTCCTCCTACAGATCAAGCGCAACCGGTGGGTAGGATGGGACTTTCTGCTGTGGCTCATGCATCGGACGAGCAGCAGCGGCTCGGTATATCAGGTCAACCAGAAGGGCACCCTGGAGACGGGCGAGGGTTTCATGGCCTATCTCCATGACAAGTTCGTACTGGTGGCCGAGCACGAGCAGGGTAAGAGGAAGAGTTCCATTACCGGGGTCCAGAGGGAATTCGCCGAGGCCAGGGGGGCCATCCGCGATGGCAAGAACATCACAGAGGCCCTTATCTATCTGGAAAAGGAGCCGCGTACCTGGAAGGTCTCATTGAAGGCCGATATCTTTGCCCTTGGTTCTTTTGCCTGCCCGGTGGTCCAGATAGAACGAGATGAGATCACCGACCCTGACCAGGAACGCATAGCCGTGTTCTACGAGCGTATGAGCCTTCTGGAAACAGGCCTCCAGCTCTTTGACAGTGTCTTCTGCGCCTTCCTGCAGGAGCGCATCGCAGGCACCTGGCCTGAAAGGCTCAAGCACATCAATGAGTGGTTGAGCAGGCCATAGGCCGGTATGAAAGATATCCACCCGTGTGCCCGGATCTGCGCTGTTGCGGATATCTTTGATGCCCTGACGTCCGCCCGGCCTTACAAGAAAGCCATGAGGCCGTTCGAAGCCATCGATATCATCAAGAAGGATGCCTTCACCGAATTTGACCACAACCTCCTGAGCACCTTCATCAAAATGCTGGGGCCGAACGAGGACACCATTCATTGACACTTCCTTCTGTTGCTCCCGGTCGTTCCCTGAACATGATGCCTTAGACGGCCGTTGTAAATGGTCACCCTATGTTCCCGGTATGAACTCCTTGGGCCGTACCTCGATCAGGGTAATGGTCTCCACGGGACACACTGTGGCGCACAGGCCGCAGCCGATGCATGCCTCCGCGCTCACCTCGGCGGTATCTTCAGCGCTCAGTGCAATGGCCTCCACCGGGCAGATCTCAACGCACATCCCGCATCCCGTGCAGCTCAGAGCATCTACCTTTGCCTGGAACCGGCTCGGTGCAAGCACGCCTTTGGTCTTGTCGTTGTTCGCGAACCTGAGCATCTCGCAGCAGCAGTTGCAGCAGTTGCACAGCACATTGGAACGTCCCGCGGTATTTTCCGTCATATGTACAAGGCCTGCTTCCTCCGATAGTTTGAGGATAGCGACAGCCTCATCGAGGCTTACCTTTCTTCCGGTCCCGCGTTTAATGGTATACTCGGCACCCCGGCCCAACTGGAGGCATACCTCCAAGGGTCCGTCGCATCGCTTCATGAGCTTCCTGCAAACGCATGTGGTGACAGCGATTGCACCGGCGTTTTCGAGTATCTTCCTGGCATCTTCAAAAGCCAGCACCTGGTTCTTGGCCTCTATGGTCTCGCCTACGGGGATCACCCGCATAAAGGAAGGCAGTTTGATGGTGGTCACCAACTCAAGAAGCTGGGGGTAATCAGTCTCTTCGAACACCTCCCAAAGCTTAAAAAATTCTTCAGGGGCCTCGGGCCAGAGGATGGTGGCGTCGTGGAACTGTATTATGTGCCGGGGCATGCGATAAAAGGTGGTGCCGTCTTTGACGAACTCAAATACCGCACCCCGGTGGAAGAGCCCATCGATGATAGCCTGCATCTTGGATGCAGCTTCGCCGGATTCCTGTACCAGCTGATCCAGGGTGGCAGGGAGCCGATTCACAAGCTTGGCCTCTTCCTCACTGCAAACTACCCGCCAGATCTTGGGGAGTACGGTAGAATTCTCCATCATGAGTTTTTTGGACAATTCCCGGTATACGTCTTGTTGTTCCATGGGCCCCTCCTTATTAAAGATTGTATTGTATCTTGCGTGAAGATACATTGGCAAGGCCGGAATGTTGATTTGTTTTATTGTTCCGCCTACATGAATGAAGGGGTGTGAACGTGCAGGAACTCTTTTCCTATGAAGACATAAGGAAGACCTACGAAGAGGTAATCTGGCACCGCCGGTGCAAGGACATCATTCAGGAATATGCGCTCAACACGATAGACATCCGTGATGCCGCGCTTGAGGGGCTCGACCTTTCGCATGTGAAGGATGTGCTCGACCTGGGGTGCGGATACGGTTTCTTCACTGAGTGGCTCTCCGGAAGGCTGAACTCAGGCTCCCATGTCATTGGCATCGATGTGATTGAAAAGAACAACCGGGATATCTTTCTGAGCACGGTAAGTCAGATGGGATACGAGGGTACATTTATCCAAGGGAGCGCCGATCTCACAACGGATATGGCGGATTCCGGCTTTGATCTCATCATTACGAGCTACTCGCTGTATTTCTTCCCGCACCTTATCCCACAGATCGCAAGGATCCTTAGGCACAGCGGCCTCTTCATCGCGGTGACCCACAGCAAGCATTCCCTCCATGAAGTGACGGAGTTCGTGTCTGCCGGCATGAAGACGGCCGGGTTGGAACCGCCCGATGATATGAAGATCCACGAGCTCTTTGAGGCATTCTCTCTCGAGGAAGGAGAGGTGCTGCTGACTCCCCACTTCGAGAAGGTTGAGCGCATGGTCTACGAGAATTCCCTCATCTTCCCGTTCTCACGGTTCAGTGATTTTATGGAATACATCAATATCAAGAAGCCCCTCTTCTTCAAGGAGGTTCTTGAAGGGCAGCCCTCAAAGATCGATGCGGTTATGGCAGCATTCAAAAAGACCTCATATGAGCATACGCGCATATACGGAAATGTGATCCTTAATAAGGATGACGGGATATTCCGGTGCGCTCTGCCCGTTCATGGCAGGAGGATTGCGTGAAGAAACAGCGGATATTCTGCCCCTATTGCGCCAAGCCCGTGGTGAGGAGGCATGTTGAGGGCAAGGAGCGGGACCTGTGCATGAGCTGCACCACGGTCTTCTATGAAAACCCCTTGCCCGTGGCTTGCGCTCTTGTGGTGAACGAGAGCAGAGAAGTTCTGCTCGTGCAGCGCAAAAAGGATCCGTACAAGGGCATGTGGTGCCTGCCCATCGGGTTTGCCGAGAGCGGGGAGGAGGTAAAGGACGCCGCATTGAGGGAGCTCAAGGAGGAGGCCGGCATCACCGGTGAGAACCTGAGGCTCATCGATGTGGACACCATTGATAACGATTTCTACGGAAGCCTTGCCATCGTGACCTACGAGGTGAGGGCCACGGGCGGGGTTCTCAGTCCGGGTGATGATGCCATAGATGCAAAATACTTCCCCATATTCGATCTTCCCCCTCTCGCCTGGTCATCCAATGAAAAAGCGGTGCGCATCTATGTGGATCTTTACCGGGATTCCTGGGCCATGGTGGACTCCTTCAAGCAGCTCTTTCCTGCTCTTGGAATGGATCAGGCCATACCGTCGGGGACGACCTCGCATGGAATGGTACTGTCGAACATCCTCATCAAGATCATCGACAAGGACAGGGAGGAGATCACGAGGCACTGGGCGGACGAGGTGAAGGCGGCCATACCGTCTCTGGAACATCATATGAACATGCTCCGCGGCATAAACAAGGTTGTGCTTCATGGCATTAAAGACGGCTTGGAGCGGAAGAAGAAACCCTTTGTAGTACGGCGATTTATCGAGGCGGGGTCAAAGATGAGGAAGCTCGATATCCCGCTCCCCGACATCCTCAATGCCCTTGCCCTGAGCAGGAAGAACATCTGGACGCACGTGATCAGGCAAAGAATACTCAGTTCGCCCGTTGAGATCTACAGCACCCTTGAGCTCAACAACCGCATCATCTTTCTCTACGATAAGGTGAATTATTACATAACCGAAGGTTATATGAAGTGAAACATTATCCGAGCCGAGTCCTTAAAACTTAGGTATGATTGCGCAACGGTAATTGAAGTATTTTTTTAGCAAGCGGAAGTAGATTTTTAAAAATTTTGGGGCTACACCAATTTTGAAAATATTAATTCAACAGTCTCCGCAGATCTATATTTTCAATTGTAGGCAAGATTGCTTATTAAATATCAAGAAAAATTAAGGAGGTATCCATGCTGAGTTGCGCTACAATGAAAAAAGGTGAGATCTACACGCGCAAAGAATGTGGCCTTGAGATTAAAATAGTTCAAGAATGCAAAGAATGTAAGGAGCCAGAAGGCTCTTCCGCATCATGCTGCGTAAAGGGATGCACATTTTCTTGTTGTGGTGAAGAACTAAAGAAAAAATAAGGCATAATAACTATAAGCTAACTCAAAATACATCCAATAGCCTCTATCACCTCTCATTCAGTGGATGTGCTGAAGATAATCAGGATACTTCAGAATACATACGGCATTTTTAGTGGAGGCACCTTCTTTATTGAAGTAACCTCAACCGTTGGATAGGTCCCTGTCAAGTCATGTTCTGTTTTAATGATACCTTTGACCCTTACCCAATCATCCTTGGCAAAAGCATCAGCATTATTATATAAGCACATAAGCCCCAAAACCTGTGCATCAGCTGTGCAACAGGTAATAGCAAAGCGAGCAACCACTAATTGATTTTTGCGGAACTCTTTATCTTTATACACAAAACCTACAAAGTCGATATTTTTGTCTACAAAGCTCTGAGGCTGTAAAGCCAGCATATACATTGCATACATGAATGTATTGTCGGTAATGACAGGTTTCCAATTTGCTGCATAATTGTGAACCATTGCAGACCCCACTGATCTCCCGCTTACCTGCTGGTTATTCGTCAGGTTGATACCCTTCTGATTTACCATATATGAGCTCAGCGCCTTAGGGGGCACGAGCAATCCAATGACTAACGGAACGATAAAAATAACATACATTCCCCATCCCCTTTTGAGCTCATGGTGCAGAATTTCTTGCGGGTTCAATGTATTTATAAATTGAACCAGCGCTAGTGCATAAAAAAAACAATAGGAAATCTTGATTCCCAATATAAACCTGGGATGAATGTACAAAAGGACATCACCACTCGAAACAACGTGCATTAAAAAATATCCGAATCCAAACAAAAGCAATGCTCGTATTAGGCCTGGCAGCTTGGCAAAAACCATATATTATTATACTCCGAGCAGATTGACGCTGATAAGAGCATAGCTGAAAGTTAAAAGGGTAACAATCAGGATTAAAAGCGATACAAAAGATGCCTTAAACTGACTGGACATCATCAGGGTGTTTTTCAAATCAATCATGGCACCATAAACAAGGAATGCGACAATTGACCCTGTTGAAAACGAAGAGGACATAGCCCTTGCTACAAACGCATCGGCACTTGAACAGATTGATAGTCCAAAACCAAATAGCATCATCACGGGTATTGACAAAATCTTTCCATGACCCACGCTTGCTATTGCGCTTCTTGGAATGACGACCTGAACAAGGGAGGCAAGAAAAGCGCCGATGATAAAATACATGCCCATAGTAAAAAACTCATTGCAGGTATGCAATAGAACATCATTGAGCTTGGCAGACAATGACTCAGAGTGGTAGTTATCAGGGTGATCGCTACAATCACGGTGGCTATGGTTGTCGCAGGTATCTTCTCTTAAGATGTTTTGACTGCCGAAGTGCAAATAGGTTATCAACCCGGCAAAGACTGATACAATAAATGTTCCGACAATCCTGTAAACCGCCATTGACCCTGTGGGGAAAGCCATTATTGTGGAAACCAAAGCAACCGGGTTGATTACCGGAGCGGCCAGCATGAAAGTAATAGCGATATGAAGGGGTACCCCCTTCCTTATGAGACGACTTGCCACCATGACAATTCCACATTCACATATAGGGAAGATCATCCCCATGAATGCTGCTGCGATCAGACCGGGAAGAGTTCTCTTCGGCAAGAACCCGGCTATTGTCTCTTCGGAAATAAACACCTCTATTACTGCAGAGACAAATGCCCCGATAAGGAGAAAGGGGAGCGATTCCAGAATGACACTCAAGAAGAGAGTCTCAAGGCTGCTCACTTGCTCATAGTTAATCCTGCTGAAAGCGGAAATCCCGTATCCGGCAGCCCATAGGTAAATCATAACGAACAAGGAAACGATGATTAACCCTATTGAGAATTTCTGCAGCTTCGATGCAGGAGCATGAAGGTAACGAAAATCAAATTCCTGAACAAAAGTCGATTTAACTCTTTTTGAAACAAGCATATACGGAACCCAAATCAAACATGTCACGAAAGCGGTAGTGGTATTTTCAATAAAGGCAAGGTTAACTACAGGTTTCCCCGGCAGGATCAATTTGACTGCAAAAGTGTCTACAATTATTATGAGTAAAGACAAGACAGAGATTGTCATGAACCACTTCGGAAAGCTTTTTGATTTCTTGAAAAATAAAAGAATCATATACGAAGAAGCGGCCAACAGACCGATGTTGGTAATGACTTCCGATAGTATATATGGACCCCATAGCGGGTGATACGCATTACTGGTTGGGTCGGTTAATATAGCCCACATTCCATGAGAAAAAATCGGGAGAAATGTATTTATTAAAACGGCACCTGTCTTGAATGGAGCAACAAGTACACCTATTCCAACCAGGATTAGCCAGCCTCCTAACCCTTTGAGTTCCTTGTTTCCTTGATTTGTTTGCATTCTTTACTTCCTGTAGCAGTTACATTCTATTCAGTTTGATTTGTTTAAGACACCCAACCATTATTCGTGAATAAGCCTTGAAACACGTTCGAGTGTTATCCCTTCATCCTTAAGCTTGGGCACCTCCCTCTGTAATACAGCAATAGTCTCAGGGTGCGGGTGGCAGATGCCAATAGCGCTTGAATGTTTTACAGCTTTTCTTTTCAGCTCTTCAAGCTGGCCCAGGATGTAGGCTTCATTCTGCTCATCATCAAGGAACACATCACGTTTATTCCAGGGAAGGCCAATCTCCTGAGCAACCTTAAATCCCACGGATTTACCTGAGGTAAGGCTATCGATATAGAAGAGCTTCTTATTTTTAAGCTCTGTTTCAACAAGCATCATGATTTCCCGATCCTGAGTCACTTCGGAGCCCATATGATTGTTCACACCAGATATATACGGTACGGCCCTGATATCACCCAGCAGGATGGTCCGGATCTGATCAGGGGCCATGCCCTTGAAGATCGCTCCCTCACCGGGGTCATGACCGGCAGCACCTTGCATTGGCAGATGTAACATGACCTCACGGCCCTTTGTATGGAGATATAGTGCAACCTCTTGTGAGTGAGGGCGCTTGGGCATGACAGAGAAGGTGAGATCTCCATCTATGGAAGAGAGCTGTTCCGCGGGCTTCATATCAGGCCCCATGTCATCCACAATGATGGCCATATAGCCTGTTGGAAAAGCAGGGATGAAAGGCTTGGGAGGAATCACAGCGGCTACTCCCTTTCCCGGGTAAATGAATTCAATCATCCAGGTCTCGTCACCGACTTCTATTGTTGCATGCCCGATATCCTTGATCTCGATGCTTCCGTATTTTTCGACTGGTTTGAATGCGAATGACAACTGATCACGGGTGAAGTTTTCACGGGACTCCACCTTGATTGTGTGATTGCGGGTCGTTGTCTGGTCTTTATGAATTCCGAGATCGAACAGACAGCCCTTGATCATCAATTCTGTTTCCACCGGCTTCTGCGGAACTGAAGGTATTATGGGTGCTTCCTTTCTGTGCATACCTTTTTCCAGAAATATGACTGCCCCCACAAGGACCAGTATGATTGCAAATATGGCAAAGAGAATAGCTTGATTGACTTTGATCTTTTTCCTTCTCTTTCTCATTCGTTGGCCGACCTCTTCTTTTTCATGCTGGAATGGTTGCTTCTGACTGCATTCACTCCCGAGCCAGTCCCATTGTTGGCGTATGCATGTATGCCATGGATGATGCCGTCAATAATACTGTTCTGGTAGGTTTCTTTCTGCAAGAGTTTACTTTCGGTAGGATTGGTGATGAACCCGGTCTCGATCAGGATAGCCGGCATTTGCGCACCCACCAGGACATAGAAAAGGGCCTGCTTGACACCATGGTTCTGGCAGGTATGGTCGGATTTCTTGTGAGATGAGATAATGGAGTTCTGAACGTACGTGGCAAACTTGGATGATTCATTTATTTTGCTGTTAAGCATAAGGTCGTTGATGATGAACTGGAGATCACTCAACGATTTGGTTGTTGTTTCATTCTCTGTTGCAGCAACTTGAATGGCATAGGCATCTTTGGTCATGTTGAGAAAGTAGGTCTCAACCCCATCCAAGGATTTGTTGGGGTTCGAGTTCACATGGATGGAAATAAAGAGATCTGCCTTCTTCTTGTTTGCAAAGGATGTTCGCTCTTCAAGAGGGATAAAGATATCTTCATCCCTGGTGAGAAAGACTTCGAAACCTTCTGCTCTCAGGCGTTTCGCAAGCGTTATGCCTATTGCAAGGGTGATATCTTTTTCCTTCTCACCATGTGGTCCTACAGCACCGGGGTCCCTCCCTCCATGGCCTGGATCAATGACGATCTTTGATATTTTGCGTGAGATTCGCTTTGTTGCGGAAGACTGATCGCTCGTTCCTTGTGAAGGTATATCATCTTTGCCTTTAGTGATCGCATCCTCGTTTTGGTCAAGAGTCTTATCAGATTGTTTTGTCTCCTTGTGCTTGAGATCGTTACCTTCCTGATTATCCACATTGGGGGCCTTCTCTTCACAACCGCGCTTGTTTTTCTCAAGGCTGTTAAGAGCTTCTCTTGCCTTCAAGGGAATATCTCCCGTTGCATACTTCTTCACGATCTCATGATATAGTTCGATGGCCTTGTTTTTCTCTCCTAGCCTGACCTCGTAGACTTTGGCCTCCCGGAAAAGGGCATCAGCCGCAATCGTAGAATCCGGATATTTTCTGTTAACCGTTTCATATGCTTCGAGGGCACTCTTAAGGTCATGTTTTTTCGAGAAGTAGCCATAGATCTGCTCATAGAGCTTGCCCTCCATGTATAAGGCTTTCGGGGCAAAAGACGATTCAGGGTATTCTGTTGCGATATCATTAAACTTTTGCACCACCTTCAACCAGTTGGTTTCATCCTTCCGGAGGCTTGCATCTCGTGATAGCTTAATGTATGCCGCATTAGCTTCCCGATATTTTTCTTTTGCTTCAGAGGTAGCGGCAAAAACAGCCTTCTGCATGTCGGGAAGTAAAAGAAGCATGCCGATTGTAAATATTACGGGTATGATCCTAGCTCTATATATATTCATGGTGGTTATCAATGTCCCTTGTAAAATACTCTTATTGCCTATCAAAGAGGAGAGTGCCCTACTTGAGCCGGGGTCCCATGGGTGGCTGCCTGCACTTTTGTAATAGCTGTATTGGCAGTGCCCCCGTTGGCAGAGGCCTTGAGGATTGCACCTGAAATCATGCGCCAGTTTTCTTTCTCGTGGTCTCTCCAGATCATGTAGCGGGAAAGCTCATAGGGATCTTTGTTCAGACTTATAGGAGAGAGAACAGGCCCCCACGTGATTGTAAAAGCATAAGAATATCCTGCATCTTTTAATGTCTTTTTCGTAATGTCGGCTCGTACCCCGTTCGGATATACAAAGGCCGTGATCTTCTTATTCAGGTTTTTCTCCAGGGTCTCTTTAGCGTCGTAGATCTCCCTGAGAAACCCTTTCTTATCTTTATCATAGAATTTCTGGTTCATGAGTTCATGGTAGTACCCATGGGCAGCAATATCGCACCCATCTTTTGAGAGTTCCTTCAATTGATCCCAGGTAAGGGCAAAGGACTTTTTCCCGATAATGGATGGATAAATAGCCAGCATGGGCTTGATATGCCGGGGCTTGAGAATCTCCTGATAGGCAGGGTAGACACTCTGATTCCCATCGTCAATAACGAGAAGCAGGTTCTGTGTCCCTGTGACCGAGCCTTCGAGGAGATCGGCAAACGAGATGAAATGGAACCCCTTGCTCTGGAAGTAATCCATTTGAGAGCGGAGCTCCTGCATGGAAATATCACCACCAAAGCGCTTGTTACCGAGGAAGGAATGATAACAGAGCACGAATACCTTCTGGTCTGCGGTATATGCCGGATCCCACCCTCCAGCAAGGCAAAGCAAGATCACAAGCACCAGGGCCGGAATATAGGTTAGCAGTCTATGTCTGTTCATAGTTCGATCCTTAAGCATGAAGTGGGAAGCAATGCAAGAGATCGGAATATCGGAATAGTCACTTGAGGCAAATCACAGAATCTTTGTTGCCTTTATCATTATTAATATCATTATATTAAAAGGAATTCACAGCACAAGAAAGCTATTCCTTTCATCTTTTTTTTCTTACGCTGTACTTGATATAGTACCAGGTACCGTTCTTACCATTTACCTAATTCATATTTTCGAGAACCCTCCGGACCTCCACGATCCTGGGAAAGTAGTGCTCCGAATCGAGGTCTTCGACTGTGATCGCATGGGTACGGGAATTACATGAGGCATGGATAAATTGACCATTCCCGACATAGAGCCCAACATGGTTGACACGGTAGTGGTCCCTGATCCGGTGGTGCATTTTGAAGAAGATGAGGTCCCCCGGTCTCAGGTCAGACAGGCTGACTGACTTCCCTTCGTGTGCCTGTACTTGCGATGACCTGCTCAATGGGATACCATTCTCATTGAACACATACCTAACGAACCCGGAACAATCAAATCCACTCGGCGTCGTTCCTCCCCAACGGTATGGAGTTCCAAGATAGCTGTATGCTGATTCAAGGATCTTGATGGTTTGCTCATCCAATTGCCCATCATACATCACCTCTTTGTATAGATCAGGAGAATCTTTTGCCAGCCAAAGGTCTGAAGGCGGCATAGTTGGAAGCTCGTAGTCTAGGGCTGGTTTGATATCGGTATGTGAACTTGATGACTGTGTATGATTGCGCTTATGTGCTTTGGTAGTTTTCGTATTCTTTGCGTGTACGGTCTTTCTATGGGTCTTGTTGCCATCGCCTGCTAATGCATGCTTAGTCTTTTTCTTGGAAGCATTCGTTTTCTTGCTTGAGAGTCTAGCCTGCATGTTTGTTATCTTCTTAGAGTTTTTGTGTTTCTTTGCAGCTACAGATTTTACCTCCTTCTTGCTGGTTGTTTGTGCTTGAGCAGCCTGCCCAAAATCTGCCCAGATAAACCCAAGGATCAATGCACATATAACTGGACCTAGAATGAATCTCCTCATAATGACATACCCCCTCAATCACAGTTTCTCAGTCATTAACTCGGGCCAGAATATTGGGCCGCCATTCTAGGAATTCATTTATACCTACCCAAGGGGAGATATGTCAAGATAACCGGAAAACGATGAATACCACTCTTAGATGAAATCTATAGTTTGACCTTTATGATCAAAAGAGAAAACGATGTACCTTGAGTTATTAACCTAAGGTATTCAGTATCCCATGGCATGCAACAATAGCACAACCGAAGAGGCGAATAGGCAGTAGTAGCCGAAGTAATGCAAGCGACCTTGCTCAAGCCAGTGTGACAGCCAGCGTAATGCCGAAAGGCCTGCAAGAAAACTGCAACCAAGTCCAAGCAGCCCTGGTGAGAAAATGTTTAGTATTGGGCCGGTACCGGAATTCATGAGATCATGACGCGATTCGACTCGTCGAATCACTTCATGAGTGTTTCTCATGTAAATGCTTCACAAAATAAAAACATTCTGTAGAATAAGGACATGGCATTTAACAGATCCAGCGGAAAGGGACTTGCAGACAGACCCTTGCGGGCCTCGATTACCATAGAACCTGAAGTGCTTCATGCTTTGCCTCGCACACAGTATGGTCATTCCATCGAGCATCTCGGAAAGTGTATCAATGGTGGTATTTGGGCTGAAGGAGAGTCACCGGAAATGTTTCTCGGCGCCGTGCGCCCCGAACTTGTAGATGCCATAAAATCAATTCATCCCCCCTTGATCCGGTATCCCGGAGGGTGTTTTGCTGACACGTACCATTGGCAGGACGGGATAGGGCCGAGAGCCCGGAGACCCAGGGTGAAGAACAAGGCATGGAATAGATTCCCGGTGCTGGGTAAGCATCTTGGCCCGCTGGAAGACAATCACTTCGGCACAGACGAGTTCATGGAGTTGTGCAAAGAGGTCGGTGCGGAACCTCAGCTTACCGTCAATGTGGGCTCAGGCACAGCCGAAGAGGCGGCCGCCTGGGTGGAATACTGTAATGGACCGAGGGACTCACGCTGGGGTGCTCTGCGTTCGCAAAACGGCCATCCGGAGCCTTACGGAGTAAAGTATTGGGCTGTTGGCAATGAGATGTTCTCGTTTTTTGAGACCGGACACATGAACCCGGCTCAATACGTAATAACCTTCAATGAATATGCACGGGCCATGCGGCGGGTTGATCCGAAGATAAAACTCATCGGATGCGGCACCATGTGGCCTTCTAGGAAGCGTGATGATGTCAACCCGATCATGATGGCTGTACTTGGGAGGCGTGATGACATCAATCGGACGGTGCTGGCAGGGGCTGGAAGGGAGATGGATTACTTATCGGTTCACCTCTATGGACCCAACTTTTTTTATACGATCAGATATCATATTCTCCACCAGTTTCTTCACCGTGAACGGAGCGGTTCCAGAAAAGTCTATTATGACATTCTCGGTTCTCTCCGGTATATGGAAGATTTTGTGGCCGATAACACCAGAGACGTCAGAACACATTCCCCGGCGGGGAAGAAGATCGCACTGGTATTTGATGAATGGAATCTATGGTATGCCTTTTACTCCGATGTAATCGAGGCCAATTTTAATCTTAGGGATGGTTTATGGGTGGCAAGTATGTTGAACATGTTCCATCGCTACGGCCCGGAAATGCCGCTCGCCAACCTCTCTCAAATGGTAAATTGCATCGGTATCATATGCTCAAGCCCTCAGGGCACATTCCTCACCCCTTCCGGACTTGTCTTCAAAATGTACACCGAGCATGCCGGCGAGATGCTCCTTTCAAGCCATGTAGATTGCCCGGTCATCCCTCACGAGACGGGACTTCCTGTGCTTGATCTATCAACAACTCGGACCGATAACAAACTGTCACTCTTTCTGGTAAATCGGCATTATGATGCTGCAGTAAATGCCGCGTGCCTCTTAAAGGGTATCAGGGTCATCTCTGTTGATAACTATCTGGAAATGTCACATTCCAATCCTGTTCAATATAATACCTACACTGAACCCAATGCGATACAGATCAGAAGGAGTAATAAAGCAATTAAGATTACCCGTGAAGGAAGCGGAGCTGCCTTTGATATTCAGCTTCCTGCTCACTCACTTACCTGTATTGAGATGAGTATTGAGGATCGTTGATGTGAATGTTTTATCAAGGCTGCATCAGAATCGATATCCCAGTGATGATGTAATCTGGGTTCTCCCGCTGAACCCATCTTCCAAGGTCAGATTCCAGTGTGGAGTGAACTCCAACCCTCCGCCTATAAGGGCGTTCCATGGATGATCCGAACGTGCCTCTAGGGAGTATTCAAGGTGAGTCCCACTTAAATTATACGTACCCGACTGCCTTGCCTTGATATCCTCATTAGACGCTCCGGTGTAAACAAAAACTTTGTTCCCAAAGGCATCCGTCTTGTATTGAATCCTTACCTTCTGGATCAGGGTATCCACTGAGGTTTGGAGCCTATTAATATTGGTCCATGTGAAATTCACATCATAGCTGTAGAAGAAAGGCCCATATCCGCCACCAAGCATACCTCCAAAACCATAGACCGTCCCATGGTAGTCAATAGAAGATAAAGAAGATAAATCGGACGATAGCCCAGATAGCATGCCTGTAGGCAGGTTTTGCAGGTATTTTAGATAAGAAGGATTAGAAGCAATCTGTGCTTGATTAGCCATGTTAATGTCTAAGTTATTGGCGGTCCCGTTGACAAAGCCTCCGATGCCGTAAAGATCAAGAAAAGACATCAGCCAGGCGTCTACACGGAAGGTCTCAGCATCAGTCCTTTGTTGCAATCTGTCTAGACTTACAAGACCTGTTGGGACTGGATTGCCGTTAAGCTGGAGGTTGAATTTTCTTATGTCGAGATTCTCGCTCACATAGGTATAATTCACTGCTAAGCCGTAAGGGAGCGGCAGCTGGTTACGTGTCTCAGCAGGGACCGATGAGAGGTCTAAGGGCAACAGCCGGTCCTCAGCAAAGCCAGTTCCCGAAAGGGTGATTGCAACGCAGATCCACAAAATGACCTGAGAAAATTTCAACCTCTGGATCAAAGCACAACAAAACATCTTCATCCTCCTAAAACAGTAAAATAGCCCACTGCCTCTAAGGCAGATTATAATAAAGTTCGTGACAACTTTGTCAAGGGAAGTAGAGAGACATAGCCAGAACATTATACGATCCTCAAGAAATTTTGCTATATAATCTCTTCTGGATAAGGGCAGTTACAAATATTCCTCGTCTTCCTGTAAACAGGACTGTATACTTAGGCGTCTTAGTTGGTAACATGGAAAGAAGCATGGATGGGGGATTATGATAGGTGCCCTTTATTCAAAAGGCACTTGAAGTCATAAGATTAATTGTGATTATTGGAAAATATTGTTTGCTTTTTATTCTTTTAATGATTCTATGAAAGAAAATAACATACTTGTGCGAAAAAATCTCATAACTCCCATGTATCTCTTTGTCGCTTTTCTTGTTCTATCCGCAGGTATCATAGCTTCGGGAACTCTCTATTATGAACACCAGAAACAGGCCATAAAAAAGGATAAACAAGAAGAATTGAACGTTATAGCAGAGCTGAAGATTAACCAATTGACTGCTTGGCGTAAGGAACGCATCGCAGACACTATGGCAGCATATTCAAACACCATGTTCAGACGTTCCCTTTCTCTGTTTTTAAAAGGCAATGCATCTAAGGAGCTGCGTCAAGATATTACATCCTGGCTGGAATCACAGCATACCAATTATAAATATGTTCAAGTATCAGTCTTTGGTACTGACGAAGGGCGGAGGCTATCAGTACCTGAACCCGGTGAGCTTTTATGTCCCTTAGTGAAGAGTATTATCTCTAAGGGCCTGTCACCGGGAAAGATAACATTCATTGATTTCTATCGTTGTACGCCCAGCCATCCTGTAAGGATGGGAATGATTATCATGGTTCCCAAAGATCCGCCGAAAGATAATTCTCCTCTGGGCTATATCCTTCTGGAGATCGACCCTGAGGTGTCTGTCTATCCGTTCGTACAATCATGGCCGACACCGAGTCGAACGGCTGAGACGTATATCGTTCGAAGGGAGGGCAATGACGTTGTGTATTTAAATGATCTTCGCCAGCAAAGAAATACCGCCCTTACCTACCGTCTCCCCATATCCCAACCAAATCTTCCCGCAGCCATAGCTGCACGGGGTCAGGAGGGGATAGTCGAAGGGATTGACTATAGTGGCCATGCAGTTTTGGCTGCATTAAAGAAAATCCCTGATACCCCTTGGTTTATGGTTGCCAAAGTGGATCAGGACGAAATCTATTCTCCTATCCGCAAGACCGCCCTCATGATCACTATTACATTCTCACTTATAATCATCACGGTCGCGACCTTGATCGGCATGTGGTATCGGGGGAGACAGGCTGAAGCGTATCGGAGGCAGCTTGCCCTTGAAGAAGATAAGAAGAACCTAGAGTTGCAACTTATTCAGGCCCAGAAGATGGAGGCTCTCGGTATATTGGCTAGTGGGATAGCCCATGATTTTAAGAATGTACTCCAACCCATCCTGATTAATACAGAGCTCATCTCTGACGTGATCCCTCAAGGAACTCAGGAGCGTGAATACCTTGACCAGATTATTGATGCTGTACATCTAGGAAAAAACCTTGTCAGTCAGATCAAATTATTCAGCCCTGGGAAAAAGTCACTATACAAACCCATTCATATCGGTCAGGTTGTTCAGGAAGCACTGACCTTTTTCAAGCGATTGATACCTCCTAATATTAAGCTTAAACAATGGGTAACAGCAAAAGATAGCCTTGTTCGAGCAGATGCAACACAGATCTATCAGCTGGTTCTTAATCTCTGCATGAATGCAATACAGGCAATGGGACCAAGTAAGGGGTTTCTCGGTGTATCCCTTAAGGAGAAAGAGATTACGGAGAACATTCCTGCCACGGTTTCTGATCTCAAACCTGGTAGATATATGAAACTCACAATTCGTGATACAGGTGTTGGGATTAACCAGGAAATACTGGATAAAATATTTGATCTATTTTTTACTACCAAGAAGGAAGATAAGGGAACCGGGTTAGGTCTTGCAGTTGTATATAGTGTAGTAAAAAATGTTCAAGGCTCAATACTTATTAGAAGTGTAATTGGGAAAGGCACCCGCTTCGAAATTTTCTTTCCCGTGCATCTTGATTCTCTGAATTAGTCCCTTAAATAATATTGTTCAAATGAACGGACAGCGAATTAAGTATATTTTACTCGTAGATGACAACATGACGGACCTGAGGAGCTTCCATCAACTGCTTGTCTATTTTGGCTACGATGTGACCTCAACAAACGATCCTTACAAAGCACTTAATTTCTTCCGTGAAGAACCTGATAAATTTCAACTGATCATAACCGATCAATTCATGCCAGGGATGAAAGGTCATGAGTTTGTTACCCATATACACCAAATTCGTGAAGACATTCCTGTGATTCTCTGTTCCGGGTCGGATGAGACGTTACAGGAACTGCAGGAACAAAGGGAAGACATCCAGAGATTCTTGCCTAAACCGTTTTCAAGATCTGAATTAGCAGAAGCTATTCGGGACGTATTAGCCTGTTAAATACTTTTTTCAGATCATGACCACCACCTCTGCGATTTACAATGAGCATAATTAGTATTATTATGGATTTATAATAATTTGAAATAGGAGGTATTGGAATGGGGGATATCTATTCGGAAAAACCATGGCTGAAGAATTATGACAAGCGAGTACCATCGACGCTGAAGTACGAAGAAAAGACCTTTGCAGAAAAGTTCCAGGAAGTCGTAGCAAAATACCCGAACAAGACAGCCCTTGTTTACATGGGCCGGCAGCTCACCTACCGCAACATCGATGAGCTGTCAAACCAGCTCGCTGGGTATCTCATCAAGTCCGGCCTCAAGCCGAACGACGTGGTGGGTCTCCACATGCCCAATATACCCGCCCATTATATCAGCATTATCGCAGTCCAGAAGGCGGGTTGCGTATCCACAGGGCTGAGCCCCCTGCTTACGCCCAATGAGATGGAGCATCAGTTGAATGACTCACAGGCGAAGATTATCATAAGCGTAGATCTCCTTTTCGAGAAGATTGCGGAAATTGCAGACAAGACGAAATTATCCTGTGTGATTGTCTCCGGGATCGCCGATTTTCTGCCCGGTGTGAAGAGGGTCCTCGGCAAGTTATTGAAGAAAATACCCACAGGCGAGATAAAGCCTCTCCCCGGCAAGGACGTGTTGAAATTCATGGATGCCATTAAGGGGATGCCGAAAGATCACGTTGCCGTAAAACGTACCATCAACGATACGATCTTTATGATGTACACCGGAGGGACTACCGGACCTTCAAAAGGTGCACTGATCACCCAGCGCAGCTATATGTCCAATCGGGCGCAGACACTTGCATGGCTTGACATAGGACCCGATTTTTTAGCACTCTCGGCCTTCCCGCTCTTCCACATTGCAGGCCTCGCTTTCGGCGGGTTTTCCCTCACCGTCGGCGGCACCCAGATCTGCGTGCCGAATCCGCGGGATACGCATTTTATTATCAAGGCAATCAAGGACTATAAGCCTCACGCTATCGTGAATGTGCCGACCGTGTTCTTCGAATTGATGAAAAAACCCGAATTCAAAAAACTGGACTTGAGCAGCATCAAGTGGTGCCTTAGTGCCGCGGCGCCGTTCCCGCCCGAGTATATCGGGGAACTCGAGAGTATCATCGGGAAGGGCAATTTCATCGAGTTGTACGGGATGACGGAAACATCCCCGGTGACGTGCTGCAATCCCCGCTTTGGGAAAAAGAAGCCGTCCTCCATCGGCATGCCCCTGCCGGACACGGAGTTCATGCTCATCGATCCCGAGACGAAACAGGCAGCGAAACCCGGAGAGCCCGGCGAGATTGCCATACGAGGGCCGCAGCTCATGAAGGGATACTACAACCGGCCCGAGGAAACCGCCAACACCATCAGGGACGGCTGGCTTTTCACGGGAGACGTGGCCAGGATGGATGAGGATGGTTACTTCTACCTTGTGGATCGGATAAAAGACATGGTCATAGTATCCGGGTTCAAGGTCTTCACCCGTGAACTCGACGATGTTCTCATAAAACATCCTGATATCGAACTCGCAGCCTCCGTCGGCATTCAAGATCCGGATCGGCCCGGATCCGAGCGGGTAGGGGTCGCCATTGTGCTCAAGCCCGGCATTGAAAGGAACGAGGCTGAAAAAGAGAAGATCATCAAATATCTGAGGGAAAATGTGGCCCCCTACAAGGTACCGAAAGTGGTCGAGTTCATGGATCAGCTTCCTACAAGTGCTGTGGGCAAGGTCTTGAAGCGTGAGCTTAGGAAAATAATGAACAGGTCATGATACACATATTGCATTCATCTACTTTCGTGATGAGATGATCATATGGGTGTGATAGCTTTATGATTGGTCTTCCCTATATCCTCTCTCTAAAGGAGCCCCATACGGATACCCTGAGATGTTCACCGCTCCGGGCTGAGGTTCCTGTTTGGGCATCCTCATCAAGCCTTCCAAGCCTTCGTGCCTTTCTGTTGCTGTCTGCATGAGAAACTTCGGTTTCACCATGAATATAACAACAGGAAGTATAGTGAGTGTGCTGGCGATGCAGGCAAGGATCGAGAACGAGATCAGGAAGCCGAAAAAGCGTAAGGGGATAAAGTTGCTGAAAAAGAATACAAAAAATCCTACCACAACGGAGAATCCGTTATACACAATCCCTTTACCTATGGATGTCATTGTTTCGATATAGCCGGCTTCAAGGTTTCCACATGCTCGTGACCGTTCCCTGAGCCTCCAGAGGAAGTATGCCGTATAGTCGGTTCCTACACCGATGCTTATGCCGGTCAATGTTGCTGTGATATAATCCAGCGGAATATGAAGAGCCCCCATGATGCCGAAGACGAGCGTTACCGCACAGAACAGTGGTACAGCTGCGATCAGTCCTGCGATAAAGGACCTGAAGAAGATCATATAGCAGATGATAATGATTAAAACACTGAGCGTAAGGCTCCAGATCTGCCCATCAACGATCATGGTTCCGAGCTCGGCATTTATCTCGACTGCCCCACCAAAAGAGACCTGGATTTCTCTATTCGGATGATCCTTTATATACTGTTTCAGATGAGCGATAAGGACGTGCAGGCGGGGAGTGCTCATATCGGGCAGCCGGATAATAGTCTGCGCCTTGTTGAACTTATAGTCGACAAGGCTGGAAAATTCTCCCGAGCTCTGATTCTCATAAGACAGTAAATATTGGGCGATAAGATTACGGCTGTCCGGGACTCTGTTCTCATTGGGGTCGTTTTTCATGATTCTGTTCATGTACGAGATAAAATCAGACATGGATAACGCATCACCGATGAGCTTTTTGTTTGTTTTCGGATCAGTTTGCTCAAGTGCATATTTCTGGAAGCCTTCCATCCACTTGAGTATCTGCGGATTCTTTATGGGTCCGTCTTCCGGGGAGTCATCGGCAACGGGATGGGTTGACTCGATAAGGACGTTGAGCGTGCTGTAACCGCCGAAGGTATCGCTGATGAACTCTGCATCCTTGTAGATCGACGAACTTCTCGGGAATTGATTCATCACATTTGCATCAGACTCTATCTTCGGGATAAAGTACACGCATAGCGCTGCCAGAAGGAATAGACCAGCGAGCATTTCAATCTTTCTGTTGATAGTGAACTGCGCAATAGATTTCAGTACCTTGTCCGTTTTTGTTCCATGGGGTTTGTCGATGAGCATCTGCGGTACATTGATGTAGGAAAGGATCGCCGTATGGAAGAGGATCGTCAGGATGAACGCGGCAATGATCCCGAAGGCGCAGAAAAACCCCAGCAATGCAAGGCCCCTGACGGGATGAGAGATCATTGTTACGAACCCCACGATAACGGTGATCGCAGAGATGAAGACGGGTGCACCGATCGAGATGATGCCCTTTCCGGCGATGTGCTTTACATCCTCTTTGGTTAGTTGGCCGTGAGCATCCTGCACATCCTCGTAATACTTTGCAATGAGCTGTGTCCCATAGTTATGCGCAATGGCGATGAGCATCGGGCCCATGATGAGGAAAGGAAGTGTTATCTTCTCTCTCATCCACCCCATGAAACCGAAGGATGCAGTGACTGAGAGCAATACTACGATTAACGGAAGGAGCATCCCTCTGAGTGTTCTAAAGCTTGCATAAAGAAAAGCCAGCATGACAATGATGCCGAGTATAAGGAAAAGCTTCATGTCCGAGGCCATCTGCTTCCAGATGTTATATCGGAGGTATGGGAAGCCGGTGAGTGTGAGTTTGTATGCAGGATCAGCGTATTTATCCATGATATTGAGCATGGTTGGCTTATCAGGTTTGTCCGGAAGTCGTTCGCAGAGGTCTTTGTCCTGGATCCAGGCATATGTTTTCCTGCCATCGGACCTGGTCACCGGGACATGAAGATTGACCGACGCAACGATCAACGCCGATTTTTCATCAGGGCTTATCAGGCGCTTAAAAAGCACGTCGTTGGCTTTTGCATTATTCCGGATCTTGTCGACATCTTCCGGCCTAATGAGAGTCATATCTTCCGGAACCACATGAGTGACTTCCATCATATTTTCTTTGTTCGAGATGGATTTTGTCTCAGTGATAGACAGGATCTGGTCTACATAAGGAGAAGTCTTTAATTTTTTACTGATCCCACGAATCTGAGAGAGGATATGCGGGTCCCAGACAGTCCCGTTTTTTGCAGTCACACAGAAATAAACGGTGTCAACACCGCCAAACAACTGTTCAATCTTATTGAATGTTATGCGTGCAGGGATTTTCTCCGGGAGCAGCACCTTTACATCGGGTTCAAGGGTTAGATTTTTAATTCCGATTCCGATGATTCCCACGATTATCAATGAAAGAAGGATAAAACGCAGCGGTTTTGCCGTCACCGTATCAGCGATTTTTTTGACGCCGATTTTCAAGAAGGTGTAGAAGGTAATGAAGCTTAATGCAAAGACTACTGAATAAATTATTACATCGTTACTTATTTTCATAAAACAGACCCCTCTTTGAATTCGAATATGGGTAATGAAAATTCATTACCACAAGTCACTACTTTTTATGTGCCGCTTGAAATATTAACTATTTTATTTACAACCCGCTAAAGTAAATAACAAAAATCACGCCAATAATTAGGTAATGAAGTATCATTATCTATATATAATAAATGATACACGGCTTACAATACTAATCTTCCACTCATCAGTTCATGTTGCTACCGCACCGCATGGTTCTTTCATGAGAATGAGCGTATAGGATATGAAAAGGAGATCATGTATGGAAGACCTCAGGAAACCCGACATGCCTGCCTGGATTGAAGACATGCTCCCTGCAGGTGTTCACCGCAAGGTCGTGGATGCCCACGGGCAACTCATGCATGTCATGGAGTGGGGTAAGGGAATGCCGGTGCTCATGCTCCATGGCAATCCCACCTGGGGCTTCCTGTACCGTAAAATAGTATACCTTCTGAGAGATATGCCGCTTAATTGCATTGCCCCGGATCTCATTGGTCTCGGCTTTTCCAGTAAGCCCCGATCAATGAATGATCACAGCCTTATCAACCACGCCTCATGGTTGGGTTCATTTGTAGATTCTTTGGGAGTGGAAGGAATAATCCTCGTATGCCAGGACTGGGGAGGACCCATCGGGGTAAGGACGCTCTCAGACAGGCCTCATTTATTAAAAGGCTTGGTAGTCCTGAACACCGCATTGAGGCCACCCCACCAAGGATTTCGACCCACATTGTTCCACCGGTTCAGCAATCTCCCCATAATAAGCGATTTTGTTTTCAGGCTCCTCGGTTTTCCACAGAACGTTCTGCATAAGACACAAGGAGATCCGTCATCAATTCAGGGTAAGGTTGCACAAGCCTACCGATACCCCCTTCGCCATATATCCGACCGCATTGCACCCCTAGCCCTTGCCCGCATGGTACCCGCATCTCTCACACACCCAAGTGTTAAAGAGCTTAAGGTATGCGAGGAATTCATCCGGACCTTCCATGGACCGAGCGCTATTGTATGGGGAGAGAAAGACCCTATCCTGGGCAGAGCGCTCCGCAGGATGATAGAACTCATGCCCGATGCATCAGTTCAGCGCACAAAAGCCGGCCACTTTATCCAGGAAGAAGAGCCCGATGCAATAGCCCAGGCAATAAGAGAGGTTTATAAGCACTGCAAAACCTGATGGAAGAAGCTGTCGAGTTGTTGTGCGATAGAGCGTATTGTTCTCATACGCTTTTGCCCATTCAAAGAAACACCTTTTATCTGATATCATTACTCTCTAAAAACTTGGGCTATGGACATCCTCGGAGCGGCACCTTCCATATGAAATCACCATGTTTTAAAAAGTGCGCTATCTGCTGTATGCTCATGTGGGCCTTTCGTTCGACAGATTCTGTCGTGTTGAAGGCATTGTGCGGGGTCAGTACGGCATCGGCATGCCTGCTGAGAGCAAGCACTGAGCGTACCGCAGGATCTTTTGCAGGCAAGCCCGATCGCAAGGCTACGGCAAGTTCCCCCTCGTTTTCATAGACATCGAGCCCTACACCCCCGAGGTGCCCTTCTTCCAGAAGTCGCAATAAATCGGCTGCGGGGGCAAGCTCTCCGCGGGCTATGTTTACAAAGATCGCACCCTGCTTGGCCTTTGTTAAAAGATCATAGGTGAAGTAGCTGTGATTCTTCTCTGTCAGGTTCATGGCGCAGCAGATCACATCGGCCTTTGTTATGGCATCCTCTATGGATACATAGCAAATGGAAGGATGCCTCATGACGATGTCCACCCCAAGGACCTTCATGCCGAGGGCATCACCGATACGGCAGATCTCGGATCCGATGTTGCCCACGCCCACCACGAGCAGGGTCTTGCCCAAACACTCCATGCCTGTGAGTCCGTCCCGGTTGAAGCAGGGCAGGTTAGCCATCTGAGATCTTATCTTTCTCATGAGGCCGAGCCATAACAGCATGGCCTGTTCGCCCACTGCCCGGCTGCAGTACAGGGGCAGGTAGCCTGCCCGGACCTGCGCGCCTGAAGTCGTCAGGTAGGCGGTGATATGGTCGTATCCCGTGCTCCTGGTCAGAATTCCCGTAATGTGTGAGCCCCACATGAGCGGGATGAAAGACTGTGTCCTTATGCTGATGAGTGCGGCGGCCGGCAATGCATGGCCCGACTCCTGGATGGTCTCTTTCATAAAACCCGCACTGATGTTTGCCGGGAGGTATCTGAGCAGCGCCTCTTCCTCTTCGGAAAAGGCCTCATAGAAGAACACGTCCATCGGCTCACTGTATCGGATTTCTCGCCACAAGACAATTTAAGCGTGCTTAAGCGTGATCCATTCAAGTTCTTACGCATGAACACCGTAACATATCTCGGGTGGTCGTGACAGGTTCTCTTATTTCATCGGCACCCACATGAAGGGGCGTTGGTACATGAATGCTGTTCTGTCATTTTTTCTTCCCGGGGGCATGCTGGTGCTGGCATCCCTTTTCCTCGTGCATGCCCAGGGAATCCAAACTCATCTGGAAGCCGTCATCAGCATATACCCCTATGCAGCGTATATCATTTCCATGGCCTTCGGGTGGCGGTTCAACCGCTCCGCCCTCGTGTTCGGTTGCGTATGCATCGCTTTTGTTCATTGGAGCCTTGTACACTTCGGGGCAGTCCACCCTGCGGGTGACATTCTCTGGCGCGTGGCCTTTGATTCTGCCGCTCTGCTCCTGCCGCTTAACCTCGTTGTTTTATCCGTGGCAAGGGAAAGGGGGGTTTTCACTACCAGGGGCTTAAGCCGTCTTGCGCTGATACTTGTGCAGCCCTTGATGGTCGGCATCATTGCCGGTCCTGACCCTGAGCATTATGCTGCCCTTCTTGAACATGTTCTTCTCCCTTTCACCTTCCTGCAGAAACTGAGCGTCCCGCAGATCCCGATGGCGGTGTGCCTGCTCTGTCTTATCGTTATGACCGCCCTGTATGTCCGGGAGGGTGGGGCAAAGGAGAGCGGGTTTTTCTGGGGGATCGTCATGGTTCTCATTGCAATTGCTTCAGCCGGGCAGAAACATCAGATGGGATTTCACTTCTCCACCGCAGCTCTCATCCTTCTGGTGTCCGTCATCGAGGTATCCCATTCCATGGCCTTCAAGGATGAGCTCACCGGGCTGCCGGCCCGCAGGGCTTTGAAGGAAGATCTTCTGAAATTGGGCGGCCGGTATTGCCTGGCCATGCTCGACATCGATCACTTTAAAAAGTTTAACGACAAGCACGGCCACGATGTAGGCGACCAGGTTCTGCGTATGGTGGCCTCAAGGCTCACTAGGGTGACAGGTGGTGGGAAGGCGTTCCGGTATGGTGGGGAGGAATTCACCGTGATCTTCCCCGGTAGGTATGCCGATGATGCCCTGCAACATCTCGAGGATCTCAGGAAAGAAGTGGCCCATGCGGAATTTGCCATCCGCTCCCGCATGAGACCGAGGCGCAAGCCCAAGACACCGAGAAGGGTCAAGACTTCGCCCAAGAGTGTCTCGGTCACCATCAGCATTGGTGTGGCCTGGCCGAGTGAGCGTGCCAGGACGCCCAACGACGTGCTCAAGGTAGCGGACAAGGCACTTTACCGTGCCAAGAAACAGGGACGCAACCAGGTATCCACCTGAATTACTCCCTGGTATTATTCATATTACATCAAATTAAAACTCACCAAATTTATTTAATAAAATTGAGCATGGAAAAGTATTTCACTCCACCTATGAAAATAATTACCCCATAGGGAAGTTCTGTAGATCCGCACAATCTTCAATCTATTGAATTTATATATATTATTATATGGCATGGTCATTGCTCCTTAAGCTGTTGAAACGGCTTCTTATTATAGCAGATACCCCGTCGGGGTGGGAAGGGTGGCGCGATGTTGAGTGAACATGTAATGACTGAATCAGCAAAGAGTTGCAAACAAGCTGCATCCTCCATCATGGAGCTTCTGAAATTCCAGTGCCAGGGCTTCATCCTGCCGCCGCTGGAGGTTAAAAATCTCCTGGGATTGGCCAAAGACGACAAGGCCTGGCATCTTAACGAGCGCGTAGGCCGGCTCAGGAAGGAGCTGGCAAGGCGCTATGTCGCCATGGAGGTTAACCCGATACAGGGCATCACGGTACAGATCTACCGGGTCCCGCTTCAGTCATATGTACTCTGTTCACCAAGGAGCTTGAGGCAATAGGACACACCCTTACACCTTTATCCGCCTCATACATTCTTTTTTTCACTGGAGATTCATAAAGCATGAGGCGGATAAAGGATATAATCCCTCTTGATTGTCCGGCTTGTGATCTCTATCCATGTATATATGGGAAAATCTCGTCTCATTACCGCCTGTACCATGGATTGCCCGGATGCTTGTTCATTGATCATCTCTCAGGAATCCGGCGGAGGGATACGCATCAGAGGGAATCCGGAACACCCTGTTACAAAAGGCTTCGCCTGCCCTAAGATGCAGGCCTATCTCCGCCGTATGAAAAGCGCGGAGCGGATCATATATCCCATGCGCAGGAACGGTGATACCTGGGATCGCATCGACTGGGAATCGGCACTGGATTTGTGTGCCGACAAAATTCGAGTTTACTCTAAAGAGCCCTCTTCCATTCTCTATTTTCATGGTGAAGGAGCCAAGGGTGTCCTCAAACAGGCAGGGCACCTGTTTTTTACATTGCTCGGCGCAAGCAGGGTGCAGGGCTCCCTGTGCGATTCTGCAGGCTACAGTGCGTGCATGAAGGATTTCGGATCTCGGGAAACCCCGGATATGGAGATGCTGCTGGATGCCAGGGCAATCGTCAACTGGGGTAAAGATCTGCTGCGAAGCTCCATCCACATGGCATCCCTTGTCCGTAAGGCCGGGCAGCAGGGGACCAAGGTGCTCACCATCTCACCGGGCGGCGATCTCAATAAGGACCATTCCGATGATATGGTCCTCATCCGGCCCGGTACGGACAGGCTTCTGGCGGCAGCCGTGGTCAGGCTCATGATAGAGCGAGGCGCCATCCGCCCTGAGATCATGGGGTGCACGAATAACTATGATGAATTCAAAGGACTCATCTTAAGCAATCATCTCGATGATCTGCTGAAGGCCTGCGGGGTATCACGGGAGCAGGCAGAGCTGGTGTATGATTTCTATATAAAGACGCACCCCACGGCCACCATCATCGGTGCCGGCCTCCAGAGGCATCGATACGGCGGCCAGAACGTCAGGTTCATCAATGCGCTGGCCATGCTCTCCGGTAATATCGGCATCAGGGGAGGGGGCAGCTACTTCCACCTGAATTCCCTGAGGAACCTCAATCTCTCCTGGACAGGCCAGGGCCGGAGTGAGGGAGCAAGGTTCCTGCGCATGCCGCTCATCGGGCAGGATATTTCCGAGGCGCATGATCCGCCCATCAGGATGATCTGGGTGGATGGCTCCAATATGATTAACCAGGCGCCCGGGGCCCAGGGTACTGCAGCCGCATTTGAGAAGATCGAGTTCAAGATGGTGGTCGATGCATTCATGACCGATACCGCCTTGCGTGCAGACCTTGTTCTGCCGCCCACTCTGATGCTCGAGCAGGAGGACATCGTTGCGTCCTACATGCATGACTATGTGCAGTATGTGAAAGAGATACTGGAACCTCCCGGTGAGGCCAGGCCCGATTTCTGGATCCTGACGGAACTCGGCAGGCGCCTTGATCCGCCTATCGTGCTTCCCGATGCTTCAGCATGCCTCGGGGAGTCCCTTCATTCGCCCTATCTCGATATCACCCTCGATGAGTTGAAGCTGAAGGGGTTTGCAAAGGCAAGAAGGCCGCCCGTGCCGTATAAGGGCATGAAATTCGACCATGAGGACGGGAAGTACCGGTTTCCTGCGGCACTCCATGATGAACCTGCCCCGCCGGAGGGGTACCCCCTGAGGCTCATGAGCCTTATCCGGAAAGGCTTCATGCATTCCCAGATCCTGCCGGGAGACCAGGATATGCCGCCTTTTGTGTGGATATCACCAGAGAACAGGTTTCTCAAGGGCATTGACCGCGCACGACCCGTTTTCCTTGTCTCCCCGCTTGGCCGAATGCAGGTGCGTATCGAGACGATGAAGGGCCTTCACCCCGAAGTCGTTGTCTATCGCAGGGGAGACTGGATGAGGCTTGGTGGTGGAATAAACCGGCTTATATCCCCGCAGCTCACCGACATGGGGACATGCTCTGCGTTCTATGATCAGTATGTTCGCCTGGAAATTTATTGATTGGGAGGATGTTTCTCGTCATGGAAATGAGGCTTGAAATCCTTGATCACTTTGCACGATGGTCACAGGAGGTAAAGACGCTTACGGATACCGGCGCCCGCAAGGATTTTTTCAGGCAGGAGCTTCCGAATCTCCTGAAGGACAAGGCGCTTCTTAAGACGGTATTGCGGGCCATCGTGGAAAACAGGCCATACCCTGATGTAAGTTCCGCTACCATGTTTGACAGTGAGATAGTACTCTACCGGGACCCCGGAAAGATGTTTTCAGTGAGGTTTTACCTGTGGGGGCCGGGTGAATACGATCCTATTCACGATCATAACTCCTGGGGCGTCATCGGTACGGCCCTGGGGACACTGGACATCATCAATTTCAGGAGACTGGATGACGGTTCGGATGAACGGCATGCAGTCCTCGAGGAGTGTTCACGGCAGTTCATACCGACCGGAGAGACCTATCCGGTTTTCCCTTTGAACAAAGGAATCCATCAGACCGGGAATGCCAATGATCCTGCCATCATCCAGGTCGGGATCTATGGAGAAAACCTCACGGGCAGGGAATATGTGAACGTCTTCGACCTTAAGACAGGAGAGGTCTCCAGACTCTATCTGCCGCATGCGAAGAAGCGCATGCTGGCAAGGAACGCGCTTGAGGCCTTTAGCGAGCAGTGAACGGAAAGGCAGTGACTAGTGAATAGTGACGGAACCTCTACCCCCACTCGGCAATGGTGGTGTTGACAAATGATCACAAAAAGGCAAACTGAATGAATAAGCCGAACAAACAATAAGGAAGGTGCCATGGATATACTCTTTCAAAAATCGGATGGGACACAGCAAGGGACACTACCATCGCTGAGCGTATTACTGGAGATGCTTAAGCCTCCATTCTCCAAGGGCGACTCCGTGGGTGTCAAGCTCCACTGGGGAGAGCAGGGCAATAACAGCTTCCTCGACCCGATCTATGCCCGGGAGATTGTCCGCTGGCTTACTTCAAAGGGTTGCAAACCTTTCATCTTAGACACCACGGTGCTCTATTCCGGGGGCAGGCACACCGGGAGAGACTCGCTGGAGACGGCTAGGCAGCACGGCTATACCGAGGAATTCCTCGGCTGCCCGGTGGTAATCGCAGACGGCTTGGACGGCCGGGACGTCATCGATATCCCTGCCGGCTACAAGCACTTCAAGACCGCCCAGGTTACCTCCCTTGCCGCGAAGACAAACGGCTTCGTCATCTTTTCCCATTTCAAGGCGCATCTCGCTGCAGGCTTCGGCGGGGCCATCAAGAACATCTCCATGGGGTTTGCATCCCGTGCCCAGAAGCAGCGCATGCATTCGGATGTGAAGCCTATACTCAGTCAGAAAAAGTGCAGCAAGTGCGGTATCTGCACCGAGGTTTGCCCCACCGGTGCAGCCAGTATCATTGATGGCGAGTACCCGAGCTATGACCTTGAAGTCTGCATCGGGTGTGCCCAGTGCATTGCCCAGTGCCCGGAGATGGCCCTGCGGATCCTATGGGGTGAGGATCACGCGGCGTTCCAGGAGAAGCTTATTGAGACCGCTGCTGCGGTGTGGCGGATAATAGGCAAAAAGACCGTGCTCATCAATGCACTCATAAAGATCACTGCCGAGTGCGACTGTCTGCCCGGGAAGACCGATATCATTGCAGGCGATATCGGGTTCACAGGCGGCTACCACCCGGTTGCCCTGGATGCCGATTCGGTTTCACGTCTCGGCGCAGACATTATTACCAGAGCCCATTCGTACCTGCCCTGGCAGCGGCAGTTCTCCTATGCGCAGGAGATAGGATTTGATGGGAAATGAGGTACGGCAACCTGTGCGTGGCAAGCGATACCTCATAGGGCTGAAGGCCTTAGCGCTTGCCGTGCCCATTATCCTCATCTACACGGGCGACGTGGATTGCCTCTCCGGCTGAGGCACGGCCTTGAGAGCGGCCATGAAAGGATGATATCAAGATGCTCATAGAGATGCACGCCCATACCTCAAAGCACTCATCCTGCAGCCGCATCGACCCGGTTTCACTTGTCAGGGGTGTACTCCGCAAGGGCCTCCAGGGGCTCATTATCACCGAACACCACTACCTTTGGAGCGCCGAGGAGATTCAGGAACTCAGGAAGGCTGCAGAGGTGAGTGAGCATTTCGTTATCCTTGCCGGCCAGGAGGTGGAAACCGATTTCGGACACGTGCTCGTCTATGGCCCCCAGGATACCATTCCGGAGAGGATAAGCCTTGAAAAGCTCAAGAGTGCATTTCCCGATGCAGCCCTTGTGTGGGCCCATCCCTTCCGGGAAGGCAAGGTGCCCTATGCGAAAAAGCTAACTGATAACAGGTTTGAGGCCATCGAGATCTTCAGCAGCAACCATACCTTAAGTGAAAACTATCTGGGGCTCAAGCTCTGGCATAAGCACCGTTTTACGGCCATAAGCGGCAGCGATACGCATGCCGATGATACGGCAGGCATCCTTCCCACCCAGTTCGACCACCCCGTCACCTCCATAACTGAGGTCGCCTCCGAGATCAGGTATGGCAGATGCCGGCCTTTTTACAAAGAGATTCCAAAGGCGGGCGGGAATATGCTTGTCCAGGAGATTACGTTGGGAACCAAGGGGGATGATGAAGCGCGAAGCAGGATCATCCTCAAGAGGCCGGGCAAGTCGGAAAAATGGATGCCTTTAAGGGATACATCCCGGATCGTGAGCGAGGTCCACGAGCACGGCTTTTCCGGGGGCACCTTCAGAGTCCCCAGGATCTTCGAGATCAATGAGGAGGAGAGGCTGGTCATTGAAGAGGGACAGCGGGGAAGGAACCTCTTCGACCTGCTGGCCAAGGTGAGCGAGGCTACGGGAAAATCCTATATCACCCTGGCGGCCAGGTGGCTTGCCCGTCTGCATTCGCAACGGATCCGCATGGGCTCTGTACAAAATACCATGGCCCGGGAGCGGCAGCGGTTTGCATCGTATGAAAAGTCATTCGAGAAAAGCTCCAGCCCTTACCTGAGCCGGGTCCGCCGCCTTATCGACACGGTCAAGTCCTTCGAAGAGGGCTTGTTCGAGAAATCATACGCCGATTTCGTACTTGTGCATGGTGATTATCACCCGAAGAACATCATCATCGGCCAGGACAGGATGCAGGACATCAGCACCCTGTTCATCTCGGTCATCGACTTCGGCAATGCCATGCTGTTCTCTCCTGCATTTGACGTGGGATATTTCCTTGAGCAGTTCGAGAATCAGCTCAGGTTGCACCCGCGGGCGCTCGATGCCTATCGCAGAGAAGATTTTATAGCGCACTACCTTGAGGAGGCATCCGTGCCTGATCGGGATGAATTTCTTCACAGGGTAAACCTCTTCAGGATAAGGGCGGGCTTGAGTATCGGCGCATTTCTCGTCAAAGTGGGCAAGGGCGTGAGTAACGACATGGACCTGCTCATCAAACGTTCAATTGCCTTGCTTGAATAATGTGGAGCAGCTTCAGGGATCAAGGCGCGATCAGGAGGCAAAGGAATTCTCATTGACAAGGGGGTGATGATATGGCTGATGCGCCGAAGTATCACATCGGTTTCTCTCAATCGGACCTCGGGACAGACCCGCCCCTGTGCGCCCTGCTCTGCGGTGACCCGGACCGTATCAGAAGGATTGCAGGAGGCTTTCCCGGGATCAAGCAGGCTAGGCTTCTCTCCGAGAAGCGGGGGCTGGTGAGTTGCCTTACCTCAACGGAACAGGGGAGGCCGCTTTTGCTGGCTACATCCGGCATGGGTGCACCTTCTACGAGCATTGTGGTAAACGAGCTCTACCAGGTGGGTATCAGGCTTATCATCCGCGTGGGCACCACGGGCTCCATCCAAGACTCCATCAGGTCCGGAGGCGCCATCATATCCAAGGCGGCGCTGTGCCGGCAGGGTGCAGCGCTCGACATCGCGCCCGTGGAGTACCCTGCCGCAGCCGACCCATTCATCACCGTGGCCCTGGTGAAGGCAGCCAGGCAACTCGGTGTGGACTGGCACCTGGGCATAACCGCATCGGTCGACACATTCTTCGAGGGCCAGGAGCGCACGCTCACTTCAGCCAACACTCACTTGCTGCGGCGCCTGCAGGGCATCACCGAGGAGTACGCTCACCTGAACATCTTGAACTATGAGATGGAATGCGGGACACTCTTCAAGATGGCGGGTGTATACGGCTTTGCCGCCGGGTGTGTATGTGCGGTCATCGACGACCCCACCACGGGCGAGGCGGTGGACCTCTCGGTCAAGGACAAGGCCGAGTCGGATGCCGTCCGGGTTGCCCTTGCGGCCGTCGAGGGCCTGGACTTAGGATTTCTTGGCTCCCGGAGGTGAGGCCCCATGGTGGTGCCTCCTTATGCTGGCAGCCTGCGCCGGAAGAATATCCTCATCAGGAGAGAGATCAGGTGCCTTCGATAGCTTGGAGAAATGAAGTGAGACTTTGCATCGATCTCTTCTCAAGATCATCAGTTTTCTGACCTTTTGAAAACGTATATCTATCGAAGTAATCAATGCTTCTACTATAACAGAAGTCTGGATCAAGGAGTATAATACAAATTATCCATACCAAGGGCTTTGCTACTACTATCTGATCAGTTACAAAAAAAATTTAACCGCATGATTGGTATTGATTCTAGAGGGTAATTACATTACATTCGTACCCTGTTATCAAGTCACATTTCCAGGCTATCACCCTTAGTCAAGCACATCCCGCACCTTATAGGCAAGATCTTGGAGATTGAATGGCTTCTGGATGAAATGAACACCCGGCTCCAACACCCCGTGGTGACTAATCACATCAGAGGTATATCCCGACATGTAGAGCACCTTAAGTTCATTTCTTAAACTGGAGAGTTGCGTGTAAACCATACGGCCATTCATATCAGGCAGTATAACATCTGTAAGAAGCATGTGGATGTCTCCTTGATATGAATTAAATGCTTCCTGTGCTGTCCTGCCGTCTTGTGCTTCCAGGACTGTGTAACCATAGTGTCTGAGTGCGTTTACAGTAATATCACGTACCTGGTTTTCATCCTCCACGACTAGAACCGTCTCGGTACCATGCAAAGGTTTCTCTTTCATTCGAATTGCCGATGCAGGGGCATCAACCCCTTCATAATTGGGAAAATAAATCCGAAAGATGGTCCCCTTGCCAATTTCACTATAAACAGAGATATGTCCTCCATGCTGCTTGACAATGCCATAGACTGTTGCCAATCCGAGGCCCGTTCCCTTTCCCGCCCCCTTGGTGGTGTAGAAGGGTTCAAAGATATGTTCGAGAGTCTCCTTGTCCATGCCAGTGCCCGTATCAATGAATGACATCATGATGTAATGCCCTGGAGTGATCCCTTCGTGGGTTCTGGCATAAGTATCGTCTAAAACAACTTCTGAGGTTTCGATGAAGATTGCCCCTCCATCCGGCATGGCATCCTGCGCATTGACTGAAAGGTTTAATATTATCTGTTCAACCTGTCCGGTATCAGCCTGGATTACACCCAGGACCGGAGCTTGGCGGATTTCGATCTTCACGTTCTCTTGAAGAGTACGCTGAATCATATTTTTCACCCCGGTAATCACCCTGTTCAGGTTGACAGGTTTCATCTCCAGGGTCTGCCTGCGTGCAAAGGCCAGAAGCTGCATCACCAGACCCTTGGACCGCTCTGCGGAGTGGGAGATCTGTGCAACGTTATTTCTGTGTGGATCATCCGGAGCAAGGTCATCCAGGAGCATTTCTGCATAACCCATAATCGGTGTGAGCATATTGTTGAAGTCATGGGCCACACCCCCGGCTAAACGACCAACAGACTCCATCTTCTGGGCTTGCATCAGCTGCTCTTCGAGCTTTCTGCGCTCTTCTTCAGCTTGCTTGCGCTGGGTGATTTCCACATTTGTACCTTCAAAGTATAAAGGATTCCCTTTCGCGTCACGCACTACGTGAATATTGAGGGAAATCCAGATCTTGCTCCTGTCTTTTCGGTAAAACTCAACTTCATACCCTTCAATCTGGTGGTTCTGCAGGAGAATCTCAAGCATGTGTTCCCGGTCGTTAGGGTTTACATAAAGTTCCTGGTTCAAATTTTTAACGGTGTCGATCATTTCCCGGGGTGAAGAAAACCCGAACATCCGTGCCAAAGCAGGGTTCACACTCAGAAACCACCCCTCGGGTTTTGTCTGGAAGATGCCCTCAGTGGCATTCTCAAAGATCGTTCGATACCGTTCTTCGCTCTCCTGTAGAGACTTCTCAGCAAGCTTACGACCAGTGATATCACGGGTTATACCCAGGAAACCCGTAAACCTCTCTTCATTGTCCCTCAAAGGTGAAAAGGTACTTTCGGTCCAGATGGTAGATCCGTCCTTGCAAGTTTCTTCTAATTCCACCGTGCGAGTTCTCCTAAGATCCTTGGTTTCTCTGGCCTCGATCTCCAATTCTTCCAGGAAGACATTCATACCAACTTCCAGAGAAGCCGGAGTCAAGGCCTCGGCAGGTGTCTGGGACATAGCTTCTTCAACAGTGAAGCCACGTACTCGTTCTATAGAAGGGCTGATGTAGGTGAATTGAAGATCTTTATCCATGGTGAAGATGATATCGCTGGCATTCTCTGCAAGCAACCGATAGCGGGATTCACTTTCCTGAAGTGCTTCTTCAGCTCTTTGCTTGTCAGTGATATCACGAATACATTCTATGGCACCGACGATTTCTCCTGATGAGTCATATATCGGTTGCGCCCACCCTGAAAGGAAACTTTTCTGCCCCCTAACAACAGGGGCATCGGTATCTCCGATGAGCAGACTACCTTTGCGCTTGATGTGGCAATACTTCTTCTCGACTTCTTCCTTGGGCATGAGTACGAGATCAATAAGAGTAGGCCTTCTTTCTCCATAGAAGGGGATTGCATACTCGTAGTTTTTCTTGCCGATCATTTCATCAGCACTGAAGCCGGTCATCTTCTCGATAGCCTTGTTCCAAGCGATGACCATTCCTTCCTTGTTAATGACAAGTGTGGCATCGGGAAGAAAGTTGATGATATCCGCCATTTGTTGCTTGGATTCCCTCAGTGCTTCTTGGGCCAGCTTCTGCACGGTAATATCCTCGTATGTTCCCAACACACCACTGATAATCCCATTGCTATCAAGTAAAGGTGTCTTACTTGTATGCAGCCATATTTTATCTCCGGTAGGTGTGGTCTGGGGTTCTTCATAATTAAGTTTTTGCTTGCCACTTTCTATAACTGCACGATCATCAGATCGATAAAGTTCGGCCTGATTAACCCAAACCATGTCAAAGTCGTTCCTGCCGATTATCTCATCAGTCGATTTAAGCCCTGCGTCTTTTGCAAATTGCTTGTTACAGCCAAGGTAATTCAACTCCTTGTCTTTCCAGAAGACCCTCACAGGAATGGTATCAAGCACCAGGCGCAACATTTGCTGTGATTCGCGCAGCGCTTCCTCCGTGTGTTTTCTCTCCGAAATATCTCGAACGATACCACGGAATCCTGTCGGTTTACCGGACCTATCCCGGATGAGGGAAATGGATGACTCAAGGGGAATCATGGAGCCATCTTTTCTCATGATGTTCCATTCCAGTCCTTTGGAGGGTTGTCCTGTTCTGAACACCTCATAATACGTGTCAGCCATATGTCGGATACTCTCCACATCTGCATACTCCTGATAGTTTTTCCCCATGAGCTCTTCTGGTGAGTATCCTGAAATTGTGGGAATCATGTAATTGAAGAAGGTGAGATTCCCGTTGAGGTCAAGTTCATAGTAGCCATCCTCAATGTTATCGAGGATTGTCCTGTACCTTTCTTCACTCTCCCTGAGTTTCTTTTCTGCCTGTTTCCTCGTCGTGATGTCACGTATGACACCCTTAAATCCGAGAGGATTTCCATTTTTATCCTTTTTGATGGATACGGACGCCTCCACAACAATTTTCTTACTATTCTTGGTGATGATCTCATAATCAAATCCGTTTATGGTTTCTCCTGTGAGGTAAACCTTGTGGAAAGCCTCAAGCACCTTTTCAGCATTCTCCCCATCCATATACTTCCGGTAGTTCATGCCCATGAGTTCATCATCGGTGTAACCTAAGGTCTTAAGTGATGAGGCATTGAAGAATGTGAAGTTTCCATTCAGATCTACTTCGTAATAAATTTCTTCCATGCTCTCAAGGATGTTTCGGTAACGCTCCTCGAAAGGGCGAAGCGCTTCTTCCTCCTGATTGTGTTCTGATGCAGATATGACCATCTCTGAGATCGGTTGCTGTGCCTCGGTTAACTCTTCCATAAGCTGCCCTCTTGTCGGTTTTAGGTGTCTCATAATGGGTTTGCTCTCATTGTGTCTTCCCGTTCAAAGTATATCGTCATTTTGGTAATCCTTAATAATCTCCATTGACCCCATTTGAGGGTAAATGGACAATCAGCAAATATATTGATTGCATTGTTATGAATCGAAGGACTTAGAAAACACTGATTTGTTACAGTCTTTTGGAGATATCTCTATCAGAACTCCCTCTACCTTATAATATCGATCATGGCACGTCACCTTTGAAAAACCGGTTCTGTAGAATTGTAGAATCCGTGCCAGGATTGGCACTCTGACATGATGTAACCATTTACATATATCTCGTCTCGAGACCATCGATAATATCGCAGAGATCAACACTGTTAGGTGACTAAGTGATAGTCCTTTAAAGTTGACATGAACCTGAAAGATTGTCTTCTAATGATTTTATCATCAAGCTAAAGTTAAAACATCTCCTTTATAACCAAGGATCATCCATAGTTACATAGCCACATCCACCTTGTGGGGTTTGATATTTGAGATATACTAATTACCAATTCATTTTCGAACGCATTAACTCGGATTATAGTGCCTAGAAGTGTTAAAGATTCAGACACAAAAGAAACATTCAACGTAAGATTAAGGAATTGATCAGCTTGTTCCAGCCCCAGGAAAGCAAAAAGTTCCGGTGAGTTAATACATACACCACCAATACTGATATCTTTTGTATATCCATATCCCTTAATAATTTCATTCAATTGTAATGATACCTTTGATTTGTAGTTTTTTCTAAGATTATTTCTTCTATCATTCATGTTGAAACCCTATTATTTAGGATTGGTTAACTAACTATCTTATCGGGAGATTTCATAAGATATGCATTACATTTATTATAAAGCTAAATATTGCGCATCAGGAGTCATACCTTGACTTGCTGTGACCATTTACAAAGAATAAATAAAAAGGCAGGGCCTTTCAATGACCCTGCCTCTGATATCCTGTTAATATGCTGTATTACTTTTTCATCTTTCTTCTGAATCCTGCCAGTCCGAGAAGACCTGATCCGAGAAGCATCAGTGTAGCGGGCTCAGGGACTGGGGGTGTCGCCTTATCGGAAAACCATGCACTGTCGCAATCACGACCATTAGTGAAATCAGCGATATGTGCAGCATAATGATAACCATCTGAATTAGCAATATAGAACTGACTCGCATTGTTAATGCCCAACTCCGTCACCGTAAAAGTCAGTGGATCATGTCTACTATTTCCTTTCCCTACTGTATCATAGTTAAAAATACCAAACATGCTGAGGTTCTGGCCAGATTTTACACTCCATTTATTGGGTAATGAAAAAACGGCACTTGATAAGTCTAGACTGGAATTGAATCCGAATGACTGTATGCCAAAGTTTGACCCAGCCCCTAAGAGAGCTTGATTGGCGTCAACTGTAAACGTTGCTGTGTCTCCCGTCACCGCTACCGTGACCGTAGCGAACGTTCCGGTAAGACCGAGATCAACATTAGAGTAATTAAGATCTGTTGTGATAGGTGTTGCTTCGGCAAGAAAGGAACCGATATTTTTCTGGGACAGCAGATGCTGTCAGGGATGTATGGGCTGAGAGGGCTACTCCCTTCACATCACCCTCTCGCTGTACAGTCTAAACCCCGATGGGTGCCTGGTGCGGATCGTAATCTGTCACCTGAGCATAATGAAAAACAGGGCGCAGAAAAGGAATCGTTGGTATGCTCCCAGCTGGCTATACGTTACACCTGCAAAAAAATGTGCGATGGCGAACTATGTTTTTATTGACAGGGGCCTTTTAATGGGTGCCATTGGCCACGGTCTGGTATTAAGTGATAGGCTTCGTATGTTTCAAACCAATATCTTCAGTTTTCAGACTTCATAGAACCGAGAAGAAATCGCAGTTATCTCTACTCTGATATAGAGTTGAAACACATCTCATGTTATAAAAAGAGTGATTACAACTCTATGATGAAATTAAACATCAGTTATTATAGAAGTGGCGATTTTACACTTATTTATTTCAAGCCTTGACTGGTTCATGGCGGGGTATTCAACCCATGTTTAGGGATAATTCTAATCTAAGCATTGGGCTGCAGGTTTTTAACCCGTTGGTCCCCAAAAGCCCAGGCTGAAGAAATTAAGACACGAAAGAAGAAATCATGAAACCCATTATACCTATCCTGCAGGAAATACCGTATCAGGCATTACGCGCTGTGATCAGGCTCATCCGATGCCTGCCCTATAACCTCGTGGTGAATCTTTTTCGATTTATTGGCATCATCATGTGGCTCGTAGACCCGTTCCATAGGAAGGTTGCCACAGTCCAGATACGCACCGCCCTTGGCATAGAGAATCCGTGGCGGCTTGTGCTGAAGGTATTCATGAACCAGACAGAAATAATTGTAGACACGATCCGGTATGCATTTATGAGCGATGAAGAGATCAGAAGCAGGATTGTGGTGGAGGGGAAGGAGCACGTAGATGAGGCGCTGGCAAGCGGACGGGGGCTCATGATGTTCACGGGCCACATCGGGAACTGGGAGATCCTCGGCCATATGAAGAAGGTTGTGGGCACTGAGTTTTACGCCATGGCTGATATCCGCAAAAATCCGAAGCTTGAAGCTATAGTGAACGGTATCCGGGACCGCTGTGGTGCCACCGTCCTGCCACCAACGGGCACATTTCACATGCTTATTAATGAACTGAAAAAGGGCAAGACCATCGTCGGCATGATCATCGACATGCGTGGAGACCAGAAAGACGACCTGTTCTGCGATATCTTCGGCATGCCGGCGCCTTCCAAATCCGCACCAGCCTCGATAGCACTCATAGGGAATGCCCTGGTAATGCCGGTCTATACCATTAAGCAGAAAGGCACCTACCACTGGTACTTTGCCAAGGCTGTGGATGCGGCACAGTATGGCGATGGGGATGAGGCTATACAGAAACTGAGTGACTTCATGCAGTCCTGGGTGGCTTCTGTTGTCAGAGAACACCCGGAGCATTGGTTCTGGCTCTACAGTAGGTGGCTTAAGCGTTCGGACATGAGAAGGATCATTAAAAAAAAGTTGGACTTCAAGGAGTATGTCCACAGGAAGATGGAAGCGGTATTGAGTGATCAGACAAAAGAGAATAATGATTCGTAACTGTGAAATGCGTAATAATGATCATATGAAGGTGCCAATATAAAAATTCCAGGTTCATGTAGAATAAGACCCCTGTTTTTTGATAGTAGGCAGATGTGTAGATTTCGTGCCAGGTGCAACGGTCTCGTATGGAGTGAAATGCTTCATATGTTTCAAACCAAGATCTTCGATTTCCAGGCATTTCAAAAGTACTCATCTATCACAGTTATCAATGGTTCATAATCTGAAGTTGAGGCCAGCAATTTATCGAAGAAATATTTAGTTTAAGGAGGGGGTGAAAAGATGCTAATCTGAGTACATCTAGCCCTTATATTGGTACTCCTCTTATTATTTAACAAGCAATACTCACTTATAGACCTAGCTTTAAGGGGAAAGATCAGTAGCTGTAAAATTGATTTTACCGACATCCGATCCGTTGATCGTAACCGCTTGACTACTTGGAGTGAATGTATATTCAGTAATGGATGGTGTAAGAATATATCCCCCATTCATCAGGTTCGAAAAACTATAATACCCACCGGCATCTGTCGACGCAGTACCTGAGTTGGTGCCCGATAATGTTACAATAACACCTTGCTTAGCCGCACCATCCACTGTTATGACTCCAGAGATGCTATAGTAACAACCAACGCTTGAAGCATAAGAAGTAAAGTTGATTGCTCTGACATCTGCTCCGTTGATCGTTACCGCTTGACTACATGGAGTGAATGAATACCAAAAAATAATTGGGGTAACAGTGTACGACCCATTTGTCAGGCCCGAAAAACTATAATACCCACTGTCATCTGTCGACCCAGTACCTGAGTTAGTGCCCGATAACCTTATAGGAAAATCCCCTTGAGCATATCCACTTACCGTACCAGATATTGTAAATTCAGAAGCAGATTCGGACGATACCTTACCACCCCCACCGCTTCCACCACAACCAATAAGAAGCGCAATAATAGATAAAATCAAGATAATCCGAAAGAGGCCCAGGAAACGATATGTATCCATAGTTAATCCACCTCTATTATAAGCTAAAATAAGCTTTCATAGATGTAATGTTTCTTGGTTACTAAAAAGTTTCCCTATCAGTGAAGATGCCTATCGTGATAGAGTAACTCACTTAATTATATAGCAATTAAAATGCCATCATTCAAACATAGTTCTTTTCGGAAGTTATCAATATATGCTCTTGTAACAATACAATATGATGAGTAAATTAATTCTCTTAACATGGAAGATGATTGCTGTTTATTGTTACTTCGTCAACTGAAGATTTCGTGCCATACATAACGCTATGCCAATACTGAATATTTCTTTTGATAATCTCCACAAGTAGACGAACAGGTGAAGCTGTAGATTTCTATAGAAGGGCCCTTTTGCGATAGTAGGGAAAAATACCCTTGAATACCTCCGGTGCATGTCCTAGGAGATAGTAAATGCAGTACATCTTGGCATCGCTGATGAAAGGAATGTCCCTCAATGGAAGACTATCTGGTGCGGATCATCACTGAAGAGAAGAACATCCTGGGCCTTGCCTGCATTACGACCAATCTCGTAAACGATGCGCGGAAGCGGCACGGGACCTACCCGACCGCCACTGCGGCCCTCGGCAGGGCATTGACCGGCGGCGAGCTTCTCGGCGCATTGCTGGAACCCGACCAGAGGGTGGCACTCAAGTTTACCGGCAACGGGCCTCTGAAGAAGATCATTGTAGAGGCAGAGGGTGACGGCACGGTACGGGGTTATGTAGAGGTGCCCCAGGTGGACCTGCCGCCCAGGAACGGCAAGTTCGATGTCGGTGGGGCCTTGGGCAGGGAAGGGTTTCTCACCGTAACCAAGGACCTGAGGCTCAAGGAGCCTTATAATGGCGTGGTAAAACTCTACACCGGCGAGATCGCCTCCGACATCGCCTTTTACCTCACCGAATCCGAGCAGATCCCCTCGGCGGTCGGCTTAGGTGTTTTTGTGGAGACCGACGGCAGCGTGACCGCATCCGGCGGGTTCCTTGTCCAGTCGCTCCCGCCTGCCGATGAGGCCCTCATCGACTCTCTTGCAGGCAGGATCGAAAATATGCCGCCCATCACCCGCCAGCTTAAGGAGGGAAAGACACCGGAAGACCTCCTGGCAGCCGTATTCGATGGAGTCCCCTATCGTACGATCGAGACCAGACAGCTGTCTTTCCGCTGCTCGTGTTCCAGTGCCCGGATAGAGCAGGCGCTCATAACGCTCGGCAGGTCCCAAATCGAAGAGATCATCAGAGACCAGGAGGTATTCGACATCTCCTGTCACTTCTGCAACCGTTCCTATGTCTTCCGGAAAGACCATCTCCTGCGGCTGCTCAATGAGATGCATTGAACGAAAAGCAGATAAAGGTGTATAATCAAAGTTAAAGAATTCCATCATGATCAGATGATTGCACAGGGAGGATCCATCTATGGGCAAGGGTGATCAACGGAGCAAACGGGGCAAGACCTGGATAGGAACTTTTGGGAAAAGAAGACCCAGAAGAAAGAAAAAGGCCTTGCCTGTAAACGCGGTAACCAAAGGATCCAAAGGCGCCAAGAAAGCGTAAGTGCGGTAACCCTGTATAGCTGCCTACCCTTACTGCTTGCATATCCAAAAGAGGATAGAAGAGACGGGTAATCCTATCTTAAGGCGCGATATCCAGGCCGTCCCTGTCACCATTGAAGGGCGGCAGATGATCACCTTTATCGATCCGCTCAAACTCGCCCGGACCGGCTTCGCCCTTGACAGGGGTGCAGTTCCGCTGCTTTCCATGATGGACGGACGCCACGACTTGAGGGATATCCAGATGGGTCTCATGCGCATGGCCGGAGGCTCAATTGTCCCCATGACCGATGTGGAGGCCCTCATCAACCAGTTCGACCACGCCTTTCTCCTGGAGAGCGACGCCTTCAGGCTCAGAAAAACGGCCGTCATGGAGGAGTTTGCAAAAAAGACTCTGCGCGAACCACAGCTTGCAGGCAAGTCCTACCAGGCAGACCCCAACAGGCTCAGGTCGTATATTGCATCCATTGAGTCGGGGCTGCCGCCGCTTCCCGGCAATCATGATACGGAAATTCTCGGCATCATGGCCCCGCACATCGAGATCTCAGCGGCTGAGCAAGCCTATGTGGATGCCTACCGGAGGCTCAGGGGAAGCAGCTATGACCTGGTGATCATCTTGGGCATCAACCACAGCGGCGGAAATGGATTGTACTGTCTCTCCGACAAGGACTACATCACCCCGCTCGGGACACTGGTGACAGACAGGAGGTTTATCGAAGAGCTGAAGGCGGGGCTTCCTGATAATACGCTTGCACCAGGTGACTTCGATCACATGATGGAGCATTCCATAGAGTTCCAGACAATATTTCTCGCCTATTACCTCGGAGTGGCCGTCAAGATCGTACCCGTGCTCTGCGGCGGAATCCATGAATTTCTCGCAGGCAAGAATGATCCTTTGCGCGATGAGCGGTTCCTCGCCTTCAGAGACGGCATTTTGAGGATCATCGGGCAAGGGGGCCTAAATGTGCTTTTTGTGTCAGGAGTGGACTTTTCCCATGTGGGGCACAAATTCGGGCACGGCATCACTGCTGACGCCCTTCTTGGACGTGCACGGTTCAATGATGAACAGATCATTTCCCACCTGATCGCGGGAAGGCCTGAAGAGATCTGGAAAAATACCCTTGCTACGGGGGATGAGTTTAACGTCTGCGGGCTCGCCTCCATGATGCTCTTTTCGTCTCTCATAGGCCGGAGCAGGGCCGAACTCCTGCATCACGGCACCTATAACGAGCCTGCCACGAACAGCGCCGTAACCTTTGCATCCATGGTCTTTGCAAAGGTTTGAATATGACACACGAAACAGACGCTTAAGGAATTTTACATATCTTGTCATGGCCGGATGCCGATGTGAGGGGGTCGGATCATGGACATACCCAAGGATTTTAACAATAATTTTATTTGCCGTTCATCTCTCAATCGTTGTTGCACTGACAAGGCAGTTCATACTAAATGAGATTCCCTCATTGCTGTAAAAATGGGGTTGTAATTGGGGATCCTTTTTAAGGATCGGTTCAATTTGTTTGGTACAATCTGGAAAAAGGTTATAGATAACCCTATGAATGGAGAAACATAATGAATCCTAAGGAGAGCAAAAGCCGTCAGAAGAAAAGGCAGACCCGGGAGGAATTCATGGATAAACGGTTGATCTATTTCGATAATAATGCCACTACGCCCCTCCATCCTGAAGTAAAGAAGGAGATCTTTGAGGTCCTGGATATTTACGGCAACCCTTCGAGCCTCCACGGGTTCGGCAGGCTTGCGCGCAAGTATGTGGAGGAGGCGCGTGAGAAGGTGAGCCGCTTCATCGGTGCGAAACCGGAGGAGATACTCTTCGTGGGCAGCGGTTCCGAGGGCAACAACACCGTGCTCTCCATCCTCAACAGCCAGTGCGGGGCCTGCGAGTTCAATGCATGCAGCGGCAAGGAGCTCATCACCACTACCATCGAGCACCCATGTGTACTCGAGGCCTCAAAATGCATGGCAGAGAGAGGGATCAAGGTTACCTATCTCGATGTGGACAAGGACGGCAAGGTGGATCTCGATCAGCTCAAGGATTCCATAACACCGATGACCGGTCTCGTGTCCATCATGATGGCCAACAACGAGATCGGCACGATTCAGGATATAAAGACCATATCAAGGATCGTGCATGAACAAGGTGCCCTGCTCCACACGGATGCAGTCCAGGCCGTGGGCAAGGTTCCCGTGGATGTAAATGATCTCGGCGTGGACTTCCTCACGCTCTCCGGACACAAGATCTACGGCCCCAAGGGGATCGGGGCGGTGTACATCAGGAAGGGCTCCCCATTCTGTCCGCTCATCAGGGGCGGCCACCAGGAACGCGGCAGGAGGGCAGGCACCGAGAACACCATCGGCATCATAGCCCTGGGCAAGGCCGTGGACATGCGCGCCATCGAGATGAAGGAAGAAGAGAAGCGGCTGCTTGCCATGAAAGAGACCTTGAGAAAGGGCATAGCCGAAAAGATCCCGGACGTGCTCTTTGTGGGGCACCCGACCGACTGTCTGCCCGGCACGCTGAACGTGTCTTTTGAAGGCTCCGAGGGCGAGGCGATACTCCTCTACCTCGACCTTGCAGGCATAGCGGTCTCCACCGGAAGCGCATGCGCATCGGGCTCGCTTGACCCCTCCCATGTGATCCTTGCCACCGGGCTGCCCGCAGAGTGCGCCCACGGGTCCATCCGCATCAGCCTGGGCAGGGAAAACACCATCGAGGACATCGACTATATGCTTCATGTGCTCCCCGGGGTCATCTCTCGCATCAGGGACATGTCCACCGCATACGTAAGGAGGCAGTAATGGAACAGGTGAACTGGGTATATACCGACAAGGTGCTGGAGCACTTCATGCACCCGAAAAATGTTCTTGAAGATGAAAAGAACTATCATGAAGACGGGAGAGGTATAACCGGCAACATCAAGTGCGGCGACCAGATGATCGTTGCCATCAAGGTGGACAAGGAAAAGGGCACGATTGCCGACTGCAAGTGGAAGACCTTCGGATGCGCCAGCGCCATTGCCAGCACCTCGGTCCTCTCCGAGATGGTCAAAGGCATGAAGCTCGAAGACGCATTCAAGCTCTCCCCCAAGGACATCAACAAGGAGCTGGGAGGCCTTCCCGAGCACAAGATCCACTGCAGCGTGCTTGGCGACAAGGCCTTGAGGGCAGCCATCAACGACTACTACGAGCGCAGCGGCTTGACGGATAAGGTCAAGCGCGAAGAGGCCCGCGTGGTATGCAATTGCATGAACATCACCGACCATGAGATAGAAGACGCCGTGCTGGAAGGTGCCAGGACCTTCTATGAGCTCCAGGAGAAGACCAAGGTGAGCACGGTATGCGGCGAGTGCAAGGACGATGTGGAAAGGCTCCTTGAGTTCTACAAGAACAAGCATTTCTGCAGCATTGAAGAGAAGCCGGCAACACCGTGATTTTTTTTAAACCCGCAGGGACATCTGCCAACATACATCAGAAGTGCCATAGTGATCCTATAGGCACGCTGATGTGCGGAGGGTTATCATGATACCGAAACAGAGTCAGGACGCCACGAACGGAAATATCATCAAAAGCGTGGTCGAGGAGCTGTGCGAACCTGAATCATTCGATCAAGTATATCACAGGCCCACCTTGGAAGGCGCCATGCCTTCGCTCGGTTCGCTTGAGGATATCGTGGAGCGGCTGCGCATGGTGATCTTCCCGGCCTATTTCAACGACTCCGAGATGTCGCTTGAAACCATGCCCTACATCATCGGCAACCATTTGGAGAAGATCGAACGCCTCCTCACCGAGCAGATCAAGCGCGGTTTCGAGTTCTCCTGCGAGATAACGGAGCGCCAGGCGTGCATCGAGTGCAACGAGAGGGCCAACATCCTTTCACGGAAGTTCATCTCCACCATCCCCAGGATACGCAGGCTGCTGGTGAGCGACGTAATTGCCGCATACGAGGGCGACCCTGCGGCGAAGAGCTTTAGCGAGGTCATATTCTGCTACCCGAGCATCAAGACTATGACAAACTACCGCATCGCCCACGAGCTCTACGAGCTCGGCGTTGAGATCATCCCCCGCATCATCACCGAGATGGCCCATTCCGCCACCGGCATCGACATCCACCCGGGCGCCGCTATCGGCGAGCACTTCTTCATCGATCACGGCACCGGAACGGTCATCGGAGAGACCTGCGAGATAGGCAGGAACGTCAGGCTATACCAGGGGGTGACGCTCGGTGCCCACAGCTTCCCCAAGGACGAGGCGGGTCATATCGTCAAGGGGATCCTGAGGCATCCCATTGTAGATGACGATGTAATCATCTACTCCGGCACCACCGTGCTCGGAAGGGTGCACATCGGCAAGGGCTCCGTCATCGGCGGCAACGTATGGCTCGACCACGACATAGCCCCCGGCACAACGGTGATGCAATCTTCCGCATCGAACAATATCATCCTTTGTCCTCAAGATAATTCTTAAAGGGGCTTAGAATCCGATGGGAAGGATGAATGCACACATGCCCTATGGGCAGTGGCGGCTGATCACGATCATCCTCCTCATTACCTATGCCTGCACCGGTCAAACGTCGCTGGCGCTGGCCGCCGAGAAGAATCCTTCCCCTATCTTCATGTGGTCCGTTCAGGGTGCAAAGTCTACGGCCTTTCTCCTGGGATCCATGCATGTGTTCAAAGAGGGCTCCTATCCGCTCGATGCACGGATCGAGAAGGCCTATAACACCTGCCCGCGCGTAGTATTTGAGGCGGATCCGTCAGCAGCGGGCACCCAAGAGATCAGAGACATGATGTTCAAGCTTGGCACCTGCTCTGAAGGCAGGACCCTTAAGAAGGAGATCTCCACAAAGACGTATGCCATGCTCAGGGAGCGCGTTGCTGCCGATAATCTCACCATGGAACAATTCGATAGATTCAAACCATGGTTTGCAGCACTGTCCGTCGCAGCCATAGAACTCAAGAAGCTCGGATTTACGGCCGAGTATGGACTTGATTCATACTTCTACAAAAAGGCTGTAACCGACAAAAAGGAAATGATCTTTCTTGAAACGGCCGCTCAACAGCTGGAACTTCTTGCCAATGCCTTTCCCGGTCATGAAGAAGACCTCCTCAAACAGGCCCTTGAGGAAATGACCGTTCTGGCAAAGGATACATCCGCCATGGAGCAGGCATGGAAGACCGGGGATGCAGTCCGGATGGAGAGCTTTACCCAAAAGAGTTTGAAAGAGTTCCCGGAGGTGGAAAAGAAGCTCTTTGCAGAACGGAACAAGGCCTGGACCATGCATATCTCCAGGTTCCTCATGCAGAAGGGTGATGTCTTCATGATAGTGGGCGCCGGTCACCTGGTGGGCAAAGAAGGGGTGCTGGAGCTCCTTAAGGCCAAAGGATTTAAGGTGGTGCAGCAATAACCGCCCTTATGCCGATAAAAGATTAAAGCTTGTCCCAAGCAGGGCGGGTGTATGACTATTTTTAAAGCTCATTTCCCGGTTTTCCTTTTCCCCTTGCCTTGTCTGATCTTGTCCTTTTGAATCTTGCTGCGCTCCTTGATGAGTCTTGAGATGTCTTTCTGGCGGCGTGTGACCTTTTCTCCTGCCATGTCTTTCCCCTTTGAATGATAAGCGATCGTCCCCAATGGATTCCCGCTCTTTTAAGGAATGGTGAAACAAAGATCTCTCTTGCACGGTGTTATGAGCTTTTTACAAATAATAATCCTTGGGAACAGGATGTCCATGCATCTTTTGGTTCATCACAGTAAAGCATACTCGCATCATTAAAGAGCACACAAAAGGGATATCTCACCACGAAGAGCACGAAGGACACGAAGAAAAGAATCCTCTTGAAATCTCTTAAGGGGCAAGAGATCCACGAGTGTCCGTTCTGATTTTCTATGATCACCTTCGTGCTCTTCGTGTCCTTCGTGGTAAGGACAATGGGCTGTGAAAAGGATACAAACTATAAAAGTATGCTTCACAGAGAAGAACCCATCTTTTGATCAAATAACAGGCGCAAGTAAGGCGGTCCTGCTGAAGCTTATGTCGGGCTTTGCACATACGTTAAGCCCTGCACTCTCAGCGATCTTCAAGGATCTGATGAGGTCCGCTTCGCTCGTGTGTATTTTCGGCTCAGCCATCAGGAGACGCCCGTCCGGCTTGAGCAGGCCCTTCACGGACTGGAAGAATGCGTGCTGGTCAGGCACCTCATGGACCATCCAGAATGCCAGGGCGAAGTCCACTTCGCCTCTCATATCAAGGCCTGCCACCTCGCCCTTGTGCAGGATGAGCCGGTCTGAAAGTCTTTGCTTCTCGGCACGACGGCGTACCCGATCGAGCATTTGATCCTGGAGGTCCAGGGCGATGACCCGACCACGCTCTCCAACCATCCTTGCCATGCCGATAGAGAAATGGCCCATACCGCACCCGATATCGAGGACGGTCTGGCCTTGTCTTACCAGACCCGACAGGACCTTCTCGGGCGGATGGAGAATACGTCTTAAGGGGTTGTCAAAGGTATAGGCGAGCCACCACGGGCACACATGATCATCCATCAAGAGAAGGGTGCGCAAACGTTTCATAAGACAACCTCCTTGGCCGGGAAGCCCCCTTATCAGTCCTCGTTCTTCATGTTGATGAGGTACTTTGCCGCCACCGTGTTCACGGAACAGGGTGCCTTCTTACCTTTCAGGTGCAGTTGCAGGGCTTCGAGGTCGGATTTCCAGGCGAGGTCTCCCGGGGCCAGGAAGCCGATACTGCCCGGTACATGGGTGGGCGAGATGATAGCGTCTTTGTAGTAGTAATGCCGGTCGCACACCTCGGCAGTGTAGTCGCGCATGTACGGCGGTATGTCTGTGGGGCTGAACCACAGCTTGATCTCCCGCTCGGCATCGGTTGCATTGGCAGATGCATGGATGAGGTTGTCCACGCGGTCACCGATGAATTTGCCTGTGTCATCCTTGACCGGCACCACCGTTCCCAGGGCGCGGATGCAACCCGGCTTCTGCACACGTGCGTCATGGGCGTTTGTGGGCCCTGCTATGTCACGGATCTTCTTGATGGCGCCCGGACCCTGGTAGACAAAGGCGATGACCCTGCGCTTCCACGGTTCATCGGGATAATGGAGACGGCCGGTTATATACTCGATCAGTGATGGATAGAAAAACTTGCCGCGGTGCTCCTCATAGTGTTCCTCGGCAAGCAGCGTGCTGACGGATACTATCTTTGTCCCTGCGAAATGCAAGCCGGTATGAAATTCTGAAAGCATGGAAAGGATGTAGCCGGTTAATGAATTCTTCAGGGCATCGGGCTTGATGAGCACCAGCGTGTTTTCGCGAACTTCTTTGACCATAGGGGTCTCCTTGCCTGGTTGATTGTCAGCGCCATGCTGCATGATTCCTAGGGTTGATACAGGCTTGACCTTTGCCGTGTCAAGCGAAACGTGGTTGGGGTGCCTTTCCTACATAATGGTCCTGAAACGAAGAAGAATGGGGTCCGCCGGGTGCGGGTGCATGCAGTGATTATTTGTTCCCCGGCCCTCTCATCCGTGAAATGGGTGCATGGGGTGTAGGAGCGCCTTGAGGCGCGACCGGTTCCGTCGCTGCTGAAAGCGGCTCCTACAAGAAAAGCCCCTGGGCCCATTCGAAGAATACCTTGTGGAACTGTTCCAGGGCACCTGCCTGGCAGTGTTCGCCTGCCCCGTCAGCATCCAGGAAGGTATGCTCATGAAAGCTCCGGGCATTCTTTATACGATGCTTGAATTGCCTGGCTTCAGCCGAAGGGATGAGGTGGTCCTTGTCCCCTGACATGATCAGCACATCGCAGGTGATCTTGTCCGCCACCGTTTCGAGGCTGTACTCACCGGTCTTTCCGAGGAGTTCGTACGGGGTGTCGGCGCCTATTGTCCAGCACCCGTTGTCGAGTGCCCAGCGCAAGCCGATGTCGCGCGATGCCCTGGCAAGGGCCAGTCTGTTGAACATCTCCGTAAACCCGAGCCGGTAGAGGTACCTGCCCATGGCAGGCATCAGGGCCAGGGCTGCGTCCTTCATGCTGAAGAATCCGCCTAATCCCGCCGCCGCATCGATGCGCTTCTCAATGGCCGCGGCCCGCAGTGCCAACATGGCGCCCATGCTGATACCAAGGAGGATTTTTCTGACTCCGCTCAGTTCAGGGGTTTCCCATTGCATGAAGTCCAAGAGGGCAGCGACCGGTTTTTCCCATTCGTGGGTGAACTTCATGCCGTATTCACGAATCAAGTTCGACTGGCCCGGCCCTTCAAACATGACGCATGGATAACCCCTCTCCCGTGCGGCATCCGCAATCCAGAAAAAGAGCTCTTCAAGGGTGGAATCATATCCGCCGCAGACAAGGATGAGAGGTTTGCCCGTATCACCGGGGATATAATAGGCCCGCATTGATGCCCGTTCATAAGGTATTTTCCAGATCTTGTGGGGTATGCTCAGGATCTGGAGTGCCCGGGTGAATGCATTGGCGCTCTCGCGGTAGACGCTGAGCCGCCTGGCGTCAGTGGGGTGCAGGAAGAACTCGCTTGTGCGGAAGTAGTTTGATGCACGCAGCAGAGCCTTGCCCCTGCCTATGGTATCACTCGAAGCTGCGGCCGTCTTGGAGCACTTCTGGGCGGATTCATACCAGGATTCATACCAGCTTTTGGGATCTGCATTGCGGATGGATCCGATGGCTGCAAGACATTCGCCCGGGTTTGCCCCGAAGGCCGCCGAGTGGCCGAGAGTCCTCAAGGCCTGGTAGTGGAACGTCTGGGATGGGAAAAGCCGTGTGTTTGTTTTCTTGCCCTGCATGGAATCCTCCTTTTGATCTCAAGAAAGCTAGTATGTGATTGACGGATTGTATAATTTTATTGAGCAGTTTACAAACAACCTTTCATAGGCCGCTTCATGGGCGCCCTCGGCTTCTTTGCTGCGTAAGAAAGAGCGAGGCCGGATGAAAGATTATCCATGGATGAGGACAGAAAACGGCTCCCGGTTCTCCTGGTCACGGCGGCTGCCAATTATCTGCGGGATGAACCTACTCAGTGCCCCCGGGGTGTGTTCCTGTACCTCTCGATGAAGTCGTCCTTTTGCTGCCACAGTTCTGAAACCCAGGCCTGGAAACGGTCCCTGAAGGACTCATCGTTCAGGTAGTCGCCCTGAAGGAAATCATCCGGCACCGGAATTTTTTCAATCCGCACAGCGATTGTCTCGATGCGTCCGCAAAGGTAGTCCCAGAAGGTAAACGGTGCGGGTGGATAAATGATGGTGACGTCCAGCATGTTTCTGATCTTCCCGTCCATGGCCGCCAGTGCAAAGGCGAAACCACCGGCCTTGGGACGCAGCAGGTGGCGGTAGGGGGATTGCTGCCTGGCATGTTTCTCTTTTGTGAACCTTGTTCCCTCAATGAAGTTCAGGATGGCCACCGGCGTATGGCGGTATCGTGCGCATGCCTTCCTGGTGGTCTCAATGTCCTTGCCCTTCATATGGGGGTTTTTCGCAAGAAAATCCTTGGAGAAGCGCTCCATAAATGGGTAGTCCAGTGCCCACCAGGCAGTGCCGAGCAAGGGGACCCGGATGAGCTGCTTTTTCAGGAAGAACTTGAAGAACGGGATATGGCCGTGGAATGTAACGAGGAGTACCAGGATATCAGCCCATGACTGGTGGTTGCAGTTGAGGAAATACCATTCCTTCCTGCTGAGTCCTTGGCGCCCCTCGATGTTGTAGGCAGTATCCTGGGCAAGCCTCAATGCGGCAAGTATCCCCCAGATCCAGCAGGTTACCGTGCCCATGAGAAGCCTGGCGCAGGTTACCTGCCATTTATCGCTGCGTATGAGCAGTTTGGTGACGGCAAGAAGGTGGACGGGTATGGACCAGAAGATGGTATTGACAACCATGAGGGATATTGCGATGACACCCCTGGCAGTGGGAGGAAGGTATGGGATCATCTGTCAGTCCCTTCATGACCGAAACCTGTTAAAAGGAAGGCCCTGCGTGAAGGCGGTTCAACCATGCAGCTCTCGATGAGCCCATGCAGAACGTTCATAGCCCCTGCCGGGTGCTCCTGTGATGCTCGATAAGTTCGTCCTTTTCCTGCCAGAGGTCGCAGACCCAGGACTGTATGTGGTCTCTGAAGTCTGAATCGTTCTGGTAGTCCCCGTCGAGAAATGCATCCGGTACGGGCATCTTTTTCACCTGCACGCTGATCCGCTCGACGCGGCCGCAGAGATAATCCCAGAATGAGTTTTGCTTATTTGAATAGATAATGGTGACATCCAGGATGTTCGAGATCTTCCCGTCCATTGCAGCCAGGGCAAAGGCAAAACCACCCGCCTTGGGCCGCAGCAGGTGCCGGTAGGGAGACTCCTGCCGGGTGTGCTTCTCAGGGGTGAACCTGGTTCCCTCGATAAAGTTGAGGATGGCCACCGGTGTGTGGCGGTAGCGCTCGCAGGCCTTTCTTGTGGTTGCCAGGTCCTTGCCCTTCATGTGCGGGTTCTTCTCAATAAACTCCTTGGAAAAACGCTCCATAAATGGGTAGTCCAGGGCCCACCAGGCAGTGCCCATAACCGGGACCCGGAACAGCTCCTTTTTGAGGAAGAACTTCAAGAAAGGTACAGATCCGTGAAAGGTTATGAACAGCACCAGGATATCGGCCCATGACTGGTGGTTGCAGTTTATGAAATACCACTGCTTTTTACTGAGACCCTCCAGGCCCTCTATGTCATAGACCGTGGGCTGGGTCGTCCTTAGAATCGTGTTCATGCCCAGTATCCACCCGTTGCCGAAGAACATGATCGCACTGGCACATTTGCGTTGCCATACTTTATTGCGAATGAGCAGTTTGGTCAAGGCAAGGATATGGATAGGCACGGCATAACAGAAGGTATTCAGGGCAATGAGCGATATGGCTATGACGGCCCGCATGGTCGGTGGAAGGAGTGAAATCATTACTAAAACCTCATATGATGTCCGTATATCAAGAAATGCAGTCTGTAACAGGGAAGACCCTTAAAGATCATATTTCCTTTCGATTCATGACATGGGAAAGACCTTAGGCCTCTTTTTGGTTAATTGCAATCGACACAGGTCCTCAACCAACGGGTTTTACGATTCTTTTACATGTTTTATGTTTCAGATCTCCCTGCCTGCCCGATGCCCTTCGTGAATAGCCTCCAGAATGCGGCGTGGCCTCTTGGCATCGCCGACCACCGCATAGGGTATGCCCGAATCTTTGAGCACGGCCTCCAGTGCTGTGTCTGACCTGGCGCCCATGGCCGTTATGACCGTGGCGGCAGGGACGGTATCGTTATCATCCCCTTTTGAGAAGTGTACGGCATTGGGTTCGATCTTTGTGACCTTTGCACCTAAAAACATCTTCCCACCGCCATCCCTGATACGTTTGTGCAGCCAGTAGCCGTGGGCCGTCATCTTGCCCACAGGGGGGAATGATTGCATCTCGAGGATGACCGGGTTCATTCCGTGCTCAACGAGAAAATCAGCGGTCTCCATGCCCACATAACCTGCACCGAGGATGACAACAGGACTTTTGACCTTGACTCTGCCCATCAGGACATCGCGGGCATCCATGACGTGGGATGCGTCGATGCCCGGTATTACTGCCGTGACGGGGAATGCCCCGCTTGCCAGGATCACCGCATCGGGTTTGCCTTTTTTCAGCATCTCTGCAGACACTGCCGTACGCTGCCTGATTTCAACCCCGAGCCTTTTCAGCCTACGCAGTGCCCATTTCACCCAGCTCCAGAAAGCTTCCTTGTGCGGGGGCTTGCTGGCGGAGCGCAGCTGGCCCCCCGATGTTTCTTCTTGCTCGAAGATCTCAACCTTGTGCCCTTGCTCGGCCGCAGCAAGTGCTGCGGAAAGCCCTGACGGACCGGCGCCGATCACCCACACCTTTTGGGGGGTATCTGCACATGCAGCCGGTCCGCGGAACTCCTGGCCGCATTCAGGGTTAAAGGAGCAGGTGGCGGACTTCATCTCAAAGCTTAAGCGCTCGATGCAGCCCTGGTTGCATGCCACGCATGGTCTGATATCATCGAGATCGCCTGATTCTACCTTGCGGATGAAGTCCGGGTCGGTCAGGTGCTGCCTGCCGAAGCTGATGAGATCGGCATCGCCCCGGGAAATGGCCTCATCGGCAAGCCCGGGATCATTGATACGGCCCACCCCGATGACCGGCACATCCACCACTTCCTTGATGGCTTTTGCACGGAACAGGTTGAATCCGGGAGGTGTGTCCATGGATGCGATGCTCAGCCCTCCGGGGGTGGAATAGACGCCCACCGACACGTGCAAGGCATCGGCACCTGCCTGAACGAGTTTGGGCGCGAGCCGTTTCGTGAACTCCAGATCGAATCCGCCCCTGACGAGCTCGTCGGCCGAGAACCGTACGATGATGGGATAATCTGGTCCCACGGCCTTTCTGGTTGCAGAGATAATCTCCAGCACGAAGCGGGAGCGGTTCTCCTCGGATCCTCCATAGGCGTCCTGCCTCTGGTTGGAAAACGGAGAGAGGAACTGGTTTAAGAGATAGCCGTGGGCGCTGTGGATCTCAACGGCATCGAATCCGGCGGTCCGTGCCCGAACGGCGGCGGATGCAAAGGCATGCACGAGCTCCTGGATGCGCTCGATACTCATCTCTTCGCAGGGCTGCTGGAGGATGACACTGGGGATGGCTGACGGGGCCTCGGGCAGGCCGCCTACCGCTTCCGGGAAGGTCTCCCTGCCTGCATGGTGGAGCTGGATCGCGGCCTTGCCGCCCTCAAGGTGAATGGCCTCGGGGATCTTTGCAAGAGAGGGGATGAATTCGTCGCTCCAGATGCCGAGCTCGTTGGGGAAGCCTTTTCCCCGTGGAGTTACGGCAGTTACCTCGGTAATGATGAGGCCGGTACCTCCTTTGGCGCGGCGGGCCAGGTACTGGACCAGGCGCTCATTAACCGTGTTGTCTGGGTTGGCATATGCCGTAACCATGGCAGGCATGACGGCGCGGTTCTTGAGGGTCATGCTGCCGATAGTGATGGGAGAAAACAGATGATCATATTTCGAATGTTTACTCATGTTCAAGCTCCTGTGGATTATTCATAAATTTTTAATCAGTGAACCCTGCCTGATAGAAACAAATCTCCCCGGTACCCTCCTTAGAAAGAAGGGAAACTTGGTAACCAAGGCATGGAACCTATTCATGTCCTGCGGATGAACTCCGGTGGCCGCACCTCTTCCAGGGTTATGGCCTCCACCGGGCATGCATGGGCGCAGTTGCCGCATCCGAAGCACTTGGCTGAATCTATGGAAACCGCCCCGTCCAGGCTAATGGCCTTGAACGAGCACTTGATCTTGCACACGCCGCACCCGGTTCCGAGGCACTTCTCAATATCCAAGACGGCCCTGAAACGCGACGGTGCATACGATTCCGTGTAGCCCACCTCGTTGTGGAGGAACATGGCCGTGCAGCAGCAGGGACAGCAGTTGCACAGGAAATAGTCATCCTTGATATTGTTGCGGGTTGTATGCACGAGCCCCGCTTCCTCAGCCAGAGCGAGCCGTCTCAATGCCTCTTCGGTACTCAGGCGCTCGCCCACGCCGCGGTCCAATGCCGACTCTGCAAAGCCGTTGATCTGGAGGCAGAGGTTTACATCCTTCGGGGCACGGCAATCCGGGGAATGGCCGATCCGTTTCTGGTGTGTGCGGCACGGGCACGGGATGGCGACAATGAGGGACGCGTTTTTTGTGAGCGTCCGGGCAGAGTCGGCATCGAGAACCTGGGAGGAGCTCTCTATGCCCTCTTCGATGGGGATCACCCTCAAGAGGGGAGGGAGATTGAGCGCCTTGAACAGGGGAACCAGCAAGGGCATCTCCTCCCGGATGAGTTTGTCCCACAGTTCGAAGAACTCCCGGGTATAATCCGGGCACACCACCACGGCGTCCCGCAGCTCGATCATGGCCGGAAAGAGGCGGTAGTATTCTCCCTTGTTAAGGACATGGCTGATGGCTCCCTTGTGAAGAAGCCTGGTTACAACATCCCTGACCCGTTGCTCGTTCAAGCCGGTCTTTGCCGCTATCTCCCGGACAGAGCCCGGCATGGCCCCGGCCACGGCTATGCTGTCAGGGTCATCATAGAGGATCGCTAAGATCTTGGCCATGGTCTCGGATTTGGGGAAACCGAGCTTAGCCGAATAGGGTGCAAGCTGTCGGGGTATAGGCATGATTGTTCTCCTTCTCCTTCAGTTCATTTTCTCAACCCGGCAGAGCAGGGCCTTGATGGGAACAGAACCCGTGACCGGGCAGAGCGGCTCATCGGCAGTGATCATGTTGATGTTGACACGCTTCCAGCCGTCCTTCACACCGTACCAGTAGCCGTGAGGCGAATGCACGACCTTGGAATGCATGTCGTTGTTGTACCGTGCCTTGATCTCCACCCTGCCCCGTGGGGAGGCCAGGTAGACCCACTCGCCGTCGGAGACACCGAGCATACGGGCCGTGTCCGGGTGGATGTCGAGTTCCGGGTCCGGGGAGCGTTTTTTCAATGACGCTATGTTGCGGTGGGAGGAATGGTAGTACACGAGATTCCTTCCCCCCGTGGTGAGGATCAGCGGATACTCTTTGAGGAGATCAGGGGTGCTCACCGGGCCTTCATCCGGCTCCCTAAAATCCGGCAGGGGCGATATGCCCATCATGGTGAGGTATTCTGCATACAGCTCCACCTTTCCCGTAGGGGTCCGGAACTTGCCGAACTTCTCGTAGCCCTTATAGGTGATGGGCGTTGCGAAATACCCGGCCTTTTTAAACTCCTCGAAGGTCATGCCGATGGGCTCGAGACGGTAGTCCAAAGTCTCCTGTACCGAGCCCCAGTAGCCTTGAAGGTTCATCTTTTTTGCGAGGTCCACGAGTATCTGCTTCTCATCACGGCACTCGGGTACCGGCTCTATGGCCTTCACCTGGCAGAATACGTGGTTTTTCATGAGCAGGTCTTCGATCTCGTCCCGCTCCGTCCAGTGGGCCGGGGGCAGGATGACGTCCGCCAGTTCGGTAGTGGGGGTATGGTAGTAGTCCACGGCAAAGAGGAAGTCGAGCGAACTCAGGGCATTCCTCACCCGCATGGAGTTAGGGTAGGCGCACACGCTGTTGTTTGCAAACAGGCCTGCTGCCTTTACCGGATAGGGGTCTCCCTTTTCAATGGCAGGCCAGACGACCTGGGGAGGGATGGGGATAGGGATGTAGCCGATCAGGGGAAACCGGCCCAACCCCAGCTTCTTGTCGGCCTGCGCTTTGGGCAGGTTGTTGTATGCACTATAGTCAGGGCCATAGCAGGAGCGTTTTTTTGTGGGCGGCACACAGTTGAGGTTGCCCCCTTTGGCTTCCAGATTGCCGGTAATGGCTGACAGGATGGTGAGAGCCCTGGTCAAGTCGAATGCATCGTTGGCCTGGCACACGCCGCCCATTCCGGGGCCGATGCAGGCAGGCCTCGTACTGCCGAAGGTAACGGCAGCAGCCTCGATCTCTTCAGGTGATAGCCATGTGATCTCGGCGCAGCGTTTCGGGGTAAAGGAGGCAACATGCTCACGCAACCTGTCGAAGCCGGATGTCCATTTCTCCACGAACTCCTTATCAAAGAGGCCTTTATCAATAATGATGTTGATGAAGCAAAGGGCAAGGGCCACATCCGTGCCGGGCCTTATCCTGAGCCAGTGATCCGCCTTTTTGGCGAACCTTGTGCCCCTGGGGTCTACTACGATGAGTTTTGCCCCTTTTCTCAAGCCTTCGTTGATATCGTGCAGATAAAGCCCCGGCCAGGATGCCTCGGGGTTGTGGGCCCACAGCAGGATGCAGGAGCTATCGGCATAATCCGGGTCCACGAGGCCGAAGCCGCATGTAGCCGCACTGCCCAGCACGATGGGGCCTCCGCTCATGTTGGAAGGCGCCATGAAATTGGGCGACCCGAAGAGGGTGAGAAACCGGTTGAGGTAGGGCGCCATGCCCCTGGTGGTGCCGGTGCCGAAGACCACGGACTCTGCCCCCCATTTTTCTTTTGCCCCGAGGAGATTCTCAGCGATTATAGTAAGGGCCTTGTCCCACGAAGTCTCTTCGAATCGGGTGCTCTCCTTGCCGCCCACCTTAATGAGCGGGTGGGTTATCCGGTCCGGGTGGTAGATCATCTCGGCAGCAGCCCTGCCTTTCGGGCAGATATAACCGTGGCTGTGGGGGTGGGCCGGATCGCCCTTGATCCCGGTGAGCCTGTGGTTCGTTACCTCGAGTATGACCCCGCAACGGGAGTGACATTCAAAGCAGATGCTTTTAAGCGTTTTCGAACTCATGATTTTCCTCCCTCTTTTCCGGGGCCGGGTCTTATGATTATCTTCACATCACCGGATGTGCCTGAGTGAAGGGTCTCAAAGGCCTGCTGAACTTCTTTTAGGCTAATAGTCCTGCTGATGTACTTTCCGACGTTGAGCGCCTTTCGGGCGATAAAATCAGTTGCGAGATCGAAATCCTCTATCCGGTATCCGAAGCTCCCCTTTACGGTCAGCTCCTTGCAGGTCATGGTAAGGGTCATGAGCGGCTGGGGCATGAGGCTGATGCCTGCAAGGACCAAGGTTCCCGTGGCCTTTAATGCCGTCAGGGCGGAATTGATGCCGGACTCGGATGCCGAGGCGTCAACGGCTATGTCGGCACCGCCTGAAGTAGCCTTCTTGATCTTTGAGCCTATTTTCGGATCTTTGCCGTCAACGATCTCATCCGCATCGTGGAGTTTTTCTGCAATAGCAGCCCTTGTCTCATTCACTTCAGCCATGAAGATCCGGGAGGCGCCGTTTAGGCGTGCCCAGGCAGCGCTCATGAGGCCGATGGTACCGCCGCCTACGATCAGAACCTTGTCTCCTGCCTTTATGCCCGCCCTGCGCACGGCATGGAGACATACGGCGGCAGGCTCGATCATGGCTGCTTCGAGGTCGTTTATTGTGTCCGGAAGCTTGCGCACCATGTCGGAGCGTATGGAGACATATTCCGCATAGGCGCCGGGGCTGTTCTGGCCGACAGCGGGCCTTTTCATACCGTCAAGACACATCTGAACGAGGCCCTTCCTGCACGCTGAACATTCTCCGCAGGGATTGATCGGGATCGCCGTGACACGGTCCCCGCTTTTCATGTCCTGCCTGCCGCCGGTATCTTCGATGACGCCTGCGAACTCATGGCCCATAACCAGGCCAGGCAGCCCGTTCATCCCGATACCGGCCTCCCAGTAGTGAAGGTCGGAACCGCATATGCCGCAACTTGTAACCTTGATGATTGCCGCTTTGCCGTCTGGGGCCGGCTTTCCCACATCGATTACTTCGAGTCTTTTAGGACCGGCGAGGTTGACTGCCTTCATGGTGCACCCCCTTATCACTTCCTCGTGTTTGCCGGTGTCCTCGAAAGTTTGCGCTCTCCTCTGCGATTGGGGCTGGAGGGCATCCGGGCGATTCGCGCGCGATGAGCGCGCGTCTCCTCATGCAGGTACATCTTGAAGCGTGATGCGCTTTCATCAGGCGTAGTGCCGCCTGCCATCATGAGCTGAATTATGGTGCGCTGCGCAAGGATGTGCTTTTGAATATCTACGGTCTTCAAGAAGGATGCCACAAACTGCACCCTGAGCCTTCGCATGGAATTGGCGAACAACTTAAGGATAGTGCTCCCGGCGAGATTGACGATCTCATCCTGAATCTCCACCTCGATGGCGGCCAGTTCATTATAATCGATGCCCTTTTTCATGGAATCGAGCTGAAGCCTGAAAAGGCTGTCGATGGAGGCAAGGTCGGCAGGTGTCGCACGCCTGAGCGCCAGCTTCAAAATGGCCGGCACGACCTCGATCCAGTGGTCGAGAAGCTCGAGATTGAATGCGCTCCCGAGGTCGATATCGCTCATACCGAACACGGCATCGAGAAAATCGAGGCCGGCATGTTCGCGGTAGTCAAGGACAACCACGCCAGATCCCTGCACGGCCCTGATGATGTTCCTGCTGGCAAGCTCGTTGAGGGCTGCACGGAGTGATGTCCGGTCCACACCGAGTTGTTCGGCCAGCATACGGTCCGGCGGCAGCCTGTCGCCCGGTTTCAGCTCGTTCATGAAGATGCGGGCGATGATGAGGTCGGCGATCCGCCTTGGCAGTGGTTTTTCACGGTCCTGCCGGGGATTGTTGCCGGTTATGGGATGACGGATTATCTTGCTCATAATTGGATTATCCAATTAAAAAGAATAGTATGTCAAGATACTTTTTTATTGCAGGGCACAAATATTCCATTGAGCACGGCTGCATCCATTTTTACTAATGGATAGCATGAGTCAGGTGTTCTATTGACAGGAGGGCATGTTCTCTTCATTAAAGATAAGGAGGAGCGGATCATACCCGTCGTATTTTTATTGTGGGCCCGGAGCCTTATATACGTAAGAAGCGTATTTTCTTGCGGGTAAGGTGAGATTGATCAGAGGAGGTAATGATGAAGAAATCTGTGTTGTGCCTGATCGCTATTCTCCATGTGTTTCTTTGTTTCGGACTCGTTTATGCCTCTGAGGGCCTGGAGAAGATATCCGATCATGTCTATGCATATGCAGGAACCAAGAACCCTTCACCAGCCAACAGCTTCGGGGCCAATGCCGGGATCGCTATAGGAGATAAGGGTATCCTTGTCGTCGATACCCTCGCGTCGGCAAAAGCGGCCAGGCGGTTCATCGAGGACATCAGGAAGATATCGGACAAACCCATCCGTTACGTGGTGGATACGAATAATCACTTTGACCACACGTTGGGCAATTCCGAGTTTGCAGCGATTGGTGTTGCGATACTTGCCCAGTCAAGCTGCCCTGCAAATATGAGGAAGTCGGTCCAGCAGGTCCTCAAGAATGCCAAGAGCTACGGCATGAGCGATGAAGAGGCAAAGGCCGTAAAGATCACCTATCCGGATATCACTTCACCTGAGATGATGCGAATCGATCTCGGCAGTGTAAATGTGGATATGCTGTTCCTGGCGCCTTCCCACACGGATGACAGTGTCCTGGTCTTTGTCCCCCAGGACAAGATCCTGTTTTCAGGAGATGTGCTGTTTACCGATTACTACCCGTTTCTAGGCGATGGTGACATCAATGGCTGGGTGAAGACCCTGGACTTCATCATGACCGTGCGCATAGAGAAGATCATCCCGGGCCATGGACCCGTATCAACAAAGAAAGATGTCGCCGAGATGAAGCAATACGTCCTGGCCTTTGACCAGAAGGCAAAGGAGCTGTGCGCCAAGACAAGCGATGTCGAGGCCGTTGTTGCCGAGCTCAAGAAGACGCTTCCTGTAAGGTCACAGGCGGATTTTCTTATCAAGAGCAGCATCCAGGCAAAATATCTAAAGGCAAGGAACTGACAACATGAGGAGGTGGTCACAAGCTAAAGACCACCTTAAAATCCTCTCCTGGAATATGTCAATGCCTACTCATTGCCGGGCGGCATCATGCCCTTAGGCATACCCTGCGGCATCTTGGGCATCTCGAACTTCTTGGGTGTCTCGGTGATGAGGGTCTTGGCGCCTGTGCCGTATCCTATAAGGACCATCTCGAAATCCTTGGATGATGACTTGACCATACCATAGGGCGGGACCTTTTCACTTACCCAGGAGTCCACCACCTTCCCTTCGTCCTGATACTGCATATGGTGCGCCGAGAAGGTGCCGGCAGGGACGGTAACAGATTCCATGCCTTTGTCGATCATTTTGCCTTTGGGTTGCTGCTTGCCCTTGTCAGGATGCTTGCCTGCCATGACTGGCATCTCAAGGGCCTGCTCATTCCCGTGCTTCATGATCATCCTCTGCACGCCTTTCTTTTCGTTCGGGTCGCCGGATACGAGCATTTTCATGACATTTAGTCCCTGGCCCTCCATCACGGTTTCATACCAGTAGGAATCCCCCTCCTTGCCCACGATGGCAATCTTCATCTTGGACGGGGCCTCCTTCTGACCCTTCATCTGGTACTCGGCCCATGAGCCGACAACCGGTTTGAAATCACCATAGAACTTGGGACCCCGCTGGTCCTTGCCTCCAAACTGGGCAAAGGCACCCTGGGTCAAGATGAATGTGAATACGAACAAGACCACGGAAAATTTTCTCATGATTACCTCCCTCTGTTTTTGTTGTGAGGATGATCCTGCAACGGAGAAACAACCTTGATTGTGTCCCCTACCTTCACCTCTCCCCCGGTGATGACCTTTGCAAAGATACCTTCCCGGGGCATGACACAGTCTCCGACCTGGGCATAGATTGCACAGCGGTCATGGCAGACCTTGCCGATCTGGGTGAGTTCAAGGAGAACGCCCTTGCCGATCATAAACCTTGTTCCGACTATCAGCTCGTGGAGGATGATGCCTTCCGTGGTGAGGTTCTCGGCAAAGTCGCCGTACCGGACATCGAGACCCTTGGCTCGTATCTTTTCGATACTCTCTCGGGCAAGGAGGCTCACCTGGCGGATCTCCATGCCCGCGTGTGCATCGCCCTCCACACCGAACCCTTCTACGAGTAGGCACCTCCCGATGTTGTGTTTCTTCTGCCCTTTATCCGAGCTTACATTGACAGAGAGGATCGTGCCTTTCGGTAACTTATGTTTCTCCATTGCCCCCAACCTTTCTTTATTTTTCTCTACATGCAACCTGCAGACATTATCAAGGTCTGTTTCCATCTTTTGCACGTTGACAATTACCCCTTAGCGCTATAATTACTACTGATCTCCTCATGATAACAGCATGTCACATCGAAGGCATGGCGCTTTAAGGAACAATGTGAAAAAAAGTCGTAGATCATCTAGAGATACTGCTCATCGAGAGGTGTATGTATGAACAAGAAGGCCATTGCTCTCCTGTCGGGCGGTCTGGACAGCTCGCTCGCGGTCAAGCTCATGATCGACCAGGGCATCGAGGTGATCGCAGTCAACTTCACCAGCCCATTCTGCAACTGCACCCCGCGGAGTGCAGGGTGTAAGCACCAGGCACGTCACATTGCAGAAGAGCTGGGGGTCGAGATCCAAGTGCTTCCGAAGGGCATGGATTATCTGGCCATGGTGAAGAATCCGCCCCATGGGTACGGAAGGGGTATGAATGCATGCATCGACTGCCGTATCTATATGCTGAGGAAGGTCAAGGAGCAGATGGATAGCCTGGGTGCGTCCTTTGTCATCACCGGCGAGGTGCTCGGGCAGCGGCCCATGTCCCAGCACAGGGAGGCCATCCGCATCATCGAAAAGGAGAGCGGCCTTACAGGCCTTATCCTGAGGCCTCTCTCAGCAGGCCTGTTTCCGCCGAGCATCCCCGAGCAGCAGGGAATAGTCGACCGGGAGCAGCTCCTCTCCTTTGCAGGCAGATCTCGTAAGCCCCAGATAAATCTTGCGGATAAACTCGGCATAAAGGATTACCCGTGTCCTGCAGGCGGGTGCCTCCTTACCGACCCGGTCATCGCATCCAGGCTGCGTGACCTCTTCACCTCCATGCCTGATTTCGAGATGTCGGACATCCACCTCTTGAAGGTGGGCAGACACTTCCGGATACACCCGGAAATGAAGATCGTCCTGGGCAGGAACGAGGCCGAGAACGACCGCATCACGGGTCTTGCAAAACCCGGATCCACCATCATCCACCCGGTTGACTTCCCGGGGCCTACGGCACTTGCTTCAAACTGCCCGAATCCATCCCAGGAACAACTGATCGGGGAGATGATTGCCCGCTATTCCAAGGACGAGCGCGACCGTTATGTCCTGCATAAACAGATCATCGGAGGGGAAGAATCCACTTTGATCGTGAACAGAAAGTTGCCGCAGGATGTCCTCGCTGCCTACCTGGTCGGTTATCATGAACCCGGAAGAAAAAAAGGCCTCAAGCAGCAGGAAGAGAAGGTATTCGAAGAACACGGCCATTGATCCACAGACATAAAGGCAGGCGAAAAAGGAATAACAAACGATGAAGGAGCGGGTCATGGTCGCCTTGAGCGGCGGTGTGGACTCTGCCGTTGCCGCGTATCTCCTGAAAGAAAAGGGTTACGATGTGGTGGGGGTTACCATGTGCCTGGGTGTGGCATCACAGGATACGGGCAAGATAAAATGCTGCGGCCCTCGTGAGATCGAAGATGCGAAGGCCGTGTGCCGGGCCCTTTCCATGAGCCATTATGTGCTCGATTTCGCACCCGAGCTCCAAAACTTCGTTATAGAACCTTTTATACGGGAATATCGTTTAGGCAGGACCCCGAACCCCTGCGTGGAATGCAACAGGCGCATAAAATTTGGTGCGCTCCTGGAAAAGGCCCTGTCCATGGGGTTCGATCTCCTCGCCACCGGACACTATGCCGATGTGGAAAAGTCGGAAGGGGGCTGCCTCCTTAAGGTGTCAAATGATTCCAGAAAGGATCAGACCTATTTCCTGTCCCGGATTTCCAGGCAATCCCTTACGCATGTGGTTTTTCCCCTGGCTGGCTTTACCAAGGATCAGGTCAGGGCTGTGGCGAAGAGGGAGAACCTGCCGGTCTCTTCAAAGCCTGACAGCCAGGATATCTGCTTTATCCCGGTCAAGGGGGTAGGCGAATTCCTCAAAGAGAGCATCGATGAACTGCCGGGTGACATAGTGGACCGCAAAGGTAAAGTCATCGGCCGCCACAAGGGGATATCTTTCTATACCATAGGTCAGCGAGCAGGTCTGGGCATCAGCGCGGGCAGGCCCCAATACGTGCTCTCCCTGGATGTTCATCTCAACAGGATTGTCGTAGGAGACAGAAAGTTTCTTTCAGCGAAGGGGCTCCTTGCCGATTCCCTGAACATCTTGGTCGATGATCTCCCGGAAAAGGCATGCGGAAAGATCCGCTATGCCCATAGCGCAGCACCGTGCACAATAACCCTGGAAAACGAAGCTATGACCGTTATTTTCGACAAACCCCAGGAGGCCATCACCCCGGGGCAGACCATAGTTCTGTATGATAAGGGCATCGTCCTTGCATCTGGGATCATCAAAAATGTTATCTCGTAGTGTTTAGATAACATGAAATCAGTGAGTTCATAAATGAGATATCTTGAGAAGCTGGAAAGACTTAAAACCCTCCTCGAATCATGGGGCGGCTGCGCCGTTGCCTTCTCAGGCGGGGTCGACAGCACGCTGCTCCTTACGGTGGCCCATGAAGTCCTGGGACAGAGGTGCCTGGCTGTTATCGCAACCTCATCCACGTATCCGTGGCGGGAATATACATCGGCCCTCGAGTGGGTACAAAATCGGGGAGTGCCGCATGTCACCATTGTATCTGAAGAGCTCGACATACCGGGCTTCTCTGAGAATCCACCGGACAGATGCTACTACTGCAAGAAGGAGCTTTTCTCCAAGGTCTGGGATGAAGCCCGGCAGTTCGGGGTATCTGTGGTTGCGGATGGAACCAACTTTGACGACACGGGTGATTTCCGGCCCGGCATGAAGGCTGCCCGCGAGCTCGGCGTCAGGAGCCCGCTCTTGGAGTGCGGGATCACCAAGGATGACATACGGCTCATCTCGCGGGAGATATATCACCTGGGAACGGCTGACAAGCAGCCCATGGCCTGTATGGCGTCCCGCATCCCGTACGGCTCGATTGTAACGGTTGGTAAGCTCAAACAGATCGAGGCCATGGAGGATTTTCTCGCAGAGAAAGGATTCAAGGTGTTCCGGGCACGGCACCACGGCAACCTGCTCAGGCTCGAGCTCGGCAGGGACGAGATGGAGATGGTCCAAAAGGGTTCCCTTGCTTCCGAGCTCGTGGACTTTGCCAAGCACACGGGCTTTGTGTATGTAACGCTCGACCTGGAGGGATTCCGCTCGGGCAGTATGAATGAAGTGCTTCAGAATGGGGGGCGCCGTGCACCTGGATGATGTATTGAATACCTGCCTGCAATCAGGCTCGCTCACCAGGGAGGAGATCCTGTTCCTTTTAAGCCGCCAGGACAGTGCAGAGATCGATGCAATAACCCGGTGTGCGGACGAGGTGCGCAGGGTTCACTGCGGGGAAGATGTCCATATCCGGGCCCTGGTGGAGTTCTCGAACCACTGCAGGAGGAACTGCAATTACTGTGGGCTCAGGAGGGGCAACCGCGACCTGGTACGGTACCGTATGTCCGTAGATGAGATCGTCGAGCTTGCCGTCACCCTTTCCAACAAGGGGTTGATGACCATTGTTCTCCAGTCGGGAGAGGATCCATTCTACCATGTGGACATGCTCTCGGACATGGTGCGCAGGATAAAGCGATCCACCGGTATGGCCGTGACCATGTGCGTGGGCGAGAGGCCTCATGATGAATTCAGAAAGTTGCGTAATGCCGGGGCGGATCGCTACCTCTTAAGGCATGAGGCTGCAAATCCGGAATTATATACGCGACTCCACCCTGATTCGCGCTATGATGAGCGGATGGGATGTCTTGCGGACCTCCGTGATCTCGGTTTTCAGGTGGGTGCAGGCAGCATGGTGGGTGTGCCCGGCCAGACCATTGAGCACCTGGCCGACGACATCGAGTTCATCCGGCAATTCCAGCCCGATATGGTGGGCATCGGGCCGTTCATTGCGCACCCGAATACCCCGTATGCAGGCAGTCTAAACGGCGGGCTTGACATGTCGCTCAAGATGGTGGCCCTGGCGCGCATCGTGACCAGGAATGCCCTTATCCCGGCCACAACGGCAATCGGATCGATTCAAGACGACGGCAGGGAGCTCGCGCTCCAGGCCGGTGCGGACGTGGTCATGCCGAATTACACCCCCTTGCAGTACCGGGTGCACTATGAGATCTATCCCAACAAGCGCTGCATTGCTGAAGACCCGGTTCATTGCCACAGCTGCATGCGTATGAGGATCCTGTCGGTAGACAGGACTGTGGCGGAAGACGCAGGACATTCGCGGAAGAAAGTCGATCAAGAGGTTTTGATACCAAATTGCAGGGGAAGGGAGGGCTTTAACAGCCCCCCCTTGTTGCCAAGGCGTAAATCGCTGGTTTGATTAGCCCCCGGCTTGACCCGGGTAAAGACGACAGATCAGGGTGCGCTAGACACTGCCCCCTTGATATTGGCCTGGATAGTGAAGTGTATTTCCTTTTTCTCAGGATCATTGGTCTGAACCAGGATATCTTTTTTATAGCCTCCCTTGAGATACTTTGTCGGAATACTCACCCTTATCTTATCAGTCTTGCCTGGTTGTATTGGTGAAGGGGTCTCATATTTAACCCCTCCGCACGTACAGGACGTCACCTTTAAAGTGAGAGGTTCGCTCCCCGTATTCTTAAAAATAAAATCATGGACGATCAAGGTTCCCTGTGGCAAATCTCCTGCATTGAAATCACTCTCATTGGTGAGAGCCTTTGATGCACCAAATGCGGGATTTCCACTTAAGGTTATGAGAAAGATCATGGAAAACGTAAGTACGGCAATGGTTGTTCTCTTCATAAAGACGCCTCCTGATATATTTACATCCATGCTACCACGGTGCCCGGCAGGTTCTTCATCAGCCAGTCGGCTCCCTACTTCTGCACAAAGTCATATTTATTGCTGTCAACTGCGCCCATGTATTCGGCACAGGGCGGGCATACGCCGAAGGTGGGACCCTTGCCCTTCTTTTATTTCTTGGTTTTCTGGTAATTCTTTCATCATACACCTCCTTTGAAATATGGGGTCTTTTCCCGTTTCAGGGATACGGTGCCTGAAATGCAGGCATCCCAAAAGCCTGCATCAATTCTTCATGCATGACGAAAATATGTCAAATTCTTATAATGAATGATATTGCCTATACTATTCAATGATTCACAAAGTCTGAGGTCATGGACCCTGAAAATCAAGATTGCCCGGGGTGAGAGAACAGATACCTATCCGCTGACTACCCGTCTGGGGGCCGCGGCCACAGTACGGGTCAGCTTCTATGGATTTTATTATAGAAACACCTGCACGGGCGGGATTGATTTTCTGGCATGATACCCTACTACATATTAAACAAGAACAATAGAAGGATGTCCTCATCTTCTCAAAGGAGGGGAATATGAAGCTGACAAAGATCTTAGTACTGTTTGTATTTTTTACCTTGGCGGCAGGTACCACACAGATATATGCCCACAGAGATCTTGATGACAGACATTACTCGGGTGGGGAAGATGACGTCTGGCTCTGCTCATGGTGTATCAACGACCATGGGTATAATAATTTGAATGAGGGCATCAACAGGTATCAAGATTACAGGGATAGATATATGACGGAGTATGAAAAAAAATCTCCTAAACTGGAAGAACCTGTTACCATGGATCAGGCTCGTTATCTTGTAGACAATTACATTTACCTCTTAGGGGATTCCGATCTTAAGCCTTTGAAAATCTTAGAAAAAGACAATGAGTTTGATGTTGAAATTATCACAAAGGACGGCTCGTCACTGGGCATGCTCATAATTGACAAACAAACCGGTGTGATTAAATCTCCGTTCTAACAAGGGGCCGTATGGAATGGGGTCATTGACATCATCAATATAGCAGGAGAAACAGGTAGATGATGAGGTGGAAAATAAAAAATCTGCATGCATTCTTGAAACTTATCAGCGCCATTATCCTGCTGGTTGGTTTGGGGAGTGCCATCTACATTTATCAGACAGCTGAAGATGATTTGAGCGGCGTTCTGGGTTACGAAATAGTAGGTGGGTCTGTTTATCCGGTTATGCCCCAAGATTCCAAGATGTATAGACATGATCTGGAGCTCTATGGCGGAAAGGCTGCTGTGTTTGCCGATGAGTTCAGTCGTTGGATTGTCGGGTTGTGGCATGGAAGATCACTCGCATACACAATAGCCTGCATTACCCTTATTATATCCTTTGGGTTTTTCTTTGCTGCCAACCACCTGCCGTCCCGCTTAAAATCAGATGTCCCCAATAACAACACCCGGGACGGAAAGATTTAAGGGAGCGGAGACAGATACTCTTGTCTGCTTGACACCATCAGAAACTGATTATCGGTAAGGGGATTCTTATACTTTCTGATCCACTTGTGTTCCGGGAGTGGTCTGGGCGGCTGAATTTTCAGTACTTGTGTACTTTTGTAAAAGAGATATGAGGGTATCAGGGCTCATGGTAAGTAAATTAGTATTTTCAATATCCTGCAAGGCCTGCGAATCGAGAGATTGACTTGTAGAAGAAGTTGATCCGCTATCCGTAGTTTGTGACTGCTCCTCAGATATGATATCCTGGACCAAGCTGGGGTTTGCCTGCATGAGCTTCGCATTCTCATCAGACAGCATGATATTGTATAGGGAATCGTTTGAATCACTCGATCCCTGGTTTCCGCTCAGTAAATTGTAAATAGAATTATCCGATCCTGTTCCTCCCTGGCCTTCAATACTGAGCAGGGGATCGTTCTCCATCTCCTTGATAGAGTTTGAGAGACTGACAACATCATTAATGCCGGATGCTGGAGTCGTAGTCTCTCCATTGGTCGTCTGTGTTGAATCTTGTGATGAATCAGTCTGCTGGTTGTTGAGGAGCAAACTGCTCAACAGAGAGTTGCTGACATCAGTGATATTTGACATAGGGGTGCCTCCTCGTCATAGGTCTTATCGACAATTGAAGTAAAAAACTTGATTTACCTTGAGAGAAATAGTGAGTAACATTTCAGAGAATTAATTATTTTCCCTCATGAAAACAGCGTATAACAAGCCTCCTATCAAAAAGATTCTCAAGACCAATGGCCACAGAAACTACATGTCCTTTAAATATATTTTCACTTCATATAATGTTGATGTCGAATCTCACAGTATCTTTTAAAAGGAGGTCACATGCGGCGCAAAGACAAGGAAATTGAAAACAGAGATCTGATCGAACAAATCATCGCAAAAGCCCAAGTTTGCAGGCTGGGATTAAGTAACAATAACAAACCGTATATTGTTCCGGTCTCCTATGGATATGATGGTACGTTTATATATTTTCATACTGCCATAGAGGGCACAAAGATTGATTACATGTCAACCAATCCCCAAATATGTTTTGAGCTTGAACATGATGTCAAGATTATCACGAATGATTCTCTTGCATGCAAGTGGACACATTCCTTCTATAGTGTGATTGGTTTTGGTACTGTTCAAGAAATAACAGATCACCGGCACAAGGTTAAAGCATTCGATCAAATAATGAGGCATTATTCAGGCAAGGAATGGGATTTTGATGAAGAGACGCTCAATAAAACCCGACTCTGGCAAATTACGATTGAACAAGTAACAGGTAAAAAATCTAAGGACAAGATAACTATTTAGACAGGATGAATACATTTGGAGGCGGGATCATGAAACCATTTACTATAGTTGCTGCTCTGGTATTCTTCATAATTGCAATTGCCCACTTGGTCAGAATAATTCTCCAAGTGCCAATAGTAGTAGGCAGCGTCACAATACCCATGTGGCCTAGTGTAGTGGTTTTCTTTCTCTTCCTCATTTTAGTTTTTAAACTCTTTCGAGAGTGCAGGCATTGAGTTGATCACCCTTCTCTTTATAGTTTGAGAGGTAATATTCCGATTATTTAATCAGTGTGTACGAATGACCTTGGAAGATGAAGTAAGGTCGGAGCAATACGTGTAAGAGGGACGGCGTGGTGGCGAATACCGAAGAAAGACGATTGAAAACAGCGAGCACCGACCCTGTTGATGAGAAGTCGGGGATGGCAAAAAAGGTGCTCTCAAGCCTGCTTCTCGCAAGGAAACATTACTCGTTATACCCTGAAGATCACACGATCTGCGTAAATGCATTAGAACATCTCCACTCACAAATCGGGACATATCTCCGTACCCATGGCGACCTGAGGTTCGAGATAGATAAGGATCGGATCGTTTCCCAGGGGGAAGTAATCCTTTCAGAACCCCCGGAAGAAGGAACGCTTTCTTTCACCCTTTTTCGTGACGGGATCAGATGGCTGGAATTTACAGACGGGATAGACCCTGATGAATTAAAAAAATTCATAAGTATTATTAACAAATACAGTATATTATCAGATAAATCAGACAGCGATATCGTAACCGCTTTTTGGGAAACCAGGTTACTGCATATGAAATACGAAGTAGCGGATTTCTCTTGGGGAGTCGATCAAGAAGCAACCACTACACCTTCCCCTGATTCGGGAAGCAAAGGTCATGCATTGCCTCAAAGGAACGTGTCTGCCGACTGGACACCTCAGACTGACCCCCCGATAGATCAAGCCTCGGTCGTGCTTACTCAGCAAGAGACGGCTATGATGCAGACAATGGTTCATATTGAGGAAGAGAAGGTCTCGACAGCTTATTTAAATGCATTATTCGATAGTCTTCTCCAGTATAGAGAACAAGAGAATTTCGGGGTTATCCTCAAGGTGCTTCAGGAAGAGTTTAAGAGCTCACTAGATCGAGGAGACTTCAGCGCTACAATCAAGATCCTTGAGAATTTAAACTATGTATTCGATACGTGTAAGGCCGATATAGTTCCTAAGGCCGTTCAATTTATTGAGAACTTTTTCCTTACCATCTCCAGTCCACAATCACTTGCCCCTTTAAAAGATTATTGGACGAACATTGATGCAAGCCAGTTTGAAAAAATCAAACAGATTTTCAAGTTTCTTCAACCAGAGGCCATTGGTGCCCTCGGCCTCTTGTTGCAGCAGAATCAATCCGTTCAGCTTCAACAACTACTCATGGAGGCGATACTCTCACTGGCTTCTCGAGATATGCACCCCCTGGAGACTCTGCTCAAAAGCCCGGATGAAAAGCTGGTACAAAGCCTCATCCGCGTGTTAGCAGGTCTGAAGGGAGAACGACCCTTAAAAGTTTTAATGAGTCTTGTTCGCCATCCATCAGAGCGTATACGCCAAGAGGCATTAAAGGGAATATTCCAGCGAGACCCTGATCATATTCATGAAATCTTTAACCTCATTGATGACAGAGACGAGTCTATCCGCCGTCTGATCCTGAAACATATGGGGCAGTCACGTAACCAGGCTGCCGAAAGATTCCTTCTGAAATACCTTGAACACCAGATAACCAAAAACACGCATAGCGATCATGTAATCGCTTGCTTCACGACCCTTGGGCAATGCGGTTCTTCGCGTTCTATCCCTTTTCTCCGGCAAACGCTGTTCGGAACCGGATGGTTGCCGTCCTTCGGGAAAAAGGCGCATCGGATGGGTGCTGCTATTGCACTGAGCAAAATCGGGACAAAGGAAGCCCGCCAGGTGTTGGAAGATGCCGGCAGAAGTTTTTATCCAAGCCTCAGGCGTATAGCCCGAAAAGTCATAAGCTGATGGAGAATGACCGTGTCTGATCAGAAGACGCAGCATGAGCAGTTGGGAGGCATGTTACTCAAGACCTTCTATCATTTTATCAGTACCGTAAGGATTCATAAGGATAACAATCAACTGGTCAAGGATTGTGTCACCAATCTCAATGCTATTGTTTCAGAGCTCTCAGGAAACGAAGAACTAGCCATCCAGATCTGGCGCGGAAGATTCCATTTACAAGGTGAGAAGCTGGTTTATCAGCGGGGGACATTCCATATCATCAATGAGATGCAGGAATATTTTTCTAAACGAGAGCTCGGAGGTTTGTGTTTTCTTCCCAGTATAAAGACAGCCTTACCCGAGGATCTGGTGTTGTTTATACGGCTCCTCGATGAATGTATCAAACATGAGGATCCCCCCGGCTGGCTTGATCTGCAATTAGAAAAGAATAGATTCTCATGGGTGGAGATATTCAGGAAACCAGATGAAAGCCAGCAGAATCTCGGGCAGAATCTTAAGCAGGATGTTGATGCAGAAAGCAGAGAACATGCCCGGCATGCCTACTTTCTCGCCCTGGATACCGTAAAAGATATGGCTGAGAAAGCCTCTAAAGATAATGCCGGGGTCCGTAAGGCAAGACGCCTGGCCCAGACGATAGTGGATCTAGCCTCTGAGGATAGTTCACTCATGCTGAGATTAGCCTCAATGAAGAACTATGAAGATCATACCTATATCCATTCGGTAAATGTTGGTTTACTTGCCACATGCCTGGGAAGACATGTGGGGTTGTCTCCGGTCTCTCTCGAGTACCTTGCGATCTCGGCACTGTTTCATGATTTAGGAAAATTGGAAGCTGCAGACGAGATCCCTCTCAAGCAAGACGAGCTGAGCACTGAAGAATGGGGAATCGTACGGAGACACCCCCTTATCAGTGTGAGAAAAATTCTCAATTTGGATATACCCCATTCCCTGAGATCGAGAATTATTCTCGGCCCCTTTGAACACCATCTGAATCCTGACCTTTCCGGATATCCCAAGACGCATTTTGTGAGGGAACTGAGTCTCTTTGGGAAAATCCTTCGTATTGCCGATGTCTACGATGCACTGACATCGGAGCGGATCGATAATTCAAGTACACTCACCCCTGATGAAGCCTTGAGACGAATGTGGAGCGAGAAGGGGAGAAGCTTTGATACGATATTATTGAAGAACTTTATAAACATGATGGGGATATACCCCATCGGCTCGATAGTGGAACTGGATGGAGGAGAAGTCGGCATAGTGATGGACTACCCGGATGAATCCGAAAAGGGCCTCCCTGTGATTATGCTTATCGTCGATGATGGCAAAGGAGGCAAGACCCAGGGTGAACTGGTTGATCTTGCGACCCAAGGAATAGATGAGAAAACGCCTCGAAGGAGTATTGTGAGGAGCATTCACTTCTCTCAACTAGGAATTGACCCCTCGCAATTTTTCCAGCATGAAGTGGGGGCGTATCTGAATGTTGGTTCTCATGGGACCTCATGAGTATCATCTTCATGTTGTATATTAATCCTTAATACTGCTTGTTCTTGCCTTGTATACTCAGATCTCCCTTTTTCTTACCCGTTAACTTTTTGCGAGTGGGATTTTTATCAAGATCAAGGATTCTCTTGTCTCCTATGGCATGAGTGATCTCAGCTTTTATTTCTC
>JBEKDT010000004.1:75000-230472 GCA_050014195.1 Desulfomonilia bacterium | reverse complement strand
AATCAAAGAGTGTTTTCCCTTTGACTTCTTCCAGTGTATACCCGGTAATCTTGCAGAAGGCATCATTCACATAGAGATATTTGGCATCCTCAGTTTTTATGATACTCACAGCATCCGGCATGCTCTGAAGGGTTATGCGATATCTTTCCTCACTCTCGCGTAGCGCTTCTTCAGCCTGTTTGCGCTCTTGTATTTCTTTTTTCAGTTGCTCATTTGCCTTCATGAGTTCAGCTGTGCGTTCTTTAACCAAGTCTTCAAGGGCATCACGGTGTTTCTTTAGTTCCTCCTCAGCCTGCTTGCGCTTGGCTATTTCTTTGCTTTTTTCATTGAGAGCCACCTCCAGCTCCCTGTTTGTAGCCTCGATTTGTTCCAATTTATTCTCAAGCTTATGAATCAAGCTCACATTGTAGGCCTTGAGATAGATCTCTTCCTCAAGCACCGGCTGGGGAATCGAGAGCCCGCCTTCTTTGTTTTCATGGATCACCGTTGCGATGATTTTCATAAACTTTTCCGGTTCTGTCGGCTTGATGATGAAACCCGAAGCTCCAAGGCTTAAAGCCAGGTCTTCATCTTTTTTGTCGGTATATGTGGCAGTGTAAAAAACAAAGGGAATCTGTTTCAACTTGTCATTCTTTTTTACTTCCCGGCAGAGCTGGAAGCCATCCATCTTCGGCATGAGGATATCGGAGATGATCATGTCGATTTGTTGATCTTCAAGCTTCTGCAATGCTTCTATGCCATTGTGTGCAGCTACGACTTCATAACCGTAACCACGCAGTATGGACTCCATCAGATATAGGTTCTCAGTTTTATCGTCTACACTGAGAATTCTCATGTTTGCTCTCCTTTTTTATTAAAGAAACGCTTTATCTCCTGCCCGAATGTTTCCGGGTTGATAGGCTTCTCAACATATCCGATAAATCCGACATTCATAGCTTTTTCACGGTCACCAGCCATAGCATAAGAACTGACCCCGACAATTGGAATATGGGTAAGCCCTGAGTCGCTCTTAAGCCGCTTGGCTAGTTCATAACCGTCCATCTCCGGCATCTGGATATCCATCACAATGAGGTCGGGTTTCTCAAGGCTCGCTGCTTCAAGTGCAAGAGATCCGTTCGTTGCCGTAACAACAGTAAAACCCTCGCGTTCGAGCAAGAATTGTTCTAGGTATCTATTATTTTCGTTGTCTTCCACAAGTAAGATTTTTGCCATATTATGTTTCAAAAATCATTGGTACGGTGAATGTAAACCTTGATCCCTTACCAAATTCACTCTCTACCGAGATTTTTCCTCCCATCAATGTGAGCAATGTGCGGCAGAGGTATAGCCCAAGACCTGTGCCCTCATAAATTCGTTTTGCAGACCCATCAACTTGTCGGAATGCTTCGAAGAGCATCCTGATGTTTTCTGGTTTGATGCCGATACCGGTGTCTGACACACAGACCCTTAGAGTTTTACCTTCGATACTCGTGGCGATTTTAATCTCACCTGTATCTGTAAATTTCACGGCGTTGTTGACCAGGTTCAGCAGTACCTGGAGGCATCGTTTGCGGTCTCCCACCATATTGATGGCCTGACTGTGCAGGTCAGTGACCAGAGACAACCTCTTCTGGAGTATCCTTAGTTTAAGATTATCAACCACTTCAGTCACTATGTCAACGAAGTTGAACGACTTGTGCTCAAGCTCCAGTTTTCCAGCTTCAATACCCGATATATCCAGAAGATCATTAATAAGCGAAAGAAGGTGTCTCGCAGAATTATAGGCCATGTCAAGCTGCTTATATTGTTCATCATTGACTGGACCGGCAAAGCCTTGTCGCAGAATTCCAGTAAAACCTATAATTGAGTTAAGGGGTGTGCGAAGTTCATGGCTCATTGTTGCGAGGAACTCTGATTTCAGCCGGTCTAGCTCCAGTAATCGCTCGTTGGCGGAGGTAAGTTCGGCAGTTCGTTCGCGGACATGTTGTTCCAGCTCGCCATAAGCCTTTTGAAGGGCTTCCTCAGCCCGTTTTCTATCAGTAATGTCTGAACCTATACTCAAGATCTGGATCAGCTCACCCTGATCATTCAAAACCATCTTGTTGGTCCAATCGATCCAAACACGCTCCCCATTGCTTCGCATATTTTCATTGATGTTTCGCTCGAACTTAAAAGGATCCCGGCAGATTTCTTCCATAAGGGGTGGTAGATCGCGACCGGTACTCTCGGTTTCAGGAATGATAGTACCCACCACGTTTCGCCCCAGGACCTCAGCTTCGGAGTAGCCGAAAAACTTCTGACCGAACTCATTCATAAAGGTTATTTCACCCCGGCGGTTCCAGTGAAAGATGATGCTGTTCGAATTTTCTACAAGCTCACGGTATTTGCTTTCACTCTCCAGCAGGGCCTTTTCTGAATTCTTGCGTTCGGTGATATCGCGAGAGAACAGGGCTACAGTTTTGATACTACCATCCGTTTCTATGATCGGAGCAATGGTATTCTCAAACCAAAGGCCATCCCACTCATCAATGAAATGATCGCTCTCTCCGGTTTTTAGTACTCGGCGTACTCGATCCATACGGTTCTGAAAGATCGCAGGTGGCAATACCTCGCCGGCAGAAGGCCCCAGCAGTTGATCACGAGATTTCCCCCATCGTTCTAACAGGGCCTTATTACAGGCGAGGAATAGGCCTTGCTCGTTTGTTAATGTGATGGCGTCCAGCGATGCATCCAGAACTGCCTGCATCTGTGCGTGGCTTTTCTGCAACTCTTCATCCGCTTGCTTATAGTGGACTACTGCACTTTCCAATTCAGAAAATCGTTGGCGAGCTTCTGCTAATTCCCTTATGAGCTGTTCTTCTGTCTCATTCCTACCCATCATAGTGATCTATAATAATTCCTAAATCTTAATGAGCAACCTGCCGCTACAAATATAAAGGCTATTTTGTACATATAGGTATAGGATGATCCCCTGATGGACTGTACCGATGATAAGCGGTAAAATCACGGTAGGGGGACATTATGGTGAAGAATAATATGGTGAGCCATCCGTCTTTTGAGCAACATATCGTGAAGTGGAAGTTTGACTATACCTGTAGCTTTCGTGCCAATCGCCACGGTCTGATATGATGTGTCTTACTGTGTATGTCTCAACCCAAGATCTTCAGTTTTCAGACATCCTAAAACTGAGAAGAAATCGCAGTAATATACACTTTGAGAAAATCAACAATGAAACCTTTTCTGTAATTCCTAAAGGCGGGGGGAATCGAACACTCTGCTCATATAGGCCCAGCCTATATTTACAAATAGCTTACGGCACTTACACGGCACTTGTGATCCCAGTATGTTTCAAATGAAGATCAATGATAACTTATCTAGGGTTAATCGCTGAGCAATATATTATGATAGATATGATCAGAGCCTGATGATATATTTAAATTATATTGTTCATTTAGGAGGGTATAGTGAAGGAACCTGCAGATGGATTGTTCGCTGACTTGGACAAATATCAGAAGGTTATGGACCTTATCACAGCAGGTGAAGCAGAAGGCCAATATCTCGAATGTAAGGCGCCAAGCTCCCCTCTTCTCGACAAGGGATTAAAGAACCAGCTCGCTATCGCGGTTAGTGGTTTTGCGAACTCAGGAGGAGGGGTAATTCTCATTGGTGTGAGTACGACGAACAAACTTCATAGTGGGCTAGACATACTTACTCAAATAGAACCAATAGGTCACTGCGAACAACTTGCTCTTCGAATAGACCGTGCTATTCCAACACTTGTCACACCTGTACAAAACTGCCCCCCTTGTCGCGTGCTAAGAGAGAAGACCGGGGATACCAAAGGTATCGTGTGCTTGTTCATTCCAAAATCTTCAGGTGACCCAGTACAATGTCTTGATGACAGTAAATTTTATATACGTGTAGGTGCTGAATTTAACATAATGCCATTTGATATACTTAAGCGTATGTTTGCTGGAAGTGATTCTCCAGACTTAGGACCAATATTCGATTCAAGTATACTAAAGATAGCTAAAACTGGCACTTGGTCGATACCTATTGTACTTGCAAACAAATCAAGTCGTGTAGCTAGGGATGTAAACATTATCATCACAGTAATGAATCCAAAATCATTCGGGAATATCTCAGCCACACAAAGCCTGAAAGATGCATCCTCGGTCAATCCAGGTAAAACCGTTTTTATCGCAACACTTGATTCTAATATTCATCGAGGCCTTAACCATGTTGCAGGATACCTGAATGTGACTTTGAAAACTATAAGAAATCCTAGCAAAATACTAATGATGGAAATAAAGTTACTTGCTGATGGCATGAGAGGTAGGAGCTGGGTTATGGAAGTCAAACTTAAGAAATCAGGTTTCATAGTCACAAAGGTGGACGATACATATCTGTACTAAAATACGAATATGAAGCACCATTATACATAATTTTTACTCATTTTACTCGACAGCATGAAAGGCCGAAGTGTGCGAATCTGACCTGGAAGACCATCCCGAAGCCCTAGAGACCGAACAGATACCCAGGGTTTTTGAAACTGTAGCTTACGTGCCATCACCTCCGCTCAGCCCATAATGAATATTTCTTAAGCTGATCTCTGGTAGGTCGCCATCAAATATTTCATGGAGAGTATCACGGCACGACAGTTGGATTGTCAGACCAAATCTCAGGTGATAAAAATGGTATAAGCCACAAAACACCCCTCAAGCTCGAACAAGGTAGCCCGCCCCCCTCGGAAGGGGGAATGTATTCGTCTTCCAAATCCGGGTTGACACATGACACCCCCGTTTCTATAGTCAGAAAAACTTTCGGGTGCATCACACACTCATCAGGCAGGGACATGGCAGACTTAAGCCTCACAGAATGGCTGGCACGCCTTGAAAACGATCGGCGATTCAGAGAGAATGCAACCTCCATCACGCACATCCCTGCATCCAAGGGCAGTTTTAAGCCGTATCCCGAATGGGTGAACCCCGGCCTTTGGTCAATACTCGCCAAGCGCGGCATTTCCCAGCTCTACAGCCATCAGGCCCATGCCATCGACCTTGTACGTAACGGCAGGGACGTGGTCCTCGTGACACCAACGGCGAGCGGCAAGACTCTGTGCTACAACATCCCGGTGCTCCAGAAGATCCTGGAAGAACCCGAGACCAGGGCAGTCTATCTCTTTCCCACCAAGGCCCTGGCCCAGGACCAGATGAACGAGGTGCATGGCCTCATCGGCGAGCTCAAGGCCGACATCAAAACCTTCACCTATGACGGAGACACGCCGGATGACGCGCGTCAGGCCATCCGCAAGCAGGGCCACGTAGTGGTCACCAACCCCGACATGCTCCACACCGGCATCCTGCCCCACCACACCAAGTGGCAGAAGCTCTTTGCCAACCTGAGATACGTGGTGGTGGACGAGCTGCACGTCTACCGAGGGGTGTTCGGTAGCCACCTCACCAATGTGTTCAGGCGTCTGAAGAGGGTCTGCCGCTTCTATGGCACCGACCCGGTATTTATCTGCTGTACCGCTACGGTTGCCAACCCCAAGGAGCACGCAGAGAACCTCCTGGAGCGTGAGGTGGAGCTCATCGATGAGAGCGGGGCGCCGAGGGCGGCCAAGACCTTCATCCTTTACAACCCTCCCATCGTCAACCGCGAGCTCGGCATCCGCCAGTCGGCCCTGACCCCTGCGAGAAAGATGGCAGGCGATCTCATCGGAAACAAGATCCAGACCATTGTCTTCACCACGAGCAGGCTCAACGTGGAGGTGCTCACCAAGTACCTCAAGGATACCTTCAGGGGAAAGATCCCCGGCGATGACCACTATGTGACCGGCTATCGGGGAGGCTACCTGCCTCACCTCAGGCGTGATATCGAAAAGGGCCTGAGGGACCGCAGCGTCATGGGCGTGGTGAGCACGAACGCCCTGGAACTGGGCATCGACATCGGCGACCTGGAGGCCTGCATCATGGCGGGCTACCCGGGCTCCATCGCCAGCACCTGGCAGCAGGCGGGCAGGGCCGGCCGCAGGGCTGGCCACAGCCTTGCCGTCCTCATTGCCAAGAGCAATCCCATGGACCAGTTCATCGTGGAGAACCCGGAATACTTTTTCACCCGCTCGCCCGAGCACTGCCGCGTGAACCCCGACAACCTCCTGATCCTGCTGCACCACATCAAGAGCGCCGCCTTCGAGCTGCCATTCGAGGAGGGTGAGCGCTTCGGCAAAGAAGACCTCATGGAGATGCTCGCCTACCTGGAAGAGAAGGGCGTGCTCCATCGGGTGGATCAGCGCTGGCACTGGGCCGCCGAGAGCTACCCGGCAGACGAGGTGAGCCTGAGGACGGTGAATCCCGAGAACGTGGTGGTCGTGGACACTACCGAGACCGGGGGGCACAAGGTGATTGCCGAGGTGGACTGGGACAGCGCCTTCACCACGGTCCACGACGGGGCCGTCTACATGGTGGAATCCCAGCAGTACCATGTGGACAAGCTCGATCTGGAGCGCAAGAAGGCATACGTGAAGAAGGTGGATGTTGATTACTACACCGACGCCATGACCTATACCAATGTCCGTGTCATCGACGACTTCAACAAGAAAATGAAAGGGAGCATCATCGTCGAGCACGGCGAAGTCCAGGTGTCGCGCAAGGTGGTGGGATACAAGAAGATCAAGTTCTACACAAGCGAGAATGTGGGCTACGGCGACGTGAACCTGCCGCAGAAGGACATGCACACGACAAGCTACTGGTTCACTATTCCCTGGGACCTGCTGGACCTCCTCCGGCTTACCCGGGAAGAGATCATCGACGGGCTTGCGGGGCTCGCCTACTGCCTTCACCACATCTCTGCCATGCTCGTGATGTCGGACATCCGCGACATCGACCGGTGCATCGGCGACAAGAGCGGCGAGTGGTTCGTGCGCTACGGTAAAGACCGTCGCGTTATCACCGCAAGCCCGGATCAGCCCACAAATGTCATGGAGAACGCCTATGACCCCACGGTCTTCATCTTCGACGCCTACCCCGGGGGCATCGGCTTCTCGGAAAACCTGTTCGAGAGGCACGACGAAATGATACAGGCTGCCCGGTCGATCATCTCTTCGTGCCCGTGCGAGCATGGGTGCCCCATGTGCGTAGGGCCGTCGTTGGAGGTGGGGCCTTCGGCCAAGAACGCCGCCCTGCTCATCCTTAATCTGATGGACAAGCCATGAGCATCAAGGACCGACTGGGCCGTCTCACCGGGGAGCCGGTAAAGCCCGTCCAGGCTGATCCGAAACAGGAAAGGCTCAGCGAACTCCGCAAAAGAATCGAAGAGGTCATGAACCGTAAGGAGCGCCTGGGTTCGCCTCATGTGCCACAGGTACAAGGCCGATCGGTACCAATCGAGCACGTGGTGACAGGGGAGGAGGCGGCCACAGAGCACGGCAGGTTTTTCATCTCCCGCAGCACCTTGAAGGCTGATGATTTTCACGGGCACACACGGGTTCGCGACTTTGCCTGCTCCGGCATGCACTTGGCCGCTATCCTTGCGGGTTCCCGGGCGCTTGCGGGTCTGTCCATAGAAGACGGCCTGTTCCTCGACACCGAGACCACGGGCCTTGCAGGCGGCACGGGTACCTTCCCCTTCCTCATCGGGCTCGGGTGGTTCGAGGAAGGGTCATTCATCACCTGCCAGCTCTTTGCCCGGGATTTCTCCGAAGAGAAAGCCATGCTTACATGCTTAACTGATCTTGCATCCGCCAAAAGGTTCCTCGTGACATTCAACGGAAGGGCCTATGACCTGAACATCCTTTCGGCCCGGTTTATCCTCAACCGGTCTGAGGATGTGTTATCAGGTATGCCGCATATAGACCTGCTCCATCCGAGCAGGAGGATGTTCGGCAGCCGTCTGGAGAATGCACGGCTCGTAACCATTGAGGCAAACGTGCTCGGGGTGAGACGAGAGGGCGATGTGCCGGGTTACGAGATCCCCCGGCGTTACTTCGACTGGCTTCGGAGGCGCGACGGGAGGCTGCTGGAAGACGTGTTCCGGCACAACCGGCTCGATATCGTCTCCATGGCATCACTGCTTAAGTACCTGACAGACCTGGTGGAAGGAGGCAGCGGGATAGCGCATGCCCACCATGGTGATCTCCTGTCGGCAGCCAGGCTGCACCACGAGCGTGGCGATCTCGCGGCAGCCATGCGCATGCTCGCACCGTTGACAGGATCGCACCTGGCGGAGGTTGCCAAGGGCGCGCGGCGGTCGCTGTCGCTGATATACAAGAAGACGAATCAGTGGGATGATGCCGCCGAGCTCTGGAAGGAAATGATCGGCTTAGACCCGCTCGATGTGTTTGCCGTGGAAGAACTTGCCAAATTCTATGAGCATCATGCCCGCAAATACGAGCAGGCCCTTAAGATCGTGCACAGGGTCCTCGAAGAATCCCGGCACCTGGACGAGGCAGAGCGCCGGTCGCTGGAACACCGCATGCAGCGGCTCCGGAACAAGACGGCTTCTCGGTAGCGTTTTCAACCCCTGATTTTGTATTTGAACAAGAACGAATGTTCATCCTTCTTTCACACCATCTTGAATCGTTCCTTTACCGGGGCCGTCTCCTTCCATGGCAGAGCGCTCTTCCTCGCTATGCCTTATCGTTGTTACCTATGTACCCGGTTCGGATCTACCAAGTCCCCTCTCCCCTGGCGGGAGAGGGACAGGGTGAGGGGGCAATTCTGAATTCGACCATTTTCTGATTCCAACAATGATATGAGACTGTTCTCTCCTGGGCAAGCCTGCGGCTTCGCCCAGGCCACCCCTTTACCCCGACCCTCCACCGGATGTCGCGGCTTAAGCCGCTCCTACAACGTATTCTTTCTTTGATCTTCTTCTCCCCATGAACCCTAGCGGAAGAGAAACTTCGGTGAGGGGGGTCGTCAGACAGCAAGTCCATTGCCCCAATACCTCTTTCCGTGGTATTTAAGAATATTCTTAAGAAAGGTGTTCAGCAGAGGAATTTAACTAGGAAAAGGACATACAGACAGAACAGAGGTGAGAAGGGAATGGAAGACTTCATAAAGAAGATCCATGCACTTGCACAATACCACGACGAGGTCTCTCCGGAACTTGTGAAGGCAAAGGACATCAAGTTGGGCCTACGCAATGCGGACGGCACAGGCGTCGTGGTGGGCATCACCTCCAAGGGGATCGTATTCGGCTTCAAGAGCATACAGAGTCAAAACGGCCAGGAGACCATTGTCCAGCCTGCACCCGGGAGGCTCTTCTATTGCGGGTATGACGCCATCAACCTTGCCAGGAAGATCCAGACCGAGGGCAGGTTCGGCTTCGAAGAGGTGGCCTACCTCCTGCTCACCGGAGTACTCCCGGGTGTCGAGGATCTTGCAAATTTCACCAATCTCCTGGCAAGAACAAGGTCCCTCAACAAGGTCGAGCGGAGCATCATCACGCAGGAAGCGGAGAACGAGAACCAGATGTTCGCCCTGCACTCGGTCATATCCCACTTGAGCAGGTGCGACCCGAACCCGGTCTCCATAGAACTGAGTGATGTGATCATGACATGCATCAACCTCATTGCCAAGACACCCACGGTCGTTGCATACAACTACAAGGTGTCCCGCTACCGCCAGGGCGGCAGCCTGAGGATCATACCCCCGGACCCGGACCTCTCCATGGCCGAGAATTTTCTCTATATGCTTAAGGGATCAAGGCCGAACCGGGAGGAGGCAATGCTCTTCGATCTGTCCCTCATGCTGCATGCCGAGCACGGCGGCGGAAACAACTCCACCTTCACGGTGCGCACCGTATCCAGCAGTGGGGCCAACACCTATATGGCTATCTGCTCGGGCATTGCCTCCCTGAGCGGGCATCTTCACGGAGGCGCAAACGAAGCGGTCATGATGATGATGAAGGACATCAAGAAACATGTAAAGAGATGGGATGATCGCAACCAGGTGAAGAAGTACCTGGTCAAGATCCTCGACGGCAAGGCCCATGACCGTACGGGCAAGATCTACGGCATAGGCCATGCAGTCTATACCGTCTCTGACCCGAGGGCCGAGATCCTCCTGGAAAAGGCAGAGGAGCTTTCAGCCCAGAAGAAGGAGCTCCAGAGCGAGCTGGAACTCATGAAGCTCGTGGCCGAAGTAGCAAGTGAGCTTATCTTCGAGCGCAAGGGCCGGGTCGTGGCACCGAACGTGGACTTCTACTCAGGGTTCATCTATAAGATGCTCCACATCCCCATTGACCTGTTTACCCCGATCTTTGCCATGTCCCGCGTAGCGGGGTGGTCGGCTCACCGGATCGAGCAGATCATCCAATCCAAGCTCATACGGCCGGCATATGTGAGCTCCCTGCCCAAGGAGTTTGGATACGTGCCGCTGGAGAAAAGGAAATAGCTTGTAGATCTTGTCTTGAGACTGTCGAAAAACTCCGGTAAGCTCAATAACCATCAAATTTGGAACATCAAAACACAAGCCCGCTCAAAGATTCCCCATCGTAGGGCATTCTACGAGGTCGTTTTTTTGTCACTTTTCATCCTTTGGGTTTTTCGACACCCTCAAACAAGATGTTCAGTTTTCAGCCTTCTCAAAACCGAGAAGAAATCGCAGAATATGCACTCTTGAGTTTACTTAGCATGAAATAAAAGAGCAGGGCCTGAGATTGACCCTGCTCTTTACAATCTTAAAACTGTAACGTTATTTACTTATCCTTATCTTCTTTCTGAAGCCTGCAAGGCCAAGTAAACCTGACCCTAAAAGAAGCATGGTTGTGGGTTCGGGGACGGGGGCGTTGTTATTGATGGTAGCCGACACAATCATGTCCTGAAAGTCCTTGTCGCTAGTAGCATAGGGCAGGTCTTCGAAGCCAATGATATATTGGTTGGTACTCCCGATCTGGAAGATAACTGCTTGCGTATTGTTATTGAAATTAAGCGAGCTATCTGTATAAAAGTTTCCGCTCGCTGCGCCGAGGTAAAACCCAAAAGTTTGTGGTGAGTTGAGGGTGAAAGACTTTGCTGCTGTACTACTATTATCGGGACCGGTAAAAAGCTCATAAGTGGGGGGATGCTTCGTTCCGTTAGGGATATAATAGCCGAAAGTATTGGTACCTGCATTGCCAGCGATTTCTGCAAGAATTTTACATGACGCTCCGTTGGAGAGCCAGGTTCCAGTATTTACTAGTGTGTAGTTGTAGTTGCCGCCATTTTTAGAATTCAGTAGCCAGTCTACAATGTTGACTTGGTTTACGCCACTGTCCCATGATTGATCTGATGGCGCTATTAAACCATTATCATAAGATGTAGTTTTGGTTGGATCTGGAGCAGTGTATACCGTACCATTAATTGTCACACTGCTAGCCCTAGCCACAGATGTTGTGTATACAAATACTGCTAGAACCAAAATAATAATCAAAAACGACTTTTTCATTTTATCCTCCGTTGTTTATCCACAAATGATGTTTTTTTAAATCAAGCAATTAAAATGCCACACATACATAATCAAGTAATAACAATAGATTATATTATACAGGATGGATAGATCAGGTTGAAGCTCGGGGTGACTTTAGAAAATAATGGAAATATATTTCCATAATACAGTATTTATTTACAGTCCACGATCTAGGGTGAGTTCATATTGAGTATTTCTTGAGGCAATCTCTGGTTGATACAAACTGAAGATTCCGTGCCATAACCAACACTTTGCCTATACTGAAAGGTTTGTGTGAAGATTTCTATGAGCAATGAGTCCATTATATACTCTTTGTTATGTGTTATTATTGAGATTGGTACCTAGCTTTAATTGATCCAGTTAACTTAAATGGTGTAAAACTATATTTATTTAGAGAAGTCCACGTTCAACACCACATTCAAAAAACACACCGGGATGACACCCAGGGAATTTAGGTTGAAAAATGCAGTGACTAGTGACCAGGCCTAATCATTCGTCTTTTGGTTCAACACATCAATTACGGTTTTGAGCAACATGAAGAGATATCCCATATCTTCTTCACTCAGAGGTGTGTTCGAGTCATCATCTTCGTCATCAGGGACCTCAAATAACGTATCAACAACATACTTGATCACATAAGGCTGGGGAGAGAGTTGTACCTCGGCTACCCTTTCAAAAAACCTCACATGGGCCGTCTCCAGGCTTTCCATGAGTCTCTCGTTATTTTCATAACACGCAACAATCTCTTCCGGGGTAACCCTCTTGATCTTCTTGCCGTATCCTTTCAGAAAGATGTGATACACGACAAAGAGTATATAGACGCCCAGTTCTCCTGCCTGCTCATCAAGATCCTCAGTGAATTCCAGAATGAAAGAAAGAAGATCCGGCTGCACTTTCCCGAATTCCAACATTTTCTCGGTTGCACGCTCCGAACTATAAAGCGCAATCTCCTGCCAAATTTTATCCACAAGCTTTGCAGGTATCGGTTCCATGGCATCCTTCTTTCAAATGAGATGTATCCTTATAATAATAGAGTTATGTGCGTGCAAGGTCTACTCTTAATCCGATCATTTTTATCAAATGATTCCTGGAAAAGGTTTTACAGAACAGAGACATTTCCTTTAAATTTATTTCACATACAAAAAACCTATCTCTATGGTAATTGATAGATATTCAATCATCTTTTGATTGATAGGTAAGAAAGGGCGGCATCCATGAAGAGAGTCAGGGGCATCGCGCGGTTGATTCGGAGTTTGCGTGATCCGGTGAGCGGCTTCACACATTTCATAGGGGCCTTGCTTGCCGTAGCAGGGCTTGTGGCTCTCATCATCAAGGCATCGAGCCCGCTGAAGCCCTGGCACCTCACTACCTATTGCATATTCGGCATCGGCATGATCCTGCTCTATACCGCAAGCACGCTCTACCACTGGCTGCCTCTTTCCCCCGAGGGGACTACACGCTTAAGAAAGATTGATCACATGATGATCTTCGTGCTTATCGCATCCACCTATACACCCTTCTGCCTTGTGCCGCTCCGGGGGGCGTGGGGGTGGAGCCTCTTCGGTACTGTCTGGGCTGTGGCGCTCATGGGCATCGTGTTCAAGATCTTCTGGATCCATGCCCCCAGGTGGCTTACAGCCCTCATATACATCTTCATGGGCTGGATCGCCATTGTGGGGGTTGTGCCGCTGGTTCATACCCTGCAGCCGGGTGCGCTCTTCTGGCTCTTTGCAGGAGGGGTGCTTTACACGACGGGCGGCCTCATCTATGCCCTGAAGAGACCGAATCTCATCCCGCATTTCTTCGGCTTCCATGAGATATTCCACATCTTCGTGATGCTCGGAACTCTTGCCCATTTCTGGACCGTGTACCGGTATATAAGCGCTTTTTCTTAAGGCTCAAGGATAATCCAAAAGACTTCACCCTTTACAATTGAGCTGTTTTCCTCCATACACGTTATACTATAGTGCACTACCAAGGGGGGTCCGTGGTCAACGAGATTATCAGAGACATCATTGAAAACAACGGTACTTTCGTTGCCTCCCATGGTGAAGCATATTTCAAGCCGCACATGGCGGCCCAGCATCCGAAGATAACCCTTGTCGCCTGTTGCGACTCGCGGGTCCAGCCTATTGTCATCGAGCCGGACCCCATCAACAAGGTCTTCACCATCGAGACCATCGGCAACCAGATGACCTCGGCCCAGGGTTCAGTGGATTATGGAATCCTGCATCTTCACACGCCGGTCCTGCTCATTATGGGCCATACGGATTGCGGCGCCATCAAGGCCTTCATGAAGGGTTATGAGAAAGAGAACGATGCCGTCAAATGTGAGCTTGACAACTTGAAGGCGTGTCTCACCGTTCCTGTTTGTGAGAGCTTCGATGAAGAACTGATGAAGAACATCAAAAAGAATGTGGAGCACCAGGTATCCACGGCCATGATACGATACAAAGCACTCATCGATGAGGGAAGGCTTACGGTCGTGGGTGCCGTCTACGACTTCGTAAATGCCTTGGGCAAGGGGTATGGCCGCCTGGTCATCACAAACGTAAACGGCGTCACAGAGGCCAAGAAGATAAAAGCATTGCCCCAGCTCGAAGGACTGGACCTGAATAACTGCCTGAAGGCATAATCATCATAAGAGGACACTGATATCAATTTCATCCTTGAGGAGGCGATAGGTACTATTGTGACACTTGCAGATGTTAGAGATCTTTTGGAAGCCCAAGTGATCGTTGGTGAAGATAAACTCGGCATCGAGATCCGCACCGCATTCGGTGCGGACCTTATGAGCGATGTGCTCGCCTTTGCGCGTTCCGGCTGTCTCCTTATCACGGGGCTGTCAAACCTTCAGGCCATAAGGACCGCCTATGCCCTTGACATTGCGGCTATCGTGATATGCAGGGGCAAACCCCTGACCGACAAGTTTGTTGAGATCGCCCGCGAACTCGGAATCCCGGTCTTGTGGACTACCTTCATCATGTTCGAGTCCTGCGGCCTGTTATACCGTGCCGGCCTGACCGGGTGCGTCAGAGAGATATTCATCGAGGACATGAAAAGTGCCCATGAATGATTATGAGAACTATCTTGAGGGCAGCTACGAGGTCCATGGACGGGACTTTGTCGATGCCGGTATCGTATCGAGCCAGATCAAGAAGGGCCTGAAATCCATGGGCATCGCCGAGGATGTAATCAGAAGGGTGGCCATCATCGCCTTCGAGGCCGAGGTGAACATCATCTCCTACGCACAGCACGGGACTGTCAGCTACTATGTCCTGCCCGACTCCATCATTATCGAGGCTATCGATGTGGGCCCCGGTATCGAAGACATCGAGCTGGCACTGCAGGAAGGCTACTCCACTGCGGACGATGCCATCCGTGAGATGGGTTTTGGGGCGGGTATGGGGCTTTCGAACATCAAGAAATGTTCGGATGATTTAGACCTAACCTCGGAACCGGGCAAGGGCACCAGTGTAAAGAGCATCATCATGTTGAATGGAAAAGAACTTGAGCGAGGAATGATAACGTGATTACACTTGAAACCATTTCCGAACGGCTCTCATTGAAGTGTAAGTGCTGCTGGGAGAACCTTTCACGGGAGGTCTCCGGAGGATATGCAGGCGACCTCTTGAGCGACGTCATGGCCAACAGCAATGCCGGTAATATCTGGGTGACCCGGCAGGTGCATCAGAATATCGTGGCCGTTGCGGCCCTGAAAGAACATGCGGCCATCATCATCGTCCATGGTGCAACCCCTGAGAAAGAGACCATCGAGAAAGCCGCCAAGGAGGGTATCCCCATCCTCGTGGCCGACATGAACGAGTTCGAGGTGGTGGGCAGGCTTTATCAGCTCCTGCACCCTTCACAAGGATGAAGGCTTAAATTTCCGGGCAATGGGAAGGGTATATCGCTGCAACCTCCACATGCACACCTGCCTTTCACCCTGCGCAGAGCTCGATATGTACCCCGCATCCGTTGTAAGGGAGTGCATTGCGCAGGGGCTTGATATCATCGCTATCTGCGACCATAACGCATCGGAAAATGTGCAGTATGTGCTCAAGGCGGCCCTCGGTACGGACCTGGTCGTCATACCCGGCATGGAGCTGTCCACCCGTGAGGAGGTACATATCGTTGCGCTCTTCGAGTATGTGCACGAGCTTTTATCTCTGCAGGAGACCGTGTATGCGCATCTCACAGGCAAGAATGATGAGGATGCCTTCGGCATCCAGGCCATTGTCAATGAAGCAGGCGAGGTGGAGGGCTTCAACGAGCACCTCCTGATCGGGGCCACGGGGATCTCCTTAAATGCGGCAGTGGATCTGATACACTCCCTGGGGGGCCTCGCAATAGCTTCCCACATCGACAGAACCGCCTTCGGCATCATCGGCCAGCTCGGCTTTGTCCCCCCAGATGTCCCCTTCGATGCCCTGGAGGTCTCGGCCGGCCTGGGGATTACTAACGCCCGGCAGCGTTACCCTGAGCTGAAGGGGTACCGGTTCATCACCTCTTCCGATGCCCATTATGTGACCGATATCGGTAAGGCATCCACACGCATGTTTCTTGAGAGCCCTGCCTTCCCCGAGATAAAGCTGGCGCTCTCCAAACAGATGGGCAGATATGTCCTGGAGTAGTTCATGCTGGAACTAGCCCTGCACGTGCTCGATATCGCGGAAAACTCATCCCGGGCCCAAGCGAGTCTCATCGAGATTACCATTGCAGAGGACCTCGAACGCGATATCTTTTCCCTGGAGATAAAGGACAACGGCCAAGGCATGGACGCTCAGACCATGGAGAAGGCACTGGACCCCTTTTACACCACCAAGAAGGTCAGGCGCATCGGCCTGGGCCTGCCCATGCTCAAGCAGGCGGCCAACACGGCACAAGGCAGATTCTCCCTTCAGTCGGAGGTCGGCAAGGGTACGGTTGTCCATGCCGAGTTCAAATACTCCCACATCGACCGGCAGCCCCTGGGCGATATTGCAGGGGTCATAACCATGCTCATCCTCGGAAACCCTGATATTGACATCATCTATACCCATCGCAGGGACGGTAATACCTATATCCTCGACACCAGAGAGCTCCGTGAAGGGCTCGGTGATGTCCCTCTGAACAACATGGAGGTCCTGAACCTCATCCGGGACAACATCCGCGAGGGGCTTGAGGAGCTGAACGGATAAACACATCAGGAGTACAACCGGATATTTCATCAAGAGATATTCAATTTTTGATATACGGAGTGCATGGCACGTGATCATTACTCTGGGGAGAGGTTGTTTTTGATAAGTTGCGTGCCATGATCGGCACTCTGACATGATGTAACCATTTACATATATCTCATCCGGAGATCATTGGTTCTCAGACTCTTCGAGACCATCTATAAATCGTACTATAAATCGTAAGAATCTATACCTTGAAGCTGAAGAGGCCGGCAGTTCAGCTTCTTGATCTCTTATAACCCATTGAATAATATATATAAAAATATATAATCATTTCTATTGTTGCTTTAAAAGTCATAGCGTGTGATAATTAAGTATTGTTCATGATAATTCAGCCTAATCGCAACTGAGGCCAAGAACTAATCCAAGGAGACAAAAGATGAAAAAAATTTGCCTGATCCTTGCTTTGGCAATATTGTTTATTATCCCTACTCGTGGAGTTTATTGTGAACCCTACGTGAAAGCATCTACAACCGCGGATTTGATTATTTACCTGCGGCCACACCTTGATCCCGAAATAGCTGCCATCCATGCAAGGTACATTGATAGATATTCAAGTAAATGGCATGTAGATCGCCTGAAGGTGATCAGCATAGCTAATCTTGAATCAGAATTTAGGGCTGATGCTAAGAATTCATCAGGCTGTATCGGTGCAATGCAGGTAAACCCTCAGGTTCACCAGGACAAGTTGAAAAAGAGGGGAATCACACTGCATGAACTTTTCTACTTAAAGAACAACTATGATATAGGTTCGGAGATCTTACGTGATTGCCTACAATCATCACGAACTTTTGATGAGGCTCTTTACAAGTATAGTGGGGGGAGTAAAAACTACACGAGAGATGTTAAAAAGATTTATGGCAGGCTTTCTCGATGCGGACTTATGACAAGTTAATTACTTAGTCGTTAGAAGGATAGATGACGTGCAAGACTGTTGAAAATGTCCGAATCACAAGATATGGGCATGTTTATTTGTATGAAAATCAATCAGTTAAAAATCTATAAATTTGAATTTTGAGGTTTTTAACAGTCTCTGCCATTTTATTATATATTAACTCCCTTTACCTTTCTCTCTACGCTTCTCTAACCAATACATAGCATCATAAGGGGTATCAAATTCCTTTGCGCTGCAATCCTCCTCTCCTTCCCCCTGAATCACTGCTAGATATTTATCACTTGTCATGCTTCTTTTAATACGGACATGTCCGATAAGCTCGCTATCTTTGAAAACCTGGTATGATGAACCACAATTTGCTGAATACCTCACTGTTATCATTCTATGCCCTCTTTCACCAATACCCAGAATCTCTTCACTTAATAAGAGTCACCCCATAAACCAATTTATATGGTTTAAGTATCGATTATGCTGCAAACCACATTAGGAAGTGTATCTCCTTCTCTGTTGATCTCTGTTGAAGATCTTACCTATTCAGTACTTTGAAAGCCCTCATATCATGGTTGCTGATATTTTCCCCTGATTCATTCTTTACTTGGCAATAGATTATCAGACATGGGTGCACGTGCAATCTCGTCATTGGTCCTGAGGGTGATAAAATCAAGCTGCCAGGGGCACGGCAAGGTTTTTTGCTCTGAGCGATATGCCTCTTGAGCAATGAGGGTGCCATCCATCTTCTGGAAGGATTGCACAAATTGAGTTCCTGCCTCAATCTGGCCCAGCAACCATGGATAAATCGAGGTTGACAAAGTTCTGTCCGGTGAATTTTGGGTAGTTGGACCATCGCCAAACAACTAACAATCTCTGTGCCAGAAAATATGACTTTGTAATATCAATATGTTATAAGTTTTAGAAGCCAGGAAAGTGACAATAATTGTAATAATGTGTACGAAAAGCGCTGGTTACCCAATGGGTAGAGCATAATAAAATTTAACCTAAAATCAATCTACGGGCTTTGCCCGTGCCACCCAACCGCTCCACCCACCCTACAGGAATGCCGGGCAGGCACAAGGACTGTCCCTATGATACTATTCTTAAGGGCATTGGCATTTTTCTTCATTTTCTGCTATCTATTTCGTCCGGACAGACATTGTATTATTGTATGCTCAAGAGTTGTAGACCCCGGGGAGTCGACACATGAAGAAAAAGGATACATCGAGGGAGCCTCTGCGGTTCATCACCGCAACGTCGCTCTTTGACGGGCACGACGCGTCTATCAATATTATGCGAAGGATCCTGCAGGACAGCGGCGCAGAGGTAGTTCACCTGGGGCACAATAGGAGTGTTTCACAGATCGTGGATGCCGCCGTACAGGAAGGGGCCCACGGGGTTGCCGTGAGTTCGTACCAGGGCGGCCATATGGAGTTTTTCAAATACCTCATCGATCTGCTTAGGGAGCAAGGATGCGAATACGTGAAGGTCTTCGGGGGGGGCGGGGGGGTCATTGTGCCTGATGAGATCAGGGAGCTCGAGGCATACGGGGTCTCCAAGATCTACTCGCCCGATGACGGCAAGGCCATGGGCCTCAAGGGCATGATCTCGCATATGATGGCTATCGCTGCTGAAGTGAAGATTCCCGAGGTGGCCCTCGACATGAAGGCCATCCGGTCCAAGGGCCCGGTGCTCGTGGGCAGACTCATCAGCGCTGCGGAGCGGGCCCGATTTTTCAAGGATAAAGGCTTTGAGCCCATGCGCGCCTTTCTTAAAGGTATGGAATCGAAGAGCCCCATTGTGGGCATCACGGGTACCGGGGGCTCGGGCAAGAGCTCGATTATCGACGAGCTCCTTCGCAGGGCGCTCTATCATTACCCTGATAAAACCATTGCCGTCATCTCGGTGGACCCGACCCGTTCACGCAGCGGCGGTGCACTGCTGGGCGACAGGATACGCATGAACCAGATCGATGACGAGAGGGTCTATATGCGCTCCATGGCCACCAGGGCATCCAAGGATGAGCTTTCGGATGCCATCCATGACGCGCTGGACATCGTGAAGGCTGCGGGCTATGACCTTATCATCGTGGAGACCAGCGGTATCGGCCAGGGCGACACCGCCATCACCAGGGTGAGCGACTACCGCGTCTATGTCATGACCGCGGAGTTCGGAGCGCCGACGCAGCTGGAGAAGATCGACATGCTCGACTTCGCCGATATGGTGGTGATCAACAAGTTCGAGCAGGAAAAGGCCCTGGATGCACTCAAGCATGTCAGGAAGCAGTATGCGCGCAACCATGAGCTGTTCGACAAGGACTTAGAAGAGCTGCCCGTCTTCGGAACGGTGGCCAGCAGATACTCTGACATAGGGATGGACAAGGCCTTTGCCCATATCGTGGATTCCCTTGCGGATAAGGGGTTCATCGATTGGCAGGTGCTCCCCGAGTCCAAGGCGGATCAGGAACAGGCGCGCGAGGGCATCGTTCCTTCAGGCAGGCAGCATTACCTGGGCGAGATCGCCAAGACCCTCCGGGGCTACCATACCCGGACGGAAGACGTGGGCGCGAGACTGAGGAAGGTCTTTGCCATCGAGGATCTGCTGGGCGAGTCCATGGACAAGCAGACCGAAACCACCCTGCGCAAGAAGCATTCCGATTTTAAAAAGGGTATCAACAAGGACGAACTGGAGCTGATCGCCGGCTGGGAGAAACAGTACTCTCGTTACCGGTCCAAGTCCTACTCATATACGGTGCGCGACAAGAAGATCCAGGTGTCACTCACCAAGGAATCTCTCGCAGGACTCGAGATCCCGAAGATCGCCCTGCCCACCTTCACAGACAAGGGCGACCTCTTTAGGTGGCTCCGGAAAGAGAATCTGCCCGGCTTCTTCCCCTACACCTCGGGCGTGTTCCCCTTCAAACGGGACTGGGAAGACCCCAAGAGACAGTTTGCGGGAGAGGGCGGGCCCGAACGGACCAACAAGCGGTTCCATTACCTATGCCGTCACGACGAGGCCAAACGCCTGAGCACAGCCTTTGACAGCGTGACGCTCTACGGCGAGGACCCCCACGAGAAGCCCGACATCTTCGGCAAGATCGGCGAGAGCGGGGTGAGCATCTGCACATTGGACGATATGAAGAAGCTCTATGCTGGCTTCGACCTCTGCTCGCCCTCCACGAGCGTGTCCATGACCATCAACGGCCCGGCGCCCATCATGACCGCCATGTTCTTCAACACGGCCATTGACCAGCAAGTTGAGGCATTCAAGAAAGAAAAGGGCAGGTCGCCTAAACCCGATGAACTCGATGCCCTCAAAGATCGTGTGCTCAAGACGGTGCGGGGCACCGTCCAGGCAGACATCCTGAAAGAGGATCAGGGCCAGAACACCTGCATCTTCTCCACCGAGTTCGCGCTCAAGATGATGGGAGACATCCAGGAATATTTTATCGTTAAGGGCGTGGAGAACTTCTATTCGGTGAGCATCAGCGGCTACCACATTGCAGAGGCAGGGGCCAACCCCATCAGCCAGCTCGCCTTCACCCTGGCAAACGGGTTCACCTATGTGGAGTACTACCTGTCCCGCGGTATGAACATAAACGACTTTGCCAAGAACTTCTCGTTCTTCTTCTCGAGCGGCATGGACCCTGAGTACAGCGTGCTCGGGAGGGTGGCGCGCAGGATCTGGGCGGTTGCCATGAGGAATCTCTACGGTGCCGACGAATCGTCCCAGCGCCTGAAGTACCACATCCAGACATCAGGAAGGTCGCTCCACAGCATGGAGATCCAGTTCAATGACATACGCACAACCCTGCAGGCATTAACCGCACTGGGTGATAACTGCAACTCGCTGCACACCAACGCCTATGACGAGGCCATCACTACCCCCACCGAGGAGTCGGTACGTCGTGCCATGGCCATCCAGATGATCATCAACCGGGAGTTCGGCCCTTCCATGAACGAGAACCAGCTCCAGGGCTCGTTCTTTATCGACTGGCTCACGGATGCCGTGGAAGGAGCGGTTCTCAAGGAGTTCGAGCGCATCAGCGACCGCAAGGGCGTGCTCGGTGCCATGGAGACCCAGTACCAGCGCTCCAAGATCCAGGACGAGTCCCTCTACTACGAGCATCTCAAGCATTCGGGCAAGCTGCCCATCATCGGCGTCAATACCTTTGAGAATCCAAATGCCGGGAGTACCGGGTACCAGAGTGCAGGCGGCTGTATCGCGCTCACGCGGTCATCGTACGAAGAGAAGCAGGCCCAGCTCGATAACTGCCGGAAGTTTCAGAAAAGGCACGCCAAGCACTCAGATGCCGCCCTGAAGATGCTCAAGGAGACTGCGATGAACGGTGGAAACATCTTTGCGGTGCTCATGGACACGGTTCGCGTAGCCAGCCTCGGCCAGATCTCCCACGCGCTGTATGAGGTGGGCGGGAAGTATCGGAGAAACATGTAGGAGCGCCTTCAGGCGCGACAATGTATGAAAAAAAGTCGCGGCTTAAAGCCGCTCCTACAAAATCATAAACTTGAAGAGACATGAAGACCATCGGAAAAGGCTACGTCCATATCTACACAGGAGACGGCAAGGGCAAGACGAGCGCTGCCCTTGGTCTGGCGCTGCGCGCAGCCGGACGTGGCCTGAAGACCTGTATGGTCCAGTTCATGAAGGGCCGGCACTACGGCGAGCTTGACGGCGCGAAGATGACCGGAGGGCTTGTCAGCATCGAGCAATTCGGCCACCCGACTTTCTGCAATTTCGGTGATACCCCTGATCCGAAGGATATCAAAAGAGCCCGTTCCGCCCTTGCACGCATGCACGAGCTCATGCAGACCCATGCGTGCGTCATCCTCATCGCAGACGAGATAGTCACTGCATGCCTGTTCAAGCTCATCACCGAAGACGATGTCCTCGATGTCATGAAGGACAAGCCTGAGGGCATGGAACTCGTGCTCACCGGCAGGGGCGCCACTGAGCGGATGATCGAAGCCGCGGACCTGGTGACCGAGATGCAAGAGATCAAACATTACTATGCCAAAGGTGTCGATGCCCGGGAAGGTATTGAGAGCTAGCAGTACATAGTAGTTCTTAATAGGCAGAAGGCCCCCTCACCCACACCCTCTCCCCCCTTTTTACAGGGGGAGAGGGCCGGGGAGAGGGGGTTCATTTTTGTTCATTCAAAAATATTAGAGTATCTCGATAACCGTGGCCATGGACACTCCGCCGCCGCCGCACAGCGTTGCCATTCCCAGGGTCTTGCCGCGTTTTCTCAAGGCATACATGAGGGTGAGGATGACACGTGCGCCGGTGCTGCCCACGGGGTGGCCAAGGCCAATGCCGGAACCGTTCACGTTTACCTTGTCCCTGTTGAGCTTGAGGTCTTTCTCGCAGGCGATGTACTGGGATGCAAAGGCCTCGTTGACCTCGATGAGATCGAAACTGTCCACCGTGAACTTGGGGTTGTTCTTCAACAGGTTTCTCACTGCCGGCACCGGACTGATGCCCATGACCGAAGGATGGCATCCGCCCCGTGAGGAGGTAACGATCCGCGCCAGGGGTTTCGCTCCGAGCTCTTTGGCCTTGTCTGCAGACATGATGATCATGGCCGATGCCCCGTCATTGAGTCCGGATGCATTTCCCGCCGTGACCCTGCCTCCCTTGGGCAAGAAGGCCGCAGGAAGCTTGGCCAGATCGTCCATGGTCAGGCCCGGTCTGAAGTGCTCATCCTTGTCAAAGATGATGGGCGGCTTGCCTCGCTTCTGGGGGAGCTCGATCGGCACGATCTCGTCCTTGAAGTCGCCTTCTTTTGTGGCCCGCTCGGCGCCGTTGTGACTCTTGAGTGCCACCTCGTCCATGTCTTGCCGGGTGATTTTATAAAGATCGGCCAGGAATTCGGCTGTCAGACCCATGATGTAGGGTTTGCCCTTATATATCTCGAAGAGGGGGAGTCCTTTTGCGGGGCTGTCGTCGCCCAGCGGCTGGACATGGGACCCGCAGTGCAGACCTCTGGTCATGGCATCGACAAAGACCTTGTCATTCAGCCTGCATCCCCACCGGGCATCAAGGGATACAAAGGGTGTCCCGGACATATGCTCCACCCCGCCCGCCAGGATGATGTCGGCCATGCCTGCCTGGATCATGGCCATGCCGCTGAGTACCGCCTCCATGCCGGAGATGCACACCCGGTTGATGGTTACGGCGGTCGTGGTCTCGGGTATGCCAGCCAGCAATGCGGCAACACGCGTGACGTTCAATGTGTCCACCGGCTCCATGCAGCACCCGAAACGAACATCATCAATCAATGCAGGGTCAATCCCCGCCCTGTCTATGGCCCCCTTCATGGCGACCTTGCCGATATTCCAGCCGCCCAGGTCCTTCAGTGTCCCGCCAAAGGTGCCGATAGCTGTCCTGCATGCGGAAACAATGACTACATCCTTCATGAGAATCCCCCTTAGTGACTAGATTTAGCGCCTAATACGGAACCGGCGCATGCTATTCGCCTTAAGAAATGAATAACCATTCATTCTATAAAGGAAAGGAGGGAACATGTAAAGTGTAAACTGATCCGCGGATCGGTCTAAGATAAGTTTAAAGTTTGAAGTGTTAGGTTTTATGAAAAAGAAAAAGCGAAATGTCACACATTTACGACTTAAAACTTCAAACTTAAAACCTAAAACTAGTTCTTTCACGTCCTGCTTGCACATGGAGCAATGGTACGATATACCTTGAAAGTGAACGGTCCTGAAACCATTACCTGCCGGAGATGCGGTACGTGCTGCCTTGCCGACATGATCGCCTATGTCACAAAGGAAGATATGGACCGATGGATAAGCCAGGGCAGGTCCGACATCCTCCACATCATCGAGAATGAGCAGGCATTCTGGGCCGGAGACCACCTCGTCTCGGCCCGTGATGGGAGGCCCCTGACGGGATGCCCTTTCCTCACTTGGGAAAAGGGCGGCTATGCCTGCAGCATCTATGAGACGAGGCCTGGGGTGTGCAGAAACTATGAGCCCGGATCCTCACAGATATGTCCGTTGTGGAGTCGCCAGGAATGATGCGCCTGGGATACATTTAATAAAGAGATAAGGATTTGTTCTTACAAACTATTGCCTGATAATAGTCTTGATATATGTCTCATATTGTCTATATCTTTAGATGGTCTTGATTATCATACATGATGGGATGTCGTCTAACTGGCAGGACCCGAGATTCTGGATCTCTTTGATGGTGGTTCGAATCCATCCGTCCCAGCCACACAAATTAAGATTAGGCATTTTTACCTTATCTCAATTCACTCAAGATGAGCGATTCATTTACCGATAGATATCAGATATTTTATGGTTTTCTCATCGGAGGGCAGAAAAATGCATTATGCGGATACCATGGAACAATCAAGCGAATACCTACGATTGGCATTATCGCACATGGGCCGGTTTCAGATACCTTTTGACCCGGCGAATTATTCTGTCTGGTATGAGTATGTCTCAGGCAAGAATGAGAAGCTGAGGGTTGTCATCGATGATGCCCTGGCGAGAGCCCAGTGTATTAGCCCGGAGCTGAACATCAGCCTCTATGAAAAGTATATTGCCATAGACCAGAAGTTGATTGTTGAAAAGATACGCAAAGAGCTCATGAAGATCCTTGATAAGATCCTGGTACACATCTTCGAAGCCGGGGGCCGGGCTAAAAGCTTTGGAGCAGTGATCGAAAAATACGCTCAAGACCTCAAGGAAGATCTCGATGTCGATGCAGTATCCAGGGTGGTCGAAGGTATTCTTTCCGAAACCAAGGCCATTGTTCTGTCTGGAGAGCAGCTTAAAGACCGCCTGCAGGCAACAACCGACGAAGTGGAAAAACTGAGCAGGAATCTTGAGCAGATAAGGGAACAAGCCACTACCGACCTCTTGACCGGCATCAAGAACCTGAGATATCTCTCCGCAGTCTTCCCCGAGGAGGCCAAACAGGCTGATGATGCCGGAAGCGATTTATGCCTGATCTTTGCCGACATCGATCATTTCAAGAATATCAATGATACCTATGGGCATCTTATTGGCGACAAGATACTCAGGATTACTGCTAAGGTGCTCAGGGAGAGCGTGAAGGGGAAAGATATTGTTGCCAGATATGGTGGTGAAGAATTTGTGATCCTGCTTCCCGATACCCCATTGAATGGCGCCATGATACTGGCAGAGAAGATTTGTACCTATTTCAGGAGCTTGAATTGGAGATTCAAAGATAGCGACCAATTCATCGGACCGGTACATCTGTCTTTCGGCGTAGCCCAATACAGGGCGGGAGAATCATTGGAAAGTATTGTCCAGAGGGCGGACAAGGCCCTCTACAAGTCAAAACAAGATGGCAGGTGCCGTGTTACCAGTGAAATAGAGATAGATACTATTCAGAGGCATACTGCAACCATCTGATGCTTTGAGCCCCGCAGGCAGGGGTCAAATGTCTTAGGTTCGCTCCGCTTCATCGAAGGCTCCATCTTCAATCTTCAATGAAATGATTCCGCTTAAGTTTGGTGCGCGGAGCTTCATATCCGACAAAAAGCTTTCTATCTCTATTGACTGATATGCATATCCGGTTATGAATTAAAGATGAGCCCTTAGACCGGGTATTGCAGAATCAGATACAGACCGAACCTTCCTGTGCACAAGGATGCTTTACCGGACTGAGTGTCAGCCCCGCGATGAGGAACGAGGTATGGATACAACCGATCTCTTCTCCCTGTGTTTCTCCATGAACCCAATCCCTGCGGTCATTTCAACCATCAAAGAGGGCATTGTCGTGGATGTGAACGAAGCCTTTCTCAAGCTTGCCGGCTACAGCAGAGATGAGGTGATCGGTAAACCTCTCTCAGAGAACCGTTTCTGGTCGAACAAGGTCCAAAGAGCTGAAATACTCAAAGAGATCCGGGAGAAGGGCCCTCTGAGAAACCGTGAACTTAAGTTTGGGGATGCCTTGGGCAAAGTCCATGATTGTCTGGTATATATGGAGGTCATCGAATATCAAGGCGCTTCTCATCTCCTGTCCATGGCCATCGACATTACGGAGAGAAAAAAGAAAGAGGATGCGTTTCACCTAGCTGAATCGCGTTACCGTGCCATAGTGGAGAATACGCTCAACGGTGTGGCGATCTTCAGGGCGCTTCATGGCGGCGAAGACTTCGAATATCTTGAATTCAACAAGGCTGCGGAACAGATTGACGGCATCAGCAAGGACGAGGTTATCGGCACGACCTTGCATCAGACCTTCCCCGGATCCCGGGAGTCAGGGCTCTATGATGCCTTGCAGCGGGTGTGGAGGACGGGCACGGGCGAATATCTGCCGGTTTACTTCTATCGTGACGGGCGGATATCCGGGTGGAGGGAGAGCTTTGTCTACAAGCTGCCTTCAGGAGAGCTTGTCGAGGTCTACTCGGACCAGACTGCACGGGTAAAGGCAGAAAAAGAGCTGTTGGAACATAGAAGGGAGCTTTTCACCCTTATCAGCAACCTGCCCGGAATAGTTTATCGTTGCAGGAACGATGCCGAAAGGACCATGGAATCCGTGAGCCAGGGTTGCTATAAGCTTACGGGGTACACCCAGGACGAGCTCATCGGTAACCGAAGGGTTTCATACGGACAGATCATCCACCCCGAAGACCGTGAAACGGTGTGGGCCCAGATCCAGAATGCCCTGGAAGAAAGGGATCATTTCCAACTTGTATATCGTGTTATAACTGAAAAATCAGAGCTGAAGTGGGTATGGGAGCAGGGCATCGGTGTGTTCACGCTTGGAGAAGGGCTTCTTTTTCTTGAAGGGTTTGTTGTTGATATCTCTGTGCATAAACGGACACAGGAAGAGCTTAAGATAAGCGAGGAGAAGTTTACCAAGGTCTTTCATGCAAGCCCGGACTGGGTGTCCATAACTACATTGGATAAAGGAATCTACATTGATGTGAACGAGGGGTATCTCTATTGGTCCGGTTACAGCCGGGATGAAGTGGTCGGGCATACCTCACTGGAGATCGAGATCTGGGAAAGACCTGAAGACCGTAAAAGGGTTATCGGGAAGCTGAAAGAGCAGGGCCGTGTAAGAAACGAAGAGGTCAAGTTCAGGACAAAGGCCGGAAGGCTTCGGACCGTCCTCTGGTCGGCCGTGACAATCACCCTGGGAGACCAGGAATGCATCCTGGGGTTGGGCCGCGATATTACCGAGTACAAGTACCTTGAAGGTGAACTCCTTCGCGCCCAGAAGATGGAGGCAGTGGGCCGGCTTGCAGGCAGCATCGCCCATGATTTCAATAATTATCTGGCGGCAATCGAAGGTTTTTCCGAACTCGTATTGTTGAAGATCGGCAATGCCGAGGCCGTGACCAAGAACATCGGAAAGATCAGGGATGTCAAGAACTCGGCATCATCACTCATCAGACAGCTCCTCTCCTTCAGTAAAAAGCAGCCGACCAAGCCTACGGCTGTCGATCTCAACGAGGTGATTGAGGGTATGCGGGAGCTCCTGGTGCCCGTGATAGGGTCCAAGATCAATCTCAAGCTCATCCTCGATAAGAAGAAATGCCTTGTACTGGGTGACAGGAGCCAGCTCGAGCAGGTTGTCATGAACCTCTCGCTCAATGCCAGTGACGCAATGCCCAAGGGCGGCACATTTACCATTGCCACAGCCCATGTGCGCATTGATAATCAGTCAACGGGCAGGTATGTGGAACTGAAATCCGGGGAGTATGTACAATTGATCATGAATGACACGGGGATGGGCATGGATGAGGAGACGGCCTCCCATATCTTCGAGCCCTATTTCACCACAAAGGCCGACAGTAAGGGGAGCGGCCTCGGGCTCACCTCAGTATACTCAATTGTAAAACAATTCGACGGCAGCATCCGGTTGCGTACCGAACCCGGCAAGGGTGCCATCTTCACGATACTGCTTCCGGCCTATAAAGAAAAAGACAAGTCAACAGCTTAGCAGTGATCAGTGATTAAGAAAAAGGTACCTATCGAATAGTGTCTGAACTCGTAACATCAACCTGTTGATTTTCTGATTTCCATGACTTCACTTGACATTTTTGATAGCGGCTTGTCATTATTGAGCTATCATGCCTGTTGACAAGATATTCTGGGAAGATCCTTACCTGGTCGAATTGCAAGCTGTTGTCACAAGTGTTGAAGGCGACACGATTACCCTTAACCGGACCATTTTCTATGCTGCCTCGGGTGGGCAGGAATCCGATGCAGGGACCATCGGCGAGGTGAAGGTCCTCGGGGCTGAGAAGAAGGGCATTGAGATTTATTACACCCTGAAAGGCCCCCATGACCTCAAAGAAGGTGATGACGTGCTTATCAGGATAGATTGGACAAGGCGCTATTGTCTCATGCGGCTCCACTTTGCAGCAGAGATCGTTCTTGAGCTTGTTTATCAACTCTTTGGCAGGCCCATGAAGATCGGGGCGAACATTTCAGAGGATAAGGCGAGGCTCGATTTCCTCTGGGAGGGCAGGATCTCGGATGCATTCCCGATGCTCCTGAAGAGAGCCGGGAAGATCATCGATGCAGACCTGCCCATCAGGAGTGCATACAGCGATCGCGGAGAGGAGCAGCGGTACTGGGAGATTGAGGGTTTTGCAAAGGTCTCCTGCGGCGGCACTCATCTCAGGCGAACCGGTGAGGTTGGGCGGATCAGGCTCAAGCGCAACAACATCGGCAAGGGGAAAGAGAGGATCGAGATTTATCTTGAAGATATGAGCAGGCAATAGTCGCTGGGTGCAGAGTGGGATTACGGTTCATGAGCCTACTTCCCCTTTCCGAAAGTCAGAATGAAGGTTATTATATATTAAGGTGTGAGAGGAGGTATCCATGCTCAATAAATCTATCCTTATTATTATAGTACCTTTCTTGTTTTTACTGTTTTGGGGTTGTGATCAATCTTCTCGAAAAATTATTGATGATAATAATAGTATTTCTGAGCCCACCCAGAAAACCTTTAATATTAAAGATAAAATGACATTATCAAATGGAAATTTAGTTGTCGCTGCCATGAAACTCACTAGCCAGAAACCTGATACAGTCTGGCAACATGCAGAAGATATAACTGCCGCTATTTTGACGAAAAATCCTTACTCATCACTCGGAAAACTCTTTAAGATAAGTGGGAAAATCTATCGAGTTGAAGAACTTCCTCCAGATTTCGGGTTATCCGGACATTGGTCTGAAATTTCCATGCTCACGCCGAATAGAAATGCCCCCCTGGATGCCACAAATATCAGTTTTATTTTTAATGGAGATGTCACTAATATAAATGCAGGTCATACAATTACCTGTGCCGGTTATTATGCTGGAAATTATGAAAGTCAGAATGCAATGGGAGGGACACTTGAAGCTTTAGTTATTGTCGGGAATACCTGTAAACCATACAAACGACATCCCGTGATACCAGAGGAATATTCGCCACGAAAATAGTTAATCAAACTTGATTTAATTTTCGGCCTTTTTTTTTCTCATTTTCCCGTTTTGTAACCTTTCCGGAAGTCACTTATGACAGTTTTCAGGTACTTACTTATGACACCCCCCCTCAGCAGAGCTTAAAAGGGTAACACTTTTCACATTCAGGGCATCTATGGTATGAATACGTGAATTGATAACACATCTACAGGAGGATATAATGGCCGTTGTGGAATGGAAAAAGGATGGGACCGTGGCCATCCTGATCATGAATACTACAGAGAACAGGCATAATCCATCATTCACTTCCGGTCTGCTCAAGGCCCTTGACGAGATCGAGGCGGATCAGGAGATCAAGGCGATCGTGCTCTCATCCAGCGACAAGAAGAACTGGTCATTAGGCATTGACCTTGATTGGATGATGGGCAACGTTTCCCGCAACGAGACTCAGGCCATCAAGGACTTCATGTATGAGCTCAACAGGCTCTTCAAACGTATCCTGACTATTCCCATACCGGTGATAGCCGCCATTAACGGGCATGCCTTCGGTGACGGGGCCATCCTGGTCTGTACCTGTGACTTCAGGTTCATGAGGTCGGACAGAGGGTATTTCTGCTTCCCCGAGGTGGACATCAACATCCCCTTCCTGCCCGGCATGCTCGCCATGATGAAAAAGGCCATGCCCTATTACAAGCTCGAAGAACTCGTATACTCGGGTAAGAGGGCATCAGGCAAGGAGCTTGAGGAGTGCCGCATGGTCCTCAAGTCCTGTGATGGTGAAGAGGAACTCATGAAAGAGGCCCTTGCCTTTGCACGGACATTCACAAAAGGCCGCACCATCTTCAAGGAACACAAGTGGCGCCTCCACAGGCACATTGTGGAGACCATCGATAATGAAGACCCGGCCTATATCGAGCCCCTTAATCTGATGGTCTCGTAAAGGCTTTGCGGCAAGGCCCTTTTGTCGTTGGATTGAGGCCTCACTATCGAAGGCGTTTTATGTTCCTGCGGGCAAGGAGAAGGCATGTCTACCGAGCACGGATTTATACCCCCGCGATTCTTGCGTAGTGCCTATACCCAGACCATACTCGCATCTGCGAAAATCCGTGCCGTGGGGAGAAACCCGATGAGAGAGGCCGCCCGCGAGATGCTCATCGATGCGGGCGGCGGTATACGGCTCCAGGGGTTTTTTTCACCCCAACGCACAAAGGAGCCCCTTGGCCTGGTAATCATGCTGCATGGCTGGGAAGGCAGCGCGGAATCGACTTATATCCTGCATTCGGGCAGATATTTTTATGAGAAGGGCTACAATATATTCCGCCTTAACTTCAGAGACCATGGGGATACCCATCACCTCAACGAGGGGGTGTTCTATGCGATCCTGCTGGATGAGGTCTTCAATGCGGTTAAGACCGCCTCCCGCCTCCCCGGGGGATCGTGTACGTTCCTCATAGGCTTCTCACTCGGCGGCAATTTTGCCCTCAGAATCGGAAGAAGGTGCAACGATCAAAGGATTGAAACCCTTCGCCACCTCGTAGCCGTCAGCCCGGTGCTCAATCCCAGCCGGGCCACCGATGCCATAGACCGCAGTTTTCTTTTAAGGTGGTACTTCCTGAAAAAATGGCGGAGGTCGCTTGCCGTTAAACAGGGGCTCTATCCGCATCTCTATGACTTCAGGGGAATCATGGATCTGGGGAACATTCGTGCGGTTACGGATGCCCTCCTTAAGAAATACAGTACATTTTCAGACACCGAGGACTATTTCAAGGGCTATGCCGTAACAGGTGAAGCGATCAAATCTTTGAGCATTCCCGCCACCATCATAACCTCTCGCGACGATCCGGTTATTCCCTCCGATGATTTCTCTCGTCTTGTCCTGGGGCCATCCACCAAACTCTTCATGAACGACTTTGGCGGGCACAACGGATTTCTGGAAGGGATCTTCAAGCCCGCCTGGTATGAGAAAAAGGCATGTGATATCTTCGCTGCAGCCTGTTGAATATCACCCATCAATAAAGTCTGCCTTGACTTTAATACCCATTGTATTACGCTAGTTTTACCGATACAGGGGCTTGAAACCCCATGTCCTAAACATTATTACGAGTATGGGTAAGCAATGAGAGATGACCCGAAATTATTTGATGGCCTCTTGAAGGATGCAGCCTCTACGATGCATGAAGGTGAGCCCGGTCCCTTAAGGGATGTAGATGCCGTTACCCAGATCGAGATCTATGAAAATATGGTGCAGAATTGCGCGGTGGGCATCTTCGCCATAGACTCCCGACACTGCGTAATCCATTGGAACAGGGCTTGCGAGGAGCTCACCGGTATCAGGGCTGCCGATGTTCTCGGGACGCCCAACCACTGGAAGGCCTTTTACGATAATCAGCGTTCAACCCTGTCCGATCTCATCATTGATAACGACCTTAAAAGGATGGACGAGCTTTACTCAGTCCACGGACCTTCAGTGCTTATCCCCCATGGATTGCACGCCGAAGGCTGGTACCCGAACGTGGGCGGTAAAAAACGTTATCTCATCTTCGATGCTTCGCCCATCTATGACAAGGATGGCGAGCTCTTAGGCGTCGTTGAGACATTGCAGGACATTACGGTGCTCAAGCTGATGGAAGAGGAGAAAGAGCGCCTCAACGTGGAATTAACAGAAGCCCTGAACCAGATCAAGACATTAAGCGGGCTCATCCCCATCTGCGCCGCCTGCAAGAAGATCAGGGACGACAAGGGATACTGGAACCAGATAGAGAGCTACCTGGAGGAGCACTCGGATGCCGTGTTCAGCCATGGTCTCTGTCCCGAGTGTTTTAAAGAATACTTCCCCGAGGCCGCCAAGGCGAGGAAGGATTAGGCGCCAGTGCCGTTCCGAAGGATATGCCCGTTTTGATGGTCTCGAATCTGTATGACATTCTCCTATCCTTTCCTCACAAGTAGTTGTCCATTCGTCGCCCGAGTTGATGCAGTGTACAGCGTTGCAAAAGTCAAAGGTCCACAATCTTCAAGCAAAAGGTCTTACTCAATATCAGGCTTCTGCCCTCCCTTTTGAAGGGCACTCTCCTCAAGAATCCGGGTGTACTCGGCCCATGTCCTGGAGGCATCGGGGTCTCCGCGGAAGATCTCAAAAAGACAGGTCTTGCCGCCCGAGGGGATGGTGGTCTTGAAGGCCACATCCCAGACCACATCCCGTCCCTGCTCGCGGGCGAAATCTTGGGCTGCATCGATCATCCCCTGTACGAAATACCGCTGCACCCTGCAGTCGAAGGCGGCGTAGTGGTCCTGGTGGGGACACCAATCGATATGGAAGATTACCTTATTGTCGTTAAGGATCTCCGGTGATTCCAGTGAGGCGTACGCGATCCGGTTGATGATGGTGGCATAGAAGCTGATCCACTCCGCATCGCTCATGTCGGAAGGGATGATAGTACCCTTAGTGATCTGTCTGCCGATGTCATAGCCGACCCGGTAGAGGCTTTTTTGGACGACTTGCTGGCCCTCTCTGCCGAACGCGTGCTCAACGGCCTTCAGGATCTCGATAACTGCGAGGGCCTGCATGGTTCCCCATTGCCAGAGTACTGTTGGATCGAATGCGGTTTTTTTAAGGACTTCCTCTTTCAGCCGTGTCAAACCCTCTTCATATGGCTGGTTGAAAAGGAATCGCCCCCATGATTTCTCGGGGCGGGTTTCCCAGTGTTTTATATCCTTGCCTGATCGCTTGGTTTTCATAGGAGCCTCCATGCCAGTTGTATTTTTTGCCGTGACAATAAAATAATAGCCTGGCACACTTCACTGTTCATACCATAAAAAGGCGGTCATCGTATTGGAACCCTATTCCCCCTTGCATTGTCCAAGATGGCTGTTATATTCACTACGCAGTGATTCCTTATCTCGCATTTTCAAACAAAGATGCGAAGCAGCCAGTATATGTCATGGAACAGATCGAACTATTTTTAGAAAAATCTTAACTGGTATTATGAAAAGAAGCGGGAACGGAACCAGGTCCGCCCCCGCTTCCGGGTTCTGATTTTACATCATGTCATCCATGCCGTGGGGCATGCCGCCGCCTCCACCAGGCAAGGGCTTCTTATCCTCGGGGATGTCGGCCACCATGACCTCGGTGGTAAGCAGGAGACCGGCCACCGATGCCGCATTCTGCAGTGCGAACCGGGTGACTTTGGTGGGGTCGATGATGCCGGCCTTCAGCAAGTCCTCATACTCATCACTCGCCGCATTAAAGCCCTGGCTGCCCTTCAAGGCCTTTACCTTCTCTACCACGATGCCGCCTTCCATGCCGGCGTTTTCGGCAATCTGACGAAGCGGCTCTTCCAGCGATTTCTGGACGATCTTGACACCGGATTTCTGATCGCCCGGAAGGTCCAAAGAATTGAGCTTGTCGATGCAGCGCAGCAGTGCGACACCGCCTCCCGGAAGGAAACCTTCCTCAACGGCGGCGCGTGTGGCATGGAGGGCATCCTCCACGCGTGCCTTCTTCTCCTTCATCTCCGGCTCGGTGAAGGCGCCGACCTTGATGACCGCAACACCGCCGGCCAGCTTGGCAAGCCTCTCCTGGAGCTTCTCCCTGTCATAATCCGAGGATGTCTCTTCGATCTGGGCCTTGATCTGGCTGATCCTGCCCTGGATATCCTTGCTGTTGCCCGCCCCCTCGACGATGGTGGTATTGTCTTTGTCGATCACGATCTTTTTCGCCTTGCCGAGGTCGACGACGGTAACGCTCTCGAGCTTGCGGCCAAGGTCTTCGGATACCAGCTGACCGCCTGTTAAAACGGCAATGTCTTCCAGCATGGCCTTGCGCCTGTCGCCGAAGCCCGGGGCCTTGACCGAGGCACACTTGAGCGTGCCCCTGAGCTTGTTCACCACGAGAGTTGCCAATGCCTCGCCCTCGATATCCTCTGCGATGATAAGCAGGGCGCGGCCTTCCTTTGCAATGGTCTCGAGGACGGGGATGATGTCCCGCATGTTGCTGATCTTCTTGTCGAAGATGAGGATGTAGGGATCTTCCAGGACAGCCTCCATGCGTTCGGCATCGGTAACGAAGTAGGGTGAGAGGTAGCCCCTGTCGAACTGCATGCCTTCCACCAATTCGAGGGTGGTTTCCATGCCCTTGGCCTCTTCCACCGTAATGACGCCTTCCTTGCCCACCTTATCCATGGCATCGGCGATGATCAAACCCACCTCGGTATCGCCATTGGCGGAGATGGAGCCTACCTGCTCAATCTCTTTCTTGTCCTCTACGCTCTTGCTCATATTCTTAAGCTCTTCAACAATAGCGGCAGTGGCCTTGTCGATACCGCGCTTGAGGTCCATGGCGCTCATGCCGGCGGCCAGATATTTAAGGCCCTCGGTGTAGATGGCCTGGGCAAGAACGGTAGCCGTAGTGGTGCCGTCGCCTGCAACATCCGATGTCTTGGATGCGACCTCCCTGACCATCTGGGCACCCATATTTTCGAATTTGTCCTTGAGCTCGATCTCCTTGGCCACGGTGACGCCGTCCTTGGTGACGTTCGGTGCGCCGAACATTTTGTCCAGTATTGCATTCCTGCCTTTGGGGCCAAGGGTCGCCTTTACGGCGTCGGCCAGCTTGTTCACGCCATTTAAAACCTTGGCTCGTGCTTCTTCGCCATATATGATCTTCTTTGCGGGCATGTGTTTGCCTCCTTACTTGGTTATGATTCCGAGGATATCTTCTTCTTTCATGATCAGCAGCTCTTCACCATCGATCTTGATATCGTTGCCTGCATACTTGGAGAAGAGCACCCTATCACCTTTCTTTACATCGAGTGGCAGGAGCTTGCCGTCCTCGGTCTTCTTGCCGGAACCTGCGGCGATGACTTCGCCCATCTGGGGCTTCTCTTTTGCCGTATCAGGGATGATTATGCCGCCCTTGGTCTTCAGGTCTTCTTCGATCCTCTTGACAATAACACGGTCATGTAAAGGTCGTATCTTCATCATATCCTCTCCTTTGTTAAAATGATAGCCTGGGTGATATTAGCACTCATTCATATTGAGTGCTAACAAGAAGTAATAGATCATCCCTCTGATGTCAATAGCTGTAGTTAAGAATTAATTGATATGATTATGGAATAATAGGTATTAATTGGAATAACCATGGTTCAAAATCAATCAAGGGGTACTGTATGTGAAGATGCCGAGGCATGGTGTCTCTTGACTCTCAGGCCAAAGCATGAAAAATGGTTATATGCCTTATTCCATAATGAAACGACAAAAGGAATGCAATTGTGCTTAAGGGTAATGTGCACCCCGGCAGGTGTCATCCTCTCGGGGCAACCGTATATCCGGATGGCGTCAACTTCTCCCTATTCTCAAAGAGTTGCTATGCAGTAGAGCTCTTGTTATTTGACGACATTGATGATGCACGGCATGTGCGACTGATCAGGCTTGACTCCAAGGTTAATAGGACCTTCTACTACTGGCACTGCTTCGTGCCGGGTATCGGTGCGGGGCAGATCTATGGCTATAGGGTCTTCGGGCCTTTTGACCCTGCCAGAGGGCATTACTATGACGGACAGAAGGTTCTGCTGGACCCATATACACAGGCGGTCGCCATCGGAAAAAACTATGACAGGGTAGCCGGGTGCAGGCCTGGTGACAACTGCTCCCATGCTGCAAAATCCATAGTGGTGGACCCTGAGGATTATGACTGGCAGGGTGACGAGCCCTTAAGGACCGACTACAAAACCAGTGTAATATATGAGCTTCACGTAGGCGGTTTCACACGCCATCCGAATTCGGGCGTCAGCCGGGAGAAGAGGGGGACCTATGCAGGTCTTGTCGAAAAGATTCTCTACCTCAAGGAGCTCGGCATCACAGCCGTGGAACTCATGCCTGTCCAGCAGTTCGACGAGCAGGACGCCCCGCCCGGTTTGAGCAACTATTGGGGCTACAGCCCCATGGCTTTCTTTGCGCCTCATTGCGGTTACTGCTCAAAAGGCGGGCCCTTAAGCCCCATCAATGAATTCAGGGACATGGTAAAGGAGCTTCACAGGGCAGGGATCGAGGTGATCATGGATGTGGTTTTCAACCACACTGCCGAGGCGGGCCATGAGGGGCCGACGTTTTCTCTGCGCGGGTTGGAAAACACGACCTACTACATTTACAACATCGAACACCGGCGGTATGAGAATTACAGCGGCTGCGGAAATACGGTAAATACCAACCATTCCATCGTCCGCAGGATGATCACCGAGAGCCTGCGTTATTGGGTGGAATATATGCATGTGGATGGTTTCCGGTTCGACCTTGCCTCGGTCATGGCACGGGGTGAATTTGGAGAACCTTTAGAAAGGCCTCCTATCCTGTGGTCCATCGAATCGGACCCGGTGCTGGCAGGCACCAAAGTCATCGCCGAGGCCTGGGATGCTGCCGGACTCTACCAGGTGGGCTCTTTTATCGGTGAGCGTTTTGCAGAATGGAACGGCCAGTTCAGGGATGATATAAGGCGTTTCCTCAAGGGTGAAGATTCCATGGTCTACCGGCTTTCGAACCGGGTTTTGGGGAGCCCGGATATCTATCCTCAGCCTGAGCGCGAATCGAACCGCAGCATCAATTTCATCACCTGCCACGACGGTTTTACCCTCAATGATCTGGTATCCTATAACCACAAGCATAATGAGAGGAACAGGGAGCAAAACCGCGACGGCAATGATTACAACATAAGCTGGAACTGTGGTATTGAAGGCCCGACCAATAACAGACTTATTCATGGGCTCAGAATCAGGCAGATAAAAAATTTTCTTACCCTCTTGTTCGTATCCCAGGGAACACCCATGCTCCTCATGGGCGATGAGGTGGGCAGAACTCAGCAGGGAAACAATAATGCATACTGCCAGGACAATGAATTATCCTGGTTCGACTGGGATGCGGTGAAAGAGCATGAGGGGCTGCTGAGGTTCGTGCAAGGACTCATCAGGTTTTCCCGTTCAAATTCCGTTTTCAATCTCAGGCATATCCCCAAACCGCCCTATACGGATAGAGACGTGAGCATAACCTGGCATGGAGTTCGTCTCGGCAAGCCTGATTTTAATGATCGGTCCCACAGCATCGCCCTTGAACTTAAATCCGATATCGAGAGAGAGCATGTTTACATCATGATGAATGCCTACTGGGAGCCTCTGACGTTCGAGCTCCCCAAGCCTGACGCCGAACATGCATGGCACAGGGTTGTAGATACTTCTCTTGCTGACGGTAAAGACTATGCCGGTCCTGGTAAAACATCTCGCATTAATGGGCCGCGATACAGGCTGAAGGAACGCAGCATTGCCGTAATGGTGATACGCGGGATCAAAATCCCGTAGGTTTTTTATTCATGCACATGGCTTTTTAACCTCATATCCGATTAAGATGAGATTGTCATAAATATTGACTTGACCTGACAAGTGGATATTAATACATGATAAGCCATATCTGCATAGGCTAAGGGACAGCAAGGAGGAGAGGATGAGTATTAAGAAACAGTATTTGAAAACCAAATCGGTGTGCAAGGTTACCTTTACTCTCCCCAAAGACATTGCCGGATCGGCAGGCTCTGTCTATATTGTGGGGGAATTTAATGGTTGGGATGCCAACTCGCACCCTATGAAACTCCAAAAGGACGGTTCGTTCAATCTGAGTATCAACCTCGAGAAGGGCAGAGAATATCAATACCGCTACCTGCTCAACGGCTCTACCTGGGAGAATGACGACTGCGCAGACAAATACGTAAAAAGCCCTTACGGGAACAGTGAAAATTCGGTAGTAGTCGTCTGACCTTTCTCATCTGAAAGGACTGCTGCATAAATGGCGTTTCCTCCTTGAGCCGTTATGCCGGTATCGTGCTTACCCCAAAGGGTTCTTGATTTTTTTTAGGACCCCCAAAAGATGCCTGCCATTAAGGTATCGAACCATGGTTCAATGCAAGGTACACCTGGTGCACGTCAAGGCTTGCCAAGTTTACGCACATGGTTATCTACGTATGAATGGAGACTTTATTGATGAGAGAGATGAATGAGGATATGGATACACCCGAGGGACGAGCCGATTCCATGGAAAAGGTGAGAGAGCTTGTCAACAGCTCTCCCTACTATCGCCATGTACAGATGCAGGTGATAGGGTTCACGCAGCACGGATGTATCATGATAATGAAATCTGAGGATCAGCATACAAACCTATACGGGAACACCCATGGCGGTGCCATTGCCTCCCTTGCCGATTCCGCCTGCGGGATATCTCTTACCGTGGCGCTTCATCGGGATGAGTATGCCATGACCCAGCACCTTGACGTAAGCTATCTGAAGCCTGCTGCGAAAGGGTTATTGCGTGCGGAAGGCAGAATTCTTTCACGGGGCAGGAATTCCGCCGTTCTGGAGGCGGATATTTTCAATGAATCGGGTGAGAAGGTGGCCCATGCCCATACTATCCATAGCATCAGGAAAAGGCCGGGTGGATATATGGGGAAGGGTGCCCCTGACAAAGATTGATACTCAGCGGGCCTTCGCTCCTGCTAGAGTAGACGAGAAGGATGAATGCCCCCAAATGCATCACAGAGATCATCGGAGATCAATACATTTTTTCTATCCGAAAGGTTGATTCCTTGAGCGAGCCGCATATATTGTTAACTAAACGGCAGAGAAAGAGAATGAGAGGGCACTATTGGGGGAAGTATGAGTGATAAGAGATTTACTGCACTGGAAACCATGGTGGCCTATCATGAAGACACGATTCAGAAACTCAATGACGTGATATACAAGCAGCAGGTCACAATCGACAGACTGGAGGAGAAAATCGATTCGCTTGCCAGGCTTATCCGGAATGCCGATCAGCTTGTTGCCGATGAGTCTGAGAAGTAGCTTCTTCAGACTATTGAATTCTTGTTTTTAGGCCGTCAGGTTAAGGTGTCCTTTTTCAGTAACCAGGAAGGCTTCAGGCTCCGGGTCGAGGAATAGTCTTCTTTAACCCGGCACCTGGAATCCTGTTCCCGGTACGTAATTCTTATAACCGTTCAACTCGCCTTTTCCAATATTGCCATAAGCTCCTCATCCGTAAGCACGATGGGGTTGCCTTTCATGCTGCTTGCGCGCCGGGCCTTGGCAACGATTCCCGAGAAGTGCTCCTGACGGATCCCAATGAATGAAAGCGTCGGTACCTTCATATGGGAACAGAGCTCATGGATCCAGTCAATCGCATCTCCCGCCCGGGCGTATGTTATCCCGGTGATGATTTGTGCCACCTCATCAAAGCGCTTGAGTGCATAAGCGTCGGGGGCGCGATTTTTAAGGGCCTGCACGTTCATCTCCACCACGTGCGGCAGGAGGCTTGCACAGATGAGTCCGTGGGGTGACCGGCACTGGCCTCCTGCTGCCGCTGCAAATCCGTGGACCGCCCCGAGCTTTGCATTGGCCAGGGCAATCCCGCTGAAGAGGCTCGCCAGTGCCATGTCTTCCCGGGCCGCTGCATTGCTGCCGTCCTCATATGCTGCCTTGAGGGACCTTGATGCCCGCTCAAGACCTTCCCGGCAGATACTGTCGGTCAGGGGGTTCGCACTGTTTGAGACATAGGATTCCAGAAGTTGTGTAAGGGCATCAAGGCCGGTGCTTGCAGTGACCTCAGGGGATAGTGAATGGGTGAGTTCAGGGTCCACTATGACCAGGCGCGGAAGCAAGAAGGCGGAGCGCAAACTCACTTTTACCCCATGCTCTTCGGAGATGATGACCGCATTTTTCGTCACCTCGCTGCCGGTGCCGGCTGTCGTTGGAACTGCAATGTACGGTGCCGGCGGCCTTGTGAGCGGCATGGCCTTGCCCACGACCTCAAGGTAGTCAGAGAGCTCACCCGTATTCGTTAGAAGTGCTGCTATGGCCTTGCCCGAGTCTATGACACTGCCGCCTCCTATGGCGATGACGCAGTCGCATGCATTCTCGCGTGCAGCCAAAACCCCCTGCATAACCGTTTGCGTCGTTGGTTCTTTAGGGACGGAATAGAGAATGGGGGTGACGTATCTGTTTCTGAGCCTGTCGAGCAGTTGCGACCACCTGAGCCCCTTCTTTCCGGTGACGACCAGGCACCTTTTCCCCATGGAAGAGGCGGCATCGATGATCTCATTGATGCTGCCCGGGCCGAAGATGATCCTCTCAGCAGTGGCGAACTCGAAACGCATGGCAGTAGACCTCTTAAAAATGGATTATTTCTTGTGATATCATGTATCACCAAGCAGCATCTTCGGGAAAGACGTTTGTATACCTGATGCTGTACCTCGGCTCTGCCATCATGGAATCCACCGTATCCCTCCATTGTCCGTAGTGGGAAGTCTGCTTGTGCTGGGATGTCGCAACCTCTGACCGATAGACCTCCACGAGCAGGAACCTCTCAGGAGTATCATTCTGTTGCATGACATCAAATCGCGCAACGCCGGGCTCCAATACGCTGTTTCTTGCATTTTCCCTCGATGCGTCCTTGAATGCCTCGATTGCCTCTTGCTTTACACGGACAAAGACATGGACAATAACCATAGCACACCAATCCTCTCCAGGAATGCTATTTTCAGCTCCCTGTATTTCTAAAACTTGTAAGGTCGAAAGTCGTATCCCCTTCGAGTACAAGATATGGCTTGATCTTATCGATAAGTTTCCAGGTTACGCCCCGTACCTTAATGAGGTCATTGATGCTGTTAAAGTGACCGTAGGTGAACCGATAATCGACAATTCTTCTTGCAATCGGCTCGGTTAACAAGGGAAACGCTTTGAGCTGTTCATACGATACCTTGTTGAGGTTGAACACACCGGGGCCCTTCCGGGCGATAAATCCCGCCGGATAACCCACAGTCTGAGCCAGGATGATTTTCTGGTTGTTGCGCAGTTTCATGGCTGACGCCAGTTCGTCCCTCTCGACGGAACCTCTTACGACCGTTACCAATCCGGCGGAGGCACAATAGAGATACACATTCTGGCTGATGAAACCCGTATCGGCTGCGGAGTAAAAATTCCTTTCCTCGGCATTCGCACCGCCCATTCTCGAGAAGTCGGCAACATAGACCAGGTCCACCGGTGCCTCGCCTGCAAAAGACTGTTTGCCGGTAAGGGATCGGATGTCCTGTTGAATGACGGGGTTTAGTGCATGCTCCTTCACATCATAAAGAAAGAGACCGTCGGATGTGGCCACATAGATGTCTATCTCCTGCCAGTTCGAGGCGGACGGCGCGGTACGCCGCCCGGTTTCGGGACGGTTTATCCCGCAGGCGGCCCAGAGCAGATCTGAAAGCACATTCAGAGGCAATTTGATCGTGCTGAACGATCGTGTCGATTTTCTCTCCTTCAACGAGAGCATCAATGTTTTACCTTCGTAGAGCTGCGGCGGCGGGAGTTTGATCGGCTTCAAATCCTGTGCGGACAGCGAAACGGTAAAAGTCAGCAGCATTGCTGAGAGAAAAATTTTTTTGAGCATCTTTATCCCCCTGGGCATATGACTTAAGAAACCTTCTCCTCGCCAAAGTAATTTGCGATAGCTATGGCCGATTGCACAAACTTAATATGGTAAAGCCTTCAGCTATGACTTTACCTTACCATGAGTCCTGCAATCTCAGCGAGAAAAACCGTATGAGGAGCGAAGTCCGCGATGTATGAAACACGATTGTAGAGCTCCGTACTTGCATGGGCTGCCGCACTTGTGCGGCCCGGCCGGGAATGACCCCCTACATGCAGGCCCGGGTTACTCTTTGCCCTGGTATTTGAAAGAGATGCTCAATTTCGTGCGGTAGTTGCTCACCTTGCCGTTCTCGATCTGAAGGTCCAGTTCAACCACCTCGGCGATGCGCAGGTCCTTTATTGACTTCGAAGCTGTCTTGATTGCCGCTTCAGCCGCCTTCTCCCATGACACCGGGCTGGTCCCAATGATTTCGATCACTTTGTAGACGCTCTCTGGCATAAATGCTCTCCTTTCATCTTTACTGTCACCATGATAAAACCGCCCATATATAAAAGTGTATACCCAACACCAAAATCGACAAGGCTACCAGTGGTTCGAACGTTTATGAAACTTCGGTGTAAGGGAAAAGATAAGGTGATACCTGAAAGACACCCTTAACCTCGCCCGGTATACAGGCTTGTTGTTGTCATCGGTCTTCATGTCCAGCTGAACCACCTCGGCGATCCGTGTGTCTCTCAACAGTTTCGATGCAGTCTCAATTGCGGCCGCCGCCGCCCTCTCCCATGACTCAGAGCTTGTTCCGACGAGCTCGATTACATGATATTCACTCTCCGCCATCAAAGCGCTCCTTTCATCTCAGTTGGCCCGAAGAGCACGCAAGAAATTTTTCAACGCCATACTTGCGATCTCAAACCAGGAGGTAAAATCCGCTGCAAGTATTTCATTTCACCTAAACAACCGAGCTATACTATGACCTCTATAGTTTAATAATAATGAAAACCCAGCACTAGGCAATATAATTTTAAGATTTTTTTTGTAGTTTGACTTCGGATGGCCGGCTCTTTAGCCGGATAGTAATTGTTGCCCAGTACCATAGAGTTTGATTCTTATCGTCCTGGTTGAACAGAGCGTATACTTTTACCCTACAGGGTATTCCCATTCCCATGAAGAGGTGGTACAGGATAACAGGTATATGCTTTCTTCTTGGCCGTCGTAAGGGGGCATGAGGGATATGGCAATGCCTGCATTCTTCGATTCTACGATGTACACCTGGGTGGTACTTCCCATCCTCATCTTCATTGCCCGTATCATGGATGTGAGCCTGGACACCATCCGCATTATCTTCATCAACAGGCACCTGAAACATTATGCAACCGTCATCGGGTTCTTCGAGGTTCTGATCTGGCTCATGGCCATCCGTCAGATCTTTCAGCACCTGGGCAACCCCTTCTGCATGATCGCCTATGCCGCGGGCTTTGCTACAGGCAATTATGTAGGCATTCTCATCGAAAACAGGCTCTCTATCGGCAAGGTGATCATCCGCATCATCACGAGAAGAGATGCCGATGATCTGATCACTTTCCTCAGGTCCGCAGGATACGGGCTTACCATCATTGATGCCGAAGGGGTGACCGGTCCGGTGAAGGTCATCATGTCCATTGTGGAGCGCAGCAACATCGAGCATATCGTGGAGATCATCAAGCAGCACAACCCTTTAGCCTTCTACTCGGTGGAGGATGTGCGTTTCGTAAGCGAGGCGGTTACGCCCTACCGGCTGCCGGGTCCGCGCAGGTGGGAGCGCTTCGTGTCAAAGATGCGCAAGCGGGAGGAGTAGGGAAGGCGGGGCGGATGTAAACCGGATAGTGCATACGCACCCATAACAGCGGCCGGCCGGTGGGTATGGCTTGAGTAGGAGCGCCTTTAGGCGCGACACGATTCGATGTATCCCTGCCTGTGCAGGGTCGCGGATGAAGCCGCTCCTACAGCGTCTATTTCTTATAGGAATTACACCGCGCAGCGGAAGGCCCTGCCGGGGATCAGGCCCATGGTGAGAGGGCGTATTGGGAGCCTACCCTTTTCAAGATCCGATGCAATATGCTGTAACGGACGTATGGTAAATCCCAGTGAAAGGGCAGACTCCAGCATGTCTCTGAATTGCCTCTGGTACACCATGCCCTCCACCTCGGCATGGACGGGCAGGACCTGGGGAACAGGGCTTCCGGCCTTCTCTTTGATGGACGCTGTCACGTCCTGAACGCCGACTTCCTCGATACACGGCAGGTTCGAAGGGATCTCCAGCATGGAATTCTCCGCAAAGACAAACGGCGCTGAGGCACGGGTACAGCTCAGGTATGAAAGATTATAAGCGGTAACGACCTTCAGTGATCGAGGGTCCATCATCCAGCTGGGCGCGCCGAAGGCCTTGGGCTGCAAGCCTGTAACCCCTTTGTGTGCATCGACCATCTTCTGAAACCATGTCTCAATGGATGACCGGCTCATAAGAAAGAGCCAATCCTGCCAGATACGGTGGTCCCAGGCATGGCAGGCGATCTCGTGGCCGGCCTTCATGAGCCCCCTGATCACTTCCGGAAAGGCAGTGCCGATCATGGGTGCTGGAAGCAGGGTGCCGTAGAGCGCGGTCTTCCACCCATAGAGTCCGGGTGCATTCGTGCGGATCATCTTTTTCAAGAATGAGGGCCGGAGGAGCTGCAGCATGGCCAGGCCCGACCTGTCCGGACCGTAGCTGATGAAGAAGCTCGCCTGAAGGTTGAATTCGCCTAGAATAGCCGCCAAGGCGGGCACACCTTCCTTCATGCCCCGGAAGGTGTCCACGTCCACCTTGAGGGCCAGATCAGTCATTGCTGCTTTCTATCTCTTCAAGGAAGCTGTCAAGCGTCCGCTTGAGGGCCTCATCGAGACTCACTTCGGGTTTCCAGCCGAGCCTGGTCATGGCATTCTTAATGGAAGGGACCCTGGTCTGGATGTCCTGGTATCCCTTTCCATAGAATTCCCCTGAAGGCTTGATGATGATCTCGGAAAAGGTCTTGTCCTTCTTATGGCTGGGGTGCTGTTTGAACATCTCAAGGAGCTTGTGGGCCAGGTCCTTGATGGTGAGGTTGTTGGCAGGGTTGCCGATGTTGAAGATCTGGCCGCTCGCCTTGCCGCCTTCGTTGTGCAGGATCTTCATGAGTGCGGCGATCCCGTCGTCTATATAGGTGAAGGACCTGCTCTGCATGCCGCCGTCCACCAGGGCGATTGCGGTTTTGAACACAAGGGATGCAATGAACTGGGTGACGACCCTGGAGGAACCCTCTTTAGCCGTCTCCAGGGAATCCAGGCGTGGTCCGATCCAGTTGAAGGGCCTTATCAACGTGAAGTCAAGCTCACCCCGGGAGCCGTAGGCCCAGATAACCCTGTCTAAAAGCTGTTTCGAGCATGAGTAGATCCACCGCTGCATGGGGATGGGACCCAGCACGAGCGGTGATGAATATTCGTCAAAGGCCTCGTCTGTGCTCATGCCGTATACCTCCGAGGTGGAGGGGAAGATCACCCGCTTGCCGTATTTCACGCACTGGCGGATGATCCGCAAGTTCTCCTCAAAGTCCAGCTCGAACACGCTCAAGGGCCTCTCCACGTAGGTCTTTGGTGTGGCGATGGCCACGAGCGGCAGGACCACGTCGCACTTTTTGATGTGGTACTCGATCCACTCCTTGTTAATCGCGATGTCACCCTCGATGAAGTGGAACCGATCGTTGCTGATCACGGCCCTGAGCTTGTTGTCGCCCAGATCCATGCCATAGACGTTCCAGTCCGTTTCTTTCATGATACGTTCGCTCAGGTGCGAGCCGATGAATCCGTTCACGCCCAGAATGAGTACCTTCATTGTACGATTTCTCCTTCGTGGTCTTTTAAATAGGTATGAAGGCTCAAGTCCTTCAGGACCCTGCCGTTTACCTCTATCTCAAGCGGCCTTATACATCCGTAACCGGTGCCTATCAAAATAGTATCTTCCTGAAAAACGATCTTGCCCGGCTCCAGTTGAATGTCGTTCGCCGGCTCAGCCCACCAGAAGGTGACCATCTCATCGCCGATAAAGCCGAAGGCGCCGGGGTAGGGCCTGGTGACGGCACGGATAAGGTTATAGATCTCCTCGGCGGGCCTGTCCCAGAAGATGCGGCCGTCTTCAGGCTTTCTGCCGCCATAGTACGAGCCTTTGGATAGGTCCATAGGTATCTTTTTAATGTCGCCGATAATCATGTGCGGGAGGATCTCGGCAAGCATGACATCAGCAGCCTGTTCGAGTTTTTTGTAGAGAGTCAGGGCCGTGTCCTCCCGGGAGATCTCGACCGTCTTCTGGGTCACGATGGCGCCGGCATCGGGCTTTTCCTCCATTTCGTGGAGCGTCACACCGGTGGTATGCTCCCCGTTGATGATGACCCAGTTTACCGGGCACCGGCCGCGATACTGCGGGAGATATGAACCGTGAAGGTTGTAGGCGCCCAGCGGCGGGATGGAAAGGATCGCGCTTTTAAGCATAAACCGATAATAGAAACTGAAAATGATGTCCGGCTTTGCCGCCTTGATCCGCTCGATCCATCCATACTGGTTGGGGTCCCTTGGGCAGACGCACGGGATGGCAAGCTCCCGGCAGAGCCCCGGTACGGAGCCGAACCACACGTTCTCGTTCGGGTCGTCTTCATGGGAGAACACGAGCGGTATCTCAAAACCCGCTTCCTTAAGTCTCTTGATGCCGATAATGCCCATGTTGTGGTAGGCAAACACAAGGGCCTTCAACGGTATATCCTCCTGATGGTATAAGGGGGCCGCTGCTTGACCTCCTTATAGATCCTGCCTACATACTCGCCCATAACGCCAAAGGCCAGGAACTGTGCGCCGATGAAGAAGAACAGGATGGCGAACAGGGTGAATATACCTTGTGCCGCCCACTCGGCACCGAAGGCAAGCCTGGCCACCGCAAGAAAGGTGCCGAAGCCGATGCCGAGAAAGGCCAGGACAAAGCCGGTATAGAGCATTGCCTTCAGGGGAAAATCAGAGAAGGATGTCACCAGGTCGAATTGCAGAGAGATAAGCTTTGAAAGCGAATATTTGGTCTCACCTGCAAAGCGCTCTTCGTGCTTCACCTCGATCTCGGCAATATCCTTGGCAAAGCTGGTGGCAAGGGCAGGTATGAAGGTGGAGTGCTCATGGCTCGAAATCATGTACTCCACCACGTGTCTCTTGTAAGCCCTGAGCATGCATCCCCAGTCGTTCAGCTGCACGCCCGTGATACGCCTTGTGATGGCATTGACGATCCGGCTCGCCGTCTTGCGGAAGGCCGTGTCCTGCCTCATCATCCTCACCGTACCCACTACCTCGTAGTTGCCTTTTTCCATCACATCCACCAGCCGGGGGATCTCCTCGGGCGGGTTCTGGAGGTCTGCATCCATGGTGACGATGATCTCCCCCGTACTCGTCTCAAAGCCGGCGAATATGGCTGAGTGCTGGCCGTAGTTCCTTGAGAGTTCCACGACGATTACCCTTTCCGATGCATGGTGCTTAAGGATTTTCAGGGACTCATCAGCGCTTCCATCATCCACCAGGACAACCTCGTAATCCCTATTCATGCCCTCCATCACCGGCAGCAGGCGCTCGAAGAGTTTTGGCAGTCCCTTCTCCTCGTTATACACCGGTATGACGACCGAGATCTTGGCCTGGCTCATGGTCTTGTAGCCTCCTGCAGAAAGATTGCCCTTTTCATAGAAAGATCTCCTTGAGTGCAGTGATAACTCTCTCCACCTGGGAATCATCCATGGAAGGATACAGCGGGATGCTCAAGATACGCTCCGATGCAGTCTCGGTCTCAGGCAGGTCTATCTTCCCGAAGAGTTTCTTGACATATTTTAAGGTATGGCATGCCGGGAAGTGGAGGCCGTAGCCGATACCCCGCTCCGCAAGCTCCTGCATGAGGGTCTTCCGGTCAACGGTGCGGGTCTTAATGACAAAGAGGTGCCAGGAGTGGACGTGATCATAGGTGGGCACACCCGGCAGGTCGAGGCCCTTGACCCGGGAGAGGGCATCCCGATAGCGTTCGGCGATGCGTGTCCGATGAGCGTTGATCTCCCCAATTTTGGCCAGTTGTACGATGCCCAGCGCCGCCTGGATATCCGTCATGTTGTACTTGAACGCCGGCTCTTCAATATCATAGGTGGGGTCTGACGCCTTGCCGTAGCGCTTCCAGGCGTCCCGCTCGATACCATGGAATTTCAGCAGTTTCAGCTTCTCCAACAAATCCTTGGAGCCGCCGGTGATCATCCCTCCTTCGGCAGTGGTGATGTTCTTGATGGGGTGGAACGAGAATACGGCCAGGTTGCGATATCCGATGTGCCTGCCCTTGTAAAAGGTGCCTACGGCATGGGCCGCATCCTCGATGATCGGGATATTGCCACATACGGCTTCTATGGCGTCCATGTCCGCAGGCGCGCCTGCGAAGTGCACAGGGATCACCGCCTTGGTTTTCTTGGTGACGCACTTCTCGATTTCCTGAGGCTTCACCAGCAGGGTCTCGTAGTCCACATCAACGAATACGGGCCTGGCCCCTGCCAGTACAATCTGGTTCACCGTGGATGCAAAGGTCATGGAAGGGGTGATGACCTCATCGCCCGCTCCGATGCCCAATGCCTTGAACAGGAGGTGCATGCCTGCCGTGCCCGAACTCAGCGCCAGTGCATGCCCCGAGCCCGTGTAATGTGCGAAATCCTCCTCGAACCGGGCGCACTTGGGCCCGGTCGTGATCCAGCCTGACTTGATGACCTCGGTCACCGCCTCGACTTCTTCGTTACCAAAATATGGTCTGCTCATGGGGATGAAGTCTGCCATAGTCATTATCCTTTCTGTGCGGGTAAAGGTCTTGAAAGGCGCCAGAACTCGGTGGGCCTTTTCTCCTGGTTTTCTATTTTCAGTAGCCTCTGGCCGTTTAATTCCAGGAGATGACTCAAATCCATATCATTCTTCTTTGGCTGGAACAAGACATACTGTGCCTTGCCTGTGGTAACAATCTGCGAAAACTGATTTCGATCAGAGATATTCTCTACCGGGAATCCGCCGTAGAATGGGCTGAAGGCCTGCATGGTCTCGTTAAGGTTGTATCCGATGACCGTGTCTTTTCCTGCAATCCTGCCTGCCTCCCGGAAGAACGGTTTGTAGGTCTTGAGGGTGTCCAACTGGGGAAAGATCAGTGTCGACCATGCAATGATCAGTACCGCCCAGCTGCAGACAATACGCTCCGATAGGGTGAAGGGCAATGACCTGAAAAAGCCCCACAGCAGCACCATGGACAGGAGAAACATGAAAATGGCTGCAGGCCATGATCCGCCTATCTTCACATAAGCCACCGGCAGGCCAAGACCTGCAAGCCCTACCAGCGTGGCGACGCCAAACAGCCAGCGGCGCTCCCAGAGGGAGGCGCCTTGTATCGCCGTCCTCTCGATCCAGACAGCTACCATGGCCGCCAGGGCGGGGTACATGGGAAGAAAATAGAGGTTGCGTTTCGTGGAAGAGAGGCTCAAGAGGATGAGTCCGCCGAAGAACCAGCAGTAAAAGATCCGTAATCTCTCATCGGGTCTTTTCAGGAAGACGAGTGCCGGCAAGAGGATCAGCGACCAGGGCAGTCCGTCGGAGAAGATCACGCCTAAATAATGGTAGAACGGCTGGACATGGCCTCCATTATAAATGCCGCCGACGTTCAAGAACCTCCCGAGGTTATTATAGAGGAAGAAGGTGTAGAGGAATGCTGTTCCCCCTCTTTGATAGAGGACAACCCCCCATGCCGCTATGACCGCGATCACGACAAGGATACCGGGGATCACCCATGCCCTTTTTATGACAGCAAAATCCCTCTGCCAGAGAACGAAGAGCATAACGGCAAGGCCGGGGAGGGCAAGCCCGATGAAGCCCTTGATGAGGAAAGCGCCTGCAAGGCATAACCAGAAGAGCGGGTAACCCTTCTTGAGTATGCCTTGGTAGGCCAGGAGGAATGAGAAAAGTGCCGCAGTGATGAAAAAGGCAAGGGCATTGTCGACAATGATCCGGTGAGAGATCGTAAAGAAACCGACCGTGGTTGCAAGTATGAGTGATGTCAGGGCCGCCGCCTGGCTGCTGTAAAGAGATCGCATCCCGAAGAACACCACCAGCAGCGAGCCCAAGGCAAAAAAGACCGAGGAGAGCCTTCCGAAGCCCTCATTCCCTGTACCGAAGATGTGCCAGAAAAGACCGGTCACCGCGTAGTACAGGGGCGGTTGCTCGAGGAAGGGATCTTTTGCGAGGTGGGGTATAAGGTAATCCCCGGTTACTGCCATGGTGCGGGCGATCTCGGCCACCCGAGGCTCATCCGGCGTCCACAGTGAATGGTCGAAGACGCCCACGAACATGAGTAATGGTGCCATAATGAGCAGTGCAATGTCTTTTTTTTGCATAATGCTTTGTATTACCCTCTTTCCTTTTTGGGATCGTTACCAGTTCCGAGCCGGACTTCGGACCAAGAACGGAAATGCCAAGGGATGCGTATGGTCGACCATCAGCATTTATTCGGTTTCTTCCCTTCTTTGATCCGGCCAAGAGTTTTCCAGAACTGCTCTTCTTTCTCAGCCCTGAGCCTGCAGAGGCCCTTGATGCGGTGCATACCGGTGATGCTGATGCCTTGTGAGCCCAGGAGTCTGCCTGCTTCGTCCTGCATTGAGCAGGGTATGGCCAGCGCTGTCCGAGTCCCTGTCAGATGTGCGAACTCTACCGGCCGTGCAGTGACTATACAGGGGATGCCTTCATTTTCCAGAGATCGAAGGGCGTGAGCCAAATCATCTCCGGCTGCAAAGGTCACGATGCAGGATTCATCATTGTCCAAACCCCCTACAAACTCCCTCAGGCGGATGACGGTTTGCTGAACGGTGTTAACTACCCTTTCGATCTCTAATACGGTGTTTTCCCAGCCCAGACTGAACCGGATGGTACCAGAGGCCAGGTCAGGGGGGATATGGAGCGCCGAGAGCGCATGAGACGACCTCTTCGAGTAGAATAGTGTCCTGGCGGAGACCGTGATACCCATCAGGTCGAGCCAGGCAGCCAGGGCATCGGCCTGAACTCCTTCAAAGGAAATGCTCGATATGTGGGGGAGGCGCAGTGCATCTTTATCATTGATCCGGACGCCCGGTAACCTCTCATGGAGCGCCTTCTCAAACATATCCCTTAAATGTACGATGTGCCGGGCATTCTTATCCAGATCTATTCGTGCCTTCTCGCAGGCCATGCCGAATCCGACAATACCGGGTATATTTTGGGTGCCCGGTCTCAGGCCTCTTTCCTGATCCGACCCGAAGATGATGGGGGAGATGGCCGTACCCTCCCTCACATACAATGCCCCTACACCCTTGGGGCCGTAGAGCTTATGAGAGGAGATACTGAGCAGGTCCGCATTCAGAGTGTTCACATCGACTTCGATCCTGCCCGCGCTCTGGATGCAATCACAGTGGAATGTGATACCTTTGTCTTTGGCAATGTGCCCGATTTCCCTGACAGGCTGGATTGATCCGGTCTCATTGCTTGCATGCATGATGCTGATGAGTATGGTGTCATCCTTAATGGCCGCTTGAACGGAGGCAGGATCGACGACCCCCTGTGCATCTACCCCGATTTCCGTCACCTCGAGACCGGTCCCTGTGAGATGATGTATGGTATTCAGCACCGAGGCATGCTCGATGGTGCTTGTGATGATATGATTTTTCAACCCTCTTCGTGCGGAGGCAACCCCCAGGATGGCCAGGTTATTGGCCTCGGTGCCCGAAGAGGTGAAGATGATTTCATGCCCTTGTGCGCCGATGAGCTGAGCGACGCGAAAACGGGCCTTATCAAGGGCCTCCCTCGGGGCATCGCCGAAGCCAAACGGGTTCGACGGCGTGCCGAAGTAATTGCCGAAATAGGGCAGCATCAAACCCAGCACCTCCGGGTGTACCGGGGTTGTGGCGGCATGGTCGAGGAAAATAGTGTCGATATGTGCCATAGATCCTGGTAAGTATATCCCTCTATTCATCATGGAGAGACTGTTATTTCTGCACCTTCCTATACCATGCTCGGGAACTGTTCAAGAGCCTATTATATGATATGACATTAAGAATCAGTCATGTAGGGGGTAAGAGAGGTTGCCGGGGCTTAAAAGTCTATTCCAGCAATGAGAGGGCCACGAATACGATGTACCTCGATGGCACGGCCAATGACTAGGGTTTGAGAGTTCAAAAGAATTTCCTCCTTCGTGTCATAAAGTTATCTTCGCGGTGAGACGTGTTTTTTAAAATCCTTGATTTAACATTAGATTGAAGTCCCCGGAAGGTACATCGAGGTGCCTGTGCGGCAAAGGTCAGGGAATGGAGAATTGACACCGGGCCAAATTAGTTTTATACAAAACCATTATGGAGATTAGTGACACCAACTTCCTTTACATCATCACTAACATCCGCCAGCGGCTCTTCAAGTTTCTAAGCAAGGAACTCTCGAAGAAAAAAATAGACGGCATTGCGCCTTCCTACGGGGATATCCTCTTTGTCCTTGACCGGAAGGGTACCGTCACCCTGCAGGAGGTTGCAAAACATACCATCAAGGACAAGTCGACGATTTCTTCGGTCATCAACAAACTGGAGTCAGGCGGCTATATCATGAAGGAAAAGGATGTGAGCGACGGACGCTACACGTACCTGACCCTGACTGCCAAGGCAAAGAAGCTCAGGCCTGTCCTGTTTCAGATATCGAAAAAGATGAATACAAAGCTGTTCGAGGGGTTCAGCGAGGAAGAGAAGCAGACGTTGTTCAGGCTCATAGAGAAGGTTTACAAGAACCTTTAGCAAGGACATTTGTTCATCCCTTATGGTTGGGTACAAAACTAATAGGAAAAGCAATGAAAGACACCCATAATCAGAGGAGAAGCAGTGATAGAGACAGCAGAATTTGAGCAGGTAACCCAGATACGCATGAGCAGGGAACTCGACGGAAAGCCTGTCTACTGGGTGGCGGCCCACCTGGTGGACGGGCTCCTCATAGACACCGGGTGCAGCCATACCTCGCAGGAACTCGCTTCTTTCCTGGAAGGGAAAGGACTCGATCAGGTGGTCAACACCCACTATCATGAAGACCATATGGGCGGGAATCATGACATCATGGTGCGCTTCGGTGTGGATATCTATGCACACCCGGTATCCATCCCCCTGATCGCTCATAGGTTCGATCTCTATCCCTACCAGGAGATCGCCTGGGGCTACCCGGTGCCCACCACGATAAAACCCATCCCTGATATCATGAACACGGATCACTACGCCTTCCGGGTCGTGGAGACCCCTGGCCACTGTGCGGGTCACATCTGCCTACTTGAGCCCTCAGAGGGATGGTGCTTCACGGGCGACCTCTTTGCCAGAGAAAATCCGAAGTTTATCAGGCCCGAGGAGAATATCGGGCAGCTTATAGAGTCCATGCGCAAGGTCATCGAGCTTCCAACCGAACGGCTCGTCCTGTTCACCGCAGTGGGAAAGATCGTTCAGGACGGGAGAAAGGCCCTGGGGCAGTGCATCAGCTACCTCACGGACCTTGCAGCAAAGGTTCAAAGGCTCTATCGCTCAGGTATGACTGTTGAGGAGATCATGCAGCAGGAATTCGGGGGTGAACACCCCTTTGCCCAGCTCACAAATAACCAGTTCTCCACGTACAATCTGGTGCGTTCGTTACTGGAAAAGTGACAATAAAAAATACTTACTGGCAGAGCCCAGGAAGAGCGATATGATTCAATGACTCACTTCTGCCAATAGATGGAGCTGCGTTCATCCCTAGCCTTTTTGATGTATTCCCTCCTTGCCTTGTCGGTCGATGTGAAGAGTTTTTCAGGGAAGAGTGCCACCCGGCGATTACAACTGGGATTCGGGCACTTCCCCTTGTACTGATGGGCAATCGTATCATCGATCTCTGTGAAAAATTTTGACCTGCAGAGGCCATGTCCGTAAAGAGCCACTCTATGAGCTTCTTTCATGTCGTATCTCCCATTCGACTTCATCCGCAACATTTGATTATTATTCAATAAACGTGCCAGGGTGGGAATATGCCTCATCAACAACAGACATATCACCTGAAACGCCTGTTAAAATATATAGATAGATGTATTTCAATTTATCTCATGAAACCTTGTTAAGGGATATAACGTTCCATAAAAATGCCACAAAAAGGTAAGTTCACAGGAAAATAAACAACAGTTGTGGGTCCGGGGTTTGTCAGGAACCTTAAAGATTGATAATCTCTCCAAATTTATTTGGAATTCAATTGTCAATGATGTCATCTCGAGATACAATAGAATATAATTATAAATATTGACACTATGTTCATACAATGACATGATGTTCATCAATTAATGGATTTTATTTTTGCTTGTATTTGAAGAAGGGGTTTCTATGCATCTCAAGGCAGTATCCAGGCGTGCACACCTGAGATCGTATAATCGCACTCTGATTCTTAAGACAGCCCTGGAGCTTTTTTCAGCCTACGGATACCACAATGTCTCCATGCACACGATAGCCGAGGAATCGGGGTTCTCCATCGGTTCACTCTATAATTTCTTTAAGGACAAGGAAGACCTGTACAGCGCGCTGGTCAGCGATTACGTCCATGAGTTTCACCGTGAGCTGATAAAGGCTCTTGACAGCCCGGGAGACGAGGTGGAGCGGATCCGCGCCTATGTATCGGCCAAGGGAAGGATTTTTGAGAACAACAGGTCCTTGCTGAGGCTCTATTTCGCAGAGACGCGCAAATCCAGCTTCGACATCAAGTCCGGCCTCGATGTTGAGCTCCGCGCCATCTATGAAGATTTCCTTCAAAAGCTCGCCGACGTGTTTGAGAGCGGGATTAAAAGAGGGCTGTTCAGACAACTGATGGAGCCGTACTATCTTGCCGTCGCCGTTGACAGCCTGACAAACGCGTTCCTCTTCCTCTGGCTCGAAGACCCGGTGAGGCATCCGTATGCAAAGAACGTCGAGACGATCATGCAGATTACCTTCGAAAACATCATCATATATCCGGATGAAAAGAAAAAACTGAAAAAGAGAACGGTGGTAAAAAATGAACCTTAAGAACAATAAAAAGAAGGTATTCATGTGTCTGGCCGGTGTCGTTGCAATAACGGCCGTCATATTTCTCGCCCTGTACGTAATCAAGGGTCTCAGCCGGGTCACCACGGACGATGCGTATGTGGATGGCAGGTTCTACACCATTGCCGCCAAGGTCGGCGGCACGGTCAAAGAGGTGCATGTCGATGATAACCAGGGTGTGAAAAAGGGAGAGCTTCTCTTCGAGATCGACCCTGTGGATTATGAGCTGAAGGTAAACGATGCCCAGGCAGGCCTTGATGTGAAGAAGGCCCTTCTGGAGCAGGCTTCACGCGACAGGGTGCGGGCAGAGGCCTTATACCTGAAGGAGATTCTACCCAAAGAGCGCTATGAAAATGCCTGCACTGCCTATAATCTGGCAAAAGCCCAAGTGAATGCGGCCGAGGCACAGCTGAAGATCGCCAGGCACAACCTGGAATATACAAAAGTATATGCCCCCTCCGACGGCTATGTAACGAAGAAATCGGTTGAATCAGGCAATCAGATACAAGCGGGCCAGCCGCTCATGGCAGTGGTAGACATGGGTGATGTGTGGGTGACCGCGAATTATAAGGAGACACAGTTAAAGAATGTAAAAGTGGGCCAGCGTGCAGAGATTAAGGTGGATACCTATCCGGGTAGTATTTTCACCGGGAAGGTGGAAAGCATCATGGCAGGGACCGGCTCGGCGTTTTCTCTCTTTCCCCCCGAGAACGCCCTCGGCAATTATGTGAAGGTCGTCCAGCGGATTCCGGTCAAGATCGTTTTCGACAACGGGACGTGTGACAAACACAAAATGCATATAGGCATGTCGTGCATCCCCACCATCTTCACTCAAAATGAATCCGGTAAATAAGTGGATTGTCGCACTGACGGTCATACTTCCAACCCTTCTGGAAGTTCTGGACATCTCCGTCGTAAACGTTGCCCTTGACCATATCCGCGGCAGCCTGTCCGCAGGGGTGGATGAGGCCACCTGGTCCATCACCGCGTATCTCGTGGCCAACGCCGTCATCATCCCTTTGACCGGCTGGCTGAGCCGGCTTATCGGCAGGAAACGCTATCTGACGGCATCGGTCATCCTCTTTACGATCAGCTCCTTTCTGTGCGGGAGTTCAAAGAGTATCGAGGCCCTGGTGTTTTTCAGGGTTCTTCAGGGAATAGCGGGCGGCGGTCTGCAGCCCCTTTCACAGGCGATACTGCTCGAGGCATTTCCCCCTGCCGAATACGGGATAGCCATGGCGGTATTCGGCATCGGTGTGATGGTCGGCCCCATCGCAGGACCGGTCCTGGGCGGCTGGATCACCGACAACTGGTCGTGGCCGTGGATATTCTATATAAACATCCCCATCGGTGTCCTCTCCATCTTCTTGATGAACCTGTTCATACAGGACCCGCCCTATCTGAAAAAACTCACTAGCATAAAAGAAAAGATCGATTACTGGGGCATTGCCCTTATCGTTGTCGGGATAGGCTGCCTGCAGGTCGTCCTCGACCACGGCCAGCGCGAGGACTGGTTCTCATCGTACCTTATCACAACGCTTACGATACTAACCGTCGTCTCCCTGGTTCTCTTTGTCATAGTCGAGTTCAAGGCACGTGACCCCATAGTGAACTTAAGGGTATTCAGGGATCGTTCGTTCACTGCAGGGATCATTATCCAGGCATGTGCATTCAGCATGTTCATGGGAAGCCTCATCATGCTGCCGCTGTTCCTACAGCAGCTCATGGGCTATAATGCACTGCACGCCGGGTTAGCCCTGATGCCTGGCGGGATCGGCATGCTCGTGGCAATGGCCGTGGTGGGGAAGCTGGTCGAAAAGGTCAATCCCAAGCTGATTCTCTTTGCCGGCATCTGTGTCGCGGCCTACTCCATGTATATGCTGCTCAGCATCAACCTCTACATTGATTATGAAACCGTCGCGTGGACGAGGGTCGTCATGGGCTTAGGCATGGGCATGCTTGTGGTTCCGCTCTTAAGCCTGTCCTTTGCATCTATTGAAAATGAGGACATAGGGAATGCCACCAGCGTATTCGCCCTGATGAGAAACATCTCGCTCAGTTCCGGGGCTGCACTCATGATAACGCTCTTTTCCAGACGGACCCAGTTCCACCAGTCCCGCCTTTCCGAGGTCCTCAATCCCTTTGATCCCCGCTTTCGATTGGCAGTGCAGAAAATCATGCCGCTTATACAGGTAAAGACCGGTGCTGCATCCGACCTTACCGTTCACGGTGTTGTTTACCAGCAGCTCGTGAGAGAGGCGGCCCTGGCTTCTTTCGTGGATACGTTTTTTGTCTCTGCAATCTTTGTGATCTGCGCATTGCCGTTCGTCTTTTTCCTGAAACGGCCGAAAGAAGGGGTCTCCACCCTGCCGATCCACTAGATGCAGTGGTGAGAGATCTTAAAACCAAGATTTCTCACTGAAGTTCGAAATGACAAAAACGGGTCCCTTCTCCCCTTGCGTGAGAAGGACTGCGATGAGGGGGAGGTGGAGTGTTTCAAAATCTACAGATTAACCTCATTCCCCGCGAAAACTTCGAATCCTGAATCAAACAAGGTGCCCCAGGAGTACCCCAGGTATTGATTCCGGACTCTGTGGCCTTACTACATGGAGAGAAAGGATAATAGCCATGAATAACTATGACCCTGAACGGTTGATTCGGGAAGTGATAGATGTGCATGGCGGCGAGGCCTTGTGGAACAGCCTCGATGCGCTCGATGCCGTGATCACTGTATCAGGCTTCCTGTTCAAGGCAAAGCGAAGGCCGGCTCTTCACCGCGTGCGCATGCGGGCCTTTGCCCATGAGCCCAGGTTCATCTTCTTCGATTTTCCCCGCGAGGGGTTCACCAGCGAACTCATAGGGAATGAGGAGGTGAACATCAGAGACCCCCAAGGAAATCTCGTTGCAACGAGGAATAATCCCAGGGCTGCATTCACCAAGATAAGCCGCCAGTTTGCATGGGATGACCTTGATTTCATCTATTTCGGCGGCTATGCCACGTGGAACTACCTGACCGCACCGTTTCTCTTTCTGCACAAAGGCTTTGAGTTCGAAATGCTTGAACCCTTCAGAGTTGCACATGCATCGTGGTCGCGCCTGAAGGTGAAGTTTCCGCGAGACATCCCCACCCATAGCCAGACCCAGATCTTTTATTTCGATGAACACCGGTATCTGAGGCGGCTGGATTATACCGCCCGGGTCGTCGGCCCCTGGGCGCATGCAGCGCACCTATGCGACGACTACAAGGACTTCGGCGGTATCAAGGCGCCGGTCAAAAGGCGGGTATATCCGCTCCTCATCGGCAGCAGGCCTCTTCCCTGGCCGACCCTGGTGAGCCTTGACATCCACGACATCAGGCCCGTTCTCAGATAACCGTAGCGGGAAAACACCCTAAATTTCTAAATTTTAGGGTCAGAGACGATTTTTCATAAATCGACCCTGACCCCATCTGTTTCCATCTGTTTATCCGCGGAAAATCAGCTTGTCATGAACCTCCATCGATAGAGCATTCCGTAGATCTTTTTTACCTCACTCGTGTATTTTTTGCTCCCCCCGCTGTACTTGTTCAGGGCCTCATCAAAGTTTCGTGACGACTTCAGGCAGTCATGCAATATCTCCGAGCCGATATCATAGTTGTTCCTTAAGAAATACAGGTCATGCCAGGTGATCCCCCTCCTCTTCAGCTTGTCCTGGTGAGTCTTCGGATTCACCTGCATTGCGCCGATACAGCCAACGGAACTCTGTGCATCGGCCCTGAACTGCGATTCCTGGTGGGCTATGCTGATCACCTTCAGCCGGTCCACATTCCATTTGCTTGCATATTTATCAATGTACTTTGCATGGATGGCGGCTATTTCAGGGTCAAGGTGCGGCTGCAGGTGTATGATCAGTTCTGCAGTGCTGGATGCCTTCATAGAAGATCCGGAATAAGCGATCTGGGTCTGGGCCATCATGAGTACTGCCAAAGTAAGGAATAGGCAAAGTATTTTCATCTTTTGTCCTCCTCGGTTTGGTTCTTGGTCTCAGGAGCAGCTTTTTGAGATTATTTTTTTGGGATTCTATATTATTAATGCGATAGTCGTAAAAAGCAACAGGGTGTCATTTCTGCTGGAGTGTATACCCGCGTAAGTAGTTACCAGGCTTATAGTTTTTTAGTCTTGCACTTACCTCTTTAAAAATAAATTTGTCTCTTTTTCGCTTCCGGCCTGGTACTGATAATAGTCGATCATCCTGGCGTATGCCTTCAGTGCACGCTCCGGGGTCGGGTACACCGGGATGCCGTGCTCGTGCAAAGGCTTGAGCAGATCTTCCTGATCGATCTGGACGAAACCGGGGTAGGCGATGGCCAACACATGCTTGTCAGAGCGCTCCTTTGATGCGATGAGTCCCTGAATATATTCAGCGCTCATCTCGGTTGAGGCGCCGCCACCGAGCATCACTATTGCATCAACACCCGGGTCGTCCAGGATGATGTCGAGGGCCTCCTGGTAGAGCCTGAGGTCGAATGATGCACTCAGCCCCACATCGATAGGGTTGGCCGGGGATGTCCCGGTGGGCGGGAGCATGGACTTGAGTTTGCGGACAGCATCTTCCCCAAGTGAGGCCATAGTAAGCCCGTTCCTTTCAGCGGCATCTGCTGCAGACACCGCAGGACCGCCGGGTCCGGACACGATGACCACCCTTCCTTTAACTCGCGGCCTCAGGTGGTAAAAGGCCATGACCAGATCGAGCATCTCTTCGATGTCATACACATCAAGGATGTGAAACTGCCGGAACATGCTCGTCCACAGATCTTTCCGGCCTGTCAGCGAACCGGTGTGCGATGCCGCTGCCCGGGAGCCTGCCTCGGTAAGGCCCACCTTCCACATGATCAAAGGCTTTCTTGATGTGGCTTCCTTCAGTACGGCAATGAGCCGCCGCGGGTCCTGCATCCCTTCGCAATAGGAGCAGATGAGGCGGGTATGATCATCCCTGGCCATCCACTCGATGAGGTCTGAGAGGCCCACATCCGCACTGTTGCCATAACTGACCACATGGCTGAAAAACATGCCTTTCCCGGAGCACAGATTCACAAAGAAATTCACCAGCGACCCGCTCTGGCTGAGAAACCCGAGGTCTCCCATGGTCTTGGGCATCCCCGGAAAGGGAGCAAGGTGCGAGCCCGGGGAATATATACCCATGCAGTTGGGCCCCAGGATGCGAAAGCCCCCATCGCGAGCGAGGTTTTTCATGCGTGCTTCATCGGACCGCCCCCTCTCACTGTCCAGCTCGGAAAAGCCCGACGTGTAGAGAATCACCGCCTTCACCTTCTTTTGGGAACATTCGGCCAGCACCGCTAAGATCGTCTCTTTCGGAGACATTACAATAGCCATGTCCACAGGACCCGGCACATTGAGCAGGCTTGGGTATGCCTTATAGCCATCGATATCGGCGGCTGTAGGGTGAATGAGATATATCGGCCCGGCAAAACCCTGATCGAGGAGCCCCAGCAGAAACACCTTGCCGCTCTTGAGCCCTCTCGGGATGCCGACAAGCGCTATTGACCCGGGAAAAAACAGCTCACGAAGATCATCTTGCATGGCCTTCCCCTCCATTATGAACACACCACAGGGTTTCATCCGGAAAAACCCTAACATGTTCATCCTTATCATCCCTGCCAAGAACCATCAAGGAATGTTAACCGGAGACGATCACCTTCATATTTGAATCCGGCACGAACCGTTTATAGTTATGCCTTGATTTTTGGGCGATGAATACCTATGTAATCCAATGATATCCGACATAATTCATATACTGGAACAAACGGAGAGGTGCCATGGAGCATAAGAAAGAGACACATCAGTTCAAGGCAGAGGTCGTCAAGGTTCTGAAGCTGATCATCAACTCGCTGTACTCGCATCCCGAGATCTTTTTGCGCGAGCTCATCTCGAACGCCTCGGACGCTATCGACAAGATTAGGTTCAAGTCGCAGACCGAACCCGACATCTTAGGGAAAGACACCGAATTCAAGATCAGGATTATCCCCGACCGCAAGGCCGGGACCATCACTATCGAGGACAATGGGATCGGCATGACCTTTGACGAGGTGGTGGAAAACATCGGGACCATTGCCCAGAGCGGCACCAAGGCCTTTCTCGATGCCATCGATACCATGAAGAAGAGCCAGAGCATCGCGCCCGAGCTCATCGGCCAGTTCGGCGTGGGGTTCTACAGCTCGTTCATCGTGGCGGAGAACGTCACCCTCATCACGAAGGCGGCAGGCGCTTCGAGCGCGACGAAGTGGGAATCCACGGGGGACGGATCCTACACCATCGAAGAGACGACCAAGAAGGGTAGGGGCACGTCGGTCACCCTCAAGCTCAAAGAACGCCTCGAAGACGAACCCGACTATACCGACGAATGGACCATCAGAGGCGTGGTGAAGCGCCATTCCGACTTTGTGAACTACCCTATTGTTATGGATGTGGAGCGCGACGAGCCGATCCCTGATGCCGAGCTCTTAAAGGATAGCAGCGGGAACACCATCGGCGAGACGACCAGGAAGGTGAAGCGTGAAGAGACGCTCAACTCCATGAAGGCCATCTGGGCCAGGAGCAAGGTCGAGGTCACCGATGAGGAGTACACCGAGTTCTACAAGCACATCAGCCATGACTGGAACCCGCCCTTGGAGCACATCCACATCAAATTCGAAGGCACGACTGAATATAATGCCCTGCTGTACGTCCCCTCCAAGCTGCCGCTCGACTTTACCATGCGCGAGCGCAGGCACGGGATACACCTCTACTGCAAGCGCGTGTTCATCATGGATGACTGCAAGGAACTCATGCCCGAATACTTCAGCTTCATTCAGGGCGTGGTCGATGCCCCTGACCTGAACCTCAATATCAGCCGCGAGATCCTCCAGCGGGACAGCTTGGTAGTCAACATCCGCAAGAACCTCATCAAGCGGATCTTCGACCTCCTCGAGGGCATGGACAAGGAAAAGTATGACCAATTCTATGCCGAGTTCGGACCCGTCATGAAGATCGGCATTCCCACCGACCACGACAACCGGGACAGGATTGCGAAGCTCCTGAGGTATCAGACCACGAACTCCGATGGAAAATATGTCTCGCTGGCCGATTATACTTCCCGCATGCAGCCGGACCAGGATGCAATCTATTACATCACCGGTGAGAATACCGCCGCCCTGCTGAACAGCCCCCATCTGGAGCGCCTCAAGGAAAAGGGGATTGAGGTGGTGCTCATGACAGACCCCATAGATGAGTTTGTCGTGCAGGTCTTGAGGGAATTTGACAATAAGAAATTCGTGAGCGCGGAAAAGGGCGACCTCAGCCTCGGCACGGTGGATGAGAAGAAAAAGCACGAGTTTGGCGACTTCTTCGGATTCCTGAAAGAAGAGCTGAAAGACAGGGTAAAGGAAGTGAAGGCCTCCACCCACCTCAAGGACTCGCTTGCCTGCCTGTCCGGCGAGACCTATGACATGAGCCCCTATCTGGAGAAGATCATGAAGGCGACGGGGCAGAAGACCGAGCCTGCCAAGAGGATCCTCGAGCTCAATATAGACCACCCGGCCGTGTCCAACATCAAGTTCATGTTCGAGAAGAACAGGAAGGACCCGCTCCTGAAGGACTATGCCCGTCTCCTCTTAGACCTGGCGCTCATTGCCGAAGGCTCAAAAGTGGACGACCCGGCAATCTTTTCAAAGACCATCGGCACTATCCTGGCCGAGGCGATCACCGTTGAAGAGCTCATCGCAGGGGATGCCATCGAGGTGTGAGGAGGGGAATACATGGGGTCGGATACGATCAAAAAGAAAATCGTCTCAGGCCCTTTTCATTGCAATTCAGCATATTGTCCCTGGGAATGTCCACGGAATGACACAACCAAGTCCCTTCTCCCCTGCGGGAGAAGGACAGGTAGAGGGGGATAAGGTAGCGCATCGTATCTTCTCTTTCATTGTCATCTTGACCGAAGGGAGAGAGCTTGTTATTCCCCGCTCAGTCTTGAAAATCGAAATGCCCCCTTTATACAGTAGAGAGAGAGGAGGCCGGCCGGGTAACCTTATGGCACAAGGAGACAAGATGTGCGGTCCTGTCCGTGGCGGAGAAAGCCCTGTTGTCCCCGCTGGCATTAACCCCGATCCACACCATGCATGCACAGGAGGGAGCGATGACCTATGATGAACTGAAGCCCCGTATTGATGGCGTAACTGTACTGTCTCTTGAGCAAAATGAGGTCAAGCTTGAGTCACTATGGGCGGGCAGGCGCATCGTGCTTGCCTTTCTCCGCCATTTCGGCTGAATGTTCGCACGGCAGCAGGCTGCTGCCCTCATGGGCATCAAGGAAAAACTGGATGAGGCCGGAATACCACTGGTTGCCATCGGGAGCGGTAGCCCCGAAGGTGCGAGGCATTTCATCGAGAAGCTCCATTTCACCGGAGAGATGTTTGTCAACCAGGACCTCAGCGCGTACAGGGCCTTCAAGCTCGAGCGCGGCTTCTGGAAAACGCTGGGCCCTGCATCTCTGATCCGCGGCATCCAGGCCATGAGAGAAGGTTTCCGCCAGGGCCGCATGGACGGTGATAATTGGCAGCAGGGCGGCGTCTTTGTCCTGGGCCCGGGTAAAAAGCTCATATTCCAGCACCGCAATAAATTCGCCGGGGACCATGCGGACCTGGATGCAGTGCTCGCGGCAGCTGCGGGTTGAAAAGAGAAACGCACCCCTTTTCTTGACCTGGATCAAGGAGTTCCCGGCCATTGCCTGTTAGACAGGTCCCATGATTCTCAGATCCAGGTTCAAGATGCTGCTCGTGATGGTAAGATAACTGGGTCCACCAAAAAAAGGAGGCCAGCGTGAGACCCACGGAAGCACTGGTCCAGCAGGAACAGGGGCCAGAAATATTTTCTATTCCTAAAAAATAAATATCCCCTTTTTGCCAATCGGGCTCCATTCCAAAGAAATAATTACATTTTATCAAAGTATTCAAAGACAATAAATCATCACTTGACAGCAAACTTACTAACTAGTAAGTAAGGTTACAAGGAGATTGTTGTGGGCAGATCGCCGGGTGATACGAGATCAAAGATAATCGATCTTGGAGAAAAGCTGCTCCTTGTGCAGGGCTTTAACGGCTTCAGTTATGCCAACATAGCCGTCTCTTTAGGAATAAAGAACGCTGCCATACATTACCATTTTCCTGCCAAGTGCGATCTCGGCCTGGCTATCATTGAGCGTGCCAGGAAGCGGTTCGTAAAATGGGGCGCCAGCAGGAAAACGGAAGAAATGGCAGACTGGGAAAAGCTCGACTGTTTCTTTGAGATTTACCGCCACTATTCGATTCAGCAGTAAGCCAGGTACGCCGTTTGTTCGGACCATAAACACACCAGGAGGCACACATGGAATTCTTTTTCAAACCACAGGGAATAGCTGTCATCGGGGCCACGCCGAACAGGCAAAAAGGTGGGAATTCGATACTGAGAAACCTTATCATCGGTTATAAGGGAGATATCTTCCCGGTAAATCCGAATTACCACGAGATCGAGGGGCTTACATGTTATGCCTCTGTCGGCAAGATCAATAAGCCTGTGGACCTGGCCGTTGTCTTTGTCCCAGCCGCAGCGGTACCGGGCGCAGTAAGGGATTGTGCATCGGCTCATGTAAAAGGGGTCATCATCGAAACCGGCGGCTTTGCAGAGATAGGCTCAGAAGGGCGCAGGCTCCAGGAGGAGCTTGTCAGGATCGGGAAAGAGACAGGCATCCGTATCTGGGGCCCCAACTGCATGGGGCTGGTGGATGCAGTCAACAGACACGTCTTTTCCTTCATGGACCCAACGTATCTCCAGGCAGGGCTCACACCCGGCAATGTTTCGCTCATTGTGCAGAGCGGCATGCTCTCTGCCGGCTTCCTGGTTGATATCATGAGCCATGGCATCATGGGCATCAGCAAGGTATGCAGCGTAGGAAACAAGATAGACGTGAACGAGTGCGATATCCTTCCTGCGCTTTTTGAGGATCCTGACACGGCTGTAGTGGGGATGTACCTTGAATCGATCCCTCAGGCCAGACGCTTTGCAGAAATATGCCGGAGCAGCACCAAGCCCCTCGTGGTGTTGAAGAGCGGCAAGAGCCGGAAGGGGGCCGAGGCTGCAATGAGCCATACCGCCTCAATGGCGAGCAACCACCGCGTAGTCGAGGGGGTGCTTGCGCAGACCGGTGTCCATGAGGCCAAGGACTTCAAACAGATGATGGACCTCTGCCGTTCACTGGCCGCGTATCCAAAGAAACCTGCCGGACCGGGGCGTATTGCCGTCCTAACCTTCAGCGGCGGGGCCGGAATCGTCAGTGCGGATTTTCTTGAAGAGCACGGCCTCTCGGTTGCCGAACTCTCTCCCCGGTGTAAAGAAGACCTTCAGCAGCTATACCCGTTATGGATGCCTGTGAATAATCCGGTAGATATCTGGCCGGCCATTGAACGGCACCTGGGTTCGGACGTGGATGTGTACGGCAGATCTATCCGCAGCCTCTTCAATGACCCGGGGATTGATGGTGCGCTCATACTGGTCATGGCAGGGAGCTCAAGGATAGGGATGAACCTGAAGGATATTGCCGAACAGTCGCGCAGCAGCGGCAAACCGGTCTTTATCTGGCTTCTCGGGCGCCGCGATGCCGCGTTTAGCGTGTTTGAAGAGGCCAGGCAGTACGGGATCCCTGTATTCCAGGAGTTGTCCCGTGCTGTTGAGTGCATGGCAGCTGTCTTCAGGGGAAAGTCAGAAGAACTAGGGGGCGGGATTATTGCACCGAGACGATCCAACATGGAAATCGATCATGCAGAGCCGGGGCCTCTCGACGAGCATGCTGCAAAGGCTCTGCTGCGTGCAAACGGCATACCCGTGGTTGAGGAAATACTCTCTGAAAGCCCGGATGCCTGCATAGCTGCAGCAGAGCGGCTCGGGTATCCGGTGGTCGTAAAGGGCCTTATGCCGGGCATTACCCACAAGACCGAGCGCGGGCTTGTGCGGCTGAATATCGACAACCGCCATGCAATAGTCAGTGCTTATAAAGAGCTCATGCCTGCAATGGATGGGAAAGGCACGGTGTGCATCCAGAAACAGCTGGGCAAATCAGTGGAAATCATCGTGGGTATGTTCCGGGATAAACAATTTGGCGCATGCGTGATGGTCGGGCTCGGGGGGGTAATGGCAGAGGCCTTTCAGGATGTTGCCTTTGCCGTTGCGCCCATCACACACGAGGAGGCGCTCCGGATCATCGGCAGGATCAAGGGGCAGCGCTTGCTTGACGGCTTCCGCGGCATGCCGCCGGTCAACCGCGAAGCGCTTGCCGACATCATCGTAAAGGTTGGAGCACTCGGGGCCGCCGGGAACCGTATATCAGAGATCGACATCAATCCGCTTATGGCGACAGACAAGGGGCTCATTGCGGTAGATGCCGTAGTAGTCCTCCGGTAGGGAAAATAACTAAGGAGAATGTGTTTATGGACAAGGTTTTTTCCAGGAAGAGCATCCTGTCAAGATAGTTATTGCTATCGTCAGGGGTGAAGGTGGGGGATAAGGGGCACGGTGAAAAATAAAACGCTCACCTTTTTTTGTCATGTTGCATCCCTTGACTTCTCCGGTGCCGGGCGTATTACTATGAAGTCTCATTATAGAATGTACTCTGTATTTATGCATGCCATGATATTTTCTGATCACACAACATTGTTATTCTGATCGCACGACCTTTTGATTACCCATTTTATACCCGCTGCACTGGGATGGAGCTTGAATGAGGACTTTCCATACTAAGGAGAAAGGGGGTGAATCTCCACGGTCTTACCTCATGGGGTATCCCATGGGGAATTCGAAATGGAAAAAGGAGGGAAGCACGTATGCCGAAGATTCACAGCAGTATCGAGATCAAGGCGCCGGTCAAGAAGGTTTATGAATACCTGGACAATCCGGAGAATGCCCCGGAGCACATCACGAATATGATCGATGTAAGGGATGTGAGGGGCTCCGGACAGGGGAGACAGTTCAAGTGGTCCTGGAAGATGGCCGGCATGAAGTTTGACGGAGAGACGACCGTTACCGAAGATATCCCGGAGAAAAAACTCGTGCTCAAGAGCAAGGGGGGTATCGAGAGTATCTGGACCTGCAAGTTCGAGCCGAAAGGAGATTTCACCATCCTGGACCTGGACATCGATTATTCCATCCCTTTGCCGGTGCTGGGCAGGTTAGCAGAGAAGGTCCTCCTGAGACGCAACGAACGAGAGACCAAAATGAATATGGAGAACCTCAAGGATAGGATGGAATCGTAAGGACCGATATTGAGATCCCCTGGTAGATTGTAGAGTCGGTCGATATAAAAACACCATGGATGATGATGGCAGGGATCGAAGGCTCTGCCATTATTTTTACTGGAATTCCGGGGTTTCTTCTGAGATAACATTCTCATGGTGTCCCTGGAATTCACCGGGGAGATCACCTGAACCGGTTTCACCAAAAGGGGAGACGCCATGAAGACTGCTGCAAAGATCGCTGCCGGAATCCTTGCCGCGTTGGTGCTCGTGGTTGTGGTATCCATAGCCGCCACCTTCGCACCCGACCGAGCGGTTTCCGAACTTCAGGCACGCTGGGCCCCGGCTCCGTCAGTATTCCTCGATGTTGCCGGCATGAAGGTGCACCTGCGCGATGAAGGCCCGCGGGGTGACCCTTGTCCCATCATCCTGATCCACGGCACCTCGTCGAGCCTCCATACCTGGGAAGGGTGGGTGCACTCACTCAAGGGGCAGCGTCGTACGATCAGTTTCGACCTGCCCGGATTCGGCCTGACCGGTCCTTCGCCGGACGGTGACTATACGATTCCGAGCTATGTGCGCTTCATGAGAGCGATGTTGGACAAGCTCGGCATACGGCACTGTGTGCTGGCGGGCAATTCGTTCGGCGGCTGGGTTGCATGGGAGACCGCGCTTTCTTTGCCGGACCGCATAGACAAGCTTATCCTGGTGGACGCGAACGGTTACCCTCGGAATTCCACCTCGATCCCCATCGGTTTCCGCATAGCCCGGATACCGGTGCTGAACCGGCTGCTGGACATAACACTGCCGCGCCATATCGTAGCATCAAGCGTACGCGAGGTCTACGGCGACCCGAGCCGGGTGACGCCGGAGCTGGTAGACAGGTATTATGAGATCACCCTGCGTGCGGGCAACCGGCATGCCCTGGCTGAGCGGTTCAAACAGGCGCAGCCGGGAAGCGACGCATACCGCATCCGGGAACTCAAGCTCCCGACCCTGATCCTGTGGGGCGGGCGCGACCGATTGATTCCTCCCGACAACGCCGCGCGGTTCCACCATGACATTACAGGCAGCCAGCTCGTGATATTCGACACACTGGGCCATGTACCGCATGAAGAAGATCCGGTTCGAACCGCAGCCGCTGCGAAGAAGTTCCTCGATATAAAGTGACCGGACCGAGGATCATGAAGAGAAAGCACGGTTCTTTATAAAATATTTAAAGGAAGATCCATCACTTTGAATGAAGGCAACTGAACAAGGAGGCAACGGATGTTCGACGAGCAGGCATGCACACAATGCGGCATCTGTCTTCATAAATGCCCTTTCATGGAGCTTCCGCTTACAGAGGCGAAGGAAGAGATAGTCCGGGCAATAGCCGGTTCGCCCTCGCAGCGACTTCTGGAGAGCTGTGCAAGCTGCCTGGCCTGCACGGAATTATGCCCCCAGGGGAATGACCCGTATGACCTGATACTGAGCCTCTTGGAGAAGAGATACCGGGCTACCGGGATGCCGAGAAAGGGCGGGGTGCTTCTTCCTTATCTGCAGCCGAACCTGTGGAGTTACGTCCAGGCACGTCTCCCCGCAGACGAGAAGCAGCTTCTCACCGATTGGGAGAGCCCGTGCGAGGCCGATGAGATCCTCTTCCCGGGCTGCAACACCTCCTTGCTGCCCTTCATCACGCAGACAAAGCTGCTCGATGGGATGAAGATCCACGGCAGCCAGAAGCTCTGCTGCGGGACCTATTACTACCAGATGGGCTTCATGGACGCGACGAAAGAGATCGCAGAGCGCCTCCAGACCCATTTCAAGAAGATGGGGCTTCAGCGCATGGTCACCTTCTGCGCTGGCTGTAACTATATGTTCGGCAGATTCCACCCCGAGAAGCTGGGAGTGGATCATGGCTTCGAAGTGGTGCATCTGCTGGAGGTGCTGCGTGAAAGGATCGACTCCGGGAAGATCAAGATAACGAACAGTCTTTCAGGGACCGCTGCGGTGCACGATCCCTGTTTCTTCAGGCCTTACAATGACAAGTTTTACGACCTGGCCCGCGACCTTTTAAGCATGCTGGGACTCACCCCGGTGGAGATGAGGCATAACCGGAAGACGTCTCTCTGCTGCGGTCTCGGTTGCGGGTGCACGACCTTTGAGGTTGAACGCATGGCTAAAGTGGCCCACCGCAGGGTGGAGGAGGGGCTCGCAACAAGGGCCGACATCTTCGTGACCTTCTGCACCGGATGCACGCACATGCTCTCCACGGCCAAGCGCCTGTGGCCCGATTCACAGCCCCTGCACTACTTCCTGGAGCTGCTGCAGAAAGCAACGGGCGAGCAGCCTGTTGCGAGGGAGCGTGAGCGGGCCGATGACTTCATCACGGCAACGGCCCTGTACAAGTGCGCCTCGTACATGGGCCGCTTTCACGGCCGCATGTGGCTGGAGCCGATCGCTGCGAACCCGAATCAGTTTCCGCAGTGGAAAGACCGCATTGCCCTGCTCAAGCCCCTGGAGCCGCTCATCGCGGCAAAATTCCTGCGGCCGGTTCTCCTCACATTCTTCAAGGGCGTGATAGGGGCGAAGGGCATGTTCTCCAAAGCCCAAAAGGTGGAATAGGCCTGCATGCTCGTCCACGGCATCACTGCGGAGCAGAGCCGCTTCAGGCGTTTCACGCTCTATATCTTCGCCTTTATCGAGGTCCCTCTCCTGAAGATCTGTTTCCACCTCTTGAGGGGCAGGTTCAAATGGATCGGCCGCATGGGCTGGTTCCGTGCCGTGGCGGGGTTCCTGCTTGCCCGGCCCTTCGGCTACCTGGGAGACACTGCCAGGCCCATGCCTTTTGGCGAGGTGCTCGCCATGATCGACGGCCTGACAGGACCCATCGCGGTGGGCCCGTGCCGCTGCCGGATGGGCCACAGGTCGTGCCCCCACCCCCTTGAGACCGATATCGTCATGCGCACCGGGTACGATGCCTGGATGAAGGCCTTTCCCCACCAGTACCGCCGGATCTCCAGGGAAGAGGCCAAGGCCATTGTGAAGCAGACCCATGAGCTCGGCATGTTCCACATGGTCTTTATCTACTGCCCGATCAATCTCTACAACGAATACGTCATCTGCAACTGCTGCACGTGCGGCTGCGTGCCCTACATCATCAACCGCGAGCTCTCGCAGCGGAATTATCCGCTCATAGACGGCTACTTCATGGCGGTAACCGATTCTGAAAGGTGCAAGGCCTGCGGGAAATGCATCGAGGCATGCCCCTTCTCGGCCCGCAGGAGCGTGGACGGCAGGAGCAGGACCGAGGGGAACTGCTTCGGCTGCGGGCTCTGTTTCTATGCCTGCCCCGAGAAGGCCATCTCTATCAAGCGACTACGGGATCCTATACTGCCCCGCGATGAGCACGGCAAACCCCCTGAACATTACCACCCCGGTTTGTATCATCAGCATGGGCCTTATAGGGAGGATTGAAGGGGGGATCATAAGAGAGAAAGCAGGAAAATTCTCTTTCCTTCGGGCGCTTCCCCAAGGGAGACAGAAATAGAAGGAAGGAAAATAGGCACTGTCCCTTTATTATTCCCTCTTGCTTCTATTCCTGTCTCAGCCGACCCTGCGCGACAGTTACATTTTATAGGTAATGGCGCTGATTACAGCACCCTGCGGATCTTGAATCACACAAAATCGACCGACGGTTGGAATGTCGGTGGGCGGCATCAATATCTTGGCGCCAAGTTTTTCCGCAGTCTTCGCAGTCTGGTCAACATCATCGACGGTGACGTAGGCACCCCACATCGGAGGCATCCCCTTGGGTGCATCTTTCGGCATCGCCATGATCCCTCCAATTCCCTTACCTCCAGCTTTGACCACGGTGTAGGTCATCCCCGGCATTGACATGGCTTCACTGTCCCATCCGAACAACTTGGTGTAGAAGACTTTCGCCGCCGCCACGTCCGTTGTCATCAGCTCACACCAACTAAACGCCCCGTGTTGTTTGAATTGCTCGTCCATTCTCTTTTCCTCCTGATCTCGGTAATAGATAAACAACCGCTGTCCCTTAGAATTCCCCTATCTACCCCTTGGTTCCGGCTCCACCCTTATATTTCATCAATGCTTTCGCCATGTGTATAGCACCTTCGATGCTGTGGGCAACCGGGACATTATTCATTTCAAAACCCTCGATGAGGATTCTGTATTTATCAAGCCTGGGAAGATAAGCAATAAGCGGCATATTCGATCTTCTCGGAACTGAACCGAGGATGGCGCCAAGGTCCTGGGACATGCCGGGGGCGTATGGCAGGATGAGGATGATGAGGCAGTCGATATCTTTGAGCAGGGACATGGTCATGGCAGCCGACGCGATATCCTGATCAACCGCACTGCCTGTCAGGTCCACCGGGTTAATGCATGAAGCGATAGACTGAATGCTTGGCGATAGTCCCTGCCGGATTGCCTCCTGATCTACCTCATGCAGGGTGGGTACCGTAAGGCCCAGCTCCATGCACATATCAGTCGCCAATGCACCATGGCCGCCGCTGATTGTAAGTATACCGACGCGGCCTTTGGTAGATACTTGGTATGCGCTTAGAGATTGACTGAAGTAGACAAGCTCCAGCATATTCCTGGCTTCGACAAGACCGTATTGTGCAAGCACGGAAGAAAACACGGTGTAATCACCTGCCAGGGATGCGGTGTGGCTGGTTATGGCGCGACTGCCTCCGGGTGACTTGCCGGATTTGAGAACAATCACCGGTTTGCCGGTTTTTTGAGCTTTTTCCATAAATTCCCGGCCCTCATCAGCACCAAAACCTTCAACATAAAATGAAATAACCTTGGTTTCCTGCTTATCGGCAAGGTAGTCCAGGAGGTCTTTTTCCTTGATGAAGGCCTTATTGCCAATACTTATGCCGAGCGACATTCCCACACCCTCGGATGAAAAACGGATCATCTGATCTACGAGCACACCACCGCTCTGGCTGATTAAAGCAACATTGCCTTTCTTGGGTGTGTCGATCCGCTCCGAGGGCAGGAAAAAAGTATCCATGCGCGATGCTGAGTAAATGCCCAGACAGTTAGGGCCAATAAAAGGGAATCCGGCTTCTTTGGCAATGGCTACAATCCGGTCCTGAAGATCAACCCTGCCGATTTCAGCAAAGCCTCCGGAGATGATGGCAGCCCCCTTAACTCCGGCTTTAATGCATTCTTCCATGATGGAGGGTACCCTTTCCGCCTGGGCGGCAATGATTGCCAGATCGATTTGTTCAGGAACATCCCTGATGCTTGAATATGCCTGTTGACCCTTAAGGAGCCCGGCGCGCGGGTTCACCCCGTAGGCTTTCACGGGATAGCGCAGATAGTTTTTATAGTAAATGATATTCGCGGGATTGAGATCATTCGTGAGGGAAACGCCAATGACAGCGATACTTTTTGGTTCGAACAGGGGTGTGAGATCCATGAAGCCTCCATTAAGAATTTACACCAAACTTTTGAAATATGAACCCATCCCCGATTTCTTCATATTCGTTCACCTGCTTTCGGTGTACACTACCATCGGCTCTTCATCCGAAATCACCGGCGGCCTCTCTCTTTCCCCTGGTTCGCAGAGTTCGGTCATCAAAATAAAAACTCAAGGAAAGGGAATAATTCCGGATCAATCTTTAGTGCGGGTACGGGTCACCCCGGTTAAGATACCGACACCGACAAGTATGACGACAGCAATCATCACATAAACGGCGCTCAATTTCGCGACAATAAGGGCCCACGCAATGCCGCCAATGACAAAAGCAAAACCGATGAGATAAATTATCAAGGACATAGAGTTACCTCCAGGATGAATCCAGCCTCTTTTCCCAGTTAGTTACATGAGTCATTATACCAGCCTCGATACGAAGAGGAGACAGGCCATATTTCCGAAAGCACGGTTACCGTGCTGTCTTTTGGATAGCGATGTGAAAAACAAGGTCGGAGTCGATTTATAAAAATCGTCTCTGACCCCGTTTCCCCTCCAAAAACATAGGCGTGACGGATGGTCTGCTACGCTCCATGGTCCACGCTTTCACATATGCCAGAAAATATCATCATGCTCGCCGTTAGTCTTTTTCTTGATGTAATCCCGGCGTGCCTTGTCGGTCGAAGTGTAGAGCTCTTCGGGGAGGAGCTCTACATAGTGGTTGCAGCTGGGATTCGGACACATGCCTTTATACTGGAGCATTTTTTCGTCGTTCAGATGCGTAAAAAATTTGGACCCGCATTGCCTATGTCCGAAGAGTGCCAGTTTTGTTGATTTTGTCATGCATGATCTCCTCTCGTGGTGAGCTTGTCCAAGTTATATTAGGAAGATAGTTTCGGAAGGCAAGGGACATATCCACCTCCCTTGCTTCCCACAGGCCTGCTGGTTACTATATTAATCCCAAGCTTGTGGGAGGGAATCGCGGCAGTCATGATCTTGTTATGGCTGTGAGGCAGGGTGTCCTCTAGGCCCAAAGGAGAAAAGCTATGTTGGACTTTACGATCACCGAGGAACTGAAGGCCGTTCAGAAAGCCGCACGTGAGTTCATGCTTCATGAGATTCTCCCGATTGCCTGGTACTATGACGAACGCGGCGAAATCCCGCTGTTCCTGCTCCGCAAGGCCTTCGATCAAGGCCTGATGAATGCCGATATCCCCAAAGCATATGGCGGGCCGGGGCTCGGGCTCCTGGCCGGGGTTATCGCCATCGAGGAATTCGCCGCCGGCTGTTCCGGACTGGCCACCTCGTTATACGATAATTCCCTGGGATATGCCCCGATCCTGCTCTCGGACAAAGACCAGATCAAGCAGCGCTACCTCCCCGAGATCGCCAAACAGTTCAAACTCATCTGCTTCGGTACCTCGGAACCGACCATGGGTTCCGATGTGGCCGGCATGCGATGCCGTGCCCAAAAAGATGGTGACGATTATATCCTCAACGGGACCAAGTACTGGATCACCAACGGGGGCATAGCGGATTACATGAGCGTCTTTGCCACCACGGACCCTAAACTGAGTCATCAGGGCATTGCGGCCTTTGTGGTGGACCTGAAGGGCAAAGGTGTATCCATTGGCAAAACCATCCCCAAGCTGGGGCAGCGCTGTTCAAACACGACTGGCATCCAGTTCAAGGATGTGCGGGTGCCCAAGGAAAATATCCTGGCCCAACCCGGCGAAGGATTTATCCTGGCCATGAAAACCTTTGACCAGACCAGGCCTGCCATCGGGGCTTTCGGCGTGGGAGCGGCCCGCTCGGCCATGGAGTTTGCCCTGGACTATGCCAAGAAACGCCACACCTTCGGGACCCCCATCGCTAACAATCAGGCCATCCAGTTCAAACTGGCCGAGATGTTTATGAAGATCGAGACGGCCCGGCTCCTGACCTGGAAAGCCGCCTGTGAGGTGGATCAGGGAGTTGTCACCAAAACCACAGCCTCCATCGCCAAGCTCTATGCCACCGAGACCGCCTTCGAGGTGGTGAACGATGCCGTCCAAATCATGGCCGGGTATGGCTACACCAAGATGTATCCCGTGGAGAAGCTCATGCGGGACATCCGTCTGCTGCGCATCTATGAAGGCACATCGGAGATCCAGCACCTGATCCTCTCCGGGCACCTCTTCAGTTCCTATAAACCGGTCATGCCTTCGTTGAGCGACCTGCCCATCCTCAGATGGGAGGATGAAAAAGGCGAATTCAACGATACCATGCAGGGCACCAAGGCCTGGCGATGCCCCATGTGCGGTTATGTACACCTGGGAGATGAACCGCCTGAGCAATGCCCGTACTGCTTTGTGCCGGGTAGTGGTTTCAAACAGGTGCGGTAAAGAGCGGCGAAGGCAGGAAAGGCCGAAGATCACAATCTTGCAGGACAGCAAGATTGGACGTGCCGTCAGGCGCTGATCGTACACGGAGCGCATGCCCGTTGTGTCCGTGCTTGGTGCGGGGCTGTGGCCGCTACTCCAAATGACGCTGCTACCTCCGCTCACGTTCTTGTTGGCCCGGCGGTGGTGGGCCAGGCGCAGTGCAACGAAAGGGGCTTTATGATGAACAATACATACGGATGAATGGGCGGAGGGATGTGGGTCTGGATGGTGATCGGCGTACTGGTGGTGGTCCTGCTGGTTGTCGTGATTAGCAAGCTGTCCAAAAAATAATCACGCGTTCACGACCCGCCTGTGAAGTGAACTCTTAACCAAGAAAGCAAACCTATGGAATCGGGGACGGGTTCACATTAAGACTTACCCCAAACTTTTGAAATATGAACCCGTTCCCGATTTCTGCGATGGAGGTCAATTGATTTGTCCGAGAAAATTCATTGATGAAGGTGAATCCCGTCTGAGGATCAGGATAGAATTGCGTGGCCGAGGACGACCCAGGAAAGCTGGAAAATAAATCGGTCCTCTTTTTGTTCGTTTATAAAATGCATATACTCTGTTACAGATGTAAGTACATTGATCGGCACAGGCATTTTCTGGTGGGGGAGGTTGTCTGCATGCGCTACGAAACGATCGGATACGAAACATGCGAGCCGGGCATCGGAATCCTGTCTCTTAACCGTCCGGAGAAGTACAATGCAGTAAATCAGCACATGATGATGGAGCTGGAGCATTTCTGGTCCGAGCGTGAAAACGATGTGGACACTCACGTGATCATCTTGAAGGGAAACGGAGAGAAAGGTTTCTGCGCGGGACTCGACATGAATGAGGCCATGGAGATCCGGCATAAGATGAACTCCCATCAGTTCTATCACGCGCAGGTCCGTATGGCCAAGCTGATGCTCAGGATGCGGCAGGCTCCGCAGGTCATCGTCTGCATCGTTCATGGTGCTGCCGCTGGGATCGGGTTCAGCTTCGCCCTGTCATCTGATATCCGCATCATAAGCTCTGACGCCCGGTTCTCGGCAGCCTACATCAATATCGGCTTCGGGGGTGCTGACATGGCCTGCAGCTACTTCCTGCCCCGCATGATCGGGGCGGGCCGGGCCTATGAATTCATGCTTACCGGCAATTTCATGTCAGCCCAGGAGGCCATGAGTCTCGGGTTTGTCAGCCGCGTGGTCGAGCGGGACATTCTGATGGACACCGCACTGGAATTTGCGAGGAACATGAACGGTAAGAACCCGGCAGGGTTGCGCCTGACCAAGGAGGCAATCAACATCAATATGGACATCGGCGGCCTGGAGCAGGCCCTGGGTGTGGAGAACCGCAACCAGGCGCTGATCTATGCCGAGCTGTTCAAAGACCCTGCATGAAAGAAAGGAGAGTTTTACCGGGGGAAAGGGAGAGGGATGAGCTTCTCGGAAAAGCACACGGTTGATATGGAGAAGATGGACTCTGACCCATTTTTTCAATAGTAGTCTACTGTCCCCGGAATTGCCGGAATAGGCAAAAAGCAAGACCTGCCCCCTATCTCCCAAGGATACGCCGTTACCGATCTCATGACCCCGCTGAGGTGTGAAACTTGATGGTGGGCTCCATCTTTGCCTGGGCGCATTCCCTCAGGTATAGGTTTATCAGGTTCTGGTAGGACATGCCGGTTTTCTTGGCCAGCGCCTTGAAATACTCCACCGTTTCTCTATCGAGGCGTATGGTTATCTGGGTCTTCAAATCCTTGATGTACGGGTTCTTCTGGGCTTTCATTTTGCTGAAATCGTATTCTTTTCTCATGGTCGCTCCTTCCAGTAGGCTTCTTCCTCCGATGCGGTGGCCTTCCTTGCCGATATGATCCTGATGACCGAATTGTCCTGTCTATAACTGTGGTGCACCACCAAAGTCCGCAAGTGCAAGCTGAGCCCCAGCATGATGAACCGGTCTTCATCCCCTGAATGATCCGGGTCATAGTATCTGACAGCATGCTCGTCGTAGAACACTGTCTTGGCTTCTTCAAAGGACACACCATGCTTCTGTCTGTTGGCAACACTCTTCCGGTGGTCCCAGGAGAAACTGATCATAATGAATATATAATTAATTATTAATTAAAAATCAACATTCATAAAGGGAGACAGGAAAAAAGGGCAGTTTTATTTTTGCTTGCCCCAATTTATCTATTGCTGAAAAACTAGTATGGTGTCCCCGTATTTTATGCGGAATTAAGTATTGTGTCCCCGGAATTCCCCCGGAATTCCGAACTGTTCAAAGGCCCTGCCTGAAAGAAAGAGGAGAGAAATCGAGGACGGGTTCATATTTCAAAAGTTGGGTAAGTTTAATGTGAACCCGTCCCCAATTTCTCCCATTGACGCTTATTTAGCGGCGGAGTAAAAGAAAAATGTAATGTTATTCAATAGAACGAGGGGTTTCTATGCTGATCATTAATGTATTTTCTGTTCAGCCACTCCAAACATGTGTCTTAATTTATATATGGTGTTGGGAGCATAGGGTATGGAGGTCATATTTTGTCTGAGAATTACGCCCGAAGTTTAAAAGTATGTACCAGCCATATTAATCAACAGTGGCATATAGCACCAAGACGCTGGGGCCATCCCTTGCACTCTCTTTGCTCTTATTTTGCTATGTTCCCGCCACATATTCCACATGTTTTCATCCGCTGGCTGACTGATGCAGGGGATATCGTTTATGATCCATTCTCAGGTAGAGGTACAACCCCCATGGAGGCATGCCGTCTAGGGCGCATTGGCTTTGGTTCTGATGCAAACCCATTAGCTTACATATTAACTGGTGCAAAGGTAAACCCACCTTCTCAAAAAGAGGCTCTTGACCGAATTCATATACTCCGTAAGGCATGTTGCCCTGGTAACCCCGCAGAGGCTCCAGATGACATCCAAATGCTTTATCACCCAATTGTTCTTGGGCAACTCTTATGGTTACGTGATTCGCTTAATAGCACTGATCGTACTGATCGTTTCTTATTGGCTCTACTGCTTGGAATCATGCATGCGAATTATAAGCCAGGAAGACCAGCAAGAGGTCTTTCGATTAGTATGCCAAACACATTCTCAATGGCACCAGGATACGTACGTCGATACATCAAAGACAATGGACTGATTCCACCTTATATTGATGTCTTTGATTTAATGGAATCGAAGTTGGCTAGGATGCACTTACCAAATGAAGATGGGACACGAGGACATGCCTGGAGACAAGATGTGAGAGATCCTTTTCCAAAAGATCTTCGGAATAATCCAGCTAAGCTGGTCTTCACTTCACCCCCATATTTAAGTGTTATACGTTATGGAAAATATAATTGGATACGCTTATGGATGCTTAAGCAGGATTCTAAGAATGTAGATCAAAAGCTTATCTCAACAAGTTCTCTTAGAAAATACCTTGCATTCATGAATGTAGTTCTAGAGCAACTTAAGGAGGCCGTACGAGATGATGGATATCTCTGTCTAATCTTTGGTGATGTCATGGAGAAGAGTACTGGTAAAATTACCAATCTTGCTGAGTGTGTCTGGGCTGAAATTGCATCCAAGCTTGATTGGCATCGTATTGCAGTTATAGTTGATGAAGTACCATCTGAGCATAAGGTAAGCCGTATCTGGAAGCACACCCGTGGACAGGCCACAAAGACTGATAGAATTCTTATCCTGGGTCACCAGAAAACAAACAAAAAAAAGTTGCCTAGGTTAAATCCGATTGAATGGTCATCCTCGAAGAACTGGGCATAGGAGGTATGAAAGTATATGTCACTTCAGGAAAGACTAAAGGAGCTTGCAACTGTTGATTTATTCAATGATGTAGCCAAGCCTGAGGCTTTTGTTGGCCGCCCCTTTTACTTCGACTTTAACACAATGAAGGTGCTATCAAATGATTATTGGAAAGAGAAGATTGGGGGTATTCCGGCAGGTTCTTTTCTCACAGCCATATTTGATAATGATAAGGAGAATCCTGAACTGATTCTTCTACGTGTATTAGGCCCAACAACACTTCCTTCTGACTCAGATGTTGTAGCTGCCATGGTCGATCACTACAAAGAACGTGCAGAGAGTGAATCTTCGATTAATCAACTTGATAGCTACACTAGGTATGAGTTCCAGTTTTCAGGCCTTGAATGTCGTGTTCTAGGATCTTTCTACCGTATATCTGACGGCAAGACATGCTTTGGTGCAGATGTAGATAATTTTTATGGTCCGAATAACTACTCGATCTATAAGCCAGTTGGGAAAGTGCTTGAATATATTGTAAACTTCAGAGAAGGTGCTGGTTTACCAGGCGGACCAGGTGATCAGAGGATTGGTGAGGTACGATATGCATCTAGTCAGCGTCATACCCAGGGACCATCAGTGCCAGTTTATGTTTCTGCACTTGACTACCTAGGAAAACGAACAGCTCTATTTGGAATGACACGTACTGGTAAATCCAATACAGTGAAGATGGTAATCAAGGCCACAGCTGAAATCACTACATTAGAGAAAATGTTAGATACAGAAACAGTTGGGCCGATAGGTCAGATCATCTTTGATGTTAATGGTGAGTACGCAAATGACAATCAGCAAGATGAAGGTACCGCCATTTATAACCTCTACAAAGATGATGTAACTAGATACAGCATACTCGAGAAACCAGGCTTTAAAGTAATGAAGCTCAATTTCTATAAGCAGCTTCTTGAAGGCTTTGAGATGATCAGGGCCAACCTACAAGATGACAGGGCAATTTATACCCAAGCCTTCCTGAATGTTAATTGGGAGGAACCTGATTCACAGGATGTAAGTGCAACAACAAGGTATGGAAGGCGTAAAGCCTGCTACCAAGCTATACTTGGCAATGCTGGTTTCACTATTCCTCAAAAACATAAGATTAAATTTGTTGGAACGGAGCATATCAACAATGCTGTTGGATTGAATCCGAAAGATGGTCTTACTGTTGACGAGACTATACGTTGGTTTACCTGGGTTTGGGATAATTACAATACCGACCAATATTTCAGCAATTATCGAACGAGTCACAATCACGAATGGGCTGATGATGACTTGCAGAGCTTGATGAGGTTCCTTACAAGAAAACCTTCTCCTGGACATCAAGCAAGTGAGGCTGGATTTCGAAAACTAATACCTATCCGCAACCTTCACACCTCAACACTCCAGAAGTCTTATGAAGAGGAGGTAGTTGATTTATTACGTGAAGGGAAGGTTGTAATTATTGATCTGTCGCAAGGTGATCCTAAAATTCAGAGAACGTATTCTGATCGCCTATGTGGAGCTATCTTCAGTGATGCTATGAAAAGATTCATCAACAACGAACCAGCTAACTTCATTCAGATGTACTTCGAAGAAGCACATAACCTGTTTCCTAAAAAGAATGAGGCTGACTTAACATTGATATACAACAGGATTGCAAAGGAAGGTGCTAAACTCAGGTTGGGATTGATCTATGCAACGCAAGAGGTAAGTTCTATTTCGGCCAACGTGCTAAAGAACACCCAGAACTGGTTTGTCTCACACCTAAACAACAGAGATGAATTAAGAGAGATAGCCAAGTATTACGATTATGAAGACTTTGTTGATAGCTTACGAAGAACAACAGACAAAGGCTTTATTCGTATGAAGACATATTCCAATGCCTTCATTGTACCTGTTCAAATTGATCGATTCACAGTGTTGAAGGGGCAATAAAGGTGGGATATTCATCAAAGGGCCGTAAACCAATTGAACGAGCAAGTAAGATCGCTCATGTTGAAATAATCAAGAATCCTAATGTTCAGGCTTATATTGATCAATGCATCATTCCTTCAGCACCTGACTCTCTGTTTTTAGAGCCTTATCTGACCATTCTTGACAATGTAGATACTTCTGAAGTCTCAGCAGTAATTGCAATTGATGGTGGTTTTACTGAAACCTTTGTGCGTGAAGAGTATCCTTCAGCTTCGATTACATTCTTTACATTCGGTCCATTACTATTTGAGCTTTCAGACCTACGATCCCTTGATTGCAAAAGGTTTATTGCCCCAGAAGATCTAGCACGGCTAAAGAAGATAGAGCGCTACTCACTTGTTATACCAACAAAGGGTATTCGTCATAAAGATCAAACGTCCCTGTCTGCAACAATCCGGCGAACCATATATGATTTTTTTATTAAGGAACATGGTGAAGGTGAAAAGCTTATCGACAGTCTTCAATGGTTTCTCTTCCGTCGCTGGATGCGTAAACAAGACAATAACTATGAAGAAACAATAGCTCACTGCCCATACAATTGTGGTCATGACAATATTACTTTTAAGTATGGTGATCCAACTAATAAAAAATGCCCTGGATGCAATCAACCAATATACCTGACAGACACTTTTAGATTACATGAGCGCATTGACGAAGAACTCGGAGCAGGTGGAATAATTTCTTATTTAATGACAATGCTTGAGCAGCTCATCTTAGTACATCTATTCCATGACATTCTTGAACACCTCAAGCCAAGCCTAATGCGAAACATACTCTTCATCAAAGATGGTCCTCTCGCCTTTTTCGGTCTAGTGGCGCCCCTTTACAAACCTATGAGAGAGCTTATTTCACACTTGCTAAGCCAGCCTGGAGGACCTACTGGTCCAACAGTTCGTTTAGCAGGTCTTGAAAAGAGCGGCGCATTCGTCGAGCATGCAGCAGCTATCCAGGATTGTATGGAACAGGGATCATATTTCATAGTTGGAGACTCATATATTCGTAAGTATATCATACCGGGTGAAGCTGGGGTATCTTATGGCCAGAACACCTATTACGGCCAGAAAATATTTTACCGAGCTTCTGGTGGAGAAATGCACGTTTTAACTGTTCCTGCAACCTCTTATCTTGCAGAACCAAGATCAGCAGACATACCACACTTGGAGGAGATCCTCTCTCTAATCGCTGAACTCAGGTGTAACATGTATGATAACTCTCTTATTCCAGTTGCTCTAGCAAACAAGTTGGTATCAGTTTAGATTTTCCTAGCCAAAAAATTTTACAAACCTTTGCCAAAGAGAATCTACTGAAATAGTAAATGAGACCTTAACCATACAATAAAGTACTTTTTAAAAAGAGGTATCCAAAGGATGCTCAGGATAAGAAAGAAGTACTCACCCGGAAGTTTCTTCTATGGAGAGTATCAGGAAATCCGGTGGGATTTTTCGGGATGTAATCTCAGTTGCCACTTTTGCTGGAGTCCAGCATCTAGGCCAATGGAGACAGATGATCCTTCGCATGTATTATCTTCAAAAGAAATAATAGATGGGACACGAAGTATTCTATACGACAAAGGTAAGGCTTTCATCCGTTTCACTGGCGGTGAACCTACACTCCAGTGGTCGAGCTTAATTGATGTTCTAAACGGTTTAAGTGAAGCATATCAGCCATACAAAGTCCCTATCTTGATTCAGACAAATGGTATTGAAATAGGTAAAGGGGTTGTATCACTAGACATCCTAACCAAAGATCCTAATCAACCATTTATTTTCGAATTGTCATTTAAGGGTACTAATCGAAATGAGTTCTCCTTACTTACAGGTAAACCTGAGGAGCTTTTCGACTACCAGATATATGCTTATAAGATCCTCAGTGATTTAAGTTTTACTAACAACAACATTTGTGTAGTTGCGGTTCTCGGGGTTTATCACTCATCAACACATGGTACTTCGAAGTTTGCATTTGTGAATCCCAAGACTGGACAATTGTTATTCGAAGACAATAATTTATGGGATCCCCAGTTCAAGAGTAATTGGCAAAGCGCTTCATTAAAATGGGTTGAACCATTGCGAATGTCACCCAAGGGTGTCTGGACAAATGTGCTTGAGAGGTGTGGTACCAGTGGCGCTTGTATTCTTAATAGATTTCCTGAGGGTGTCCCAACAAATGTCTTGGGCCTGTTCCCTGCCAAACCAAAATCTGCAGATTATGCCCGGCAGATAATCATAAAAAGGTTCTGGCAAAAGTAATTCCATGCACGGAGGCGTCTGTTGCCAGGCCTGAGACTCATTGAGAGCAACCGGCTCGAGGTACTTTCACAGGCACTTGCTGCGTCCTTGTCCGAGCAGCTCTCCTCGCCGCTCACCCCCGAGGTCATTGTAGTGCAGAGCCGGAAAAATAGGGTCAGAAACGATTTATTTTTCTAAAGAAGAAAATGGACTCTGACCCCATCTTTTTCGCGGATGAGATAAACGGTGGGTTTAGGGTGTAGGCTTATAGGGACTATAAGCGATTTAAAAGATTAAGGAATTTCTTCCGTGCAATGAGTAATATTGTAAAAAGTATTGCTGTTATAATTATAATTAGTAATTATTTGATTAACTTCTGTTAAATTATCTTTAATTAAATTAATAAGATGCTTTGTTAACTCGCAATACATTGCTACGTGCTCGGCTTTATAGTCAGTTAGACATTTTCTACATCTACCCAAACAAATATCCCCCAAATCACAAGTTTTGCAATTCTCAAAGATATCCCTGTGGCATATGTAATGATTGTTATTTTTATGGTTTTTAATATTGCCTATTACGCCAGCTGGATCACCAACATACTCATCACACCAATATATTTTACCATCAATATCAATTGCCTGAAAATTACTACCCGCCCCACATCTAAATGAATGGCTCCTACGGTTGTTAAATGCCAAATAATCAACAACGGCTAAGAAGGGGATTATATTAATTAAATTGCCTTTACTAAAATTATCTAACCAATATTTAAAAAGAATATTTAGTTCATCTTTATAATTTTTAATAAATTTGGTTGGATTGGTAAAATTTGGTTTATTAACGATTTGCCAAAATACTGAATTGACATGTGGTAAGATGTTTGTGACAGATTCATAAAGATTTGTCTCTTCTTCAACAGTGATCCTTCCAATTGTAAAAGAAACATCATTTGCTTTTAGGTACTTAAGGTTATCAATTATCTTATCATATGTTCCCAACCCTCTATATTTATCATGCGCGGTTTTATCTCCGTCTAGAGATATAAAAATGGCGTCGAGTGAGTTTAAAAGGGCAAGAGGAACTTTGTTAATTAATAAACCATTAGAATAGAGCATATATTTTAGTTTTAAGTTTTTGCTCTTATTCATAATATCTTCGATCAAATGATGTTCTAATAATGGCTCACCACCAAAGAAAACAAGTGTATCTTCAACTCCATTTTGATTCTCTTTTATGTATTCCAGAACTTGATCTACCTTTTCATCGGTTAACAATGAATTGCTATTTGAAGATAATACTCTTTGAGATGAGCAATAAGCGCATCTCATATTGCATGCATGTGTTACAAAGAGATAGTATTCCATATTTTTTATTGTTATTTATTAATTATTGTTTGGGATGTGGGATGCCAAACTCGCCACTTCTATAATAATTATAGACGATAATGCTTTCTCCGTGTTTGCTAGGCATAGGCTTTTCAATCTTGCATAGATCAGACATCTTTGTAGCCTGGCCAAGTTCTTCAGCATAAACAGAGTGTAAAAGAATTTGATTTGGTTTTGCCACATTTATAACTCTGGCCGCTAAATTTATACCATATCCGAAGAGATTAACAACATCGTTCTTGTCTATATGTCTTACATTGGGCCCCTTAGCTACACCCATCCGGATTTTCAAACCATTATCCGCGAGCAACTGCTTATATATACTAGTTATTGTATCTAATATTCTTTTATCGTCGAGGCCGGGGTTGAATCCTATACCGTAACCATCGCCAGTTGGGATTAGAATAAGATCATTGTGAATAGGCTCGTCGTACTTATCTCTTCCTTTTTCATTCCAGTTAAAACCATTATAAAGTAAATCCGACATATCTTCTTCAATTTTCCTTATGATATTTTGCATATCTTTATTAGTAGTCTCTTTTGTAAATTCAACTACATCAAAAAAACATACCACATTAACAACCTTAGAATGTTTTGGTATCTGTTCCTCTGGAAAATCAAATGGATCAAATTTCTTCATACCACATCCTCCTCAACATTTTATGTTATGGACACATTCTTCTTGGGATAAACCCTCATCATAATAAATTCTTTGAGGTGATCATTGAATTTTTCAATTCTCTTCCCAATATACAATGGTTATATTAGCCCCAGTACATGTTGAAATAAGATCTGATCTCAATATGATATTAATGACATTAACTGGATGTTGTATATCTGTCAACCACAGTCATAATGGGCCGATTCCGGGGACACAATACCTAATTCACTGCTGAAAGACCCTGTGAGGAGAAATTATTTCGAATCTGAGGAGGATACCAATTCTTCGACAGTTAGCCCAATGTCCTTGGCGATCTGTTTCAGCAGTATAGGAGAAATATCACGGCCGGGGTGGAAGGGGACAGTTGTGTATCTGCCGTCCGGGTGGCGGTATTGTTTATGTGAACCTCTCTGGCGGACTTCGGTAAAACCTTTTTTTTCAAGAAGAATCACCACCTCTTTGGGTTTTAATATGGGTGGCTTCACCATGATCAGGCAACTTGAATTGTCTGGGTTCCAACAAACTCGGCCTCAAGGTCGGGTTCTCCTTCTTCCAACAACATCTCGATGACCTCCTTTAGATTGTCCTTGAGCTCATCGAGACTTTCAGCCTGAGAGTGGGCACCGGCGAAACCAGGTACGTATCCGACATACAATCCTGTATCGCTACATTTTTCAATTACCGCTGTATATATTCTCATACTTACCTCTCAATAATTATATCATGCCTTCATCAGTGACCAGTGTCAAGGTGAGTAACAGAGGTTTGGAGAGGAAAATGGGATTCTCGACTTTGGAATGATCTCCCACATTTCCTCACCCACGAAACGAGCCATCCATGTTATACTACCCCCACTTTTCATTCCATGTGGGGATGTGTCTGTTGTCAGGCCTGAGACTCATTGAGAGCAACCGGGCCTGCGCCTTTGCCCGTGCCACCCGGTGATAGGTGAATCGATTATTCAGGCCAACCTGCAGTTATAACATCAATTCAAGATCAAAGGGATTATCGGCATTATCACAACCTTCCGGGCATGAGCTCAAAGTACATATGTCGAAATTGAGGAAGTAGAACATGTTCCAATAAGTAATATTTCTGAAATCATCGAATATGGGGTAATATCTTATCACCGTATCATTGATGTCATCGCGATATATCCCATTCTTGATGGCTGTCCTCTGATAGGTGCTTGAACCCTCATACATATCGCTTTCTCCGGCAAAGTGATAAGAATAATGGACACTCTCGCTGTACGTATTATCGCTCAGCAGATAGACTCTCTTGTATTTCCCGGGGTTAATATTGCTGAGCGCATAAATATGTTCTCCCTCTGCAGGGGATGCATCCTGGGGTTGGGCTTCCGGTGAGAATCGAAGATAGAAGCTCGTAATATATTTGGGTTTAACATTCTCGACATCGGATGCTTCACACCATTCATCATTTTTACAGACCGTATCTGTGTCATTGATGATATCCAATGAAGTAGGTTCATTGATATTCTTGTATCCTACGCATACCGCGGAATCTTCCTCATATCCCCCGCTGCCGGTCGTACCGAGCTTGCCCTTGTACACGACATACAGTCTTACATCTATTGCCCAGAGCGGGATCTCGTCGTTATCGAGGTTGAATTCAAGCAATTGCGGGTCAGTGGTTATGCGATGATCTTTATTCGAATCCAAGGCCTTCACAAGGTATATGGGTTTGCTGAGGGCAGGCAGGTTCGATGCCGGGTACATGACAAAGGGGTCCAGTGCCGCCGAACGAGGGTCATCGGCATTCTGGTCGTTCGTCAGGAACCGGTACTGGACCACCAGTTCGATCCCCCCTGCGTTCATCGGCTCACCTGAGCTCGAAGAGTTTTTTACCATCAGGGACACCTTGTTGAACCCCTTTGACCTCGGGTCTGCAGGTTCAGTTGAAGTGAATGCATACACACCGCTCGCTGGCAGCGAGATCTCAAGGGTACCCCTGAAAAAATACTTGAGCAGCCCGGCCGAATAAGACACGGCCCGGGGAACCAGCCGCGCGGCATAGTCTCCATATACGGAGTCATCCAGCATGGGGGCCAGATACTCGGCCGTGTCAGGGACCTGACCGGCAAGCAGAGGTGCCGTGCAGAGGCGATAACCTGAATCTCCGTCCTGCACTTTAAGAAGATATTGCCTGTGTATTTCTCCGGATGAATTCCTCGGGTTCTGGATGAGCACTGCACCGGTATCCACGCTTCCCCAATTGGGGAAAGGATATTTATCTAATGTGAAGATCGTGTCCTTGCTGAAATAGTTTGCATTTGTATATTCCGAGATGCCGATGGGCTGCTCCATGGTGATGGAGGGGTTCGTGCCGCCATATCTGTCTGTATCCACGATCCGCGCAATGGGGATCGGGGCTTCGCTGTTGCTCGGCAGATTGAAGGCAGAGTCGTTGAAGGTGTATCCTGTATTATCGTTTAGCCAATTCAGAAAGGTATTGTATTTATCAGATTTTGGATTGCAATATACTGACACATATTTTTCGTAATTATATCCTGTGATATGAGAATTATCTCTCACATGTTCCGGCACTGAGGCATCCTGAATCAGGTGCATGAGGTGACCGACTGCCTGAAACGTCATCATAAGGTTCATGCCTTTCTCATTAGGATCTGTTGTGGTAAGCGCTTTGTAAAAGTATTGCCGTGCATCATGCCAGCTATACGCACCATAATCCTGTGTTCCCTGCCCAAGCTGTGCCCAGAGTATCGATGACTTACCACCCTCTAAGCCTTCACCCCTATTTAACCCAGCTAGATCCCAAGTCATTGAGGGGTCGTGAAAATGGTTTTTGCAACGAATGACTGGAGAGTCTTCGTCTCTCGCTCCCTGGGCAAGACACTCTTTTGCATTAACCGGTTCCTTTGCAAAGATGCCGAACCAGAATAGTGCCATGATCGGGGCTTCAGTGAAATACTGATCCTTGCCGAGGTCAAAACCGAGATTGTGTTTCAGGTATTGGTCAAAAGAAAAACCATCAACAGTGTTATCTGATACAAAATTACACATTTCCCCATGATCATTCACATTGTAACAAAAGCAGTCCATATGCATTACAACAAGGTTGAGAAGACTGACCCCACAGAATACAATTAACCATATCCTCTTCATTTCACCAAGACCTCCTCTTCAGCAATCATTTCATACTATTTTCAACTGTCTTCCTTAACAGAGGCAGATAAATCCAATGATCTACAGTGGCAGGCAATATTTCCGCTTCCTTCTTTTCTTCTTGTGTCACTGCCTTCTTTAAACCGATTACATCATACATAGTGTTTTCCCAAACATCCCTTATACTCATAACATCAGGAGGGTATCGAAAGTCGAAATTCAGCTCCCGAAGCTTCCTCTCCGGATCCTTAACTGGAATAAAAGGAACGAAACCTTCTAGAAGATATTGTTTCATAAATTCATTTTCCTCTTCTTTCGTATCACCCATGCGGACCAATACGATCCCTTCCAACCTCTTTTCTTTATTTACATATGGATATGCATGTAATCCGCCTGGTTTCTGGTGAAGTCTGCAGTACCCTTGTTTGTAGATCTGAAAACGAGGCGGTGCTGTCCATGATACGATGAACCCGAGAATCTCCCGAGTCTTACTAGGTAAACTATCACCTTGTGGCCCTGTGATGCTCCACTCACCAGAAGCATTTGTCAGTGTCTCTTTAACCATCTTGAAATCACATAATGAGCCTTCACCTATCCCTGGGTGGCATTTCTCCCACTCGGCCACTACCACCGCCCCTTCGATGGGTTTGAGGGTGTCTGCATCGATCACCTTGCCCCTGAATGTCACATTCCCGAACAGGTCTGCACCCATAAGACCGAGAGGAAGCATCGCCATGGTCAGTATCAGACATGCCTTTTTTGTCAGCATTCCCATTCCCCCTTTTTCAAAACAAGCCCTGTAGTACCTGTAATGATACCATCACAACCCCTTAGCAGATGTTCAATCGCAACGGGATAGTTCAAAAGTTTGCGACCTTCCACATCCCGTCTTCGTCCAGATCGAAGAGAAGAATGTATGAGTAAAGGGTACCATCCCTTGTTGTCTGGATGTCATATTCCACTCCGGTGCCTCTCATCTTGATGAGCCGGATGTCACCAATTTCATTCACCAGGCTGCTTCTTTGGCTGTCGGTGAGATAGCCAAATGCATTCCGGTATATATTTTTTGTCCTGCTTGATATGTCTTTCACTGCCGTATCAATATCATTATTCAGGAGGGCAGTGCGCATGCCTGCCCACTTCTGCCTGAGCATCCCATCAAGTTCTGTCCGGTCATGTACAACAGTCCCTATTGTATCTGTATAGAGCACCCCGGTTTTATAAACCCTTGCCGTAATGAAATAGACTCCGGCATTTGGGATTTTTATGAGCCGTTCATTCGTATCCGATCCGTCAAGATACTCGATCTGTCCGGGACCGGAATCTGAGAAGGTAAGGCTGTCAGGCTCGAAGAAGGACTCCACCCTCAATATTGACTCGAATGGTGAAATACCCGCGGCATCATTGACGGACAGGGTGATGTAAGGCCCTGTAACCTCGCAATCAAGGGGAATAACGACTTCGGAAGCATTCCCTTGAACATCGGCGGCCCGCACTATCAGAGAATTCTCTCCTGGAGAGAGCGGCACATGATTCACAAAGAACCTGTCCCCATGAATGACAGCCGGAACCCCATTCACCGTCACCCCGGTCTCATTGCCGTATACGTTTGTCATGGTGCCTTTCACCAGGATGTCCGGCCTGTCGATGAGGGCTCCCTCTGCCGGGGAATCGATGTGGAGGCTGATGATGCTGTTCACGGTCAGGGTGGCTGAAGCCTCGGCGACCCCGCCCGGGCCTGATGCGGTGATGGTATAAGTCGTGGTCTTTGCGGGGTTCACGGTCATTGAGCCGCCGGGTTCCACATTGCCGATGCCGTTGTCGATGCTGACATGATCTACATTGGAAGAGGACCAGGTGAGAAGAGAGGATTCACCTGCATAGATGGTCTGGGGGTTTGCTGAGATAGTGACCTGGGGCGGCTCATACACGGTCACAGTGGCAGAGGCGGTGGCAATCCCGCCCGGACCTGAAGCGGTAATGGTGTAGGTCGTGGTCTCCTGAGGGAATACCGTGATAGAGCCGATGTTCTCCAGATTCCATCCGTATGGCCCCAAGGTAAGTGTATCCGCATTGGTGCTCGTCCATGACAGGGTGGCAGGCTGTCCTTTCAAAATTACCTGCGGCTCCGCACTGATATTCACCTGGGGCTGAGGGAAGACGGTCACCGTCACCTGGTCAGTCACTGTCCTGCCCTGGCCGTCAAAAGCGGTTATCGTATAGGTCGTGGTCTCGTTTGGAGATATTGCGTAAGAACCGCTCGTTCCCACACTGCCGATGCCCTGGTCTATGGTGATGCTTGAAGCCTTGATCGAGCTCCAGAGCAGGAGTGCCGTTCGTCCGGATGCTATTGAACCGGGCTCCGACCATATCTTCACGCCCAGAAGCACCTCGGTATCCGTGATGGATATCTCCCTGTCGCTGACATTCACTGCCAGGTTCTGCTGCGCGAATGCATATCCCCTGCCGGAAAAGAAAAGGGTATAGCTGCCGGGCGGTGCATAGAAAATGTAGCGTCCCTGTGCATCGGTCGGACAGCTCCAGGTCATGCGGCCATCGGTGAGCGTGACCATGATTCCCTCGACCCCCGCGCCATCGGCCACGATCCTGCCGGTAATCCGCTCCCTATGTTTCGTGATGAAATGGCCGCAGGTCGTGGGGCGGCTGAAATCGTCTCCCAGGAAAGCAGCCGCTGAGTCTGACCCGGAATCGATGACCATGACGCCGTTTGCCCCGCTATCGGGCACATAAAGGAATGTTCCGTCCGGGGTGAATGACAGGTCCGAAGGGGATACTGCGGTAATCCTGTTCACAACACCAAGGGAGAGTGTGTCAATGACATAGACCGATCCTGCGGAATAGGTGCTATTGTTTATGCTCAGGTATATGCGGTTTCCATCAGGGCTCACAGCAAGATAACATCTTCCGAGATGCCTCTCGGGCATGTAAAAATGTGAGTTCACGAAAGCATCCGTGTTCGTGTCGATGACGGCGAGGAGGCATGAATCACTCGACACCACATACACAAATGCCCCGTCGGGGCTCACCTCGACATCCCAGAGGGGCTTCCCCGTGTATACAATCTGCACGGTGTCTATGACTGCCAAGGTTGCAGCATCGATCACCCTCATGGTGCCATCTTCCATGGATGTGATGTAGATCCTTGTTCCATCGGGTTTTACAGCTATCCCGAAAGGCGACGGTCCTGTCTGAACGACCCCGATGACCCCATGGGAATGTGCATCGATAGCCGTGAGTGTCCCGTCAACGGCTGACACGGCATAGATGATCGATCCATCCGGGTTCACTGCCAGGGTGGTCGCATATATTCCTTCTATGGTGCCTGCCACCGTATTGGTAATGGTATCAATGACATATATCCCGCCGTCACTCCCTCCACATGCGATATATACCCGGTCGCCGTCAGGGCTCACGGCAACGCCGTAGGGTGCCGTGCCCACCGGGATACGGGTTATGATACTGTTCGTGGAGATATCCACCACCGTGACATCACCGCTCTCCATGTTCGTGATGTATGCGCAGGCCTTTCTTTGCAGCTGCGGGTGGTTGACCCCGACCGGCACAGAGGCGGTTGCAATGCCTCCGGGGCTTGTTGCAGTGATGGTATAGGTGGTCGTCTCGGATGGGCTCACCTGCAGGCTGCCGTTCACCTCCACGGCCCCTATGCCCTGGTCAAGGGATGCGGAATCGGCATTGGTGGAAGTCCAAGTCAGGGTGGCGGTCTCGCCTGCGTCGATGGTGTCGGGTGAGGCCGCAATGATGACTGCCGGCTTGTGAAGCACGGTTACTGAAGCACTGGCTGTTGCCGTGCCTCCGGGACCCTGGACCGTTATTGCGTAGGTTGTCGTCTCTGCAGGGGAAACCGCCAGCGATCCGTTCACGGCGACATTGCCCAGGCCGTTATCCAGGAAGGCAGAGTCGGCATTCTCGGATGTCCAGGTGAGTATTGATGCCCCGCCTTCGGCGATTGCTTGGGGTTGGGAGGTCAGGCTTACATGCGGCGGCTGGTATACCGTGATTGTTGCACTATCGGTTGCAGTCCCTCCGGGCCCGGAAGCAGTAATGGTGTAGGTTGTGGTAGATGTGGGAGCTACGGCGAGAGAGCCGTTCGGCGTCACCGGGCCGATGCCCTGGTCGATGGTTACCGTATCCGCATTCTCGGATGTCCAGGAGAGCTTAGATGTCTGCCCTGCCGCAATGGACCCCGGGACAGCGGTCAAATGAACAACAGGCGGAGAATGGACAATGACGGTGACAGACTCTGCAGCCGTCCCGCAGCGGCCTGTTGCGGTGATCGTGTAGGTGGTAGTGGCCTGTGGCTGTATTGTGATGGTTCCCGATGCACCCACGTCTCCGATGCCGTGGTCGATACTGAGGGTGGAGGCATTCTTGGATGTCCAGAGCAAGGTGCATGACTCGCCCTGCCGTATGGCCGCCGGGTTCGAAGAGAAGCCTACTGTTGGCGGCAGGCACTGCTGAATGCTTGCTGTGGTTGCATCGGTCGCGGTTCCGCCCCTTCCGTCAGAGACCGTGAGCGTAACCTGGTATGTTCCGGGAGCACCATATGCATGGCTCGGAGAGGCCCCGTTTCCGCTTGAGCCGTCTCCGAAGATCCATGCATACAGGAGGGGATCGCCGTCAGGGTCATAGGATGAAGAGCCGTCAAAAGATATCGGCTGGCCCACCTCTGCGGCATATGGGCCGCCTGCATCGGCAATGGGGTTCCTGTTGATGTCGGGGAGCTCATCCACCTCAATGATGAATTTTTGTATCTTGTATGAGCCCTTGCAGTCCTTCACCTTGACCGTAACCTCATAGTCTCCCAGGGAAGGAGGTGTCCATTCGATGAGACCGCTCTGGGAGTTTATCCTCATGCCCGCCGGTGGGCTTAAGAGGCTGTAGGTGAGCATGTCCCCCAAGGGATCTGACCCCTGCACGTCGTAGGTGTATTTCAGGCCCACAATGCCCTTGGTTATGGGTGCGGAGTATATGACAGGCGGGTAATTGCACATCGGGGATGTTAAATACGGATGAGAGCTCTTGACCTGAGAATACAGCCACTGCCTGTTTGACAACGCACCCACGGCATACAGATAGGTTGCATCGCATAGGTTTACATTCGTATAGGAGGTTGTTGCTGCCGGGAGCTCTGCAATCTTTTCGAATCGGCTAGGGTCGCTCTCTTTGGCGCGGTAGATGTCAAAGCGAGTGGCCCCCTGCACATGGGGCCACGTGACAACTACCTTCCCCTTCTTTGCAGCGGCGGAAATGGAGAATGCCGGATCGACCGTGATGTAGAGGACGTGGGGGGCAGAGCGTTGCACGCCGTCAAAGGTAAGCAGGGAGACTGCATGAGTCCCTTCGGGCATGAACACTTCCGGCTCCGATATGGTGCTCGGAGAGAACGGTCCGTACCATTCATACAGAAGGGGATTGCCCTGGATCTCGTGGTAAAAAGAACTGCTCAGGGTCATCTCGCACCCGAGCGGAAGGTTCTTGTCGGTGGCGATCTCGTTATGGGGATCAGGGGTGCAGGTTATTTCAGCAGATTTTCCACTCGTCTTTGACGGGCTCAGCGGTACAAGGAAGAGAAAGATGAGGAACAAGACCGACACCAGCCTGGGAACAAACGAATAGACACGTGTCCTGACACGGCAAGTGTTGTTCATTGGAAACAACCTCCTCAGTCTCGCAAGAGTTTTGCGAGGGTAAACATAACAAAGACTACATGAGGCACATTTTTAGACAGATTTGTTTCCGTCTGTCAATCCCTAAAATAGCAGTATATTATTCTCCACTCCAAGGCATAAGGGGGTTGGTTGTCCGTATGAAATTAATGTTGCCAGATATATAAAAACTTATATAATAATCCCATGAAGGCTCTATTGTTCATGGGATCAAGCCTTGATAACCTGCGTGATTTTCCCATGGAAGTGCGTAGGGCTGTAGGCTTTGAGCTCTACGCCGTGCAATGTGGTTTAGAACCCAGTGACTGGAAGCCCATGCAGACAATAGGAAAAGGTGTGAAGGAGATCCGCATACATGTGCTTGGAGAATGGCGGATCATCTACGTGGCGAAACGTGCGGATGCTGTCTATGTTCTGCACTCGTTTCACAAGAAAGGGAGAAAGACAAACCTGAAGGATATAGAGCTGGCCCGCATGAGATACAAACAGATAGGAGTGTAGTATATGAAAAAGACCTCAACGAAATCTTCGGGAAATGTATTCACCGACCTGGGGTTCGCCCCGGACGAGGCAGCGATATTGAAGATGCGTGCCGATCTAATGGCTGACCTGCGCACACTCATAGAGGCGAAGAAGGTCACGCAGGCCCAGGCAGCTCAGATGCTCGGCATCAGCCAGTCCCGGGTATCGGACCTTGTCCGGGGCAAGTGGGAGAAGTTCAGCCTGGAGATGCTCATCACTCTGGCGACCAGGGCAGGTATGCGCATCAGCCTGAGCCGTGCAGCATAAGAAAGGGGATGTTTATCAATTTATCCCCGGATTCACACGGAATAGTCAAAAAGCAAGACCTGACTCCCATCTTCCTATCTTCGCTCTTATGGCTGAGTGGTGCCGTAAAAAGTGCGGTGTATAAATTCGGTCCTATTGCTTAATGCCGATTTCTTACGACCATAGGTGAAGTAAAAATAAATGTCCCCTTTTTTGCCACATTTCTCCACCCACAGAACGAGTCTTCCATGCTATACTATCCCCACTTTTTAATTCCATGCACGGAGGCGTCTGTTGTCAGGCCTGAGACTCATTGAGAGCAACCGGCTCGAGGTCCTTTCGCAGGCCCTTGCTGCGTCCTTGGCCGAGCCGCTCTCTTCGCCGCTGGCCCCAGAGGTCATCGTGGTGCAGAGCCGCGGCATGCAGCGCTGGCTCTCCATGGAGCTGGCGCGCGGCAGCGGCATATGCGCGAACGTGAGCTGGCCCTTTCCCAATGCCTTTGTGCTGGACATGTTCTCGCGCATCCTGCCGGGTTTCACACAGCCCGCTTTGTTCGAAAAGGATGCACTCGGCTTATGCATCATGGACTGCCTGCCAGGGCTCCTCAGCCAAGTCGGTTTCAGCCGGATCAGGGACTACCTCCAGGGCGACACAGCAGGCATGAAGCTCTACCAGTTCAGCGCCATGATGGCGAACATCTTTGACCAGTACGTCATATTCAGGCCCGAGCTCGTGCTCGGATGGGAAGAGGGCAAGGTCGCGCCGACAGGCTACCCGGAGAACTGGCAGGCAGTGCTCTGGAAAAAGATAATCGAAGGGGTCGATGCGAACCACCGGGCCCGGCTCAAGCAGCTCTTCAGCCGCGGCCTTGCCAAGGCGGACGTCTCGCAGCTGCCCCAGCGGGTGTCCATCTTCGGCATCTCGTATCTTCCTGCATTTCACCTGGAGGTGCTGAAAGGTCTTGCAGAGCTCATCGATGTCACCCTCTACTGCCTGAACCCCTGCAGAGAATACTGGGCAGACATCATGCCGGAGAGGCGCATCACGAGGATCGCGGGCAAGGTTCCGGAGACGGACCTGCACCTGGAATCGCGCAACGACCTCCTGGCAGGCATGGGCAGGCTCGGCAGGAACTTCCTGGACATGGTCCTCGACCTCGACCCCGAGGAGACGGACCTGTTCGATGATGGTGAGCGTTCCACCATGCTTACCAAAGTCCAGGACGACATCCTGAACCTGAGGCAGCCCGGCGAAGAGGGTTTGGTGGAGGTGGAGCCCTGGGACTGCTCCATTCAGATCCATTCCTGCCACAGCCCCATGCGGGAAGTGGAGGTGCTCCTGGACACGCTGCTTGCGCTTTTCGAGAATCCCCCCTCTCCTCAATCCTCTCCCACCAGGGGAGAGGAAGATAAGGTAATGATCGAAGGCCTTGAGCCCCGGGACGTGCTGGTCATGGCGCCTGACATCGAGGCGTATGCGCCCTTCATCCGCGCCGTGTTCGATATGGCTGGGGATGATAGCCGCCGCATCCCCTACAGCATCTCGGACCGGTCGTTCAGGAGGAGCTCCCAGCTCGCGGATGCGCTCATGGCCGTCCTCGACCTGCCTAGCCAGCGCTTCGAGGCGTCGCTCGTCATGGACCTCCTCGACAAGGCGCCGGTGCGCAGCCGGTTCAACATGGATGAGGAGGCAGTGCGGAAGGCCCATACGTGGGTAACAGATGCCAACATCAGGTGGGGTAGGGACGGCAAGGAAAAAGAGGAAATGGGCCTGCCCGGGTTCGAGGAGAACACCTGGGGCTTTGGCCTGAAGAGGCTCCTGCTGGGCTATGCCATGGCAGGGGACGATGAGGGACTTTTCGAAGGCATTGCGCCGCTGATTGACATGGACCCTGCCTCGGCAGAGCTTCTGGGCAGCTTTGTGGACTTCGTGCACCGGCTCTTTTCGGGTGTGGAGGAGCTCAGGCAGGAAAGGGGATTGGGCGAGTGGTCGGAGGTGCTTCTGAAGATCATCGATGACCTCTTTGCTGCGGATGAAGAGACCGTGCAGGAGCTCCTGCGGCTGAAGTCAGCGGTGCGGAACCTGGAGAAGATCGCCCGGGATGCTGGATTCACCGGCAAGGTGACCATCGACGTGGTACGGCACCACCTGGCTAAGGCCTTCAGCCATGCCGCGGAAGGGGCGGGTTTCTTAGAGCGCGGGGTCACCTTCTGCTCCATGCTGCCCATGCGGAGCATCCCGTTCAAGGTGATCTGCCTCATGGGCATGAACCATGAATCCTTCCCCCGCAGGGATTATGCAAGCGGGCTCGACCTTATGGCCATGCAGGCGCGCAAGGGCGACCGCTCCAGGCGCGAAGACGACCTCTATCTCTTCCTCGAGGCCCTGCTCTCGGCCAGAGACGTGCTCTGCATCAGCCACGTGGGCCAGGGCATACAGGACAATGCCTCGATCCCGCCCTCGGTGGTGGTGAGCAGCCTGCTGGAGTACCTGGACCGGGCCTTTGTGACCCCGGAGGGACCGGTGAGCAAACATGTGGTGGTGCGCCACTGCCTCCAGGCCTTCAACCCGAAATACTTCACAGCAGGCACGGGCCTGTTCAGCTATTCCAAGGACAATGCCTTAGCTGCCAGGGCGCTGCGCATGGATGGGCATGCAGGGCCGGTCAGCGCAATGCGGCTCTCCGAGCCCGAGAAGGAGTGGCGGATCGTGGACATGGAGCGCCTCCTGGAGTTCTTCCGGGGCCCGGCTCGGTTCTTCCTGAGGCATAGGCTCGGCGCCATGCTGCCCCGGGAGGAGGAGGCCCTGCTCGACCGGGAGCCCTTTGCCATGACCGGCCTGGAGCGATACACCCTGCAGCAGCGGGTCCTTGCGGAGAGGCTCGCAGGCAAGGGTGTGGAGATGGATTTGTCGCGGCTCAGGGCCGAGGGGGACCTGCCCCACGGCCTGCCGGGCGAGCTGGCGCTATCCGGCATCGCCGGTGAGATCGATGCCTTCCTCCCGCTCATCAGGCGGGCCATGACGGGCGCCGGGATGATGAGGAAGGACGTGACAGTGGCGGTGGACGCCTTTACGATCTTCGGGGCCGTGGATAGCCTTGAGGCACAAGGATTCCTCTCGTTCCGCTATGCCGACATCACACCGAGCGACCTGATGCGGGCCTGGGTCAGCCTGCTCCTGCTCCAGGCTATGAGCCCGGGTGCGCAGGTGACGGGACTGCACATCCACAAGGCAGGGCAGGCTCGGTTCAGCGCAGTGGAGGAGCCGTTTGTCGTGCTGAAGGCGCTCCTGGACATGTACTGGCAGGGCCTGTGCCGGCCGGTGCACCTCTTCCCCAGGAGCTCGTACGCCTATGCAGAGGTGGTGAAGAAGACTCTCAATCCGGACAGGGCCATGCAGGAGGCCCGCAAGGCCTGGGCCGGGGGGTGGCAGGGGATGGCCGAGGCGGGGGATGCAGCCATGCACCTCTGCTTTGCAGGCATTGATCCCCTGGATGATGAGTTCCGGGAAATGGCGGTGCAGGTGTACGGACCGCTCATCGACCGGATGGAGGCAAGGAAATGGTGAAGCCACTGGACCTCATGGCTTTAGATCTTTCCGGCACGCATCTTATCGAGGCAAGCGCGGGGACCGGCAAGACCTACACCATTGCATCGCTTTTCCTTAGGCTCCTCCTGGAGCAGCGCATGCCCGTGGAGGCGATCCTCGTGGTCACCTACACGGTGCCTGCAACCGACGAGCTCAAGACCCGGATCAGGGACAAGCTGCGCCAGGCCCGTGACGCCTTTGTGCATGGGGCCTCGGATGACCCCAACACCACCCGGCTCCTGGAAAAGGTGGGAAACCGTGTGCAGGCCCTTGGCATTCTGGATGACGCCCTGGCCAGGTTTGACGAGACCGCCATCTCCACCATCCACGGCTTCTGCCAGCGCATGCTCAAGGAGCTGGCCTTTGAGACGGCAAGCCCCTTCGAGACCGAGCTGGTCACGGACCAGGCAGACATGGTGGCATCCATAGCAGACGACTTCTATCGCATGCGCATCACCGCGGTCACCGTGCCCGAGTTCGTGGCCTTTGCCCGTAGCCGCAGGGTGAGCCCGGAGTGGTTCATGGGCCTGGCCAGGCAGAGGAACCTCGCGGCAGAGATTATCCCTAAGGGCGCACCTCCTGGCCGGGGAGAGGCCCTGGAGCCTTACCTGTCTGCATTCCGGCAGGCATTCGCTGCCCTGGCCTCGGCATGGCCGGAGGGAAGAGGCAAGGTGGAGCGGCTCATCTGCGACCCGGACACCATCAACCAGACGACCCACAAGATCACCAGGATACCCGGGTACCTGGAGGACATTGACAGCTACCTGACCATGGGTTCGGTGATACTGCCAGCGGCCGGGAGCCTTGCCAAGTTCACGCCGGGGGCCATCAGAAAGGCCACAAAGAAGGGCGCCGCAGTGCCGGAACACCCGGTCTTCGGCCTGTGCGGGGCCCTGCAGGAGGCAGGCGAAGCGCTCGTTGCCGCCATGGAAGACGAGATCACCGGGCTCAAGGTGGAATTCCTCGCATTCCTGGATACGGCCCTGGCACGACGAAAGGAGAAGCAAGGACTCGTGCACTTCGACGACCTGCTGGTGAGGATGCACCAGGCCCTTAGGTCCCGGGGGGGCGACGCACTGGCAGGCACGGTAGCCGGCAGGTTCAAGGCGGCCCTGATCGACGAGTTCCAGGACACGGACCCTTTGCAGTATGAGATCTTCACAAGGTGCTTTGCAGGCTCGTGCCTGTTCTTCATCGGCGACCCCAAGCAGGCCATCTACAGCTTCCGCGGCGCGGATGTGTTCACCTATGCCCGGGCCGCTTCCGGCGTGGAGGAGGCGCACAGGCATACCCTAGTCCACAACTGGCGGAGCGTGCCCGGTCTGATCGAGGCGGTGAACGCGGTGTTCTCAAGGGTGGAATATCCCTTTGTGTTCGACTGGATCCGCTTCGAGGCGGCCGAGCCCGCTCCGAAGACCGACCGGAAGACGCTGACAGGAGTTGATGAAGGCCATCTGCAGGTCTGGTTCATGGATGCAGGGCAGGCCCCTGAGCTCACCGTGGAGCAGGCGGGCAGGGCCGTGTGCAGGGCCGTTGCATTTGAGATCTCCCGGCTCCTGAACGGGGCAGGCGGTAATGAGGTGAAGCTCGGCGGCGAGCGGCTCAAGCCCTCGGACATGGCCGTGCTCGTGCGCACGAACATCCAGGCGCGCATGGTGAGGGACAGTCTGCACGCAGCGCTCATCCCCAGCGTGCTCTTCAGCGACGAAAACGTGTTCGGCTCGATCGAGGCCTTTGAGATGGAGGTGCTGCTTGCCGCCCTGGCCGAGCCCCTTCGCGAGGGGCTCGTGCGCACCGCGCTCATGACCCGCATCTTCGCCATGGACGCTTCAGCCATCGATGCGCTCAGTCAAAACGAGGCGGCGTGGGAAAATCGGATCGAGCGGTTCCGGGGATACCATGAGCTCTGGGCGCGCTTCGGCTTCACGCCCATGATCCGCAGGCTCTTGGACGGGGAAGGGGTGCGGGAGCGCCTGCTGGGAATGGGCGCCGGCGAGCGGGCCCTGACCAATGTGCTCCACATCGCCGAGCTCCTGGGCAAGGCCGAGGCAGCAGAAAAGCTTGGTATGCTTGGCTTGAGGAAATGGCTCGCCGAGCGCAGGGACCCCAAGGTGCCCGGCAGCGACGAGTACCAGCTCAGGCTCGAGAGCGACGACGATGCGGTGAAGGTCATGACCGTGCACAAGAGCAAGGGACTCGAGTTCGCAGTGGTATTCTGCCCCTTTGCCTGGGGCGCTGCGAAGCCGGACCGGGGAGAGGGTGTCCTGTTCCACGATGATACAAAGGCCGCGGTGCTGGACATGGGCTCCACTAAACAGGAGGACCACAGGGTAAAAGCCATGGAGGAGATCCTGGCGGAGAATGTGAGGCTCCTCTACGTGGCGCTCACCCGGGCAAAGAACCGGTGCTATGTAGCCTGGGGGAAGGTGAGAGGGGGCGAGAACTCGGCCATGGCCCATCTCATGAAAGGCATGGATGCCGGAGACCTGCGGAGAAGCCTGGAGGAATTCCTTGCAGCAGGATCGGGCCATGCCCGGATCTTGGACCTTCCCCAGGACCAGCCCGAAGGGCTTATCGGGGCTGCCGTATCGCCAGAAGAGCCTGCGGCGAGGGTTTTCCCGGGGGCCATTGACCCCACCTGGGGGATTGCCAGCTACACCTCGTTCATCCATGGCTTGCACAAGGGTTTCGATGCCGCTGACCGGGACGTGCTCGTGCCCGGTGACAGGGATGCTCTCGTGCCTGATACCCGGGCCCTTGTTCGGGCAGGCACGCCTGCAGGCACACAGTTGAGGCTGGAACCATCGATGGACATCTTCTCCTTCCCCCGCGGTGCACGCGCAGGCACGCTCCTGCACGAGGTCTTTGAGCGGATCGATTTCACTGCGGACAATGCGGCGGTCCGGGCCGTGGTGGAGGAGACGCTCGGTGCCCATGGCTTCGACATGGCTTGGACCGATACGGTGACGGGCATGGTGAGAAAGGTCCTGGATGTTGACCTGGGCAGGGTTTTGGTATCGGACCCGGGCCTTAATGACGGTGGAGCTCAGAGGCAGGGCAGGGGTACGAATCCTGTCGAGGGCATCGGTGCTTTTCGACTATCAGGCATTGCAAACAGCGAGCGGCTCTCTGAGCTGGAGTTCATGTTCCCTCTCAAGCCGCTCACACCCGGCATTCTCGATCAGGCCATTACTGACTGCATGTCCTCCATGAAGGTCCCCTCTCCCCTCACGGGTAAGGGACAGAGAGAGGGGGATCGGCTCCCGGCCATTACTCCCCGCTTCACCTTCGACCCGGTGAAGGGCTTCCTGAGGGGCTTCATGGACCTGATCTTCCTACACCAGGAGAAGTACTATCTCATCGACTGGAAGTCCAACCACCTGGGCGGCAGCGTGGAGGACTACAGCCAGGATGCGCTCCTTCAGTCCATGATCAGGGACAACTACATACTCCAGTACCACCTCTACACCGTGGCGCTGCACCGGTATCTCATGCACCGGCTTGAAGGGTACTCGTATGACGAGCACTTCGGCGGGGTCTTCTATGTTTACTTGCGCGGCGTGGACCCGGAGATGGACCCAGAGTACGGGATATTCCGCGCCCGTCCGGATGAAGAGACGGTAGAGCGGCTGTGCGATGTTCTGTTGGATACGGGGCTTTAGGAGCGCCTTTTGGCGCGAAGATATATGTCATGGGGGATGGGTAAAAGAGTTAAACTTTCCCCTGATGAAGAAGGAAAATTGACTGAACTAGATGTTGATAAGCGAGGGGGAATGGACATTGATTGAAGAGTGAAACATATTTAAAAAGCAGATTTATATATGAACAGAGGGTCAAAATAAATGGCAAATGATACTGCAAGCTTTTTTCAAGACCTTGATCAGGCTCTGATACTGTCCGTGGACGTCTTCGAGCCGATTGACCTGCATTTCGCCCGTTTCATGATGCAGCTCTCAGGATCGAACAGCCCTGAGCTCATCCTCGCAGCCGCGCTTGTCAGCAGGCTCGGCAGGGAAGGGCACACCTGCATGGATTTGAATAACCCCCTGGCATCGCTTGCCGAAGGGGATGACAAGGCCCTTATCACGGATCTGCCTTCTCCTGAAGCATGGATGGCAGCTCTCAGATCAGAGCCGGTGGTAGGAAGCCCAGGGGAGTATCGTCCGCTGATCCTGGATGAGGCCGGCAGGCTTTACCTCTACCGTTCTTATGAGAACGAGCAGAGGCTGGCCAGGGCCCTGCTGGACCTGAATGCCCGGGAGAAACCCTTTGATCAGGCACTGCTGCGCGACGGCACGATCTGCCTGTTCCCTGATGATACGGATGTGAACATCCCGCAGAAAATAGCCGCACTGATCGCCGTGACCCGGTCATTATGCGTGATAACCGGCGGACCCGGCACGGGCAAGACCACCCTTGTGTGCAAGATCCTGGCCCTGATCCTCGAACAGGAGCCGAACTTGAAGATCGCATTGGCGGCGCCCACGGGCAAGGCCGCCCGCAGGATTGAGGAGTCTATTCAGCGCGGGCTGAGCCTGCTCGACTGTACCCCTGATGTCAAGGCCATGATCCCTCATGAAGCCTCCACAATCCACCGGCTCCTCGGCTTCGCACCAGGGTCTTCACGGCCCCGCAATTCGGCTGACAATCCGCTGAGGGCGGACGTGGTGGTCATCGATGAGGCGTCCATGGCGGACCTGGCCCTCATGTCCAACCTCGTGCAGGCCCTCAAGGTCGGGGCTCGACTAATCCTCCTGGGCGACAAGAACCAGCTCGCATCCGTTCAGGCAGGCTATGTGCTCGGTGATATCTGTGATGTAGGCGGTACCCATGAATATTCAAGGGCCTTTGCATCCCTGATTGAAGAGATTACCGGTGTGGCCGTCACAAGCAGCGAAACAAGCGGCATGCAGGACTCATTAGTGGATCTCACCAAGACCTACAGGTTTGCCGGTGACAGCCCCATCTATCGTTTAAGCACGGCAGTGAATGCCGGCGACGCCGGGCATTGCCTTGAGATACTTGGGTCCGGCCCGGGCCCTGAGCTTGGATACCATGACCTGCCCAGGCCTGAAAAGCTTCGGGATAAATTACAGGATAGTTTGCTCAAGGGCTATAAAGGTTATCTCAGCACGGATGACATCCATGACCGCTTCAGGCTCTTCGATACATTCCGCATACTCTGTCCTGTTCGGGAAGGGCCTTATGGGGTGAAGACCATAAACCGTATGGCGGAAGGGATCCTCCGCGATGCCGGTCTGCTGGAGCCAGGAGGGCCGCATTACCACGGCAGGCCGGTGCTCATCACACAGAACGATTACACGGTGAGGCTCTTTAACGGTGATATCGGGCTCATTCTGAACGATGACGGAGCGTTGCGCGCATGCTTCCCGGACAAGGACGGGTCTGTCAGAAAGATCTCACCCATGAGGCTGCCTGAGCACGAGACCGCCTTTGCCATGACCGTGCACAAGAGCCAGGGCTCCGAGTTCGACCGAGTCCTGTTCGTGCTGCCCGACCGAGATTCCCCCATCCTCACCAGAGAGCTCGTCTACACCGGCATCACCCGGGCCAGGAACGCAATCGAGATATGGGCAAGCGATGTGGTCTTCTCTGCCGCGGTTGCCAGACGGACACAGCGAAGCTCCGGCCTGAACAGCCTCCTGTGGGGCAGCTGATTTTCACATAAGTAGCCCTCAACAATCAATATTACCAATTCATCATGAGATGCTAAGTATCGGCAGGGCAATTTACCGATAAAGTATTTACAAAAGGTACTCGTGTATCTTGCCGGACGAGGTATGGGAAAAAGAGGCCCGTATCTCTTTCAGAAGGAGAAGGTGATGAACGACCGGCCGAGCTATGAGGAACTGGAAAAAAAGTTCAAAGATCTGGAGCAGGAATATCTCCTCACCAAGGAAACCGCCAGGGAGAGTGAGGAGCGCTACCAGGCATTCTTTGAGCGTTCTTTTGATATCATCTATGTCCATGACTTTGAAGGCAAGGTCCTTGATCTCAGCAATTCCGCCCTCACCATGCTGGGATATTCAAGAGACGAGGTGCCCAACCTCACATTGAGAACCCTGCTCACAGACGATCAGATGCCCATTGGGCTTAACATCGTAAAAGAACTTAAGCAAACAGGTTCCCAGAAGGGGTCCAGCGAGTACATGGTTCGCCGTAAAGATGGCAGCTTCCTCTGGCTGGAGACGAGGTCCTCGGTCATCTACCGGGGAGGAGAACCCTATGCCATCCAGGGCATAGCCCGTGACATCACGGGGTGGAAGGTGGCCCAAGAACAACTGAAGAAGATCGGGGAACGCTACCGCACCATCTTCGAGAATACAGGCAACGCATCCATACTCATTGGAGAGGACACGACAATACTGCTCGCGAACTCCAATTTCGAGAAGCTTTCCGGTTATTCAAGGCAAGAGATGGAAGGGAAGATGAGCTGGACTGTCTTTATTGCGGATGAAGACCTTGAGATGATGAAGCGCTACCATGTTCAGCGCAGGATTGACTCGAATTCGGCCCCAAATTCCTATGAGTTCAGGTTCAAGAATCGCTTTGGAGAGATGAAAGACATCTTTCTGACTTTAGCCCTGATTCCAGGTACCAAAGATAGCGTGGCCTCCTGTATGGATATCACCGAGCGTAAGCGCGCAGAGGAGGCCATGTGTGAAAGCGAGGAGAGCTACAGGAGTATCCTCGAAAATATGGAAGAGGCATATTACGAGGTGGACCTCAAGGGCAACTTCACCTTCTTCAATTCCAAGACTCTGAATCGACTCGGCTATACCATAAATGAACTCAATGGAATGAATTTTCGCAAGTATATGGATGAGGAGAATGCCAGGAAGGTGTTCAATGCTTACCATAGCGTCTTTCTCTCAGGTAAGCCGATCTCCCTGGTCGACTGGGAGCTGAAGGACAAGAGAGGCCGTAGGATCTTCGTAGAGGCTTCGGTATCCCTGAGGCGCAATGCCGACGGAGATCCGATTGGTTTCAGGGGGGTTGTCCGGGATATTACCGAGCGTAAACGGGCCGAGGAGGCCCTTCGGGAGAGCGAAGAGAAGTACCGCACTATCCTGGAGAACATTGATGAGGCATATTTCGAATTGGACCTCAAGGGCAGCTTCACCTTTTTCAACGATTCCCTGAGCAAAGTCCTCGGCTATTCCCGGCAAGAGCTCATGGGAATGAATTACAAGGTCTATAGCACACCGGAGTCTGCCGAAAAGGCATCCCAGATTTTCGACGAGATACTCAGGACCGGCATATCAAATACCATGGTGGATTATGAAATAATGAGAAAGGATGGGGATAAAAGGGTCATCGAGGCGTCCATATCTCTGATGTATGGGCCATCGGGAGAGGCAGCAGGCTTTCGGGGCATAGGAAGAGACATCACGGAAAGGATCCAGGCGGAACATGCTATCAAGGAAAGCGAGAAACGCTACAGGCTGCTTGCCGAGAACTTGCGGGATGTTATTTGGGTTCTCGACCCCGCCTTGCACTATGTCTATGTGAGCCCTTCTGTCATGGAGCTCAGGGGATACACCCCTGAAGAAGTTATGACGCATGCCATGGAGCATACTCTTACGCCCGAATCCTACCAGAAAGTAGTCGATCTCTTTACACAGGAGCGTTTGCTGGAGTTCGGCGGACAGATGCACGGCAGAGAGTGGACGAAGAGCATCGAGCTCGAGATGCTCTGCAAGGATGGATCCACTGTATGGACAGAGGTGAAGATTAATATCCTGTATGATGAAGCCGGTAATCCGACGGGTATTCTGGGGACCACCCGGGATATAAGCGAGCGCAAGAAGGTGGAAGAGGCCTTGCGTGAGAGTGAAGAACGGTGGCAGTTCGCCCTGGAGGGCGCGGGCGACGGGGTATGGGATTTTGATGTCCCAAACAGAAAAGTTTACCGCTCCAGGCGCTGGAAGGAGATGCTCGGCTATACGGAGGATGAGATCACCGACGATCAGGATGAGTGGACGAATCTGGTCCACCCGGATGATCGGCAGCAGTCCCAAGAGAATCTTATCCGGCATCTGAAAGGTGAGATGCCCATCTATACGAGCGAGCACAGGATCAAATGCAAGGACGGGATGTATAAATGGATCCTGGAACGCGGCAAGGTCATAAGGTGGTCCGAGGATGGAAGGCCGCTGCGGATAATAGGCACCCAGACCGACATCTCCGACCGGAAAGAGTCCGAAGAGGCCATAAAAAAGAGTGAGGAGCGGTACCGGACCATATTCGAGAGCACTGCGACATCCAATATGATCTTGGCTGAGGACACCACAATACTGCTGGTGAATTCAAACTTCGTTAAGCTGAACGGATATTCCAAGCAGGAAGTGGAGAACAAGATGAGCTGGACCCATTTTGTGGTGGAAGAAGATCTCGAGAAGATGAAGCAATACCACATGAAGCGGAGGGTCGAGGCCGGTTCAACCCCCAGGATGTATGAATTCAGAGGAAGGATCCGATCGGGGGAGGTTCGGGACTTCTTCGCAAGTGTGGCTATGATACCCGGCACCAGGGACAGTGTAGTGTCCCTCATCGACATGACCGAACGCAAACAGATGGAAGATGCCCTCAAGCAGAGTGAGGAGCGGTACCGGACCATATTCGAGAGCACTGCGACAGCCAATATGATCGTGACCGAGGGCACCACAATACTGCTCGTGAATTCCAACTTCGAGAAGCTCACGGGATATTCCAGGCAGGAAGTGGAGAACAAGATGAGCTGGACCCATTTCGTGATGAAAGAAGAACTCGAGATGATGAAGCAGTACCACATGAAGAGGAGGGGCGACCCCGGTTCAGCCCCCAGTTCGTATGAATTCAAAGTGAAGGTCCGCTCGGGGGAGATCCGGAACCTCTTCATGAGCGTGGCCATAATCCCGGGCACCAGGGACAGCGTGGCGTCCATCATCGACATGACCGACCGCAAACAGGCGGAAGAGTCGCTCAAGCGGAGCGAAGAAAGATTCCGGGACATAGCGAATCTGCTTCCAGAGACGGTATTTGAGACTGATGAGAATGGGATAGTGACCTTTGTGAATCAGAGTTCCTTGAAGCAGTTCGGGTTCACTCAGGCAGAAGTGGATAAAGGCATGAATGTCATGGATGCATTCGCCTTGGAGGATCGTGATCGTCTGATCATGAACTACCAGAGGGTCTTGCAGGGTGAGCGGCTTGGCCTCAATGAGTATGAGGCACGGAGAAAGGACGGCAGCACTTTCCCTGCACTGGTGCACTCCACGGTCATCTACCGCAATGGCAAACCCGCAGGCTTGAGGGGCTTCCTCATCGACATCACCGATCAGAAGAACCTGGAACAGCAGCTCATGCGTGCACAGAAGATGGAGGCTGTCGGAACTCTTGCCGGGGGTATTGCCCATGACTTTAACAATCTGCTCATGGGTATACTTGGTAATGTATCCCTCATGCTCATGCATTGTGACGAGTCTCATCCGTTCTTTGACCGACTCAAGAGCGTTGAGGAATACGTACAACGGGGCTCCGACCTCAGCAAACAGCTCCTGGGCTTTGCCCGTGGAGGCAAGTACGAGGTCAAACCCACCCATCTCGGGGAATTCATCCACAAGAGCTCCGAGCTGTTCGGCAGGACCAAGAAGGAGATACGGATACACCACAAGATCGCCGAAGGACTTTGGTCAGTAGAAGTGGATAGGGGGCAGATGGAGCAGGTACTGCTCAATCTGTTCGTAAATGCGTGGCAGGCTATGCCGGGCGGGGGTGACCTGTATCTTTCGGTTGAAAATATCGACCTGGACAAGGTTGATGTGAGTCCCTACGACATCAACCCGGGTAGATTCGTGAAGGTGACTGTCACGGATACGGGCATCGGAATGGACGAGTCGGTAAAATCAAGGATATTCGAGCCGTTTTTCACCACCAAGGAGCGCGGACGCGGAACCGGCCTTGGGCTGGCCTCCGCGTATGGTATTATCAAGAATCACGGCGGATTCATCCATGTGGATAGTGAAAAAGACTTTGGTACTTCCTTCATGATCTACCTCCCTGCTTCAGAAAAGCATGTGCAAGAAGAGCTCGGGACAAAAGACGAGATCATGAAGGGACAAGAGGCCGTGCTGCTCATCGATGATGAGGAAATGATCCTGGATGTCGGCTCCAGAATGCTCGAAAGTCTCGGTTATCAGGTGATGCCTGCTCCGGGTGGGAGACAAGGTTTACTGATTTATGAGCAGAATATGGACAAGATCGACCTTGTGGTCCTCGACATTATCATGCCTGATTTCGGCGGTAAGGAAACCTTTGACACCCTGCGCCGTATAAACCCGGCAGTGAGGGTGCTGCTCTCAAGCGGTTACAGTCTTGACGGCCAGGCCAAGGAAATCATGCAAAGCGGCTGCAAAGGTTTCATCCAGAAGCCCTTCAGTATGGCCGAGCTTTCGAAGAAGGTCAGGGAGATTTTGGATAGTGACCAGTGATCAGAAAGTGTAACCCATGTCTTGAACCTCATCTGTTACCTATGTCCTGAACCTGTACCTATTTTTCTTACATACCACAGGACATGATTGATAGTGAAAAACATAAAATCCATCCATGAGGGTAAAAAAAATGCCAAGCTAACAAGGCCTGGCAGTTACGAAGAGAGTGTTGACTCTTTCTGGCTAGTAAGTATATCGGCGCGATCTGAAATAAACTTAACAGGGGGAATAAAAATTTGTTAAGGGTACTTCTCAATATGAATATCATGAAAGAGGGAGGAGAGAACACTCCCTCTGTGTCATACCCTAAAAAGGCTAAGAATCCGGTTAATTCCCGGCAATTCAATATTAATTACTCAGAATATGACCGGTAAGCCGTATCGTTTAAGGAGGACTCCCTGCCGGTCCTGCACCATGGCAGAGGGTAGATAATCAAGGATGTCCTGGGCTGTTATGCCGTCTTCACCTTTATCGCGGGCCGCCAGATCCCCTGAAGCACCATGGATGAAGACCCCCTTGCGCACTGCATCCTCAAGGGGCAAACCAAGACCGTACATGGCTGCAATGGTCCCGGTGAGCACGTCACCCGATCCGGCAGTGGCCATTCCGGAGTTGCCGCTCATATTGATGAAGACCTTCCCATCCGGATATCCAATGAGCGTGCGGGCACCCTTGAGCACGATGACGGCATTGAGGCCGGCTGCAGCTTCCCTGAGGGTCCCGATCTTGTCGGCATCAATATCCTTAACCGGTCTTCCGGTTATTCTTGCCATCTCGCCAAGGTGCGGGGTGAGTATGGTGGGCGCCTTTCTTTTTTTGATACAGGTGAGGTCTCTGCTAACGGAGGTGATACCGTCACCGTCGATGAGCAGCGGCCTTTTTATCCTCTGTGCCAGCCCGCGTGCAAGCGCGGCAGTCTCCTCGTTCAGCGACAACCCCGGGCCAAGGACAACGAAGTCCATCTTTTCAGAGAGTTCCAGAAGTCCGGTTTTATTCTTCAGTGAGATACTGCCGGAACCGGTCTCCACCTGGGGGATAAACACGATCTCGCTGCCCTTGGAGGCAATAAAAGGTGTTATGGATTCGGGTGCTGCAAGCCGTGAATACCCTCCTCCTGCCTTCATGAACGAGAGCGCTGCAAAATACGGGGCGCCATAGTATCCCCTGGCCCCTGCAATAAAGAGCGCCTCTCCGAAGTCGCCTTTATGTCCGTCGGGGTCCCTTGGCGGAAGTGCAGGGGGGTCGTTGAGGGCGAGCTTGATGGATTCGGAATTGTACAAGGCCGGCGGGAAAGAGATATGGGTGACAAAGAGGCGGCCGCAGTAATGAGATCCGGCATTGAGGAGGTTACCGACCTTGGGAAGGCCGAAAGTGATGGTATAATCCGCATGTACGGCACAACCCATGACCCGGCCTGTGTCGCCGTTTATGCCGGATGGGATGTCAAGGCTGAGGACGGTCTTATTGCTTGAGTTTATCAGTTCGATGACCTCTCTATGGAGCCCTTCCACATTGCGTGTCAGGCCGGTGCCGAAGATGGCGTCAATGATTATGTCGCAACGGGCGATATCCTTTTTGATGCCCTTTGCCGCCGCGATCTCATGGATCTCGATGGGGATTTTTCTGATTGCTTCGAGGTTGATGAGGGCTGAGCCCTTGAACTTACCGGCCTCTCCCAGGATGAAGACCTTGACATTACCTCCTGCGGAATGGATCTTCCGAGCCGTGACAAACCCGTCGCCGCCATTGTTTCCGATGCCTGAGAGCACCACGAAGGACTTGCCTGCAATACCTAATTCCCTCATCAGGACTTCATACGAGGCAAGGCCTGCATTCTCCATGAGCAACACCTCGGGGATGCCGAATCGAACAATTGCAGCCTTGTCAAAAGCCCTCATCTCGGAAACCGTACTGACCTTCATCTATTGCCTCCTCGCATGATCATCTCGTCTCAGGCATTTCTGAATAACCTTATCGTTGTTGCTCATGTAATAGTTTACCACAACAACGAGCTCTCAACGCAAATGAGCCTGTATATTTTTGGTTCTTCTCTGTGAAGCATACTTTTATGGTTTGCCTCATTCTTCCAGCTCATTGTTCTCACCACGAAGGACACGAAGAGCACGAAGAAAATCATAAGACAAAACGCTTAACGCCTGTCCGAAGCACCTTCACATTGAAGTTGATCAGCAGGCCTGTCTTAACACCTGCCAACTTCATATACGTAAGCAACTGGGCCTCGTGGATGCCCTTAACCTCCTCGAAACTCTTCAGTTCTAAGATCAGCTCGTCATTTACCAGCACATCAACTCTTTTAGCCGCAGTCCATTCTCGTTCCCTTGTACTCCACAGGCAATGGATGTTGCAGTTTGAAAGCTATTCCAGCCCGATGGAGCTCATGTGCCAGGCACTGCTCGTATGTCGATTCCAGCAAACCAGGGCCGAGAATACGATGTACCTCGATGGCACAGCCAATGTCCCGTTTCGAGAGTTCAAAAAATTTCATCCTTCGTGCTCTTCGTGGTTAGATATCCCTCTGTGTGCTCCTCAATGATCCGAGTATGCTTTACTGTGATGAATCATATTTTTTTAGTGACTAGTGACTAGACCCCCTCCATTCCCTGCATGAGCGCCCACGCATTGTGCCCGAGGACCCGGTGGTTGTAGCCGCCCTCCAGGATGGCGAAGAACCCTGCTCCGGTGCGATTCGCGGTCTCTCTCACGAGCCTGCCGATCTGCCGGTAATCATCGGTGCTCAAGACCCCGCCCCAGTCCTCCTCGTGATTATCGAAGCCTGCCGAGATGCCGATGATGTCGGCCTTGAAACTTTCCAGCTCGCCTGCAACCTCTTTAAGATAGGATTTGCGTTCAGAGGATTTGGGATTGTGGATTTGCACATACCCCTTCTTACCCAGGATGTTGACCGTGCCGTCGCCGTAATGCAGGTCGAAGTCAAGGACATAGGCGCTCTTTATGGCCCCTTTCCGCTTCAGGTGGTCCATGGCGATGGCCATATTACTGTAGAAGCAAAAGCCCCAGGCTGAATCCGAGGATGCATGGTGGCCCGGTGGTCTGATCAATCCGAAGCACGGCTCAGTAAGCCCCATCTCTGCTGCCTGGATGGCCCCGCCTGCGGCCAGAGAGGCTATTTCGTGGAGGCCCATGTTCTTAATACGATCGATATGGGCTTTTGTATGCACTGCCTCGATATCTTCTATCTGTGCATTTAGGGCGGTAACCAGATCCACCTTGCCGCCGATCACCTCCATGACCGCCTCTATCCTCCCATCCTCCGCCGCAGGGTCCGAGGTGTACACCTTGTAGAAGTCTTCATGGAATACGACCTTCATGTGTCCCTCCTTTTATCTTATTTTACAGGATATAGGAGTCTTCATGCAAACAAACACCAAAGATGCTCAATTTTTACTTCCGTCTTGCCGAGGTGTATTTTAGGATTATAATGGTGAAAAGGCCATCCGTGAAGTAGGCGGTTTCGGATCTGAGACGGGAGGATAGCTTAAGCATGAGAATAGCGGTATTGACCGGCGGCGGCGATTGTCCGGGATTGAACGGCGCGATCAAGTGGGTAACCAAAACAGCCTTGGACCCGCTTCTTGAAGAGAATAGGTCAATCAAGTTCGATGTCCTCGGTGTCAGGGAAGGGTGGAAAGGGCTCGTAGAGGTCGACCCCGACAACCCTGAGAGCATGGCTCAGCACATCATAAAACTCGATGAAGAGGTTGTCCGCACATGGGACCGCTATGGCGGGACCAACCTCGGTACCTCCCGGACTAACCCCTTCAACCCTAAGAAAGACCGTTCCGGCAAGGTGATTGAAAATATCAGAAAACTTGGGATAGACGTAATCGTTGCCGTCGGAGGCGAGGATACCCTCGGTGTGGCCTACAAGCTCTACAGGCAGGGCGTCAAGACTATCGGAATTCCCAAGACCATCGACGGCGACCTTGTGGGTACCGAATATTCCCTGGGGTTCGACTCGGCGGTAAACATTATCATGGAAGAGATCGACCGGCTTCGCACTACGGCAGGTTCCCACAACAGGATCTTCGTAGTGGAGACCATGGGCAGGCATGCGGGTTGGCTGGCCCTGCACGGCGGCGAGTGCAGCGGCGCCTATATCATCCTGATCCCCGAGTACCCCTTCAGCATTGAGAGGGTCTGCGAACTCCTCCAGGGGCGCAGGGGCCGCGAGATCCAGTACAGCATCGTCGTAGTCTCGGAAGGTGCCAAACTGTCAGGCGACAGGGAGTTCTACAAGGATGAGAAGGTGGATGAGTTCGGACACAGGTCACTCGGGGGCATTGCAGCGTACATTGCCGAAGAGGTCCAGAGGAGAACCGGATTCGAGGCCCGCTATGTCAACCTGAGCCACCTCCAGAGGGGCGGGTCGCCTTCCGCCCGTGACAGGCTCATGGCAAGATGGTTCGGGATCGCGGCCGTGGATATGATCATGAATGAGGATTATGGAAGGATGGTGAGCTACCTCCACGGCGAGATCACCTCGGTGCCCATGAAAGAGGTCATCGACAGGCTCAGGGTCGTGGAAGTCGATAAGTACTATGACACGGAAAGATATAACGGGAAGAGGACGATACTCTAAAAAGATTTAAGTCTCCTGCTTCCCCTTCTTCTCATCCACGCACCAGAGAAGTATGCCTCCTGATATGAAGAGCACGGCCACGGATGAGATGCTTATCCTGGAGGCCAAATGAGGGTTTGCGCCCAAGGTGCGGGCTATCAGTACGGTCGATCCGATGAGCACCGGTCCCACGATAGTGGCGAATTTGCCGAGCAGGTTTAAAAACCCGAAATACTGGGCGGCCTTGTCCCTGGGAATCAACCTGGCATAGAATGAGCGCGACAGGGCCTGGACTCCCCCCTGGACCATGCCGATGAGCACGGCCATAATGTAGAATTCTGCCCGGTTCCGGATGAATGCACCCCAGATGGATACGAACAGATAGACGCAGATGCCCAGGAGGATCGATCGCTTTGTGCCCATGTAGTTTGCAATACGGCCGAAGGCTATGGCAAAGGGGAAGCCGACAAACTGGACGAGCAGCAGCGCCGCGATCAGGTCTTCCTTGTGGAAGCCCAGAGAGAGACCGTAATCTACCGCCATCACGATTATCGTGTCTACGCCGTCTATATAGAACCAATAGGCAAACAGAAATAGGGTGATGGCCTTCAGATGCCTCACCTCGGCAAAGGTCCGGCTGAGCTCATGAAAGCCCTGGGACACCATCCGAGAGGTGCGTTCTTTGCCCCTGGTGCGTGTTTCATATACAAAAACGGCAAGTGGTATACTAAACACGGCCCACCAGATGCCCACGGTGATAAACGAGAGTTTCACAGCCTCGGACGCATTGCCCAGGCCGAATAGAGATGGCTTGATGACCATCAGCACATTCAGTGCAAAGAGCAGTCCTCCTCCCAGATAGCCCAGGGCATAGCCGAGGGTTGAGACGTAATCCATCTTGTTATCTTCAGAGACGGTTTTGAGAAGGGCGTCATAGAAGACATTGCCGCCTGAAAAGCCCATCAAGGCAAAGGCATAGAGCATTGTTGCAGCCGCCCAGTGCCCTTTGGCCACAAAGGAGAGGCTCAATGTCGCGGCAACTCCGATTGATGCAAATGAAAAAAGAAATTTCTTTTTGGCAGCGCTCCTGTCCGCAATAGCGCCCAGGAAAGGGGCGGCAAGAGCCACCAACACGCCTGCCAGAGAGTTTGCAAGGCCCAGCCGGGCCGTGCTCAAGGAGGTGTCCGTTCCAAAGCTCCAGAACTGCTTGAAGAATATGGGGAAGAAACCTGCCATGACCGTCGTGGCAAAGGCGGAATTCGCCCAGTCGTACATGGCCCATGCAAGGACTGATTTTCTGGAGCCCTGTTCCATGGGTGCTTCTCTCATGGCATTTTAATAGTTTCTGCCCATTGAGCCAAGCGTCATCAGGAAGCCGCTTTTTTCTCTTTCAGCCGGTAGGCCTTTTTGATGATCACGGGCTTGGCCGGGACATCCTGAAAGAACCCCTTCGTTGTCGTGGGGGTCTTTTCAATTGCATCCACCACGTCGAGGCCCTTGGTCACCTTCCCGAAGACGCAGTAGCCATATCCTTCAATCGTCTTGCTCCTGAAGTTCAGGAACGTGTTGTCCTTTGCATTGATAAAGAACTGGGCTGTGGCGGAATTAGGATCATTCGTGCGTGCCATGGCAATGGTACCTCGGTCGTTCTTCAATCCGTTGTCCGCCTCATTAAGGATCGGGCTGTGGGTGGGCTTTTCATTCATATCGGAGGTCATCCCTCCACCCTGAATCATGAAACCGCTGATAACCCTGTGGAAGACGGTTCCGTCATAGAACTTCTCATCCGCATAGGTAAGGAAATTTTTGACTGTTGCAGGTGCCTTGTCGGGGTAGAGCTCAAGGGTGATGTCCCCCATACTTGTCTCCAGGACCACCTTCGGGTTCTGTGCGGCATGCACGTTTACACTGAGCAGACTGAACAAGATCATCATAAGACCAAACACTCTCCTTTCCATATTCAACTCCTTGGTATTGTAATAATGGTATCCCTACAGACTTGGCTGTTTGGCTACTTTGTTTTTCTCTTCTCCAGCCAATCTCTCACCGCATACCCGGTGCCGAAGGGCCAGGGCTTGAGACGCTCCGGGTTCACGTACCTCACCTCTGCAAGCTCTTCGCCCAGAGTCACTGTGCCGTGTGCACTGACATGGTAGGCAAGGATGAGCTGGTTTTTCTCGAAGAAGCTGTAGCAGCCGATGAATTCGGCCACGGTTCCTTCCAAGTCGAGCTCCTCCTTCACCTCACGCAGTACTGCGGTTTCAGGCGACTCGCCCTGTTCGAGGAATCCTGTGACCAGGCCGAACATCTTTTCAGGCCAGAGCCTGTTCCTCGCCAGGACAATGCTGTTGTCAAGCTCCACTATGGCGGCCACTACGGGAATGGGATTATCCCAGAATACAAATTGACATGTGGGAGATGAGCAGGCAAGTCTCCCTTTTCCCTCAATCACTTTATTGATAAGGCCTTGGCCGCATTGCGGACAAAATTTCATGATAATTCACCCTTCTCGGATAAGATACATACCTTAGTGTCCGTCTATTTGTATACAATGGGTTGCCGGTATGTCGCAACGGAATCATGCAAAGAAGATTATATTTCTCAGCACATCATGCTCATGGTATGTCAAAAGGGCTGATCATGAATAGACAGCCAAAAGGTCGGGGAATACCAATGCAGCGAAGAAACCTTTTCGGTCCCATATTCTGCCTGCTCGGTGCAATGATACTGTGGGCGAGCTCGTTCATTGCCCTGAAGCTGGCCTTTGCGGCCTATAACCCCATGGTTGTCATCTTCGGCAGGATGATCACGGCAAGCATCTGTATAATACCCTTTGCAGGCGCCTTTAAACGGGCCCATTTCAGAAGACAGGATATTGCGGTACTGGGCTTCATGCTCGCCTGCGAGCCGTGCCTCTATTTCCTGTTTGAGGCTGCCGCCCTTAAGAACACCACGGCCTCCCAGGCAGGCATGATCACGGCCATGCTCCCTCTCATGGTGGCCATTACGGCCGGCATCTACCTCAAAGAATCTATAACCATAAAGACGATCCTTGGTTTTCTCACAGCCATTCTCGGCGTATGTCTGTTGAGCATGGCCGCCCAATCGAATGACTCTGCACCGAACCCGGTGCTGGGCAATTTTTATGAATTTCTGGCCATGGTCTTTGCAACAGGCTACACAATATCCCTCAAGCGGCTCACCGCCCGATACGATCCTTTCTTTCTCACCGCACTCCAGGCCTTTGCCGGGAGCATCTTCTTCCTGCCTTTTCTCTTTCTCCCCACAACGGCCCTGCCGGTCCGCTTTGAGGCCGTTCCGGCCTTCAGCATCGTCTATCTCGGCGTCTTTGTCACCTTGGGGGCCTACGGCCTGTATAACTACGCGGTAAGCAAGGTGCCTGCAAGCCAGGCATCGGCGTTCGTAAACCTCATACCGGTTCTCACGGTGATCTTCGGCTGGATTTTTCTGGGAGAGCGCTTTACCACGGTCCAATATTTAGCATCTGCGCTGGTGATCGTTGGAGTGGTGATGAGCCAGGAGATAAATAACAGAGTGACCAGTGACCAGTGAATGGGGGTCTGTACCCGATAATTGTAGGAGCGGCTTTAGCCGCGACATCCAAAAATGGGTCGCGCCTGAAGGCGCTCCTACATCTCAATAATATGTTGTAGGAGCCGCTTTAGCCGTGATTGTAGATCGGGCTGAGCGACAGCGAACCCGGACAAATGATTAGAGGGGCAGGACTCATGCCTGCCCTTTTTAGAGTGTGTGGATATTGAGCGAAATCCAGCAATCGGCCTTGTTGCACGTCACTAATTTATTGTTGTCAGTTCGTCCGTGACCGTGCTGGTGGTCGTGGTGTTGTCGGAGTAGGTAGATGTATTATTGGAGACTTTCTTCACGGTCCCTATGCCTTTGCCGAACCATGTGTTCCCTGAAGATGCTGTGGTCTGGGTCGCGACACTATCGATGGTATAGATGACGGTAGAGGAGTCTTCGGTCTTTAATGCCTCATAGGTGCCGGCAGGGACCGTTACGTTCTCCACTCCGATAACCGTAATGGACCACTCGGATGTCTTGGTGCCTACCTTTGTACCAACTGTCCCTAGGCTTGAATCAGAGATGAAGAGATCCTCTGTGCTGGAAAAAGAGTATTCCTTGTTCATGACCATATCAGGCGGGAGGCTGCCGCCCGTAAAGGTGGAGTGAGCGAAACTGGTGAAGAAAGATGAGTCATCACTGATGATGGTCTCCCCGGAGCTCATGTAGATAAACGTTTGATTCTTCCCTACAGGACTAATGGTCTCCAGGGTATATGGTCCTGCAATTGTGCCGGAATATCCGTATTTGCTGGGAATCGAATCTACCGTTGCATAGCTGTAAATCATTGTGGTTGTCGTGCTTCCGGATGAATCAGCCTCTATCTCCTGAAAGGTATAGGTTTTACTCGGATCATAGGTCATATAGTCCGAGGAATAGATTGCCTGAGAACTGCCGTCGTTCGTCCCGCCGCCACCGCCGCCACCTCCGCCCCCTCCGCCCCCGCACGCAGAGAGGATGATCCAGGCGAGTGCTGACAGATAAAATGCATACTTTTTCATTGTCATTCTCCTTGGGTGTGCCCTGGTCTATTATATCGTCACAACAAAGGCAGAATATGACAATGGGCGGGAAGTTTTTTCCGGCAAGCTTCAAGGCCGTTGTGCTTATTCTTCGAAGGCCCCGTGCCTCCCTTTGCCTCCGGCGAATCTTCTGGCTCCATCAAGGGTTTCATTGGCCTTTATGGATTCCATGCCGTGCCGGAACTCATTGAGAAAGGCCTGTTCACGGTCAAGATCGAACTGCTCATATGCACTCAAACGGTCATGGCGGAGGCAACCTTGGGGGAATCGGGCTAAGGCGGATGCAAGCTTAATCGCCTCTTGTAAGGCTGTCCCGTCATCCACGACCCTGTTGGCCAGGCCAAAGGCATACGCCTCCTCCGCATGGACAGCCCTGCCGGTGAGGATGAGATCCAGTGCCCTGCTGAGACCGATGAGTCCGGGTAGCCTGATGGTACCGCCGTCGATCAGAGGTACGCCCCACCTCCTGCAGAATACGCCGAATACGGCGCTCCTCTCAACGACCCTCATGTCGCAGAACAGGGCAAGCTCAAGCCCGCCGGCAACTGCATAGCCCGCCACAGCAGCGATCACCGGCTTGCTTAACAACATCCTCGATGGGCCCATGGGGGCATTTCCTGTCTCATCAAGGCGATTTGCATGCATACCGGAGCTGATGGCCTTCAGATCCGCGCCTGCACAGAAGTGCCCGCCTGCACCTGAAAGAACAGCCACATCTGAAGTCTCATCCGCATCAAAGGCACTGAAGACATTTGCCAGCTCGCCAGCGGTGGGGCCGTCCACGGCATTGCGCACATCAGGCCGGTTGATGATGATAGTGGTAATGCGGTTACTTTTCTCGATGATCACATTCATGACCTTTTCCTCCTCCATGGCTGCATTTCGGGAAAATACACAACCTCCACGATATCTCTTTTTGGTATGAGTGCATTCAATAAGATATCCTTTTTGCAGGGTCTGGAAAGGTAGGGATCTATGAGAATTACCCGCCCATCACAGCTTAGCTCAACACCGGCTGTACCCAGCAAAAGCAGGTTCACTGACATGGGGGCTTCTCCTTAAGAGTTTTTCAGGTGACCTTTGCCTTTGCAATAAAATGGCTAAAGATGCCGGGGAAGAATCGCTTGAGATACACGCCCATGACTTCTTTCCCCCCGATGAACACCTCTTCCTTGCCCTTGGCAACCGCCTGGACAATCCTTGCAGCGCAGACACCGGGCGGCAAACCGGCGGCCTGGGCATCGTCCATGGACCCGTGGCATGACCCGTCTGCACACAGGGCGTTTATGGATATATTTGTCCGGATAAAGCCCGGGCAGACAAGGGTGACCCTGATGCCCTGCGAGCGAACTTCGGCGCGCAGCGAGTCAAAGAAGCCGTGCAGCGCATGCTTTGATGCGGAATACGTCGAGCGCAAGGGCGTGCCGAATTTGCCCATCAGACTGCTGATGACCACTATATGGCCGGAACCCCGTTCGATCATCGACGGCAGGACCGTCTTGGTCAATGCCACCGTACCGAAGAAGTTGGTCTCCATGATCCTCCGGTCGGTCTCGAGGCTCGTCCGGGCGGCAAGGCTCCGCTGAGAGATACCACCATTGTTGATGAGAATATCTATGCGGCCGAATTTATCAAGAACGGATCGGACATCGACGGAAAAGGTTGAGGAATCCTCGAGGTCGAGCGGCAGCACAAGGTGCCGCTCCGGGTATGGACACCGGTTCTTCACCTCAGTCAACTGAGAAGCGTTGCGTGATGAGAGGATGAGGTGAGCGCCCTCCTTGGCGAAGGCATACGCCAGGGCCTCCCCGATTCCCGAGGATGAACCGGTGATCCAGACCACCTTGCCGGATATAGACATGGGGAAACCTCCTTACTTGTCGGATTCTTTTTCGTTCTGAGGGCCTGAACCTTCATCGGTTCCCTCGCCTTTATTTTCATTATCCATCTTAATCAGGCGTTTGGCCTCTTCCTTCATGGCCTGGTCGGCTTGCTTCTTCATATCTTCACCCTTTTTGACCACCTCACTACCCACCAACGTATGGACAGTATCTGTGATTTTTTTCTTTGCGTCACTGCCCTCACAACCTGCAAATACAAGGACGCAGAGGCAGGCAAAGAGAACAAACATGTGTGAGAATGCCTTCAGAAGCATTTTTTTCATGACTACCTCCTTTTTGTATCCATTGTTGATATCAATCATCATATTCAGTCGTTAGAGGCGCATGGGTCTGCCTCGTCTGCCCAAATTCATCAAGCATTTTTTTGATGTGAACAGGGTCCGCCTCCCGCATGAGCACGCCGATGCGTTGCTTCTGCCTACGCCTAGCCCCATGGGTACGGACTTCTTTGGCATAGAGTACGGCCTCCAGGAGTTCTTGAAACAGGCCGATCTTTTTTAAGTATGAATTCGGGAGATCAATAAGCTGCTCCCCGAGTTTCTGCAGTTCGATCATCTCCTTTTTGAGCCTGGTCTTGCTCTTCTTCTCTTCCTGCTCAGGCGGCATCTGCCGATCTATGGGAATACCCGCTCTCTTCATAATATGGTCTACCTCTTTTGTCCGATCAGGATGCCCTTCTGCTTCTTCTTGCGCATTGGGTCTTTTTCAACAAATATTCTCTCACCCGTGAACGGGTCTGTACAGGTGTAGTACATGAGGGTGGAGTATGTGGATGGTGTGGGTGTGAAGATCTGCACCTGTTCCGGATTAAGCTTCAGGTTCTTATTGATGAAGGCATTGAGCCTGTTCATATCGCATTCTGTACATCCGGGATGGGCAGCAAGGAAATAGTAGGTGAGGAACTGCTTCTTGTGACTTTCCTTTGAGAGTGCAAAAAAGCGCCCCCGGAATTCCATGAGTGAGGCAATACCGGTCTTGCCCATCCGAGCGAGCACGCCTGGTTCTGAATGTTCAGGGGCCAGTTTCACCTGACCCGAGACATGATGCTCCACAAGCTCTTCCAGATAAGCATCACCATATCTACTGTCCGCGCATACGAGGTCGTGCCTGATACCCGAGGCCACAAAGGCCTTCTTGATGCCTGGGATGGATCGCAGTCTTTTGAGGAGCGCGGTCTGTCGCTTGTGACTGACATCCAGATGGGGACAGATCTCAGGGTAGAGGCACCCCCGTTCATGGCAAGCGCTTTGTCGGCCTTTCCTGGTGCACGTAAATCCATACATATTCGCTGTGGGGCCGCCTATATCCTGGATATACCCCTTGAACTGCGGATGGGAGATGATTTTCTCGGCCTCTTTCAGGATGGATGCCTCGCTGCGGGAGACCACTCTCGATCCCTCATGGACGGAAATGGAGCAGAAGTTGCACTGTCCCATGCAGCCCCGGTGGGTTCTCAGAGAGAAACGTATGGTTTCAATGGCCTTGACATCTCCCTGGGCAAGTTCATGCGGGTGAACCTCATGCTCGAAATCGAGCTCATAGACGGCATCCAACTCCTGCTCGGTGAGAACGGGCCATGGCGGGTTGTGCACCAGGTAGCGATCGCCGTGCCTTTGGCAGAGGGCTTTACCTGTAAGAGGATCGTTATTCCGGTAAAATGTGTGGAACATTGCCGTGAAGGAGCCCATATCAGTAGCAACCTCTTCATAAGAGGGCAGCTCAATAAATTCTTGGGGCTTATCCTTTCTGATGTAGCAGATGCCCCTCATATCATGAATATCTTTGCCAGAGCCCAATCTTCGGGCAAGCTCTACGGCCGTGTATTCTCCCATACCATAGGCCAGGATGTCGGCCTTTGCATCGAAGAGGATGGAGCGCCTTATACTATCCGACCAGAAGTCGTAGTGCGCTATGCGCCGCAGGCTCGCCTCAAGGCCGCCGAGCACGAGGGGTTTCTTTTCTTTGAAGTATTGCCTGATGAGATTTGCATATATGATAACAGCCCTGTCCGGCCTTTTTGAATTTAAACCGCCCGGGGTGTAGTCATCCGATTTGCGTCTTTTCTTGAGAGGGGTGTAATTGGCCACCATGGAGTCGATGCTGCCCCCGGTAATGCCCCAGAACAGCTCCGGCTCGCCGAGTCTCATGATATCGGTTGATGACCCAGTGTCAGGCTGGGATATGATGCCTATACGGTATCCCGCCTTCAGCAGGGCCTTGCCCACCACCGCCGCCCCGATATGGGGGCTGTCGATGTAGGCATCCCCGGTAACCAGGATGACATCGAGCGCATCCCAGCCAAGGGTCTTCATTTCTTCCTGGGTAGTGGGTAGAAACATTGGGTTGCGATGAGGATAGCACAGAGGCCCTGATTTCTCAATCTAAGTGGGTGTGCGCCCAGTCAGAGGTCTGCTCCATCACGACATCTTTATTCCTGTCCATATGTCCCAAATGGCCGTTGCCCGGGACGATGCACAGGCGCTTGACACAGCCGAGGGCGGCAAAGAGGAGTCGTGCCGTCTCGGGGGGATCCACCTTGTCGTCCTCACCATGGATGACGAGTGTCGGAACTGTTATCAGGTGCACCCTCTTGATGGTATCCACGATGAGAGATGGGGTGAAGCCTGGAAACGGTACGTTAGACCACATCTTTAAGACTTTTGGATTTTCTCTCCACCTGAGGTTGACCTCCGGGTCGGATGCCGCCGGCACGTTTGCAAAGGGCTTTACCATGGAAAGCCTCAAATCCTCTTTTGTGATAAAACGTTTGATCCGGCCTGCGGTATTCAAGATTTTTATGCCGAGATGCTCTGAAGGGGTCAATGTGTTTCTCACCGTGGCGTCCAAGGTGATGATGCATCGTATCCTCTTGTCAAGCATGGCAGCTTCAAGCACTGCCGTTCCCCCTGAAGAGAGCCCGAAAACGCCGATTGATTTGCCATTGATCTCCGGTCTCTGCTCAAGATAGTCAATGGCGCACCTGATGTCCGATACCCAGTCTGAGATATTGATATGAAAGCGGCTCCCGCCGCTTTCACCGTGACCGTGCATGTCGATGGCCAAAGAAGCGATACCTTTTCCGGCGAGGTACTCGCAGAGCTCATGGTAGTTTTCCTTAAAGTCCAGTGCCCCATGGCAGATGATGAGTGCAGGCAAGGGTGTGGCGGCTTTCGGGATGAAGAGGGCCCCAACGATTTTATCGGGACCGGAAAGGAAGGATACATTCGTCTTGCTGACGATCACACCGTCTCCCATATTTTCAAATGCAGGCTATATATACTAAGATCTGCCTGCCTCAAGACATGTCCATGCTACACTGCAGACTGACTGGAGGCGGCAGTGCTGCTGGTGGAATTGATATAATTCCTGATGCCTTCAGCTATAGCCTGAAAGGTCCACAGGCGTTTTTCATCATTCATCTCAAGCAGGGTAATCCTGAACCCTTTCCTGTTACAGCAGAAACCGGTGAGAGGCACCACGCAAATGCCCGTGGAGCCCAAGAGGTAGTAGACGAAACGTTTGTCCACCTCCACGCCCTTGACCTTGTTCTCGATGTACTCAAGGGCCTTTGCGTTGGAGATGGGCAGGGTCTGCCTGTTGTTCAGGACACCATCCTCGAAGAGCACCGACATGTAGAAGGCGCCTTGGGGTTTGTTCACCCGGATACCTTCTATCTGCGAGAAGATTTCCCAGGCCTCCTGGGCCCTCTTTTCATACATGGCCCTCCTTGAGGCCAGATGCTCCTCATAACGCACATCCCCCATGACCAGCGGGATGGAATGCTGAGGCAGGCTCGTGGAGCAGACCTCCAGCATCTTGGCATTGATGAGACTTTTTATGTACCGCTTGAAATGGAGTTTATCCTGGTTGAAGACCTCGATCCACCCGCACCTGGCACCAGGCCAGGGGTATTCCTTTGAGATCCCCCTGAGCGCGATACCAGGAACATCCGCGATGACCTCGCTTAGATGGGCTGTCTTGGCGCCTCCGTAGACGAGCCTGGTGTAGGTCTCGTCACAGACCATGAACACCTTATAGCGCCGTGCGATCTCCACCATTTTGCCGAGGAGCCCGCGAGGATAGACTGCGCCTGTAGGGTTGTCCGGGTTGATGATGAGAATGCCGGCAATGGAGTCGTTGTATTTGATCTTATTCTCCAGATCGGCAAGGTCGGGCATCCAGCGGTTGTTCGGATCGAGCTCATAGGTGAGGTGCTCATATCCCGAGTGGGCCGCCTCGGCTGAGGAATGCGTGGAATAAGCAGGAGAGGGGCCTATAACACGCGCCTCACGCTTCAGATAGCCGAATATCTTGGCAATGGCATCACCGATGCCGTCGAAGAATATGATGTCATCCTTGGTGACCTGGTAGCCGCCACGGCTGTTCACCATTTCTGCAAGAAACTGGCGTGACTCTGCCACACCCTGGGTGGCGACATACCCATAGGTCTTGTCTTCGGAGGCCAGCTTGATTATGATATCCTTCATCCATTGGGGGAGCTTTTCCCCTTTGGCAATAGGGTCGCCGATGTTCTCCCAGGTGATCTCTACGCCTAGTCTCTGAAGGTCTTCGGCAAAAGCAACGATCTGCCGGATTTCATAGGTGAGCTGTTCAGCCCCTTCGTGTACGATGTTTCTTCTCATGGTCGTCATCTCCACTTAAGCCTTGTAATTGCTCTCCATTAGCCGATTCAGGGGTTCTTTAGTTGAAAACATAAACAAAACATACGGTAAATGCAATGTATTTCTTGACACAAATCCTTTATAAAACCCTGTTTGTACCCTTTCAAATATCCATTCAAGTGCCGGTAACGAGGACAATTCGAGATGGTTCTTCAACGGGTCGTTTCTCTTCATCCGACCATGAAGATGATTTGTCCCAGAGCTCCATCTTGATAAAGACTTCCACGCAGTCGGGGCAGAGCTGGGTGCCGCTTACCGATTGGATGATCTCAAGTGCTTTTTCCTTCGGCATGCCCTTGCGGTAAGGCCGGTCGCTTGTGAGGGCATGGTATGTATCACCCACTGCGGTAATCCTTGCCCACAGAGGTATCGATGCACCATGGAGTCCTTCAGGATATCCTTTTCCATCGAGACGTTCATGGTGATACAGGACTATTGGGATGATAGGCGCGAGCGAAGGGACAGGTCTTAAGATCTCCGCACCTATGACAGGATGCCGCTTGATGATGGAAAACTCTTCATCGGTGAGCTTTCCGGTCTTCAATAACACACTGTCCACTACTCCGATCTTGCCAAGGTCATGCAGCTTGCCGCCAAGGCGGATGAGCTCGATCTCTTCCTGGGAGATGCCCATCTGCATGGCGATCTTGGTAGCGATGTCGGATACTGCCTCTGAATGGCCCCTGGTGTAGGAATCCCTGGCTTCAAGGGCATTGCAAAGACTTGTGATGCTGGCCAGAATGAGTCTTTGTTCTATCTCAAGCCGCTCCTTTTCCTTATGGAGGAGTAGGAGCTGGTCAGATAGCAGTTTTTCAACGGTAATCACGAGTTGTTCCACATTGAAGGGCTTCACAAGATAGGAATCCGCCCCGAGCTGGAGCATGCGCCTCATGATAGGCCGCTGGCTGTTGGCACTCATGACGACAAATGGAATAGTTGCGAGTACAGGATCGGCATGAACGGCTTGGCAGAAGGCCTCGCCGTTCATCTCGGGCATGTCGATATCACTTAAAATGAGATCGGGTTTCTTATACCCCAAGAGACGTAAGGCCACTTTCCCGTTTTCCGCCTGAATGACGGTAAAGCCGGCACCTTTAAGACTCCTGCTGACCAGGGAACGTACCGTAAGAGAATCATCCACAACCAGGATTAAACGCCCTCTTTGGAAAGTCGCCTTAAGGATGACATTCCCGACGGCATCGAGCAGGCTTTCTTTTGACTGGGTTTTGGGAATACAGGCGGTGGCCCCTGCCTGATATACTTTCTGTATGCCATCCTCGGTATTCAGTGAGTCAAGGATGACTACCGGTATCTGCTGTGTGCTCTGGCTTGCCTTGAGCTTTTTGCAGAGCTCGACTCCGCTGATCTTTGGCAGGTCGACATCGGCGATAACAAGGTCGATATCCCCTGATGATGCGCAATCAAAGGCCTGCTCGCCGTCATCGGCAACTGATATAAGGGTGCCCGATTTACCAAGCTCACGGGAGAGGAAGCTGCGTACTACGGCGCTTGCATCTGCAATGAGTATATGGATTCCCTTTGGAAGGCCAAGGCTGTTCGTCATATCCTCATCTCAATTGCCTAATAATATTCAGGCTAACCATGTTTTTCCTATTAAACCTTATCAAGACGCACTTTATCCTTACCTCCATCTATCTATCGGATGAAAAAGACAATTTAATGAGATAAAGTCGTTGTTAAAATTCTTCTGAGGAAACGGACGAACCTATCCATGCCTTGAGAACGGCATGCAGGAGTGTTGCCAGAGGAATGGCAAAGACCAGCCCCCAAAAGCCCCAAAGCCTGCCGAAGACGAGGATGGAGATAATGATTGCGACAGGATGGATCTTCACTACCTTTGAGAGTAACAGTGGGGCGATCATGTTCCCGTCAAGTGCATGCAAGAAGAAAAATGCTATGATGATATAGATAAGATTCGCCCCTAAGCCCCACTGGAAAAATGCGATCAGAATAACCGGGATGAACATGACAGCGGCACCTATATAGGGGACAAGCACGGCCAGACCGACAAAGAGAGATATGATGATAGAATACTTCAATCCTAACAGGGCGAAAGCTATATAATTAATGGCCCACACAATGAGGATCTCAAGGATTTTTCCCCTGAGATAGTTAAAAAATTGTTCATACACCTCTTGCCATACCTGAATGGCCAAGCCGCGCTCTTCCGGCAGAAGTCTCCTGAACCACTCCAGTATCATCGCCTTGTCTTTAAGAAAAAAGAACACCAGAAAGGGTACGAGGATCAGGTAGATAATGATGGTGATGATCCCACGGACAGAAGAGATGGATATCCGTATGATGTTCTTCCCAAAGTCGTTGAACTCTGAGGCCAGCAGTGCAATGAACTGGTTGATCCTTTCTTCGGAGATAATGCCCGGGTATTTCTGAGGCAGCAAAATCAATTCACCTTTAACTTTGGTTATTATGGATGGGAGATCTCCTACAAGTTGGCCTATCTGATGGGATATCATTGGAAGCAAAATTATCAGCAGATCAAAAGAGAGGGCAAGAAAGAGCATGAACACTAGGTAGACCCCTGCTTCCCGACGCAAATGGAAACGTTTCAGCCACTCGATGAGGCTGTCAAGGAGTAATGCAATAACGATGGATGTAAACACCGGCATGAGCATTTTGCCGAATACGAAGATCAGTAAGAATCCACACAGGAGTAAAAAGATAAGGATCATGAGCTGGGGATCGGAAAAGTATTGTTTGAGCCATCTGCGCAGGACGTGCTTCATTGCGTCTCACATATACATATGCTGCAGGATATGCAGGTAAGGGTAAGCTCATTTGGGGCTAGGGGCAAGATGCTGCCCCCTGAGCCCCATGAGTTCATCCGCAAGTCTTACTTGCCGAGCATTTTGTTTTTCAGATCTGCCTGAGCGGGTTTGTCGCAAAGCCAGATGCCGAACAGGGCTTTTTTGAAATCAAGTCCCTGAATCGTCGATAATAAGGACCCATTCTTGTAGACTTCAACACCCTTACCCGGAACATTGACAAAATCATAGATGTCGCCTTTGTTCATTTTGGCCTTGAAGGCATTTATCAAAACCTCGATCTTGTCCTTGATTGGAGCGATATTGCCTTTGGTGGAGTTTTCAAACCCTTCTCTGAAAGCTGCTTCCATTTTATCACCGGTCACAAGCCCTGAAGTCATAGCCATTTTGATCGCCATTGGTTCATCAGCATCCATGATCTTCTCGGCATCACTGCTTTTCTGTTTAAGGTAAAGACCACCAACATAGACCTTGATGAAGAATTTTGATCTCACACCTGCGCCATTAAGAACCAGATCGTTTCCGCCAGCCTTGATGGTCTCGGGCATATTAACTCCGATAATCTCCAGGGCGAAGGCAGATGTAGCAAAAAACAAAACTGCAAGTAATGTGATACTAACTCTTTTCAGAACCATGGTACCCTCCTCTTGATATTTTATTTGGGATTCCCTCTTATGGGTTAAGCGTTGCCATAACATTGTACTGTAATGCTCTTATATAAAGCCTATTTAGTACCCATGCATACTCACCCCGTTATCCACAGGGTGTTTGCTCTTAATAGTTCTTATTAACCTGTTTTCGTATATATTTTCAAGTAAGAATCTCATGGCCTTTATGGATCGGCTCTAATGAATGGTATACAGGTATGAGGCAAGGTGTGTTGATCCGATAAGCCATTCCCTGAATTGACACCTTAAGCAGCTAATCCGTCTTATTCATAACGGGTCATGAGTCCTGTTACCAGGGTCTTTCTTATCCAAGGGCATCAACTCTGCAATGGTGGCCCCCCATCCACCTTCCAACTCGGATGCAAGCCGAAATGAGGTTATCCAGGGCAGCCTTTCAAGGATTGCATGCACGGTTCTTCTCAAGGTCCCGGTCCCTTTGCCGTGTATGATCCGGACAAACAGGATACCCCTTTCTCGGCATTCCTCAAGGTAGTCGGGCACAAGATCTTTCACATCTTTCGGTTTGAACATATGAAGATCTAGTTCGCCGTCTACGATAAGCTGATGTGGTGTATGATCATCTTCCATAAGGCTTATTCCAATTCTCAATCAAAGCGTAATCTTTGTTTCAGAACATCCATGTCCTTCACCCTTCGGGCGCACCTGCGATGCGACAATTTTCGCTATCCTGCGAAAATTTGACTCAGGCCATCCATGGCTTTCGCCTAAAGGCGTCCCTTCGGGACGTCCAATTCGGCCATCCTGCCGAATTGTGTTGTCATCGTCATCGACTCCTCGACGTACTATTAGAGTACGCCTGCGTCGTCTCTTCCTTGCCTCCTCGATATCATCTTTGATTTAGAAATGGAAATACCCCTTTTAAAGTATCGATGTTCGTTTAGGGGGTTTATCCCAAGGGGTGATATTCCCTTGTGAACATGCTTTAAAAACATGGCAGCTTCAACGGCGGTCCCATCTGGGAGGAGTCCGTTACCCCAAGAGCCTTATAGATCCCCAGGGTCGCGCGGGCATTGTTGAGGGTGTAGAAATGAATGCCCCTTACCTTGTTTCCAACAAGTTCACGTACCTGGTTGGTTGCCCATTCTATGCCGATCTTTTCAATTGCATCTGTGGTTTCCACTTGATTGAGAGCTCTCATAAGCCTGGCGGGAAAACGAGCCCCTGCAGCAAGTTCAGCCATACGGATCATTCCGCTTTTTGTGATGATAGGCATAATGCCGGCAATTATAGGGATGTTGATGCCCGCGAGTTCACAGCGCTCGCAGAAATCATAAAAGTCATGATTGTCGAAGAAGAGCTGTGTAATAATGTAGTCTGCACCGGCATCCACCTTTGCCTTCAGATAGTCAATCTCCTTGAGCCTATTAGGCGTTTCGGGATGACCTTCGGGGAATCCTGCGACACCGATGCTCATGCGGGGAAAATGGTTTTTTATGAACGTAACGAGATCAGAGGCATGGACAAATCCTTCTAAGGGGGCAGACCAACCACAAAGGCCTTCAGGCGGGTCACCACGGAGCGCCAGGATGTTTTCAATACCGTTTTTATTATAGCGGTTCAGGATTACCAGGAGATTCTCCCTGGATGACTCAATGCAAGTAAGGTGAGAAACCACAGTGAGATCGGTTTCTTTCTTGATGCGCACAACCAAGTTGTGGGTGTTCTCACGGGTTGAGCCTCCGGCTCCGTATGTAACGCTGACCCATGAAGGCTTAAGCGGTATAAGGTCTGCTATGGTATGGAAGAGATGCTCCCACCCGGCATCACTCTTAGGAGGGAAAAATTCAAAACTGAATGTAGTTGGTGTGGAACTCAGTATATCTTTAATAAGCATCATTCACATACCCAAGCATTTTTGTAGGCTGGACCACAGAATTATAAGAGTTCTTGGTAAATTGCAAGAACCTGATCAAACCATTATCTTAAGGGCTCTTGCAATAGGGGCGGGTATCTCAAATGCATGTTCTTCGAGATATTCCTTTGCAAGTATATCGAGCCATTGGCGGGATGCACTGACGTTGTGCGGTATGAGGAGGTGCCTCTCGCCTTCGGATATGATCTCGTATTTTGCAACCTTTAGGGAGATAGGGTCTTTCTCACCTTTCAGGACCACCTCGGCAGTAAAGGATTTTTGGGACGAATCGATCTCGATGGTATTGATAACCGCGAATCCGGATATATACTTTTCAGCAAAAACCTTGACGGCAGAAGATATTGCCATGTCCTTGCCGCTTTTTATGGCCTTTTTCAGAAAACCCATGTGAAAGCCTCAGGTAGATACATGGCTTTGCATGAACAAGTGATCGTTAATACCCTTGAGGATTTCGTGACTGCCATCTCCACGTGTCGGCACACATCTCATCCATCCCACGCTTGGCGGCCCAGCCGAGATCCCTATTTGCCGAGGAGGGGTCTGCATAGCAGGTTGCGATATCACCATCTCTCCTTCCCATGATTTGGAGGCGGATCTTTCTACCGCATGCCCTTTCAAAGGCGTTCACCACCTCGATCACGCTATATCCTCTGCCCGTACCGAGATTATAGGTGATGACCCCGCACCCTGTTAAAAGCCTTTGAAGTGCATACAGATGGCCTTGTGCCAGATCCACAACGTGGATGTAATCTCTAACGCCCGTTCCATCGGGTGTAGGATAATCATTCCCATAAACCTTCAGTTCAGGCAGTCTGCCAACTGCCACCTGTGCAACGTTTGGAAGGAGATTATTGGGAAGACCGTTGGGGTCTTCACCGATCCGACCGCTTTTATGTGCACCTATGGGGTTGAAATAGCGCAGAAGTGCGATATTCCATGATGGGTCGGATGTATAAAGGTCCTTAAAGATTTCTTCAATCATCAACTTGGTCCGGCCGTAGGGGTTTGTCGGTCCGAGAGGGAAGTCTTCCCGGATGGGAACGGATGCAGGGTTTCCATAGACCGTGGCGGAAGAGCTGAACACGATGTTTTTTACAGAATGCTCGGCCATGACTTCACACAGGATGATGGTCCCTGTGATGTTGTTGTGGTAGTACATCAGGGGGATTCGGACCGATTCACCCACTGCCTTAAGCCCTGCGAAATGTATTACGGCATCGATCTTGTGGTGAACGAAGATGCCCTCCAAGGCCTTTTTATCGAGGAGGTCTGCACAATGAAACACCAGAGGTCTCCCTGCGATCTCTTGCACGCGCTTGAGAGACTCCTCTTTGGAGTTCATGAGGTTGTCCACTACAACGACCCCATGCCCCGCCTGAAGGAGTTCAAGACAGGTATGACTTCCGATATATCCTGCCCCGCCTGTAACAAGTATCTGCATCGGGTTCTTCCTTGTCCCTCGATCTTCTATTGGACCCCTGTCTGGGCTTGTTGCGGAGAATTCGACTTGTTTTTAATGGTGAGATAATCCACTATGACATTCCCGCTTTCAACAAGCTCAGCATCATCTTTTGCAGGCTTTACCTTTGGGGATTCATCCTTATCTTCGTTCAGCTGATCAAGATTTATTATGGGCTTGAGGTCTTTAGCTTTTCTGAGCCTGTTCTCCAGAGCAAGCCTTAACTTTTCCGATTTTTTCTTTTCTTGGAGCCTCGTGGAGAGTTTCAAGGAAACCTTCTTTTTGTCCCGGGATTCTTTGAGATAATTGATCATGCCAAGAAGATATTGATAGTCCGGATCTTGCTGAATGCGTGCTTGGTGCATGGAACGGAGTTGTGCTTTGTAAGGGGGGATGTCTGTGAAGACATAGTGGGGTATTGCGCCGATGGCATCCCATTGCAGTGCATTTTTGAGTGAACTTTCGCCGATAGTGTCCTTATCATAAAGACTTGGATAATATATGTCCGGGACTACCCCGCGGTGCTGAGTGCTTTCTCCAGAGATGCGATAGAATTTGGCAGTAGTGACCTTGAGTTGTCCTCGAGAGAGATTGAGCAGTGTCTGAACTGTTCCTTTACCGAAGGTAGTATCACCGATGATGACCCCGCGGCCGTAGTCCTGGATTGCCCCGGCAAATATTTCGGAGGCGGATGCGCTCAACCTGCTAACGAGCACAGCCAAGGGCCCTGCATAGGTGATCTTGTTATCACGGTCATAGAGGGTTTCGGTCACACCATCGGCTGAGCGGATCTGCACGGTAGGACCGCGTTTTATGAATAAACCAGTTAAGGTGTTTGCTTCATGCAGTGAGCCTCCGCCATTATCTCTCAGGTCGATGACGACACCGTTTACATGAAGCGCATCAAGCTCACTTAAGAGGCGCTTCACATCCCGGGTAGTGCTTTTATAATCTTCGGTGTCGGACTGCATGGCCCTGATGTCGAGGTAGAAGGTGGGGATATGGATGATACCGATTTTATAGGTGCGGCCTCCTCTGGTGATATCGAGCACATCTTTGCTGGCAGCCTGGTCCTCCAACTGGACTGTGCTCCGCATGAGCCTGACGATCTTTGTCTGATGGTCGTCACTTGCATCGGCAGGGATGATCTTGAGACGAACGATGGTGTTTTTAGGGCCGCGGATGAGGTCTACAACGTCATCGAGTCGCCACCCTACCACGTCTATTATTTCTCCCTCCGGACCCTGGCCCACTCCAACGATCTTATCATTCGGCTTGAGCTGTTTTGATTTATCGGCAGGTCCTGCAGGAACGAGCCGCACTACCTTGGTGTTTTCGTTTTCCGTGGTGAGCATGGCGCCGATTCCTTCGAGAGAGAGGCTCATGTTGATGTTAAAATTCTCGGAAGATCTCGGGGAGAAGTACGAGGTGTGGGGGTCATAACTCGTTGCCAGTGAGTTCATGAATATTTGGAAGATGTCTTCGCTGGAGGTCTGGCGAAGACGCTTGAGCTGGCTCCAATAGCGTTTCGAAAGGGTCGTTGAGATATCGGACAAGGATTTTCCCTCGAGCTTCATGTTGATCACTTCGTTCTTGAGTGCCTTGAGCCACAGGCCTTCGAGCTCGGAGCGCGAAGCCGGCCACTGGGCATTTTCCCTGTTGGTTTCGAAATTCTCATTCTTATCCAGGCTTATGTCCTTGAGACCGCTATCCACCCGGCTGATGATGAAAACGAGCCTTTGCGCAAGCCTCTCTTCGTACCTGTTGAAGATCGTGAAGGCAGGGGCTACATCTCCCTTCAAGAGGCCGTCATCAAGCCGGTAGCGAAAAGGTTCGAATTCTTTTATGTCGGTTGCAAGGAAGTATATGTGTGAAGAATCGATATCCGTTAGATATCGGTCAAAGACCTTGCTCGAGAGCGCATCGTCAATAGCGACTTTCTTGTAGTGGTTTTTCTTGAGTTCCCTGATGATCTCAGTGGTAACGCGTTGGTGTTCTTTTAACGGCTTAATTTCTATTATATAATTCGATGAGTTGAGGGATTCGGAGGCCTGTGGTTCGGTTGCGGCAGCGAATAGGGCAATCAACCATATGATGCTAAATATAGAGAGGTATTTTGTTCTCGTGCTCATGCGCTTCCGGCCAGTGAGTGCATAGTGTGCGCTATATAGCAACTCTATCGGTAAAACACAATGGCTCGATAAAGGGATGAATCATATAAGATATAAATAAATCCAGAAGAAGGGTCGAGGGTACTTGTGAGTCCATGCTTTTCTTAACCATCCGGCGATGAAGTGAATGTAAGAGTTTTACTCCTTTGAAAATCTTTTAATAAGATTCCGGGTCATATCCTTAAGTATAGGCACCCTCCAGAGGAAAGACGGGATCTTGAGCTTCACCTCTATTACGGGCATGGCAGCACTACCTGTTTCGGTATCGGGTTCAATCTTCTTGGATGAGTCAGGCCCGAAGGATACTCGTACTCGGAGCCCATCCGGGGTTGAAGAGACCTGGGTTTCCTTGGATGATCCGAATGTCGTGCCGGCAGGTTTCGGCTCATTATGGTCAGGTGTTTCATGGACATGTTCGATATGCTCGACTATCTCAAAGGCCTTGAGCATCTGCTTGCTTCTCGGAGAATCCTTAAGTATCCGTTCATTCGTTTTACCCGGGTTTATATCCCGGCTTGAGACATGATTGGGGTCTCGCTTTCCTTTGTCAAAAGTCGGGTTCTCATCAAGCCTTTTTCGCTTTTTGGGCAATGACATGCGCACTCTCCACTATTCCGGATATGGTCGTGGCGATCTCCTCCATGTCGTTGATCGCCATAAAAGCCTGCTTGTAGTGCCGTTTATTCGTGCTGACCGAGAGGGTATATTCATGGAGGGTGCAGCCTTCGCGGTTGAAATTTTCATAAACCGATCTGTCGGGATAGATGGCATGAAGACATCCCACATTCTGAGGGAGGATCTCGGTGAAATACTCAATGATGGTCTGTGTATTGGCCTTGGGATGGGTGAAGGACGGGAGCACATAAAAGCTGCCCTTCTTCTTGGGATCGACCTTGATGATCTCCTTGATAATGGGATAGAGGTTGTCTGCGAATGCCGCCTCATCGTTGGTTGAGGTCCTCATGGGAATGACAACCAGATCAGAGACGGCGCAGGCAAACCGGGTATGGAGCTTGCCGGTACTCTCACCAGGGATGTCCATGATGATGAGGTCATTGTAAGCGGTAATGGATTTGATACCATCGGCGAAGACCTCTTTCTGGGTGCTGGATATGTGGTGGAAGGATACATTCCCGGATTTTTTTCCGAGCTCGGCCCGCTCTCCCCACCAGGTCCGCAGAGTCCCCTGGGGGTCAAGTTCTACAAGTGCAATGGTCCGGAACTTTTTATTTATATGTTTCGAGAAGGCGGTATTTAATGCGAGTGTGCTTTTACCGGTACCGCCCTTGGTCTGAACAAAGCTGATGATCATAGTCCCCCTGCATAATGATATCAGGAGATTCCGCCCTCAAACATACATAATCCCTTAAGCCCAACGATACGGGAACGACATGAGTGTGTCAAGGAACAAACCCTATGCTCATGTGCATATGCCCTCGATCCATTTGAAATATTTTTCAAGCCCCCCGGTTATAGGCAACATCACGATCTCAGGTACTTCGTACGGGTGGTTCATGGTGACGAAAGCCTCGATCTTGTCATAAAATACTGTCTTGGTCTTTATCATGAGGAGCCGCTCTTCATCCTTGCAGATCTCCCCTTTCCATTCATAAAAGCTCCTGACCGGGGTTATCTGGACACATGCGGCGAACTTGTGTTCTACAAGGGATCGGGCAAGTTTCTCGGCATGTTCATCGTTCGGGCAGGTGCAGAGGATAACACAGTATTTATCATCTCCGGTTATTTTTATTTTGTCCTCCTTGATTTCTCAAAAAACAGATTCACTCTTTAATGGCCTTGATGAGGATTTTCGCACCGTCCGGGACCGACTTCAAGGGGAGGGGGCTATCAATGGTTCGGCCGATGATATTCACCGGGCTGTAAGCGCGAGGCTTCATATCAGTGCTGACCGGTGTAGGTCCGAAGAAGATGCACAGGGCAGGGCCTGTTGGCCAGTAGGCGAGGGTGCCCACTTCCATATCTTGGGTGGCCCCGGGCTCGATATCCATTTTCAATGGGATTATGAAATAGATCTCCTCTCCCCATACATTAACAATTCCTTTAATAGGGAGGATCTTCCATAGTTCCCGGGCAGTGGGCGTATCGTGCAGAGATGCTTGGATGGTGATATCATTGGTCGAGATCAGGACCTGTTTCATTATGGCAATTATTCTGGATCATCCTCAAGATGTCAAGCATGCTGACTACTGAAGATTAATGACACCAAGTTTTAAATGAATTCCAAACGGTCCTACCCTGTCAAGGAACGGAGCAAGACTTCGATAAAAGCTTGGATCACCCCAAGACAGTCAGAAAATTCCTACTGATGCATTGGGATATTAATCACAAATGGAGGTTACACAAAAAGGAGAGGAGACATATTTGCACTGATGCAATAGTGCATGCTAAATGCATAATTGCATCGATATCGTGCAGAGTTATGACTCGCGGTATAGGTCTTGCCGATCATATTCTTGAAGAGATCTCTTGCCTGATCTGGTCGCCTCCAGACCCAAGTAAGATATATGAATTTTCTCTGCTTATGTATAAAGTTTGATTGTGTAGTAGGAAAAAAACAGAATGTCTCAAGTTTGCATCATTTTAATGGAATGTCTCAAGTTTGTATCATTTTATAGGTGGGCGTTTTAGCTGAATTAGGGCTTTATTATTTATAACTATCAAATATTATAATCATTCGTGGCAGGTAAAACGGTTTGGTACGATGTTTGCTCATATTGAGAGAAATCCTTATGCACTTATGCAGCCCAAGGGTAACCGTAATTGTATGAGGAGCATTCAAGAAAGGTTTCAAATGTGTTAATAATCGGTAAATATATTTATATGCTTTCACATCCGATGAACAATACATTGATCTTTCATTGACACGTAATTGCAGGTGGTTTAACAAGAGAATTCAGAGGGAGTAACGAGAGAAAAATCTAGAATAGAAATCAGAAAAAATACGAGGAGGAGAGTATGAGGAAATTAATTGTATTTCTACTGGCGGCAGGCTTGGTCTTCGTCCTTCCCGCTCCTGTTCCAGCTGCTGACAAGACGGTTGAAGAGCGGCTCCAGGCACTGGAAGACACCATCGGGACTTGGACGATATACGGGAGCGCCCGGTTCGGGACCTTCTATCAAAAGGACTCTGCAGGCGATGCAGGTGCGGGTGGACTCTTTAATGATGATAACAAGACCACCATCTGGGATATGCAGGGGAATTCACGTATCGGGTTGACTGCAAAGCACGGCGACCTGGGCGGAGATCTTCTGCTTGGACTGCATTCTTCTGGTGATGCCGTTTCTATAAGGCATGCCTTTGGCAGCTACCAGTGCGGCGATGTAAGTTTCCTTATTGGAAAGGGCGAGACCATATTCACAAACTTCACCTACAGCAACCAGGCCGGGAATCCCTATGGGCCAGACACCGACCTGCAGGATTGGGGCTTCATCGACGAAGGCTTTACTCCCCTGGTACAGATGGCCTATAAAGGGCTCACCGTGCAGCTCGTGAAAACAAGCCCAACTGTCGCACTGACAGGTGCAACAGCTACGTATGAGACCCTTCTGCCGCACCTGGAGGTGCAGTATCACCTTTCCATGGATAAGTTCTATGGCGATGTCTACGGTGGAGCGGGCACATTCAAGGTCAAGGATTTGACCACAGGTTCAACCACAACAACCGTTGATACAAAGGTGAACAGCTATACTATCGGTATTGGTGGCGGTGCAAACATCGACCCGGTATTCTGCGGTGCATCAATATGGTACGGACGGAATGCCACCTCGATGGGTGTTGCCCAGGTAACCGGACAAGGTGCATTGATCGATGCGACGACCGGTGATGTCACGAACGAGAAGGACTTTGGCGTTGCAGGCGTTGTAGGTGCTAAAATACAAAAAGTAACGGTTGAAGCGGGTTATGGGTTTACCTATTCACAGTATGATGAGAGCGGTGCCCCCAAAATAAAGGGCCAGTCCTACTATCTGCAGGCTGTTGTCCCGATCGCAGAGACAAAAGGTGCTAAATGTTTTGTTGTCCCCGAGGTCGGTGTGTTTGACCAGAACGATAACGATAGTGGCTTAAAGATGGGCAAGGCAACCTATGCCGGTGCAAAGTGGCAGATCGACTTCTGAGAATATTGTCTAGAAATAGTGAAGAAGCCGGGGCAACACCCCGGCTTTTTTTGTATCAAGATTACGGAAACGATCGAGGTCGTAATCTCCCCTCTCCTCAAATTACCTGAACGTATCTTGCCTGATAGAGATCCACAGACCCTGCATCCGGGAATATCTCTTCGATATGAAAATCTCATCGTAAAAGATGATGAGAAAAGAATGCTTGATTCATTTGTCAAATCGTTGAATACTAAGCACTGCATCATAAGTCTGTCATACAAAGTATTAGATTCGTATACTGAGGCGACTTTATGAGAAAATTACACCACAACGAGGTGTATGATAAACCAACAGGAGGGGGATTAAGATGGCAAGCATGATTTTAGATGAAAGAGACCAGCAGTTTGTTCTTTATGAGATGCTCGGAGTGGAAAAGGTCTGCGAGCATCCGAAGTATGCGGACTTATCGATAGAGACCTTCAATATGATTCTTACCGAGGCCCGGAAGATAGCAGAGGATGAGATCCTCCCCACACTTGCCCAGGGCGACAAGGAGGGGTGCAAGCTCGCAGATGGTCAAGTCTACGTGCCGAAATGTTTCCACCGTGCATACAAACTGTTCTGCGAAGGCGGATGGATAGGTATGTCTTTCTCCCCTGATGAAGGCGGCCAGGGGATCCCGGAAAGCGTGAAGTACGCCGCTATCGAGTGGTTCTACCACAACTTCGCCTTCATAGCGTATCCGTTTGCCACTGAGGGTGCGGCCCACCTTATCCTGACTTATGGGACCGAGGAACAGAAAAAGAAGTATATGGAAAAAATGATCCAGGGCGTCTGGGGCGGGACCATGGCGCTGACCGAGCCCAATGCAGGCACGGATGTGGGAAATCTGAGTACGAAGGCGATCCGGCAGAGCGATGGGACCTTCAAGATTCAGGGTACGAAGATCTTTATCACAGCCGGAGACCAGGATCTCACGGAGAATGTCATCCATCCTGTTCTCGCCAGGATCGAGGGTGACCCTGCCGGGACCAAGGGAATTTCAATATTCATAGTTCCAAAGTATATTGTCAACGAGGACGGAACGCTCGGCCGGCGCAACGATTACGAGATCGCCAAGATTGAAGAGAAGATGGGCATCCATGGCAGCGCCACATGCCTGATCAATTTTGGTGACAACAACAACTGCTATGCAGAGCTGCTTGGAGAAGAGATGCAGGGTATGAAGATCATGTTCCAGATGATGAATGAGGCCAGGCTTGCCGTTGGCTTGCAGGGCCTCTGCAGTGCATCCATTGCCTACCTGCATGCGCTTCAGTATACGAAGCAGAGACTCCAGGGCTCATCCCTTATGGAAATGAAGAACCCGCAGGCGCCTCGGGTTCCCATTATCCAGCACCCCGATGTGAGGAGGATGCTGTTGTGGATGAAGTCCAACGTGGACAGCCTGCGGGCCATTGCTTATTTCACTGCATACTGTTTCGACATGCACAAAATCGCAGCAGATGAGGCGGAAAAAGACAAATGGCTCGGGTATGCCGAGATCCTCACCCCCATCGTAAAGGCCTACAGCTCGGACATCGGGTTCAGGGTGACGGAGACCGCCATGCAGTGCTATGGCGGATATGGATTCTGCAGCGAGTACCCAGTGGAACAGTTCATGCGCGATGAAAAGATCGCATCCATCTATGAAGGGGCGAACGGTATCCAGGCCCTGGACCTCATCGGAAGGAAACTTGGCATGAAAAAGGGCACATATTTCATGAACATGCTGGGCCTCATGGGGGCAACAGTGACGGAATATAAGAACATCAATGAGTTGAAGGATCTTGCCGACAAAGTCCAGGCCGGTGTGAATGCACTTGCTGATATGGGTCTTTATTTGGCGAATTGTGGTAAGGCAGGTAAATTCCTTGTTCCAATAAGCAATGCCTACCCCTTCCTCATGATGATGGGAAAGGTGGTATCCGGCTGGTCCCTCTTATGGCAAGCCGGTGTAGCCAAACAGAAGCTGGATGGGCTTGCCAAACAGAACGGTATTGATCCTGCCGATAAAACAGCACTGGCCGGCCTTGCAAAATCCAACAAGGATGCTGCGTTCTACATGGGCAAGGTTGCCGGTGCCCAGTATTTCATCAGGAATGTGCTCCCTGAGGTGGATGCTGCGGTGAAGGCCATCAAGAACGAAGATATGTCCATCTTCGAGATACCGGAAGAAAGTTTCTCCTCATAGCCAGATGCGGGTGTTGGCTCAGTATGTGCCTGCACCCGCAAATCCTTTTCACTTCATTAATACTATACAGGAATCTCATTCCAAAGCTTATTTCTTTGGATTATAGTTATTACACTGCTTCCTTAAGCAACAATGCATGGACTTCACGATACCTAAAGAAAGTGGCGGCCGAATCTTTACTGAATCATGGAGGTGGACATGGAAAGGTTTTTTTATCCTGAATCGATTGCAATCTTCGGGCTTTCTTCAAAACCCAACAATATTCCCCGGATTACCCTTGAGAATATGCTTCGCTGGGGGTATCGGGGCAGGATCTTCGGAATAAACGCGAAAAGCGAGGATGCGCATGTAGATGGCATCAAGATGTACCATGATCTTACAGATCTTCCCGAAGTGCCGGATCTGGCATACTGCCTTATACCTGCCAGGTTCGTCCCTGATGTGGTTGAGCAATGCGGCAAATTCGGTATCAACCGGATGGCGATCTCAAGTGGAGGGTTTTCCGAGTTTGGTGAAGAGGGGAGGAAGCTTTCAGAGATGACCCTCTCGAAGGCCCGTCAATATGCAATCAGGTTTGTGGGGCCCAATGGTGTGACAGTGGCCAATACGGCTAATGGTCTGTGCCTGCCCTTTGTCCCTCTCCATAAGGCACCTGAAGGCGGCATGTCGGTAATATCCCAGAGTGGAGGGGTTGCCCTCATGTTATTTAACTTCCTTGTTGATGAGAACATCGGTATGGCAAAGTTTGCGAGCATCGGGAATAAGCTTGATCTCGATGAGGTTGACTTCCTCGAATACCTTATTTCTGATCCTGCCACCAAGATCATCTGTCTCTATCTGGAGAGCATAGACAGGGGGCAGAGATTTATTGAAATTGCCATGCAAAGCGAAAAGCCCATCGTAGTCATGAAGTCAAATACGACAGTTGCCGGGAAAAAGGCGGCCATGAGCCATACCGCTGCCTTGAGCAATGATGAGACAATCATAGATACTGCCTTTAAAAGGGCTGGTGTTATCCGTATCCACAACTACCATGATTTCATTGCTGTGGTGAAGGCATTCCAGCTCCCCCCCATGAAGGGCAAGAAGGTCATGGTCATGAGCCCGGCTGGGGGATTTTCTGTTATAACCGCTGATCTCTGCGAGAAGATAGGTTTCACTTTTGCAGACCCCGGGCAGGATTTCTATACAGGGTTGCAGAAATTTTCCAATGCCGGTGTGATACAGTTCTCCAACCCGCTGGACATGGGGGATATCTATGACCCGCAGTTGACGGCCCATGTTATCTATTCAGTCATGCATAGTGATGAGGTGGACGGAGTCCTTTATGTGGGACAGCGCCCCCAGATGCCGGTGGGAGAAAATGTGTTCTACCGGATGTTCTTAACTGATATGTCAAAAGAGGCCTGGGGGACGATCCTTTCCTCAGGCAAACCCCTTGCTATCTGTCTCTTCGGACCATCGAGGATGATACTCCAGACTAAGAGGACAGTGAATTTCCCGATCTTCAACAGTGCTGAAGAAATGGTCAGGGCCATGGCTGCGCAGATGAATTTCCATCAAGATAAATCGAGACCACCCAAGAGATTGGAAATGCCAGGCAATGTACAAATGCGCAAGGCACAAAGGTGGACGAAGGGCAGGGCGGGTGATTTCGGAGAGGAGGCCCTCGATCTCCTTGCGGCTTTTGGATTAACTCGAGTGGAATCTTTTGTGGCTGGGGATGCAGATCAAGCTGTTCAATATGCCGAGAAAGTAGGATTTCCGGTTGTTATGAAGGTCGTATCCCCTGATGCCCTCCATAAGTCTGAATTCGGGGGTGTTATACTGGGCATTAGGGATACTTCTCAGGCAAATGATGCCTTCAGGACCATCCGGAAGAATCTTTACGCTCACAATAAAAAGGCGCGGTTTACGGGTGTGCGTGTTGTACCCATGGTGTCTGATGGATGCGATATGTTCATCGGCGCAAAGCATGACCCTTCTTTCGGTCCGGTGGTCTTCTTTGGAATTGGTGGCGTCTATATTGAGGCCTTTAAGGATTTTGCTGCCTCACTATGCCCGACCTACCAGGAAGAGGTCCTGGAGAAACTCGAGACCCTTCGGTCTTTCCCGATTCTCAAGGGATACCGGGGCAAAGACTCTTATGATGTCGATGCGTTTATTGATTGTGTCGTGCGGGTCTCTCACCTCATGTCTACCTTCCCCCAGATAGAGGAGCTGGACATAAACCCGGTCAGGGTCTTTTCAAAGGGCAAAGGTCTGTGCGCCCTGGATGCACGCATGAGGATCAGGAAACTTGAAAAATAAACGGGTCGTTCAGGGTAGAGGAGTTCGCGACAGACCGGAAAGAAAGGTTGCGACTCTATTCCCCATCAGGTGAGCCCAGTTTGAAGTACACCCCTTCATGGATATATAATCAGTTTGATCAATTCATATACTTTCGGGCGTACTGTTCTACCATTTTGTATTTCTGCACCTTGCCGCTTGCTGTCATGGGCACCGCTTCCACGAATTCCCAATATTTTGGTATCTTGTGACGAGCTATCTTGCCCTGGCAGAAAGAGATAAATTCATTGTCCGTGGCCTGTTCTCCGGATTTTAATATGACAGCTGCAAGGACCTGCTCGCCATATTTCTTATCAGGGATTCCCACCACATAGACATCCATCACCTTCTGGTTTTTACGGAGGAATTCCTCGATCTCTCTGGGATAGATGTTTTCGCCGCCCCGGATAATCATCTCCTTGATTCGACCAGTGACCTTAAAGTACCCATGATCATCTAGTGTACCTAGGTCGCCCGTGTGGAGCCACCCATCTTTGTCAATGGCTTGGGCCGTTTCATCCGGCATTTTATAATAGCCTTTCATGACGCAAGAGCTTCGGGTGACGATCTCACCTTGAACATTGGGAGGAAGATCCTCTCCTGTTGCCGGGTCCACTATTTTACCCTCTATGTCAGGAAGCAATCTCCCCACGGTTGCAACCCTCAAGTCAATAGGGTCATCTCTTCTTGTCATGGTCATTACGGGAGACGATTCGGTCTGCCCGAAGGCGATCACGACCTCCGGACAATGCATTACCTCAATGACCTGTTTCATCGTATCAACAGGACAGGGTGCGCCGGCCATGATGCCTGTCCTGAGCGTCTTCATCGAGTATTTGCTGAAATCCGCATGACCTAGGATGGCGATGAACATTGTGGGGACACCGTTAATCGCTGTACACTTCTCCTGTTCGATGTAGTTCAATGCCTTTGCGGAATCGAAATTTTCCACAAGCACCATGGTGGAGCCATGCACCATACAGTTGAGCGAGCTCATGACACAGCCGAAGCAATGGAAGAGAGGCACCTGTATAAGGAGTCGGTCTTTTTCTGTCATTCCCATGACATCGCCGACCATCCGTGCATTATTGATGACATTGTAATGGGTGAGCATAACTCCTTTAGGAAATCCTGTAGTGCCGGAGGTGTATTGCATGTTCACAACGTCATGGAAATGAACTATCTTCTCACGCCGGGCGAGCTCTTCATCAGATATCCCTTTGCCCATGGCAAGTATCTGATCAAATGAAAACATCCCAGGGGTATCTTTCCTGTTGCCGATATAAATTACGTTCTTGAGATTGGGTAATTTGGGCGCGCTCAGTTTTCCCGGCTTAGCGGTATCTAACTCAGGGATAACCTCTCGGGTAGTTTTATAGAAGTTCGTATCCCTGTATTCCTCCATAAGCACCAAGCATGTGGAATCGGATTGGTTGAGGATGTACTCGAGCTCATTGGACTTATAGTTTGTGTTCACCGTCACGAGTACTGCTCCGATCATACCGAGTCCGAACTGCATATATACCCACTCGGGTATATTGGTGGTCCACACCGAGACATGATCGCTATTTTGTACCCCCAGGGCCATGAACCCTTTCGCGACCTCCTTGGTTTTTTCAAGCAATTCATGATAACTCAACCTGAGGTTGGTGTCAGGATACACGAGTGCATCGTTGTCAGGGAATTTCGATGCGGTCTCTCTGATGAGGTTACCCATGGTGATTTCTCGGAATGCTGACATAGAGTCTTTCTCCTTTGCTGTTATGTACTATCCCGTTGTTAGTGAGAAATTCGATTCTAAATGATTACAAATAGATGGATCATAAAATCTGACCAACATGTCAACAAATCAAATAACACCATATTGATTTTTATGTCAATATATTTTTAGTGCCTTGCCGGTTGATGAAGATTCGATGTTGCGAACCAAAAAATAAAGAATTGTAGGATAACACCTTGGAAAAGACCTTGCGTGTCACTATGAAAAAAACAGAAGAAAAGGAGCGGTTGGGATATTTTCCATATTGATCAGATTTATTGGAGCGCATCATGGATAATGGTTTTATAATTACTGAGTGCAGGAAGTGCGGTTCAAAAAACAGGATTCCCAAGGTTCGGATTGGGGACGAAGCGTTCTGTGGTAAGTGTCATGCACGTATCGATGTTCAACCTTATGGACATGCCATTACAGCAAATGATGGGAATTTCAAGTCAGAGGTGTTGAATTGCATTTCACCCGTACTCGTTGACTTTTGGGCCTCATGGTGCGGACCGTGCAAAATGATGTCTCCAGTACTTGATGAAATAGCGATAAAGTATGCCGGAAAACTTAAGGTCGTGAAAGTGAATGTGGATGAAAACCCTTTAACGGCCTCCCAATATAAGATACGTTCAATCCCGAGCCTCCTCTTATTCAAGGACGGCAATATTGTTGATACGCTCATGGGTGCAATGCCCCAAGAGGAAGTGGAAAGGCATCTTAAACGAATAATCCCATAAAAAGATCAGATGCTTTTATTTATAGTCCGTACTCTGCACGTTCGATAAGCTCGAGTTGCATGTCTTTGTTTAGGGTAACAAAATAGGCATTATATCCCGAGATGCGGACCATGAGGTTCTTGTAATTCTCGGGGTGGAGCATGGCATCTCTTAGGGTATCCGATGAGACCACATTAAACTGCATCTGCATGCCGCCGAGGTCGAAGTAGGTCTTAGCATATGAGTAGATATGCTCGACAGTCTTTTCGTGTCCATCCTTGGCCGAGGGCACAACTTTTACATTGAATGCAATATTATTATTCATGTTCTCTGGCACGAGTTGGGCAACGTCCCGGATATTGTCCAGAAGGTTGCGAGATGCATGAGCCTCCGGGGTGAGCCCGGGCGTGAAAGGCTTGGAGGCAAGTCTCCCCGAAGGCAGTGCCCCGGTCAGTGTCCCGAAGGCCACGTGGTTGGACATGGACCAGAACCCTGCAGTGTATTTTCCTCCACGGAAGTTTACCTGTTCCCCGAACTTGTCATGGATGTAATGCGTCAGTCGGTTTGCCATATGAACCGCATCGGCATTACCTGACCCGAATAGAGGGACCTTTTTGAGTATGAGTGTATGCAGGACAGGATTATCTGCAAAATTTGTTTCAAGCGCCTTTCTGATCTCAGAAAGGCTGGTCTTTTTTTCATCAAAAACGAGCTTCTTAATGACCATGAGTGAATCGGTAATGTCTGCAAGCCCTATGCATGCTGTACCGGAGGAGTTGTAGAGCGCACCGCCTTTGGTTACATCCCGGCCTTTCCGGAGACATCCTTCCACGAGGCCCGATATGAACGGTGTCGGCCGTATGACGCTATGCGCTTCACCCAGCAGCCTGTTGTACTCGCATGAATTCTCTAAGAGGAAATCGAGCTGGGTGCAGAATGCATCGAAAAAGTCATCAAAGGTTTTGAAACCCCCATTGTTGATATCACCGGTCTTGGGACCGACATCCCACCTCATGAGGGGATGGTGGCCGTTGAAAATCGCCATCTCCAAGGCTGCAACCATGTTGAACATCATGCAGTTCGTGTGGCCGATGTGTCTGCCGGAGAGGGTCGGCTCCACGCACCCGGTGGCCGCCCAGTCTCTTAAATGCTCAGGGATATAGTTGAACTCCTTAAGGGACTCCATCACAACCACATCATTGTGTATGGATGGGGTGGCTGTCGTATTTAAATTGACCTCGCAGAGTCTTTTCAGGTAGGTGGTCGTGTTTTTCTCCCTGTGGTACCTGGCATTCATGTTCGGATCTCTGATACCCAGCATCTCTGTGACCTTGAGGAATATATAGGTCATGTCATTGACGGCATCTTCACCGTCCGGTGTAACACCGCCTAATGTGATGGCCTGGTCTGAGGAACTGCCCCCGAAAAGGTAGTTGCCTATATCCGGGATGAGGGGCAGGTGATCCGTACAGCGCATATAGAAACATCCCACAAGTTCGATGGCATGTTTGATGTATTCCTGTTTTTTTGCCTTTGATCTGATCTTCTTTAAGTCCGAAACAAAATAGGGCTGGAGCCACTGGTCCATCCTACCGATTGAGAAGCCGGCATTGGTATTTTCCATGTGCACGCCGATCCAGTGGATCCAGATGGCGTTGATTGCCTCATCCAGGGTCGTACTGGGGTTCTCCGGGACCTTCTCACAGATCTCACTCAGCCTCATCAGTTCGCCCTTGCGCTGAGGATCGGTTTGTTTATCGGCTTCGATCCTGGCCTGTCCGGCCAGGTTTTTCGCATAAGCGATGAGACCCTCATAACACATGATCATGGCCCTTAAAGTATCCTTCTTGAGCTCGTCGGCTCCTGCATCCTGCTCTATCTCTTCCTCGATCTCTTGAATGATCCCACGTGCCCCCATCTTGAGGAGCTTTGGATAATCAATGATAGTGTGGGACAGGGCAACGGTTTTCCACAGGAAATAGACTGCAAAACGCTCATCGAGCTGTTGGCACAAGGGGTTATTGTAGGTGTTCCTCACCCATTCCCGGAAGTTACGCTCGGTCCAGAATGGGAAGACTTGATGATGGAGGACCTCGACGGTCTCATCGGAAATGTCATAGGGGAACAAATGTCTGTACTGAGCAGTGAGCAGCTCTCCCCAAATCATTGTCCCATGGGCATCAGGGTAGATGACTACACCGATGTCTTTTGTGGTTGTAGTGCCTGCAATAAGATCATCTTTGCGGATGATGGGCTTTTTGTTTTCCATCAGATGCTTAAATGCCTCGGCCTGTCGAAGCTCAGGGACCCATGGCTTCCCTGAGGTATCATTCTCGAAGCCATTCTTTCTGAACCATTCAGTCAGCAGCAGCGGTCTTTCATGGCACACAGAAGGTCTTGTATTCAAATGGATGTCCAGAAAACGTTTCAGCCTCGGAAAATCATCCAGTGAATAATGGGAGAGATATGGGTCATTGGTTATACACTTTACACCGGGATCAACACGAGCAGCCTCCATGTTGGCCTTCTGCCTCGGCAGCAATTCTTTAGCCGGTTCGGGGTATGCCACGCAGAGGGCATACATCTGTTCCTTTACCTGTTTTTCCATCATTTTGATCTGCTTGCCCTTTAACAGTAAGGAGATGAAGAAGTTGAAGAGTTGGGCATATGCGAGATTCCCCTTGATGGTCAGCTTGTTCTTCAGAATAAGATTCAGCACCTCGTTTGGGGGGAGTTTGGTCATCTCACCCAAGACATGTGTGTCCATGAAAACCAGTTCAACATTAACATCCTCAGGTGCATTCCAACGTACCCTGGCCTTTCCATTGTTGAATGAAATGACCTGCCTCACGCGTTTATCCTCTGTGCTGAGGGCTACTGAAAAGTTGATCCACCCATCACGACTTTTGAGGTATTTATTGAAACTCGGGACTAGATTAAAGCAAAGTGCCATGACTTGAAGAACAAGGTGGGTAAGGACATTTGCCACGTTTTTCTTGCTCATAGAATCCCCCTGAGGTCAGCTGACTGCCATAGTAATTGCTCTGGTGGAAGTATCTGCCTTCCCGAGTCTCATGAAGAGCTCCTGGAATGAAACAATGATAGTATCAACCATCTTTTCAAGCATGGCATCCGGGTTTTCTTCCACCTCATGGAGTACACGGCTGTTATATAAGGTGATAATACCATGCAAAGAGCTCCAGATTCTGAAGATCAAGAGTTTCATTGTCTCTTCGGGGATATCATTACCTCTCATTATTTTTCTGGCCACACTCGATGTGATCTCAATGAGCTGAACCGCGGTATTCTTCTCAAAGTACGCAACCGGCTCTATCGTAGTCCCTACGTAATCGAGATATTTCGGGGCATCAGAGGTGAACATGATATTGTAGTAATGAGATTTCTTGATGCCGAACTCCACATATGCGCGCACTATTCTCTTTATTTTTTCTAATGGATCGTCATTGGTACTTTCGATTCTTTTGAAGGTGGTAACGAGCTCATCAAACCCCTTTGTCAGGATCATAAGATAGAGCTCATCTTTGTTGGAATAGTAATTATAGATCGTCGTAGCAGTCATGCCGAGGCGTGAGGCAAGCTTTCTCATGCTGAAGTATTTAAACCCATGATCAGATATGATAGATAAGGCTTCATCAAGGATTTTTTCTCTGAATGTCTCAATGTCTGCTTGACTCCGGGCTTTCTTAGGCATATAAAATCCTATAAGAATAACGATGTTAAGATAACATTGTTATTATATCTTCAGAAGCGTATATGTCAAGAAATTAGTAGACTTTTTGGTCCCATTTTTTCAATAAATAGACTTAAGACAGTTTCTTTCATAAATGGACCTTCATGTATACAGCACACAAGGAGGGGTTATGGATCGAGGCTACATGGGTAAGATCTTGATGGTTGATCTTACAACCAGCGAAATCAAAGAAGAAGTCGTACCTGAGGAGGTTTATGAGAAGTACCTTTCAGGGATAGGGCTTGCCGCCCATCTCCTGTACGGCAGGATACCGGCCGGTGCCGACCCTCTGGGGCCGGACAACATCCTCGGGTTCGTATCAGGCCTCTTAACCGGGACCGGCAGCCTGTTTTCAGGACGGTGGATGGCAGTAGGCAAATCCCCTCTCACCGGAGGATGGGGAGATGCCAATTGCGGAGGATCGTTCTCTCCTGCGATCAAGCGCTGTGGATACGATGGGATCTTTTTTAAGGGCATCAGTGAAAGGCCGGTGCTGCTGTACGTGAAGAATGGCAGGTCAGAGCTGAGGGATGCAACGCAGTTGTGGGGGAAAGACACGGTCGAGACTGAAGAGCTCTTAAGGAATGAATTCGGCGAAGGAGCACGGGTCGCATCCATCGGGCCTGCAGGTGAACGGCTCTCCCTTATCTCGGGTATAAGCAACGACAAAGGCAGGCTTGCAGCGCGCTCCGGCCTTGGCGCAGTAATGGGTTCTAAAAAGCTCAAGGCCGTTGTGCTTGATGGGAAGAAGCGTATCGTGCCTAATGACCGCAACGAAGTAAAGAGATTGAGCAAGACCTGTAACAAGTGGGTGCAGTTTCAGCTTCCCTTAGGACCGGGCACCGGTATGGGCCTATTGGGAATCCTGCTGAGGATACTGCCTACGGCCATGGCCATGGACGGGATGATCTACAAGATGATACTGAAGCAGTGGGGGACCGGTGGCCTGAACCAGATGTCAGTGGAATGGGGGGATTCTCCCATAAAGAATTGGAAGGGCAGTAATGTGGACTGGCCCATGAAGAAATCCAAATCCGCCAACCCCGACCGCATCAATAGTCATGAAAAGATCAAGTATCACTGCTATTCATGCCCCCTTGGTTGCGGTGGTATCTGCTCCATGCCCGGTAAGGACATGGAGACGCATAAACCGGAATATGAATCGGTTCTCGCCCTTGGCGGACTCTGCATGAATGAGGACACTGACAGCCTCTTTGAATTCAATGAAATGTTAAACCGGGCAGGTATGGATACGATCTCAGCAGGAGCGAGCGTGGCCTTTGCTATGGAGTGCTTTGAGAATGGAATCCTCACCAAGGAGGATACCGGGGGCATCGAGCTTACCTGGGGAAACACCAAGGCGGCGAAAACGCTCATAGAAATGATGATCAGCCGTGAAGGGATAGGGGACATCCTGGCGGATGGGACCAAGGCAGCATCCAAAAAGATCGGAAAGGGGGCTGAGAAATTTGCAGTCCATGCAGGTGGTCAGGAGCCTGCCATGCACGACGGCAGGATGGACCCCGGGTTTGCAGTGGCATATTCTGTCGAACCGACTCCGGGACGGCACACCATTGGTGCGTATCTCTATTACGAGATGTTTCAGCTCTGGAAGAAAGTGAAGGACCTGCCGGTAAAATGGCCCTTTGAGATTTATTTCAAAAACAGCAGATATAAGGCAAGTCAAAAGCAGGCACAGGAATCCGCTGCTTGCAGCAAGTATATGTGTGTGGTGAACGGAGCGGGTATCTGTATGTTCGGGGCCTTCCTCGGCATCAAGCGGACCCCGACCTTTGACTGGCTCAATGCAGTCACCGGCTGGCACAAGACTCCGGAAGAATACATGGAGATCGGTGAGCGTATCCAGACCCTGAAGCAGGCATTCAATGTCAAGCATGGTATCGAGCCGAAATCAAACAAACTGAGCGACCGTGCAGTCGGCAGGGCTCCTCTCATACACGGCGCCAATAAGGGCAGGACGGTGCAAATAGAAAAGCTGATGAGTGATTACTGGGCCCAGTTCGGGTGGGACACGGTAACGGGAAAGCCGACACAGCAGTGTTTGACCAGGCTTGGTATTGAGATCAGCTGAGAAATATGGGGGGAAATATGCCGTTTACGATCACACAATCATGCGTTGGTTGCCAGGCATGCAAGAAGGTTTGCCCTGTCATGGCTATAATAGGTGAGAAGAAAGAGGTCCACGCCATCGACCAATCCATTTGCATCGAATGCGGGGCATGCGGTCGGATATGCCCGCATGCCTCGGTTCTTGATCAGTTCGGAAACCTGTGCGCCATGATTAAACGTACTCAATGGAAAAAGCCTATAGTAAACGTGAAGCAATGCATGTCATGCAACATATGCATCGATACCTGCCCTGTGAATTGCCTTGCCCTCTCCCAACCGAATGACTCGGCAGATCCCCATGGGCATCCTTACCTCAAGGATGGTAAGGCTTGTATCGGGTGCGGTTTTTGTGCACTGGATTGCCCTGTAGATGCCATTGCCATGACCTCGTCTGCTGCGGAGGCTTAAAGGGTAAGATAATTTCAGAATATTGAATACTGCAAGATGACTTCTTTCTTTATTTTAGAACATAATGGCGGTAAGTATGTAGTCTGCAATAAGGATGCTTACCGAAGAGATTACTACTGATTGCGTGGCTGCATGACCTACACCTTCCGCACCTCCGCTTGTGCTGTAACCTTTGTAGCATCCCACGATGGACAATATCGCCCCGAAGAATGCAGCTTTGATCAATCCGGAAAAAAGATCATGGTAGACGACAATCTCCGCAATGCGTGCCATGAAGACCCCTTGGTCGATATCAAGAACCATAGTGCCGACTATATAAGATCCGACCATCCCGATGCTGTCGAATATTAAAGTCAGCATGGGCATCATGATGATGCTGGCCAGAACCCGCGGTATAATGAGGTATTGGAGGGGGTTGACACCCATCACGACAAGTGCGTCAATCTGTTGTGTCACGCGCATGATGCCGATTTCGGCGGTCATTGCCGACCCGGCCCGGGCCGTCACCATTAATGATGCGAGCACTGGCCCGAGTTCCCTGAGTAAGCTCAGGGCAGTCGTGGAGCCCACAAGAGACTCAGCCCCAAAGAGGCTGAATCCATGATAGGTCTGCAGCGCCCCTACCATCCCGGAAAACACGCCGGTGAGCATCACAACAGGTGTTGAACGGATCCCGATGAATTCCATCTGTTTAAAGAATTGTTTAATAAACAGAGGTGGTCGCACAAGATGGGTAACAGCCTGGTAGAAGAAGATAAAGAAAGCACCAAGCTCCTCCAGAAAGGCAATTGTTGCCCTGCCGGTGTATTCGAATATGCTCATGCGTTCCTATGGTTGGATAGCACCCTTGCCACTGCCTCTTTCCATCCGGCATACATTTTATCTCGGGTGGTTCCATCGATTTTAGGTTTGAAAATACGGTCTGAGCCTCTCAGGGCACTGATTTCATCACCGGGTTTCCAGAATCCTGTTGCTATCCCTGCGAGATAAGCCGCGCCCATACCTGTGGATTCAATGTGGTTGGATCTGTCAACAGGGCAACCCAGGATATCGGACTGGAACTGCATCAGGAAGTCGTTTCTGCACGCACCTCCATCGACTTTTATATCAGCAAAAAATTTGCCAGTGCATTGTTCAAACGCACCGATAAGATCTTTTACTTGATAGGCGATACCTTCAAGTGCTGAGCGCACAATATGCGCCTTGGTTGTGCTGCGGGTTATTCCCATGATGGCACCCCGTGCGTACATATCCCAATAGGGAGCACCAAGACCGGCGAAGGCAGGGATCATATAGATGCCGTGTGAATCGCTTACGCTCTCAGCAATTGCCTGGCACTGTGCGGCATCTGCGATCAGGGCGAGGCCGTCGCGCAGCCATTGGATGACCGCTCCCGCGATGAACACCGACCCTTCGAGTGCGTAACAAGGTCTACCCGTCTCATCACAGGCAAGGGTAAGTATGAGACCATTTTTCGGATCAATTTTTTTATCTCCGATATTGAGAAGAAGAAAGCATCCTGTCCCATAGGTATTCTTTGCCTGTCCCTCATCAAAACACCCCTGGCCGAATAGTGCTGCCTGTTGATCGCCGGCAATGCCTGCAATGGGTATTGCCGCCCCTGTTATACCCGGGTCGGTCTTACCGATGATTTCTGCTGAAGACACAACGCGTGGCAGCATGGCACGAGGCACATCAAGTATTTTTAAGATCTGATCATCCCAGGATTTTTCATGGATATTGAACATCAGTGTCCTGGATGCGTTTGTATAGTCCGTTACATGGAGTCTGCCCTTGGTAAGCTTGGCAATGAGCCAGGTATCAATGGTTCCGAAGGCGATCTCACCGGATTTTGCCCGGGACCTTAAGCCCGGTATTGTATCAAGGAGCCATTTGACCTTGGTGCCTGAAAAGTAGGCATCGAGTACAAGACCTGTCTTTTCCCGGAAAAGGTGCTCATGACCTTCTTGCTTTATTGCATCGCAGATTTGTGCTGATCTCCTGCATTGCCAGACAATAGCATTGTGCACCGGCCTTAATGTTTCTCTCTCCCACAAGACCGTGGTCTCCCGCTGATTCGTAATCCCAATGGCTACAATCTCAGTGGGTTGAACATTTGCAGCTTCCAGTGCTTTTCTCATGACACCCATGGTTGTATCCCAGATCACCTCGGGGTCATGCTCAACCCAACCTGGCTGGGGGTAGATCTGGGGAAATTCAGAGTAAGCCAATCCCACCACTTGACCCTTGTGGTTGAGGATCATCACCCTGCTTCCCGTTGTACCCTGATCAATTGCCAGTACATATCCGTTCATGAGTCAAAACCTCCTCCTGAACCTGAGTGTAGCAGTATTCCAAATTTCTTCAAGTCGTTATAGAGATATGAAAGCGGCAAGCCTATCACATTGGTGTAACATCCGTGGACTTTTTCGATGAAGAGGGAACCGATTCCTTGAACCGCATATGCCCCTGCCTTGTCCATCGGCTCACCGGTTAACACATACCATGAGATTTCTTCCGGGGTCATGGCCCTGAAGCGGACCTTCGTGCGGACCACCTTTGATATATGATGATTGCCCAATATAATTGTATAGCCGGTAAAAACGGCATGTACGCGGTCTTGAAGGAGCATAAGAAAATCATTGGCCTCTCTTGTGTCGCGAGGCTTACCGAGGATCTTCCCGTCGATCACAACGATTGTATCTGCCCCGATGACCAGCGCATGAGGATTTAGCTGAGCCACTTTGACAGCCTTTTCCCTGCTGATCCGCAAACAGAATGACCGGGGTGTTTCATTTATTCGCTGAACTTCGGGTATGTTGGGGACCTTAACCTGGAAGGGTATTCCAAGGAGGGAAAGGAGTTCTTTTCGTCTCGGGGAGCCCGATGAGAGTAGCATCTGCATAGGCCCACAGACTAGGAGAAATTATTCCGTCTGTCAACTCATCAGGGTGGGAATTATTAGGTGCGCTCATTCATAAAACGAGGCGAAGCGGCCCCTTTTTGTTTATATCCCTTGAGTGAGGTCTTGCTTTTTTTCAGTGAACCGATTTCTTGTGCGAGCTCTTTCGTCTGGGTCTTGAGGGAATCGATGAACTTTTCCTGTTCCTGAAGAAGTTCCCTGATCATGGTGGAGACGTTCTTATCCTTCTTTGTTTCAAGGCTTGATGCCGCAAGCAGTTTACCAAGCTTGTGCTGGATTTTTGATGTTTCTTGAAAAAGGCTTTGCAGGTCCTGGAGATTTCCCTGAGATAAGGCTTGCGCCTCTTTACTCAGGATATTCCTCCATGTCCTAAGAAGGGTTATGACTGTTTCAGGATGATGGTCTGCCATGCTTCGCGGAGATCCCTTAGATAACCGACGACCTCATTTGCCGGCTCAATGGTGTTATGGTACTGTGCATCGACAAGGCGTCTGATCATATAGTTATAGAGTGATTCGAGATTGTATGCTATTTCACCTGCCTCGAAATTCAGGCCGTTAATCAACTCCCACAAGACATTTTGTGTCTTGGTGAGCAACTCATGCATGGATTCATGGTTCTTATCCTCATGAGCCTTTATCGCCTGCATGATGAAGCTTATGGCTCCATCATAGCACACGAGGATAAGATTACCTTGATCGGCTGTCTGAATCTGGGTTTTCTTGTACGCCTGGTAGCCGACTGTATTAATATCCATCAAGGACCCCCCCCCACTTCATTTCTATTACTATTATCGGATTTGCCAAGTATTTCTTTAAAGTATTCTTGAAGAAACCGAAAA
>JBEKDT010000004.1:0-70000 GCA_050014195.1 Desulfomonilia bacterium | reverse complement strand
TTTGGCACCTCGATGTCGGCTCATCGCATCCTGGGGCTGGAGCAGGTCCCAAGGGTTTGGCTGTTCGCCAATTAAAGCGGTACGCGAGCTGGGTTTAGAACGTCGTGAGACAGTTCGGTCCCTATCCTCCGTGGGCGGAGGAAATTTGAGAGAGGCTATCCCTAGTACGAGAGGACCGGGATGGACGAACCTCTGGTGTTCCAGTTGTCGCGCCAGCGGCATAGCTGGGTAGCTACGTTCGGAACGGATAACCGCTGAAAGCATCTAAGTGGGAAACCGTTCTCAAGACTAGATTTCCCTCCCGCTTCGGCGGGCTGAAGGCCACATGAAGACTACATGTTTGATAGGCTGGGTGTGTAAGCGCAGTAATGCGTTGAGCTTACCAGTACTAATCGGCCGTGAGGCTTGACCTATTGATTTATCGCTCTCTTCCAAGCTTATATATTTGTAGGAGCGGCTTTAGCCGCGATTTAATCGCGATTCAGCCGCGACTACGTCAACAGGAATTTTTAATTATTTTAGCAAAACGTTCCTGGTGATCATGGCAAAGGGGAAATACCCGATCCCATCCCGAACTCGGAAGTCAAGCCCTTTAGCGCCGAATGTACTGCATGGGTAGCTGTGTGGGAGAATAGGACGTTGCCAGGACAATTATTAAAGGCCTCTGATCGAAAGATCAGGGGCCTTTTCATTTTTATCCAGTGCGCCAGAACTTTGCATACCTGCGTCGCTCTTCATCGAGATCGCTGCGGAGTACGTAAAATGTACACCTCGCTCCTCGATTTCATCGCTCCCTGGTCTGCTTTGTTCTGACGCACTGGGAATTTAATTTGTTCAGAATATTGCGACTCTTTTGGTTTGGCATTGCTATTTTTTATTTATAAGATCATAAGAACGTTTCCAAAGGAATATTTTAAAATCAGAATGTTTTACCAGTGAAGAGTATTCTTTTCGAGGGAATAATCTCTGAAGACAGGCAGAATATAATGATCTTAGAGTTCTGTCACGGCCACGTACTCTGCTATTTACAGCTGCAATAACTCCATTTAAAGATCGCTTAAAACTTATTTTTTGGTTTTCTGGCATTTTTATATCATCAATTATTCCATCTAATATATCACGCCATTCTCGATTATCGATTTTTTGAGGAATATCAACGTCATCGTTGAATGACCACCATATAAAAATTTTACCATTAATTTCAAATTGATAAATATTTTTGCAAAAAGAAAAACACTTTTCAGGATCAATTATTGTATTCCATTCTGGTGTACTGGCTAAAGTTCCGTTGGATTTTCCAGAAAAGATTACTTCATATTTATCATCCACTAATACACAAACATAACCTGGAGGAAAATTTTTTATTAAACTAATTGTAGCAGCCTGAGGAGAAACATTAGCTTGAGACATAATATTTCTGGTGACAATTTCTGGAGTTTTGTATCTTTTTATTAATACCTTAACCCAGGAGGATGGAATCAGCAATTCTGAGGCAAATCGGTTGGCTTCTGCTTCAATCATCCAATAATAATGATTGTCAACTTCTTGAGATTCCAGGAAAAACCCTTTGCTAGATTCTCGGGTAATATCAATTATAATTCCCATATGCCAAGGTATTAATATATGACCTAATTCATGAGCTAAAGTAAAACGCATTCGAGTTGAGCTTACAATATTATTTAAAATAATATGAGGTTTTTTCCCGGGTACTTTTAAATCTAAAGAGATCCCGTCAATTTCAAATGGAATATTATTAATTTCTATTGTTGCATAATTTTTAGTTAATTTAAAAATATCTATGGGGGGGGTTAATATTTTCCTCTCTACAAGTCTTCTTGCTAAATTAATTTCAGGGTTATCCATTTATTTCGCTCTCTGTTTTTTTAACCACGCTAAGATTAATTTTGCATTCTTAGGGCTACTAGTGCGAGCAGCTATTGGTAAACTTTCATTTTCCTCAATGATTTCAGCTAAAGATTTATGTTCAATCCGAGAAGTAATAATAAATGGCAAAATATCTGGTTCTACAACCCAAGAAGAATATTCCTCCAAACTCATGCCTAGAAATTCATGAATTTCTTTTGAGTTTGAGGACTTATGCCATTCTTCAATGAAATCGTCAATTTCTTCCATTAATGCATTGCCGCTTATGCATAATTCAATAAATGTATGATGTTCATTATGCTCACACATCGATCTTTCTTCCTTTAACTGCTAATTTTATCATTTCTCCTGTTAAGGGATCAATAACCCCTAAATGATACCCACGATTGTTGAATACTTCAATTTCTCCATGCAGAGAATCCCAAGTATATATTCTTTTTCCATCAGGCGATCTCCATCTTTTAATACCATTCCTTGCCCCAAGGGGTTCACAATCTTCTAAAATTGATTCTTTAGGTATAGGTTTACTTGCCATATAAATAAAAAATACTAAAAAACTCTTTTTTTTCTATATTTTTTTAAGACTGTTTTTCTATCATCTACCTCTATTTTTGCTTTTGCTACCCTATATCCCAAGCCACGAAGGCTTCGTGCGCTATTTTTTAAATTCAATTTTGAGAAGAATGGTATCTCTAGTGCTCCCGGTACATTGCTAATAATTGCATATACTATTTGATAATCATCACTTCTAGGTCTCTCATGAGAGTTCTTAATTTCAAAGTCTTTTGGTAATTTTTCAGAAACTTTTTCTCTAAATACTTTTTCCATTTGGAATATCTCTCCAGATGACCTGCCTTGAGCAAATAAGTGACTTAATAGACTTGATTGGCCGTAATGTTTGATATGAATAATATCCTTGTTTATCGAATAAAGATCACAGAATTCAACTTGCGAATGACCACCGCCGTAGAAAATCATTTGTTGATCCATTAATGCAAATTGATTTGAATATTCAGTTGAGATCCTTTTGCAATATTTTTCTTCGCAGTCGTCATTATACTTAGGTAGTTGGATTTCATACTCCGGTATTTCTTTATATGATTGGTTTACATTTGCTACAAAATCTCTATCAATATCATACCATTTTCCACCACTTAATAAGTATGTCCTATTCTCTTTTTCAATTTCACAATACAAACATTTATATGCTTGCCAGGAATGCATTAAATATCCTTCAGCATTTATGCATCTTACATGTTTTTTAGTAAAGGTTTCCGTGCAGAAGTTTTCTTTCTCATGCTCTTTTAAAGAACTCATAAAATCCAGGAGATTAACATCTTGAAATTCAGGATCACCTTGCCCCATTCTAAAGCAGAAGCCACCAACTTTTTCCCACTCAATTATTTCAGGTACTGCCATCCATATTTTGTCTGTGTTTCCAGTAAGAACATTTGAAACTAGGAGGGTATCCAACTCTTCAATAGCTGACTTGTCCTTTATTTCGCTTATATGATCGACCCATGGAAAATCTCTTTTATAAGAATCATCTAAATACTTTGCATAAATTTTTTGTAAAAAACCCTTCATCACATCAAGTTTTATATCAGTTAATACACTTAAGGAATCCATTCCATAAATCTTTTTCCCAATCTTTTTATCCTTTGGAACACCAGTTACTGCTCTTAACAAATCTTGTTCAATGTCCAATCCAAAATCACTTGCATCAGTCTCTTTGCTGGCTTGTTCCTTGGTTTGCCTGGAAATAGCATCAAAGGTTCTCTTATCAATTGTCCTTATTCTTTCTTTACCTATACTATTTAATGCCACTTTTAACCCAAAACGTTCTAACCAACTATCAGGTTGTAATAGGTATCTACCAGGTCCAAAAGTTACGGCAAAAATTTTACCTTGAATTTCAACCAATAATGCTGCAGCAACTGATGTATTGATTCCAATACTTTTTCTTTCGATAAAATCTTCGAAAAAAGATGACCACTTGGGAGGACTTGGGATAGTAGATTTTATATATAATGTGCCTATTTTATTTTGCCTATCTTTGATTTCGAAGCTCTTGATGAGTGGATCTTCTCTGATTATTTGATCAAAACTTTTAAAATCTTCCTTCAATAAAAGAATAGAGAGGCTATGGTGTTTTTCTTTAGACATATATTTTCATCATTTAAGATAACAAAAATTAAACAACTTAAGAAAAGAAACTGGGGACGGGTTCTCATTTCTCATATAATTCATTATTAAAATCTAGGGTAAGGTCTTTATATCCAATATCGACTATTTTCAATTTGGGTTTCTTATATAAAGAAGATCTTATCACTTCAGCTTTAATCATAACCTCATCCTGATAGTAATCTCTATATTTCTTCGTTGAGATCCCATCTGGAGGCAATAAATCTAAATAATATATTTTTTTCGTAGGTACATATTTAAATGTCAGACTATCCCCTCTTGTACTTTTTAAACTGGTTATTACGCCAATTAGAGGATAAATATTACCATTTTCAAGTTCAGGTAGTATCATATCATCTTCTGCTAAATATTTTTCAAAATTTGTCTGATCAATTATCGCAGACTTTTTAAATTCTCTGTCAGGGCTTATTTCAATTGAAGATATTTTATCTTCTACCATTGGTTTTACTACTGATTTAAAACCATGTTTTCGAATTAATAAATGTAATTTTTTTGCGATTCGAACTGGTAATTTGCTCTTGCCAAGATCTGAGGTTTTTTTATGATCTTTTGCGTAATCAATTAACTCAGTTATCGCAAAAATAAGTAATCCTAAATCGAGTGGATGAGATGTAAAATAATCATTTAATGTTTTATAATTATTGCTTATATCAGCAAAAAAATGATTAGCTTGTTGCCAAGCGATATCATTAGCAATTTTTAAAAAATCTAGTAAATCACTTAGCTTATCAAACGGCAATTGATTATATTCATTAATTATCTCAACTATTGCATCGACAATTATCGAACCATCACGATAAGATGATGCCTTAATAAAGATTTCACCTTTGAGATTAACTGTTTTTGTAAGTTTCCTTATAACCTTATCAAAACCTATTAAGGAACTTCCTAGATCAGTTAAATTTATATCACTATTATCAGAATCAAAGCCTTTAAAACGAAAATGTATATTAGATTGCATATAGATTCCTTCACAAAAAATATGAACTTCATTTAATCGTAGATGTGATCGTAGATTATTTTGCGTCAAAATAAATTTGAATGATTATGATTATATACTAAAGGAAGAAAAGGGGACAGATTTATTTTTTAGGTCGGCCCTGGCCTCTGAATTCGATCCTCAGATTGACGGGAAAAAGGGGACTGCTCTATTTTTAGGTTTACAGAAAACCATAAACGGTGGAGAGAAAGGGGACTGTTTTTTTTACAATAAATGTGAAATAGTTTATTTCAACTTAAACAACATTGGCTACAGGAAGGGGTTAATCATGAGAGATGTTGTTGTCATCGGAGCCGGGCTTCATCGCTACGGGATTTTTCCTGAAAAAACCAATATTGATATGGGCACGGAGGCGATTTCCCTTGCGCTGAAGGATGCCGGTATGGCCTGGAAAGACATTGAGGCCGCTTACTGCGGCACGGTGCAGCCCGGTGTATCCGGGGGGCATGCCATCTGCAATAAAATGGGATATACGAGCCTGGGCATTACTATTGTGGAAAATGCGTCCGCCAGTGGATCATGCGCATTCAGGGAGGCGTACCTGTCCGTCGCCTCCGGAGAGAACGATATCGTGCTTGCCTTCGGCATCGATAAACTCGGCTCGCAGCTCCAGGCGGTGCCGCCCGAATCTAAACAGCCGCAGCCGAAGCCGGAAAATGTGGTACCGCCCGAGTCCAAACAGCCTCAGCCGGAGCCGGAAAATGGCGAAAGGGTAGATTCGAAGTTCAAAAAGGTGCTGCCGGTCCAATACTTTGCCGGTCTCGCCCAACACTACATGAAAGAATACGGCGTCACGCGGGAACAGCTGGGCCAGGTTTCGGTCAAGAGCCATTTCAACGCCAGCCTGAATCCCTATGCGCACTTTCAGAAGCCATGCACACTGGAGCAGGCCAATAATGCCCGCATGGTTGTAGATCCCCTGACGGTGCTGCACTGCTGCCCAATGGATGATGGGGCTGCAGCGGTCATCGTCTGCGCAAGGGAAACAGCAAAAAAATATACCGACAAACTGTGTCCGACTGTCGTGGCGTCTGTTAATAAAAGTACGCCGGAAGATGGCGATTTCTTTATCACCCTGACCAGGCTGGCCTCCCAGGAAGCCTATAAAAAGGCCGGCATCGGTCCGGAAGACCTGGATCTCATCGAACTGCACGACGCCTTCACGATCGAAGAGATAATCTATCTGGAATCGCTTGGCTTATGTGAAATGGGGCAGGGAGGGAAGCTGGTTCAGGATGGCGTGACGGCCATTACCGGGAAGCATCCCATCAATACGAGCGGCGGTCTGATTTCCATGGGGCATCCCGTCGGACCCACGGGTGTCGGCCAGGTGGCCGAGATCCTCTGGCAGATGCGCCGTCAGTGCGGCAAACGGCAGATCTTGAAGCCTGTCAATTATGCCTTGGCCCATATGGTCGGCGCGGGCGGCGTCTGTGTCATTCACCTGTTCAAAAAATGAAAAGGTGCAGCAGGAATGGGGTGGGACCAAGCTGGGGAAACGGGGTCAGAGACCATTTTATTGAGTCAATCTATTTCTGAAGGAGCGCCAGGTATTCCTGCGGAGATACGATTTTTATCGATTTATATTTCTTCAGATCAAGCAAGTCCTTGTCGCCGGTGACGATGTGGGATGCCTTGGCATAGAATGCAACTGAGATGAACATGTCATCATCGGGATCACGGCATACGGCATGAATTTTTTCTTTGATGTCGACGACCTCAAAGAATGGAAGTATTTCCTTTTCGATAATGGTTTTGATGTCGTCATCTTTTAGGCCAAACTTGGGGTAGCTGAGCACTTTTCTCAACTCAGTAAAGGTTTCCTTGGAGACGGCAGGTGAAATGGAACCTTCCTTCCAGAGATCAACGAACTTTGCAAGGTGCCCCTTGAGAAGGATTGCTGAGACGAGTACGTTGGTATCCAGTACGACCCGGTTCATATCTTCTTCTTCTTTTTCCTTGCCCACTTGACTGCACCGGCTATATCATCTTCGGTAATCCCCAGCTTCTCCATTTTATCCCGGATGCTTTCCAGGGAAGAGGTAATCGGAATGACCTTGACCGGCACCAGCACTATCTGATTGTTATTAACCTTTGCGTCAAACAGGTCAACGCCGGGGAATTTATCTGCGATTTCTTTGGGCAGTGTCAGTTGATTTTTCGATGTTTTTTTGGCAAGCATACTTTCTTACCCCCTTTAAGTAAGGATACCTTATTATCTGTTTAGATGCAAGAGGAGAAAGGGGGATTGGGGTCAGGCCTTGAATTGAGAATTATTTAGGGGTGAAAATCCGGGGATACCATATGGAAATAAAATGGGGTCGGAGACCATTGCCTCTATCAATTTTTTTATCTGAATAATCTCTCATAAATGGTCTATAATCCTCACGTTCCCATGAGTTGGGCTTTTTTGAGGTTCAATGGCGCCATTGTGTTTGCATTCTTCCAGCTGTAATCCAGTGTGACCTCGTTTTTAGCATTCGACAAGATCATGCTTTCAGGCTGTTCAGCTTTGACAATACTGCCTCCGCTTCGACGATGATGCGGTTGATCAGTTCCCCGGCTGTGGGGTTGTCCATAATGCCGCCGCAGCACTGGCCGGCAAAGAGGATGCCACCCTCCACATCGCCCTCGTTGATGGCCTTGAGGTGCTTCATGTTCCCCACGGCCTGGCGGGCCAGCACCATGAGGGGGTGCCCCTCTTCGGCCCTGAGCATTTCCAGGGTGATGGCAGCGAACTTCGGCCATGACAGGTTCATAAGCTTCTTCACCAGGAGAGCGCTCTTGAAGGCCTCCACCACAGGGAAACCACGTTTGGTCATGGCCAGGGCCTCCGTCGTCTTCAGCACGCGACCTTCAAGCCCGTCGAAAACCGTGTCATAGAGGGTATCCTGCTCGGTCGCCTCGATGCACAGGCGCTTGAAGTTGTCATGAACCATGCTTTCCCTGACCACCATGAAACGGCTTCCCATGGAGATGCCGTCCGCGCCCAGGGACAGAGCCGCAGCAAGGCCTCGGCCGTCGTAGAATCCTCCGGCCGCGATCAGCGGGACCTTGACCATACTCGCCACTATGGGGATGAGGACCATCGATGTGGCTGCAGCGCCATGGCCCGCTGCCTCGTGCCCGGTGACGACCAGGGCGTCGCACCCAACCTGCACGGCCTTTGCAGCGTGCTTTGCGATGGCGATGGTGCCGATGACCTTGCCCCCGTAGGCGTGAACCGCTTCGACAAACCATGGCTTGCCCAGGGAGTAGTTGATTATGGGGACTTTCTCGTCGATGGCCGCCTCGAGATTCTCCCTGGCCCCCGGCCCGATGAGGATCTGGTTTATCCCGAAGGGTTTGTCCGTCATGTCCCTGATCCGGCGGATCAGTTCCCTCGCCTCTTTCGGGGTGCAGCGCGCAATGGCCAGAATGCCCAGACCGCCGGCATTGCATACCGCTGACACCAGTTTCGGTTCCGTTATCCAATTCATCCCGGCGAGCATGATCGGATGCTTAATCCCAAACATCTCTGTCATTCTTGTCTTAAACATGGTCTCGTCCTTTTAAATGCAGTGCGGCGGGCAAGCCCGGTAAGGTGAAGCCCCAGCCGTTTCAATCAATTCATCGGTGAGATATTACCTCTCCTTGCCTCAGGGAACAAGTTGGAAGAAATGGGGTCAGAGACCATTTTCTAAGTCAATCTATTTCTTAAGAATCGTAGCTGCCCTACTTTTTTAAATTCTTTGCGAGATACACCCTGAGTGGGCATTGACATAGGTACTTTAACCCAAATAGAAATGCAAAGGGACACTGCATGGGCTTTTCCTCAAGACAGTCAAAATGGTTTTCGAGACCAAAATGATTACTTGTCTTGCAGAGACGTTCAAAACCACCTTTTGCGCATTTGAATCCTTTGGGACAGTCCATTCTGGCTGTTATTTCTTCGATCTTCTTTTTGAGGTCCTCTTCCATCAGTTCTTTTCTTATCGGTAAAACCCGTCTATCCCCGATAGTTGTAAACCATTCCGAAAAATGGGGTCAGGTAGGAAAAAGGCGACAGATTTCTTTATGGCGTCCCTCTTCATAGGCTATCAGGTGAAGATCTGATGTAACACAAAGCTTATTACTGAAAAGACAACACTGAAAAGCATTGCCCACCAGATATTCATGACGGAAAACCCGGTCACGATGGCGCTCGTCAGGAGCACGAGCAAACCGTTCAGGACAAGGATGAAGAGCCCCAGCGTGATAATGGTGAGAGGAAAGGTCAGCACAACCAGGATGGGCCGCAGCACGGCATTGATGAGCCCGAGCACCAGGGCCGTCACCAGTGCTGTCCCGAAGCTCTGGACCGAAACACCGGGCAGCAGATAGGCAGTGATCATGATCGACGCCGTCATCAGAAGCCACTTAATAAGTATCTTCATGGAAACCTCCATACCGCTTCGAGAAAATATGGTCAGAGACCATTTTTAAGAATTATCACTTATAAATAGTCTCTGTGCCCATTTATCCATGCTAACCTATAACCCACCGCTGCAGCATTATTCTCACTCTGCCGATCACTGTACCGGCGGTCTGAACGAATGCCGCAAACGATCCCAAACAGCGTTACGGCTTCAGGTTGTGGACCTCAAAGGGCGTTTCCTGGGGTGGCGTGGTGAAGCCTCCTTTGATGCCCTGTTTCATCCGGGGCATCAGGATGCCGTCGCGGAACTCCTCCCAACTCGCCTTGGATTCATGTACCGCCACAATCGTCCAGCCTCCAGCCGATGGGCCGGCCGCGTGGAAGATCTGGCCTTTCGGCAGTTTATCTCTGCCGGGATGCACCGCTGCAATTGACGCCTCGTACTGCTCCTTCGTGCCGCCCGGAAAGTAATGTACGATACCATATGCCATTTTCGTTCTCCTTTCAGGCTGATGGAGCCGCCTCCTATGACCCAACGGAAAGCATGGGGACATGCTTGTGAAATATGATGGCTCCAAGACTGTCCGCTACCCCATTCATCCCGGTTCCTGATGCTTTCCGTTTCATCAATCCCTCTTTTGCTTTTGACAACTATATAGGAATCCCTTCGGGCAAAAGCAACACACAGGAAGAAATCCAGGGATATCAAGAAGCGGAAGGAAAAGGGGACGCTTCCATTTTTTTATAGATAAAAGAGAAACGTCCCCTTTATTCCCTGATCACAAAAAAAGGATCGAAATAAAAATCCTATTTAACATAGAGCTTATTGATCTGATCCATATATTTATCAAATACCACACGTCTCTTGAGTTTCATGGTCTGGGTCAGCATGCCGTTCTCGATGGAGAATGGCTGATCGATGAATAAGAATTTTCTCGGTATTTCATAGCTTCCATACTTGGTCTTCAAGGTAGAGATTATTTCATTCTCCAGGAATTTTTTCGTCTCTTCCCGATTCAACAGCTCGGCATGGTCCTTGGACAATTTATTCTTTTCAGCCCATTTGTCCAGTGCTATGAAGTCCGGGATTACCAGGCAAACATTATACTCACGGCCTTCCCCGTATATCATGGCGTTTTCTATGTAATGGTTCAGCTTGATGTCTTCTTCGATGGCTGCGGGGAATACATATTTACCGTTTTCGAGCTTGAACTGCTCTTTGATCCTTCCGGTTATAAACAGGAAGCCGTCCTTGTCAAGACGTCCGCGGTCTCCTGTTCTGAATCCCCCGTCGGAGGTCATGACGGCCTGTGTGGCCTCGGGCTTGTTGTGATATCCCTGCATGACATTGGGCCCGTAAATGATGATCTCCCCGTCCGTAGCCTCTGACCCGACTACAGACTTGTCGATCACGATCCTGCACATGCCCATGACAGGGCCGACACTGCCAATCTTATATTTTGTGGCGTTGTTCATCGTCGCCCCGGGCGAGGTCTCGGTCAGTCCGTATGCGTCATACAGCGGTATCCCCATGTCCCAGAAGAAGTGGGAAATATCCGGATTCATCGCAGCGCTTCCCGTCATGACGCCTTTTAATCTGCCGCCGAGCCTTCCCCTGATTTTCTTGAACACGATTGCGTCGGCAATCTTGAACTTCAGGTTCGTCGAGAAACTCGACTTGCCCTGCGCAGCGAGCTCCCGCTTTTTTTTGGCGCTCTCCACCCCCATGACAAACAGCTTCCTGGCGAGACCGCCTTCTTCGTTCATCTTCGTCCATAAACCGTCATATACCTTGTTGAAGACCCTGGGCACGGCGACCATGAACGTCGGCTTGACCAGACCCAGGTCTTCGGGGATGGTGCTTGCGTTTTCTGCAAGACCTGTCGACCCGCCCAGGAGGCAGTAGACCACAAGCTCTCCGAGTCCGAAGACGTGCGCCCATGGCAGGATGGACAGGGACGTGTCATTCTCATTGATTTCAGGAAAACATTCGGTTACGGCATGGGCGTTGCTCGTGATGTTGCCTTGGGTAAGGAGCACGCCTTTCGGGTCGCCTGTTGTTCCCGAGGTATAGATCAGGATGCAGATGGACGAATGATCCGGATAGATAGCTTTTACTTTCTGGGATGCGCCTTTCTTTTCCAGATCAGAGAGCGTATCCGGCCCATCGCCTTCCATGATGATGACTTTCTGCAATGTCGGTATTGAAGAGAGCGAATCTTTTATTTTGGCGTATATCTCTTTCTTGGTGATAAAAAGCACTTTTATTTTGGCGTCATTGATAATGTATTTCCAGACCTGTGCCAGTTCGGCTTCGTACATGGGAACAAACCGGGCGCCCAGACCGCTCGTGGCGAAAAAGCACACCGCCCAGTCTGTGCTGTTGTTCGAGATAATTCCCACGGCATCGTCTTTCTGAATGCCCAGTTGGCTCAGACCGCTTCTTACATTGTCCACGCGTTTCCCGAAGTCGGCATAGGTTATCCAGTCGAACTGTTTTAATTTTTTGTTTTTTGTCCCAAGAAAAGGTCTTTGTGAAAATTTTCTTACAGACTGATCAAGTATTTCCGGCACATTGTCTGGTTTGATTAGCTGATACATACGCTACTCCTATAAGAATATTTAATTTCATAGTGTTACTAATACAACTGGTAGCATAAGTACCAACCTTCACGCAATATGGAGTTAAGAAAAAAAGGGTCAGAGACCATTTATGCACTGACCCCTATTTCCATTATCACCCCTTCTTCTCCTTATGCGATCTTTCCTTTAGTTTCTATTGTGTCCCTGTTGTTCATATCCTTGTTGACCATGTCCCTGTTGACCATGTCCCTGTCTCTGTTGTCCATGTCCCTGGACCTGGCGGCTGGGGATGCGTTGGTAGTTCCATTGGCGGCCGTGCCAGCTATGGGCTCTGTAATTGTTTCTCCAGCCCTGATCCACATGATTGTAGAACCTTGGGACTCTGTTGTAATGGGCCCAGCCCCGATCGTAATAATGGGAGCGATACCAGCGACCTTCATAGGGACGCCACCACCAGCCGTTCCAGAAGAACAGATCGACGTTGACATCAGGGGCCACGTAGGCTTGGTCTGTATCCGGTACTTCCACCAGATCCGGAGGTCCTCCTCCGATTCCGATTACTATAGGAGGCAGACCGATGTTTACACCCACCCTTACCCCTGCCATTGCAGGGATAGGGGTGATAATCACTAATGCCAGAAATATTGTTAACAGATGTAGTTTTTTCATGTGACCCTCCCTGTTATTTTCGATTGTTTCATAATATCTCATGACGAGTAAAGCACGTTTGTTGTCTACATTGGTTTAAGCCATTTTCATTAATTATTTCTAATAAATGGCCTGTCCACTTTTCTTGTGATAAGCTGGTTAGGTATGGCTGGGAAATCCGGGGACATCCATACTGGTTTTATATCGTCGGGTCCCCCCAAACCCGTCCCCATTTCCCTCCTTATTTATCTGGAAAGGAATCCGTACACCTTTCCCTTGGGCATTTCCTTTATCCGCCTGAAGAACTCCGTCTCCGTGATCTGCATGGGCCAGTCGAGATTGATAGAGAGCACGACTCCCTGATCCTCCGCAGGCCTTATAGCGTGCACCGCCTCGAGCTCCACCAGGTAGCCGATATCACGGATCAAGGCCTTGCGGGGATTCTTGACCATATATAAGTGCCAAATCTTATCGATAATATCATCGAGGGAGATCTCCTCTTCGTCCAGCAACAGATTGAGAATCTGAATATGGCGCGAGGACATCACCCGCTTGCGCGGTGATTGCAGGCGTCCGAAGAGATCGTTCATGGTGTTCCGGTAGAGCGCCTTGGCGACCTGCTGCCGTATCTCGCCGAACAGCTTGCGGCATTGACTTTCAATGCCCTTGAGCGCGAACTTCAGGAACGGGGTCAGGTCGTGGTCTTTCGCCCGCGTCTCGTTCAGCGCGTTCAGATAGGCGGTCTTGTTCTCGTAGTAGTAGTTGGACATGGCGATGAACAATGTATCGCGCAGGCCGGTCCGCTGGAGCATGAGCGCTTCGAGCGCGCGGGCAGTCCGACCGTTGCCGTCCAGGAAGGGATGCATTGCCGCAACATGATAATGCAATGCCAGTGCCTGGATGAGCGGGTCGTGATCCTGAAACCCCGTGCGCGCAGCCTCGGCCAGCTTGCGGAAGGCCCTGACGCATTCCTGGCCGCCCGTTGCCCCGCGGTGTCTCGGTGTGCCGAATGTCACATTCTCATCACGGCCCCGCAGCTTTCCCGGTGCGCAATGGTCGTCGTCACACCCGGTGACGATCCGTTTGTGCACCTCGAAGATCAGTGCTTCATCCACGCCGCGCTCACCGGGAAGCCCGGCGATCCAGCGGTAGGTCGCTACGGCCGCTGCGGCCTGCCTCTGCGAGCGTGTTTCCAGCTGCTCGGGCGTCTCCCTCATCGCTGCGTCCAGCTCCTTTTCCGTGAATTCCGCACCCTCGATTCTGGATGTGCCTGCCACCTCGCGCTTGAGCTGAATCTTCTGCAGCTCCGCGGCCCAGCTCCGCTGGTAGGGGATCTGGGTAAGCGCCATCATGGCCGACCTGGCCCCCATCAACTCATCGAGGATGGCCATGGTATCGTAACGGATCCACTCCTTGGGGATGTGGTATCTGATGATCATGCCCGAATTATAGCCGGGTTCATTTCCAAGTCAAGTCGTAAATAAAATCATAATTTGATGAGATAATTCAATTTGTTGTAATAAAATTAACTTTCGATAAACCCTGGCTGTTTCTTGTTTCATTTCCATCTCGTTTCCCGATCGTTGCGGGTGGCCAGGATAGATAATATAGTTCCCTGGGTGGCACGGGCTAAGCCCAAAGGGCTTGCCCGTGGGACAGCATGTTTTAGCACTATTAAAGAAATAGGGTCAAAGTCCATTTTCTGTTATAATCTTTGCGTAAATCGACTCGGACCCCATTTGACGGACAGTGAATAGATTGATGTTATGATAAGGAGAACAGGATGGAGAAGATGAAGGTGTACGGTTACCGTTGGGTGGTACTTTTCGTTTTCGCCCTGATCAATGCCATAGTGCAGGTCCACTGGGTCAACTTCGCCTCTATAACCGGGGAAGCGGCTGCTTTCTACGGGGTAACCCCCATGCAGATCGGGCTGCTATCCATGAGCTTCATGATCATGTATATCTTCCTGTGCATCCCCGCCTCCTACATGATCGACACCTACGGCCTCAGGATCGGTGTTGGTATCGGTGCCGTGCTGACCGGCATTTTCGGTCTCCTCAAGGGCATCTATGCCGCGAACTACACCATCATCTTCATCTCCCAGCTCGGACTCGCCGTGGCCCAGCCGTTCGTCATGAACGCCATGACCAAGGTCAGCGCCAAGTGGTTCCCCATCGACGAGCGTGCCACGGCCACAGGTCTGGCCGCCCTGTCCCAGTACGTCGGCATCATCATCGCCCTGGCCGCAACCCCCTTCATATTCAAGGCCTACGCCATGAAAGGCATGCTCATGATCTACGGTATAAGCTCGGTCGTTGCAGCCATCGCATTCCTCGTCTTCATCAAGGACAGCCCGCCCACGTCGCCCTCGGAGTATCACGATGAAGACACTGTCACCGTCTTCGCAGGGATCAATCACTTGTTCAAACAGAGGGACATGATCCTGCTTCTTATCCTGTTCTTCTTCGGCCTGGGCATGTTCAATGCAGTCACCACCTGGATTGAGCAGATCCTGAGCCCCCGCGGCTTCAACTCTGAACAGGCCGGCCTTATCGGGGGCGCCATGATGATCGGCGGCATCATCGGTGCAGTCATCCTGCCCCTGCTCTCGGACAAGCTCCGCAAACGCAAACCCCTCCTGATCCTTACCATGATCGGCATTGTCCCGGGACTCATCGGTCTCACCTTCGCTACCGGCTTCCCCATGCTCCTTGTCTCGGGATTCGTCATGGGTTTCTTCATCATGAGCGCGGGTCCCATCGGTTTCCAGTACGGCGCTGAAATCAGCTACCCCACGCCTGAGTCCTCTTCCCAGGGCATGCTCCTGCTCGCGGGCCAGATCTCGGGCATCATCTTCATCTTTGCCATGGATAAGCTCAGAATCACCGCGACCGGCTCCATGACACCTTTCATGATCATTTTCGTGGCCATGACTTTTGCGAACATCCTCCTGGCCTTCCTGATGAAGGAATCCCCTCTCATCAGAACCCAGCAGGACCAGTAAAATGGATGGGAAATGAAACCCGGCACAGCAAACTGCGGGGGATCATCTGATTGAACAGGCATCTGAGAAAGTACCGACCTGTGCCAAGATGCAGGGATTGCTTCGCTACGCTCGCAATGACGGACATAGGGTTATGCAAAGGTCTCTCATAAATGAACCTATAGCTAAGAATAGCTAAGAAACGACAGGAAGACGCATGATGGATAATGATCGGTACTATGTGATGGGACAAATGGTTGAAGCCGTGGCGTTGTTAACTGCCTCTCCCAAAACATACGCTCTCCTCCCCGAGATCCGGAGCAACCTGGTAATGGCTGCAAAGGATGCAAGGACGCCGGAAGACATAGCGGGTATCCCGGGCAGACTCACAGCGGTGTTCGGCAGGATCACAGCCCCGGCATATCCGGCATGGGGTGCTTCAAAATATACGGCCCTGATCCTGCTGGAGGTGAGGAAGATCACACCGGAGATTCGAGCGGCAATGGAAATAAAATATGATCCCAAGCTCGTTGATCTGATCAAGGGCCATGGTATCTCGATCGCACACCTTGAGATTCGAGAAGGTGATACCCTCGACACCATATTGAAAAGGTGCATGAATGAGGGGATACTCCCTAATATTTTCTATACTGAAGGTGGGTTCGCCAGGGAAGGGGCCATTATCATAACGGGTATTGATGCAATGGAAGTAGCTAAGCTTGTCGTACAGATCGCAGATTGGGCAGACGCAAACTACGAAGGCGTTCTGGACTGATCCTGGGGGAAAAGGGGGGGGAAAGGGGACAGATTTATTTTCTGATCTTAGAAATAGGAGGCAGAGACTATTTACGCACTGACCCCTATTTTCATTATCACCCCTTCTTCTCCTTATGCGATCCTTCCTTTAGTGTCTATCGCGTCCCTGTTGTCCCTGTCCCTGGACCTGACGGCTGGGGATGCGTTGGTAGTTCCATTGGCGGCCGTGCCAGCTATGGGCTCTGTAATTGTTTCTCCAGCCCTGGTCCACATGATTGTAGAACCTTGGGACTCTGTTGTAATGGGCCCAGCCCCGATCGTAATAATGGGAGCGATACCAGCGACCTTCATAGGGACGCCACCACCAGCCGTTCCAGAAGAACAGATCGACGTTGACATCAGGGGCGACGTAAACTCGGTCTGTATCCGGTACTTCCACCAGATCCGGAGGTCCTCCTCCGATTCCGATTACTATAGGAGGAAGACCGATGTTTACACCCACCCTTACCCCTGCCATTGCAGGGATAGGGGTGATAATCACTAATGCCAGAAATATTGTTAACAGATATAGTTTTTTCATGTGTCTCTCCCTGTAATTTTCGATTGTTTTATAATTTAGATGACGAGTGAAGCACGTTTGTTGTCTACATGGGTAATAATGGTGTAAGAGACCATTTCTATTAATTAATTCTCGAAAATGGTTTGTCCCCTTTTCTTGTGATAAGCTGGTCAGGTATGGAAATCTGGGGACATCCATACTGGTTTTATATCGTCGGGTTCCCCAAAATCCATCCTCGATTCCCCCCTCAGTTATCTGGAAAGAAATCCGTACACCTTTCCCTTGGGCATTTCCTTTATCCGCCTGAAGAACTCCGTCTCCGTGATCTGCATGGGCCAGTCGAGGTTGATGGAGAGCACGAGTTCCTGATTCCCTGCATGCCTTTTGGCCTGCATTGCCTGGAGCTCCAGCAGGTAGCCGAGATCCCGGATCAATGCCTTTCCGCTAAGGCTGCGCGGACACGCATTACGACTTCATCCCAATTACCCATTTCTTTCTGGTGAAAAAGACGGAGTGTGCCGGGATACCAAGGGCTGTCGTCGCGTTCGGCGAGCCAGCGCCAGCAGCTGTTGAACCGGTTCAACAGCCACACCGGCTTGCCCAAGGCTCCAGCCAAATGAGCGACGGCCGTGTCGACGCTGATTACAAGATCCAGATTCATGATGAGTGCCGCCGTATCGGCAAAATCGTGGCATTCTGCCATCCAATCAATCAGAGGAAAAGCGTCAGGGGCCCGCGTTCCTTCTTTCTGCAGGGAGAAGAGTTGCACGTTCGGCACAACCATCAAAGGAGCCAGGACCTCTTGCGCAATGGATCTTTTCTGTTCCGTCGCAATAAGATCGGGCGAGTGGGTGCGTGATCTTCCCGCCCATACGAGGCCGACTTTTAAAGCGTCGTTCGCCAAGGTCGCAACTCGATCCCGCCATTTTGCCAAATCGGCTGGGTCAGGGCTCAGATAGGGAAGCTTGGCCGGTATCGTCTCGACAGTCGTATGAAATGCCAAGGGCAGGTTCATCATTGGACAGTGAAAATCGAAAGGCGGAAGGACATCGCCTGTGGTCACAACCTTTTCGACGCCATCCAAAGATTGAATGATCCGCTTCAACGGCGGCGGCACCTCCATAACTACATGGAACCCGCGCTCTTTGACGAGAGGCGCATAGCGGCAGAATTGCAAGGTGTCTCCGAATCCCTGCTCGGCGTGGATCAGAAGGGTTCGCCCTTCGCCGGCCTCGCCTTGCCACTTAGGCTGGGCAAAATCCCGGAAGGTATGGCTAAGTTGCTTCGATTTCCAGCGCCATTCAAACCCGAGCCATCCTTCGTCAAAGCGCCCCAACGCCAACAATGCCGACGCCAGATTCATGTGAAACTCGGCATTGTCGGGTACAAGGCGCAAAGCCTCATTATAAGCCACAATTGCTTCCTCAAAACGTCTGGCATCCTTAAAGGCGTTGCCGAGGTTGTTGAGAGCATCCGGATAATCCGGACGAAAGGCCAAGGCTTTTTGGCAATGAAGGATCGCCCCATCAAGATCACCTTTAAATCGCAGGATCCCACCCAGATTACTGTGTGCTTCGGGATACTCTGGGTGAATTGTGAGAGCCGCCTTATATAATGCCTCGGCGGTGTCCTGATTGTTTTGCAGAAAATGGATGACGCCGAGATTATTGATGAACCCATGATGGTTCGGATTGAGGCTCAAGGCTTCTTCGTAGCAAGTGGTCGCTTCGGGCAGACGGCCTATTTCTTTCAGCATAGTTCCCTTATCGTTCAAAGCCTCAGCCAGCGTATTTCCTGTATCGTTTAAGGTCTCAACATCTTGCGGGTTGATTTCCTGCGCTTTGTTGAAAGCCGCCAAAGCGCCCGCAAAATCACCGGTTTTTCTTAAAACGTTGCCGATATGCCAATAGGCTTTGGCATGATCCGGCTTAAGAGCGACAACTCGCATCATGAGAGGTAAAGCGACGGCAAACTTCTCCTGGGCCATCAGTATCATGGCATAGTTATAGATGATCGCGGTTGATTGAGGCGCAATGATCAAGGCTTTTTCCATCCAAGCCTCTGCCTCTTTAGTCTGTCCAAGATGAAAGTCGATAATGCCTCGCATGCAAATGAAGTCGGGATCTTCAGGATTTTCGCGCAAAATATCGGTGCAAATCTTTTGCGCCTCCTCAAGAAGTTCTTGATGATTACCCGTCGTTTTGTTGAAGACCAATGCCTCCAAAGAGGCCATTTGATTGATCAGTTGGTCCTGCATGGATCTTGTATTCCTCCTAGTATCCTCTTCGATATCAATACTAGTGAAATTTACCAGTCGATTGTGGAGAAAATATGAAGACACTATGGGAAGATTATGGGATTTTGCTTGCCGGTAGTATGCCCTGTGCGGGAAAAGAGCATGGTTCAGAAAGCGCGTAATCCGGGGACACCATACTAATTTATTTGCAAGATAAAACTTGAGTGAGAAAAGGGAAGGTGCTTAGCTTTGTTTTTAAGAGTTAGTTTGAAATCCGCTCTCTCCTGTTTCAATCTTTAAGGAGTGCCAGATACTTTTGAGGAGATACGATTTTTATTGATTTGTATTTCCGCAACTCCAGCAAATCCTTGTCGCCGGTCACAAGAAAGGCTGCCTTGGCATTGACGGCAACGGCAAGGAACATGTCGTCATTGGGATCGCGGCACACGCCGTTTATCTTTTCCTTGATGTCGCTCACCTCAAAGTAAGGGAGTATTTCATTTTTTCAAAAACGGAGTCCGGCCCCATGCAGAGCCGAAACCCCGTCATAACAGGTATGGGCGTTATGCCAAGTAATCAACAGATGAGTAAGCACTCCCATAGAGAGAGGAGTTCATATAAAGCCCCATCGAACTCGAAGACAGCCCCATATTCATCAGATACGCAGACAGCGCCTGCTCAACAAGGCTTGACGACGTTGTCGATGATGTCGAACTGTTATCGTCAAGATACGCCTGCAGTTCCGAGGCGCTCAGTACACCGTCGCCGTTGGTATCATACTTGGAGATGATACTGTCGGCACTGGATGTGGAGCTTGTCGTGGAGCTGCTCGTCTCGGATGATCCCGAGGACGGAGGCGGTGGCGGCGGAGGTGCCATCCCGAAGTTTTGCGGGGCCGATATGCCGTTTGCATCAAGGAACGACTGAAACTCCGAGGAGCTCAGTGTCCCGTCACCGTTGGTGTCGTAGGTGGAGATGGCATTGGTGGTATCAATGGTTTGGCCGGTCGCCTGAGACATATCCGATGCCCAGGTATCCAGCTGTGCCTGTGTCATCTGGCTGCTGCCGCCGGTGATGGCATTGAACAGATCCGTTGACGCAGAACTGTTCGATGAATCCTGAGAGGTAGGCGGCTGTATGCCGCTGGCATTCAGGAATGACTGGAACTCCGAGGCGCTCAGTGTCCCGTCACCGTTGGTGTCGTAGGTGGAGATGGCATTGGTGGTATCAATGGTTTGGCCGGTCGCCTTGGACATATCCGTTGCCCATGTATCCAGCTGTGCCTGTGTCATCTGGCTGCTGCCGCCGGTGATGGCATTGAACAGATCCGTGGACCCAGAACTGTCCGATGAATCCTGAGAGGCAGGTGGTATGCCTGCAAACCCCATACCCTGCTGCATGGTTGATTCCATGAAGGAATTCAATTCATCGGCGCTCAGCACCCCGTCGGTGCCGTAGGTGGATACGGCATTGGTGGTGTCGATGGTTGTGCCGGTCACACTGGACATCTTCTTGGCCCAGGTATCCAGCTCCGATTGGGAGATACCGCCGCTGCCGTCGGTATCAAGGGCTTCGAACAGCATATAGTTCATGTAACTGTTGGAACTACTTATCCCGCTAACCATACTATTCCTCCTTGTTTAGTTGGTACAAACCTTCGCGAAGTCTGTCCGTGAGAAGACTGGCCAGATTCATGCCAATAGTAGCGGAGAAGCAGTCTACAAATCGGTTTATAAGATTATGTAAGTTACTTATCTAGAGATCCTGGTCGGTCTGCGATCTCCTGTCATCGAGCACCTCGTGGGCACGCTTAAACAGGAGGGATTTCCAATTCTTGATCTGGTTGGGGTGGACACTGTGCTCAACTGCAATTTCATCCAATGTTTTTTCACCCTTGATATATTCAGTCACCACCTGTGCCTTGAAGTCACCGGTATATCTCTTACGTCTCTTCATTATCTCCATACCTTTCACTGGTGAATTCATTGACGAGTAACTTATTAATCATCAAGATTATTCATAGTCCCGGATATCGCTCTGCGCGTTTTCTATAAAACGTTATGGAAACGATTACCCTTCCCATAGGCAATTTTTACCCCCTTGGTCCGGTCTCGCCGGAGATCTGTGGAGAGCTTGTCCCTGCAAAGGAGAAACAGACCAAGAATCACCCAGAACAGGAGAGAGGCACATATCAGGATCAGGAGTATCATCATGTCAATGACCTCTGAATAAGACCAAGATTATTATGCCCGGTGATTCATGGAGAGTCGGATATTCACCCTCTTGTTGCCGAATCAAGCGTCTTTATTGATATAGAAGTAATCACAGCTTTCGAGATATGGGTAGCTGCTGGTATCCGTGTAGTAATAACAATCCCCGCCGACAGTCACGATGTCCTCATCGCTGGTGCTGGAGTTATTAGCGAGAGCATCCGAGAGATCGGTAAGATCAATGCTGGTCTCAAATGTGCAGGTTACGGCCTTCTTGGTATCGGCGTCTATCAATATGACCGAATTGGTACCGACACTGTGGAGCACGCCTTTTACGAGGATGTATGTCCCATTATAATCCGAGTTACTGTCATCCAGTGCCGTCCATAGCTCTGCTATTGTCAATAACGTATATTTCGAGGTCATATCTTTATAGGTAGAGTCGGTATCCGATTCCGCGGAGTTACATCCGGCAATGCAAAGAGCTACAATTACCGAGAATAACCATACCATTCTTTTCATAGAGATGCCCCTTTCATTTGTTTGCATACGGTTCATGACAACGACAGTCCGTACCCCTTAGATGAGCAGCGGGAACCCGGGAGTGGCGATATTTCCCGGATTCCCGCCCATGCAGGGTTGGAGGGGAGGAGGTTGATGCTCTCAAATTTCCGTTCTGTTCATGCATGGATCTTATACCCGCTTCGTATCCTCTTTCCTGATCATGACGGGAATATATCAGTTGTTTGTGGAGAAAATGTGAAGACACTATGGGAAGATTGTGGGATTTTACTTTTCCGGGTAGTATGCCCTGTGCTTCGATGTTGATCCTGACACGGTTATCTACTCATGGCGCAAGGCCTCTATGGGATCAAGACGGGCAGCCTTGCGGGCAGGGAAATATCCGAAGACGACGCCGACTGAGCCTGAAAACAGGAAGGCTACTGCTACGATCCCGGGGTTGAAGATGAACGGCATGCTCATCATAAACGCGCCAATGGCCGCTGCACAAAGCCCCAGGATGATGCCGAAAAGCCCGCCGAAGAGTGAAAGCACAACCGCCTCCACAAGAAACTGCATGAGCACCTCGCGCTCAAGGGCTCCGATGGCGAGCCGGATGCCTATCTCACGCGTCCTCTCGGTTACCGATACGAGCATGATGTTCATGATGCCTATTCCCCCCACCAGCAGGCTCACTGCGGCTACAGCACCGAGCAAGGCGGTGAGGATGCGTGTGGTATTCGTCATGGTGCTCATAATCTCCTTCATATCGTCCACATGAAAATTATTTTCCTTGGCTGATGGAACTCGCCTTCGTTCCCGCATGAGCCGTTCTATGTCCTTCTTGACCTTATCCGTGGAGAAACCGTCACGAGCGGAGACGAGGATGGAGCCGACATCGGTGCTGCCGGCTACACGGCGCTGGAAGGTGGGAATGGGAATGAGCAGAAAGTCGTCCTCATCCATGCCGAAGCCCGAGGCGCCTTTGGATGCAAGGACACCGATGACCTGAACGGAAAGCTTGTCGAGACGGATGAAGCAGCCGATGGGGTTCTGGGCGCCGAAAAGCTTTTTCTTCACCGTAGAACCGATGATGCAGACCGCCTTGCCCGAATGCTGTTCACTCTCGGTAAATGTCCGGCCTTGGGTAAGGGGCCAGTTCCGTACCTTGAGATAATCAGCAGTACTGCCCGTAACAGAGGTGGACCAGTTCTCATTGCCGTTGATGGCCTGCGTGGACTGGGAGTCGAAGGGTGCTACGGCCGCAACCCCTGAGATCTCATGGGCAATGGCATCGGCATCTCCCATCTTGAATAAGGGGGCCTCGGAGCGCGCGCCTCCCGGGCCCATGAATCCCTGGCCCGGTCTTACATGGAGCATATTGCTGCCTAATGCACCGATCTGGGAGGTCACCTGGGCCGTGGCACCGCTGCCCAGGGTCACCATGGTGATGACCGCTGCGACCCCGATAACGATGCCCAAGATGGTCAGCGACGAGCGCAGGATGTTGCGGCGGATGGCCCTGAAGGCGAGCAGGAACGTCTCCCAGATCATGCGGATTTACCCCCGCCAAACTCCACTGTTTCTATCAGGCCGTCGAAGAAATTTATGGTGCGCCCGGCATAACCTGCCATGGTCTTGTCATGGGTCACCATGAGTACGGTGATGCCGAGATCGCGGTTGAACTCTCTGAGCAGGTTCATGATCTCACGGCTGGTTAAGGAATCAAGGTTTCCTGTGGGCTCATCCGCCATGAGGAAGGCCGGCTCGATGACCATGGCCCGGGCTATGGCCACGCGCTGCTGCTGCCCTCCCGAGAGCTCTCCCGGGCTGTGGTGCTCCCATCCGGTCAGACCGACCAGATCAAGGGCCTTCCCGGCCTTTGCCCGGCGCTCACGCACGCTAACGCCGCGGTAGATCAGGGGGAGTTCCACGTTTTCCAGGGCGGATGTGCGGTTCAGGAGGTTGAACCCCTGGAAGATGAAACCCAGGTAGTTGCGGCGGAGCAGTGCCCGCTGGTCGCGGGTCAGCGACCCTATGTCAACGCCTCTGAACAGATAGGTTCCGGATGTGGGTGTATCAAGACACCCCAAAATATTCATGCATGTAGACTTGCCCGATCCGCTCGGGCCCATGATGGCCATGAACTCACCGCGCTCGATAGTGAGATCGATGTCCCGTAGTGCATGGACCGCCGCACTGCCGCTGCCGTATACCTTGCTGATGTTGTTCAGAACGAGGAGGTGTTTGTCCCCGACGGTTCCGGGCATGGTATTATTCATTACGACCCCTTTTTACTCACTGCATCCACGATCAAAGCCGTGCCGGGTACTATGTCACCCTTTACTACCTCTGTCATGGAGCCGTCTGACGCCCCTGTGGTAATCAGGATGGGAACAGGCTGTTTGTTCCTCAGCGTCCATACCTTCTGTCTGTTCTTGTCCACACCTTCGCTCTGGTTCTTCGAGGGCATCCGCGGAGGGTGGGGGAGGATCTTCATGAGGACGCCTCCTCCGGAAGAGTCTGCATTCGAGTCCGACTCCTGTTGAGGAGGGCTGAAGCGCAGGGCCGAGTTCGGCACCAGCATGGCATCCTTGACTTCCCGGACCACGATGTCGGCCGTGGCGGTCATGCCGGGACGCAGCAAGAGGTCGGAATTGTCGACACGGAGCACGGTCTTGTATGTAACCACGTTTGATGAGGTCGTGGAGCCGAACCGCACCTGGGTGAGAACGGACTTGAATTGCCTGTTCGGATATGCACCCACGGTGAAGGTGGCTTCCTGCCCTGCCTTCACGGATCCAACGTCGGCCTCGTCCACTCCCACCAGGAGTTCCATGCGTGTGAGATCTTCGGCCAGGGTGAAAAGCACCGGTGCCTCAAGGGAAGCGGCCACGGTCTGGCCGGGTTCACAGCTTCGTGTGAGTACGATACCATCGATGGGCGAGCGGATGATGGCCTTACCGAGATCCGCCTCATCGACCTTGAGCGTCGCCTCGGCCTGGGCCACCTGGGCCTCAGTGCTTGCTACATCGGCCTGGGCGCGCTCGAAGGTCGCCTCGGCAGTGTCCAGGTCATTTTTTGACGGCACCTTGCCGTTACTGAGCTCATAGGCCTTCTTCAGGCGTTCCAGGGCGTTACTGCTCTCTTTAAGGGTGGCGCGGGCATGGAGGACCTTTGCTTGAGCCGATTTCAGACTTGCCCGGAACTGCAAGACCTCTGCCTGGAGCTTGTCCGTATCGAGTCGTGCCAGGACCCGGCCTTTCTTTACATGGTCGTTGTAATTAGCCTCCACTGACCTGATGATGCCGGACAACTCGCTGCCCACATCCACCTGGTTGATGGGAGAAAGGTTGCCGGTGGCGCTCACCGTAACCGTGAGATCTCCCCTCTTCGCCTCCTGGGTCTTATACTCGTAGGTCTGTGCCTTGTCCCTGGAGAACCAGACAACCCCGAAGGCAAGGACAAGGACAGCCACTACGCCCAAGATGAGGGCGCGTTTCAAGGACTTCCCGGGTTTTGAAGATCCATCCATGCCAATGGTCTTCACGATATCATCATCGAAATTCGACATTGTCTTCACCTCATGCAAATCTGCTATCAATCATTAATTATTTTGATAAGGAAAGGGAGCCTCTCCGGTTGACGGCGAATCCGTTTTCTTGTTGTTAACCTGCGGCGACCAGCCGCCGCCCAGGGCCTTGTACAGGCTCACCAGGTTGGATGTGACCTTGCCGTTGCTTGTTGAGAGCTCATCCTGCAACGTGAGCAGCGAACGCTCGGCATCGAGCAGGGTTGAAAAGTCCGTGAGACCTGATATGTATTTGATCTTTGCCAGGTCAAAGGCCTGCTGGGAGGCCTCAGCCCCTTCTGAGAGCGCGTCTCGGCGGTGCTGTTCCTCGACATAGGCAGTAAGCCTGTTCTCCACCTCTTCAAGGGCGCTCAGTACGGCGGATTCATAACTTTGCAGTGCCTGTTCCTGCTTGGCCGAGGATACCTCGATGTTCTGCCTGATGGCGCCTGCATCGAATATGGACCAGGAGATGCCGGGACCAAAGCTGTAATTCCGCGCTCCTCCGCTCAACAGGCTGCCTGAGTTCATGGCTTCAAGTCCGATCGTACCGCTCAGATTGAGCTTGGGATAGAGATCTGCCGTAGCCACACCGACACGTGCAGTTTGGGCAATGAGCTCTTGCTCTGCCTTCCTGATGTCAGGGCGCTGCCTGAGGACATCGGCAGGAACCCCAACCACAATCTGCCCGGGCACCAGCGGGATAGGTTTCGGTTCATCGAGCTCCTTATGCAGTGTCCCCGGCCGGGCGCCAAGGAGTACTGCAAGCCTGTTTTTTGATTCCTCTATGCTGGAGCGTAGTAACGGTATGCCGGAACGGGTGCTTTCCAGGCTGGCCCTGGCTTGCACTACATCAAGCTCATCAGCGAGCCCTGCCTGCTTCCGTTGACTTGTCAGGTTATAGGTGTCTTCCTGATCTTTCAGGTTCGTCTCGGCTACCATCAGGCGTGACTGGTAGGTGCGCAGCTCGATATAGTTGGTTGCAACCTCGGCTGCCAGGGAGACGTTCACATCGTTGAGGTCCTCTATACTCGCCCGGAGGTCTGCATCAGCAGCCTCCACCGAGCGCCGTACCCCGCCGAACAGATCGATCTCCCAGAGCGCATCGAATCCGGCTGAATATAAGGTGCTGGTGCCTGCCAGCCCCATGTTTTCACTGCCGCTGCTCCTTGTTGTCGAGGCCGATGCGTCCACGCTCGGAAAAAGGCCGGCCTTGTAAATTAAGCGCTGGGCCCGGGCCTGGCGGATGCGCGATATTGCCTGCTTGACGTCAAGATTATTCTGAACAGCGCGGCTGATAAGGCTCGTCAATTCACTGTCGCCCAATGTATCCCACCACTGTGCAAGCCTCTCAGCGTCTGCCGGTCGGTTTATAAGGCCATCCGTAAGCTGTGTGTGCCACGTCGAGGATGTTGTGAAATCAGGCCTGATATAATCGGGTCCTATGGCGGCACACCCGAAAGGTATCAGAAACACGAACATAGCCGTGATTCTCAGATATGTATGCAAGGATGTTTCCCCATTCTCGAATTTTTTGGCACAGATCAAATCCGGTCCTGTCGGTTAATGAGATCTCCAGAATCACAAGATGCGGTGATCGGCTTGTTATTATGGAACAGACTTCAGAGATGTTGTCCTCATGCAGGAATTCATACCCCTCATTTTCGATGCATCCTGCTAGGTCGGTGGCGATCATCTGAGCGTAGCCCGCCAAGAGAACCGTCTTTTTGGAATTCATGCCGGATAGCTATCAGCAAATTGTGGAGAAAATAAGGAGAAAGGATGTGAAGACTGTGTAAATTCTCAAAATGGTTTGAAATGCGGATGAACGTATACTACTACTATCTACCATGAGAGTGCGTTTTTTGGGGAAGATATACCGGAGGCGGAGCATGAGATGAGGATCAGGCTTGCATATAAGATCTTCCTTGCATTTCTCTTTACGAACCTTTTCGTCATTGTCCTCATGACCGTCATCATGGGGTATTTCGTGAAACACAATTTTGAGGATTTTCTGGGCAAGGTGGAAGAAGAACGGCTCAACGAGCTTGTCTCAATATTGGCGGGCACATACCAAGAACATCATGGATGGGAATTCATCAAGGAAGATCCAAGGATTTTCCAGGAGATGCTCCATCCCGATTTTCCGGAACATGGTCCTCAAATGCCGGAAGATATACCGGACAGACCCCCTATGAATGACAATCGAGAGGGTTTTCATCCAGAGAGGGATGATTTTCCACCTCCTCCCGTTCCCCACATGGAACACAGGATATCGATCTTCGATGATCATATGCATCTTGTGGCAGGAAGGGATGTATCACATGAGAATCCCATCCTTAAAGAGATAAAAGTGGGCGGAAAGATCGTCGGATGGATCGCCCTGACAAGGCGGAGGGTCATGACGAACCCATTGGAGCTGGGCTTTCTCTATCAGCAGAGCAATGCATTCCTTGCCATCGGGTGCGCTGCCCTGGCCCTGGCTGCCCTTGTCTCCTATCTTCTCTCAAGGCATCTCCTGCGCCCGGTCACAGCGCTTACGAAGGGTGCGCATGCGTTGACGCTGCGGAAGTTCGATACCCGGATAACCGTTGACACCAAAGATGAGCTCGGACAGCTCGCTGATGATTTCAATGCCATGGCGCAGACCTTGGAGCGCTATGAGCACATGCGCCGTCAGTGGATCTCGGATATCTCCCACGAACTCCGGACACCCCTGGCCATCCTGCGGGGGGAGATCGAAGCCATACAGGACGGGATCAGGCAGGCGGGCAGAGAAACGCTGGATTCCCTGCATACGGAAATCATGCATATGAGCTCCATGGTTGATGACCTCCACGAGTTGTCATTGGCGGATTCCGGAAGCCTCACCGTGAAACACGAGCCCGTAGAGGTGTTGAAAATCCTTAAGGAGGCCGTTAAGGTTTTCGAGCCCCGTTTCTATCAAGGGGACATCACGATCGAGCTCGATCGCAGTCTTGAGCCGGATATAACCCTCATGGCCGATCGAGACAGACTGTTTCAGTTGTTTTCCAATATACTCGAGAACACCCTGAGATATACCGATCCTCCGGGGAGGCTCAAGATTTGGCACGCACATACGGACACCCGGATCCGCATCAATTTTGAGGACTCGAAGCCCGGCGTGCCCGATGAATCACTCGACAGAATCTTCGACAGGCTCTACCGGGTTGACCAGTCGCGCTCCCGCAGGGGAGGGGGCACAGGGTTAGGCCTGGCAATCTGCAAGAGCATTGTGGAGATGTTCAATGGAGAGATCAAGGCCTTCTCTTCATCTCTCGGGGGTGTCAGGATCGAGATTACCCTCCCTTTAAAGAAGGAGCCATAATACCAAGGGGAACCACTATGGCGCAGGAATATATCCTCATCGTTGAAGACGAGCAGAAAATCGCAGCACTCATGAAGGATTATCTGGAAAAATCCGGGTACCGGGTATCATGTCTTGAACGGGGAGATGCCGTGATGCCTTTTCTGAACGAGAAGGCGGTGGATCTGATCCTGCTGGACATCATGCTGCCGGGGATGGATGGGATGGATGTATGTAAGGGTGTCAGGAAGATCTCACACATTCCCATCATCATGGTCACGGCCAGGGTGGAGGAGATCGACCGCCTGCTCGGGCTGGAGCTTGGCGCTGATGACTACATCTGCAAGCCCTTCAGCCCCCGTGAGATGGTGGCACGGGTAAAAGCGGTCTTAAGGCGTATACTACCTTTCAAAGATGGCAATACCCTGAAAGCGGGCAGTATCGTGCTGAATGAAGAGACTCGCGAGGTCACTCTTGACGGTCAAGACCTCAAGTTGACTCCCATTGAGTTCAACCTGCTCAGGGTTTTCATGGCCTATCCGGGCCGTGTCTTTTCGCGCAGCGAGCTCGTAAACCGCGTGCAGGGATACGACTATGAGGGTTATGACCGAACCGTGGACACCCACATCAAGAACCTGCGCAGGAAGATCGCCGGTCTCCTGCCGGGACAAGATATCATCTGTTCCATCTATGGAGTAGGATACAAACTCCAAGTGTCCTAAAGAATGTGTCTTCTCTTGGTGAGTGTGCATGTTCGCATCAGGAGTACGGCTGACCGGCCGAATCCGGCAGTGTAAAAAGGCTCACCGATGGAGCCCTTCGAGGTCCCGGGCTCATAGGCCATACCCCGGGACCTCTGTTGGTACGAGATTGTATGTACAAGGAAGAGGAGGGTGCATCATTGCAGTTCTTTTTTCATGTGGCCCGGCCTGAGGAGTTTCTGAGTCATCCTTTTCAGGATTTCTTCTTCCTGCTTTTTGGTGATTATGCCGGCTGCTGAGGCCTGCTTGACCAGCTTCGTGGTCTGTTTATCCATGGCTTGAACGTAGGTCTCAAACGGGACCCCGTATGCATCCAGAATGGCAGCAGGAGGACTGCTTATGAGCAGTTGCTTGACATTCTCCTGGGTCAAACCGGTGAGCTCGGCAATAACATTAATCTCCTGACATCTTGCCAGAAAGACCAGCCCGCAGGGTAAGAAAGACTCATGCGGCCCCTGATGGGGGAATGGCGACATGGATGATCCCTCCGGCGGCGGCCCTTGGGGTTGCCCCAATGCATAGGCCATACCGGAAAGGAGGATGCCGATTGTCAGAATGGTTGTCATGGTTGCAACAAATCTTTTCATCTTATGTGCTCCTTTATTTTTTATATATGGATTATTGCACATGAATGTGGAGACCTTATGGAGAAATGATGGTATTGTTATGGGAGTTAAAAAAGTAGATCGTAGTTGGTTGAGAGGATGAGTGAACCTTACACGATTTGAAGGCAATATATGTTCTCTGGGCATATAATGGGGTCATCCTTGGGAAAAACCTTTCACTCTCGTTTTTCAGGCAGTGTTGTTTTGTTCTTTTTCTCACCCCTGGATGCGCATGCCCTTGAATATGCAATAGTCCCTGTTCATCCGGCCCTGATCGCACCTTTTATCGTATTGCTGATTGCTATTGCCTTTATGCCGTTTATCAATGCCGACTGGTGGAAAAAGAAGTATGCAGGAGTCTGTCTTGTTCTAGGTCTGGTCCCGCTGATTTACTATTTCCTCGTCCTCAAGAACGGACCGAGGATGATGAGCACGGCATATGAGTACATAGGCTTTATCTCCCTTATCGGTTCCCTCTATGTAGTCTCGGGCGGCATCCATATCAGAATAAAAGGAAGGTCGACACCTCATGCAAATGTCATCCTCCTGGCAATCGGTGCGGTTATTTCGAATTTCCTCGGTACGACCGGCGCGTCCATGGTGCTCATCAGACCCTATATCAGGGTGAACAGGTATAGGATATCGGGTTATCATATCGTATTCTTCATCTTCATAGTCTCAAACATCGGCGGGCTGCTCACACCTATTGGAGATCCCCCGCTCTTCCTGGGGTATCTCAAGGGTGTACCGTTTTTTTGGGTCATCTCGCGTGTCTGGTATATCTGGCTCGTTGCACTTTCGGCAGTACTCCTGGTCTTCTATATCATCGACTATCACGATTATAAAAAGGTCCCGGACACCCTGGAGCACAAAATAGAGGAAGCAGGCGAGCACCCGGCAGTAGATGGTCTGCACAACATAATCTTTCTCCTCATGATCATCGGTGCTGTATTCCTGAAGGAACCCTTAAGAGAGGTGGTTATGATCAGCGCTGCTGCAGCAAGCTATTTCACTACAAAGCAGCAAATCCATGCGCAGAACCATTTCAATTTTATCCCCATAAAAGAAGTGGCCATTCTCTTTGCCGGAATCTTTGTCACCATGGTTCCTGCCCTGGACTGGCTTGAATTAAATGCAGGGAGTCTGGGTATTTTGAGCCCGGCACAGTTCTACTGGTGCTCGGGGCTGTTGTCCACCATCCTTGATAACGCCCCTACATACCTTAATTTTTTAAGTGCAGCTTTCGGCCTTCACGGGCTCAGCGTGGATAACCCTGTGCATATGCAGGCCATGCTCGGTTCACTTCCCGCATCGGGGATTCAGCAATTGCATCTCTTACAGGCTTCCCACCTCCAGCCGGTCACGGCTCAATCATGGAAGTATATCCAGGCCATATCCGCAGGGGCCGTGATGTTCGGTGCAGGGACATACATAGGAAACGGACCGAACTTCATGGTTAAATCCATTGCCGAACAGAGCCATGTGAGGGTACCTCATTTCATGGAGTATGTCCTCTATTATTCACTGCCCATACTCGGTCCGCTGTTTATCGTCATCTGGCTCCTGTTTTTCAGGTGAATCGACCTTTCATAAAAGAAGATATCATCATCCATTACCAAGACCGGGCCGGATAATATTCTGCGCCGGGAATATGGCACGGACTTTGTATATCTATTATAGACACCAGAGGAGGGGCAGGATGAAGGTTACCTCGGAAGATGCACTGGAGCGATTGATCCAGGGGTTTTCTGCAAAATGCACTACAACGGCCCAGGACTCTGCAGCAGCGCCGGGATATTTTTCTCAATTACTGGAATCGGTGGTGCAAAAGGGCTCTGAAGGCTCAGACCCGAAGATTGATAAGGAAAAGCTTGCTATCATACTGGATCTTGTCAAGGTCCAGATGAGCCAGGCCGTCATGAGTACATTCGCAGGTGATGAAGGGGAGGGTCCGACAGCAGGTTTCAACTTCATGCTCAGCATGCCCGATATCCAGGGTGTTGGACAGCAGGAGTCAAAAGTCCAACAGTCTGAGCCATCTGCCGCATCAATTAGGCCACCTGCGGATTTGAATGATATCATTGACAAGGCATCTTCCACCTATGGCGTCGACAAAGGTCTTATCACCTCGGTAATCAGGGCGGAGAGTGATTTTGATGCAAAGTCAACCTCATCCAAAGGTGCCATGGGGCTCATGCAGCTCATGCCGGATACGGCTAAAGGTCTCGGTGTGACCAATGCCTATGACCCTGAGCAGAACGTCATGGCAGGCACCCGCTTTCTCAAGAGCCTTCTGGATAGATACAACGGCGATGTGAGGATGGCCCTGGCTGCATACAACTGGGGCATGGGGAATCTGGAGCGAAGTACCACCGGGAACTTGCCTGAAGAGACCCGCAACTATATCGCCAGGATCATGAAGAGCTACGGGAAAGCGGAAGGATAGAGGTTTGAATCTGTAGGAGCGGCTTCAGCCGCGACCTTGCGTAAACCTAGGATATGCCGAATTGTTTCATATTTAGGATCCTGCCCGTGTCGCGCCTGAAGGCGCTCCTACATCGCTGCGCATGAAGTGGTGATTGTATTTGTAGAAGCGGGTTCAGCCGCGACCTTCCATAAACTTAGAATACACCGAATCGTTTCTCACCTATGGTCCTGTCCGTGTCGCGCCTGAAGGCGCTCCTCCATGAATCGACTCACAAGCTGCGAAGACCTCCCCTGACCCGCATGGGTGCTCATGACAGAAGCAATCCCACCATTCGGCCTGCTTGTCATTATGCATTCACTGTGATAAATACGTGTGAACCTTAAAGGAGACGTGTGAAAAAGGGGAGGATGGTGTATGTCCGGTCACAATAAGTGGTCCACAATCAAGCACAAGAAGGGCGCTGCAGATGCCAAGCGGGGCAAGCTCTTCTCCAAGATCATTAAGGAGATTACCGTTGCGGCCCGCATGGGCGGTGGTGATATCGAGGGCAATGCCCGGCTGAGGGCTGCCGTAAGCTCCGCCAAGGCCTCCAACATGCCCAAGGACAACATCGAGCGTGCCATCAAGAAGGGTACCGGCGGGCTTGAAGGGGCATCCTTTGAGGAGATCACCTACGAAGGCTATGGACCGAGCGGTGTGGCTGTGCTCGTGAAGGTGCTTACAGACAACAAAAACCGGGCAGTGGCGGACATACGGCACCTCTTTGCCAAATACAACGGCAACTTGGGCGAAACAGGCTGCGTGAACTGGATGTTCGACAAGAAGGGATATGCATCCATCGATAAGCAGACCGTTGACGAAGAGACCCTCTATGACATTGCCCTGAGTGCCGGGGCCGATGACATATCGGACACAGGAGAAACCTTTGAGATCCTCACGGCGCCGGAAGACATTGAGGGCTTAAGGTCTGCATTGGAGGCCAAGGGTATAAAGTACAATCAGCTCGAGGTCCAGATGATACCCCAGACCAACGTTACGCTCACCGGCAAGCCGGCCCAGCAAACCTTGAAGCTGCTGGATGCACTCGAAGACCTCGAGGATGTACAGGCGGTTTCCTCGAACTTCGATATCGATGATGAGGAGATGGCCCAACTGCAGGGATAATGATAATCTGCGGAATAGATCCTGGTACCAAGTCCACCGGCTACGGTATTCTTGAAATGTGCTCAAAGCCTACGAGCCTGATCCATGTCGGTCACGGGACCATAAGGCCCCGTTCGGATGACAGTGCAGGGAGGCTTAAAGAGATCTTTGACGGACTGACAGAGGTCTTCCGCCAGTACTGTCCTGCAGAGGTTGCCGTAGAGACCTCCTTTCATGCCTTGAACTCCCAGACAGCCCTCAAGCTCGGACAAGCCAAGGGCGTCATCCTGCTTGCCGCCGCTGTGCAGGGTATCCCTATATTCGAGTATACCCCCACTGAGGTCAAGAAGGCCACCTGCGGCTACGGTCATGCCGGTAAGGACCAGATCCATGCCATGGTAAGCACTATTCTCCACCTCTCTAAAAGAGCTCTCACCTCTCTCGATGCATCCGACGCACTGGCCGTCGGTGTCTGCCATTCGTCGTCACGCCTGATGAGGAGGCTTGTGCAGTGATCAGCATGCTGAAAGGGCTGGTTGCCCAGCAATCCGGAAACCAGGTTGTTCTTATGGTTGGAGGGGTGGGCTACCTGGTGCATGTGCCTGCCGGGACACACCTGACCCCGGCGAATGACGGTGAAGTGATACTGCATACCATGCTCATCGTCCGCCAGGATTGCATGGACCTCTATGGTTTTATTGATCAGCGCCAGCGGGAGATCTTTGCACTCCTGCTCGGTGTATCGGGCATCGGCCCCAAGACGGCCATGAACATCGTCTCGTCCGTGGAGCCCAACAGGTTTCTCGACGAGGTGGTCGGTGGAAACGTATCCTATCTCATGGGCCTGCCGGGCATCGGCAACAAAAGTGCCCAGCGCATTATCCTGGAGCTCAAGGAAAGGATTGCCAGGCATTATAAACCCTCAGTCCGCGGATCTATGAGGGACATGGGGGAAGATGCAGTAGCCGCGCTTGTGACGCTGGGATATTCCGAGAATCAGGCGCACAAGGCGGTATCAAAGGTCAAGGCTGACACCGTGGAAGAACTCGTAAGGAAGGCGTTGAAGGAGCTGCTATGAGAGAGGATCTTGCAGGTACTCCCCAGGGCGGGGACGAGTGTGAGGTTGAGGCCAAGATTCGCCCGCAGACCTTTAAGGAGTACGTGGGGCAGAATTCACTCAAGAGCAACCTGGAGGTCTTTATCAAGGCGACAAAAGGGCGGGGCGAAGCCCTAGACCACTGCCTGTTCTACGGCCCTCCCGGCCTCGGCAAGACCACACTCGCCCACATCATCGCCCATGAGCTTCAGGTGGGTTTGCGGGTAACGAGCGGACCGGCCATTGAGAAATCGGGCGACCTGGCCGCGATCCTGACAAACCTCGAGCCCAGGGATGTGCTCTTCATCGATGAGATCCACAGGCTGGGAGCGGCCATCGAAGAGATCCTGTACCCGGCCATGGAGGAGTTCAAGCTCGATATCATTATCGGTCAGGGGCCGTCTGCCCGGTCGATCCGTATCGACCTCAACCCCTTCACCCTGATAGGTGCCACCACAAGGGCAGGAATGATCACATCGCCCTTAAGAGACCGCTTCGGTATTATCGGCCACCTTGAGTTCTACTCCACTGACGAGCTTGCCACGATTATCAGACGCTCAGCACGTATCCTCGGCATTGGTGCTGATGAGGAAGGCCTTTATGAGATTGCGCGAAGGTCCAGGGGTACTCCGAGGATTGCAAACAGGCTGCTGAGAAGGGTCAGGGACTTTGCCGATGTGTTGGGAGGCGGAAGGATCGAATCCGGAATTGCAGACTCGGCCCTTACCAGGCTCGACATCGACAAGACAGGGCTCGACCGGATGGACAGGAAGATTATCGAGACCATGGTAAACTCCTTTTCCGGTGGCCCTGTGGGCATTGAGTCACTGGCTGCATCCATAGGCGAAGACAAGGACACCATAGAGGATGTCTACGAACCTTTCCTCATCCAGAAAGGTTATGTCAGACGCACCCCCCGGGGCAGGCAGGTCTGTAACAAGGGATACAAGGCCCTTGATCTTGATCCCAAGACCAAGCAGACGGACATGTTCGACGAAGAGTAGCCTCAGTAGGTTGATTAACCGGGATGTTCTTAAAACTTTTGACTCATGAGAAGGAATATATGCGTGAACACAATCCTGCTCGACGTGGATGATACACTCTACCCCAAGGGCACCGGTCCGTTTGCCCATGTGAATCGCAGGATCGATACCTATGTGATGTCCGTATGTGATGTTGATCTGGAGGGTGCCCGGCGGCTCCGGAAGACCTATATCGAGGCCTATGGTTCGACACTGCAGGGCCTCATGCGCCATTATGGAATTGACCCCTGCCATTACCTTAAGGATGTTCACGATGTGCCGGTTGAAGAGCTTCTTCGACGCGATGAAAGACTTCATGATGCCCTTGGTGTACTCACAGGCAAACTGGTAGTGTTCACGAATGGCTCGTATGAGTATGCAAGTCGTATCTTACATGCATTGGGCATTGATGACATGGTCTTTGACCTGTTTACCATCGAATACATGGATTTCATCCCCAAACCCCTTCCCTGGGCATACTACAAGGTCATAGAGCAATATGGGGGCTTATCGCAGGATTACCTTGTTGTGGATGACAGTATAGCAAATGCCCGCACCGCCCTTAACGTGGGGATGGCAGCCGTACTTGTAGGGGCTCATGACCCGGAGGGTTTTCTTTTGAGCGTAGAGAATATTTATGAGATACCCCGTCTCGTTGTCTTTTGAATTCTTAATGATGCAGCATTCGGAGGATATGCAATGAATGTATTGGTCACCGGCGTTGCGGGTTTCATAGGGTTCCACCTTGCGAGACGTCTTCTTGAAGATGGGGTAAATGTATATGGCATAGATAATGTGAATGCGTATTATGACCCTGCACTCAAACAAGACAGGCTTAAGCTGCTTGCGCCTTATCCCAAGTTCAGATTTGAGAAGCTTGATCTAACGGACCGCTCCGGCATGGAGAGGGTCTTTAAGGAACAACGTTTTGATGTTGCGGTGAACTTGGCAGCCCAGGCAGGTGTTCGATACAGCATTGAAAACCCTTTTGCATATATTGATTCCAACCTGGTGGGTTTCCTGCACATCCTGGAGGGCTGCAGGCATAACGCCGTGTCCCATCTCGTCTATGCCTCCTCTTCATCGGTCTATGGGGCCAACACGAAAATGCCCTTTTCCGTGCATGACAACGTGGATCATCCTCTTTCGCTCTATGCAGCCACCAAGAAGGCGAACGAACTCATGGCCCACACCTATGCGAGTTTGTATGGCCTGCCATGCACCGGGTTAAGGTTCTTCACTGTTTACGGTCCCTGGGGCAGGCCCGACATGGCGTTGTTCAAGTTCACAAAAGCCATCCTTAACGATGACACAATCGACATATACAACTACGGCAAGATGCAACGTGACTTCACCTATGTAGACGACATCATAGAGGGTATTGTAAGGGTCATGTCCTTGATTCCCAAGCCCGATCAGAGCTGGGAAGGTCATCACCCTGACCCCGGCAGCAGCTTCGCCCCATACAAGATATACAATATCGGAGGTTCTCGGCCCGTTGACCTCATGCATTTCATCGGAGTTTTGGAGAAGACCCTGGGCAAACAAGCAAAAAAGAATATGCTCCCCCTTCAGCAGGGGGATGTGTTGGCTACCTATGCAGATGTTCAGGATCTTGAGACAGCCGTTCACTTCAGGCCGCAGGTTACTATAGAAACAGGGATACAAAGATTTGTCGAATGGTACCTAAGGTATTACCGGGTGTGATTTGCCTGCTTGAGGATGACCTCTGAAGGCAGGTCCGCCTCAAGGACGAACTTCAGGATCTTGTCCTGGTAGTGCTCTGCGCCGCCTATGAATTCAATGCCCACCTGTGTCTTTTCGAGAACGCTCTCACTCCTCACCGAACGAACGACACCCATGGTCTTCACAGATCCCTGGGGGAGATCGATCCAAATGGTGGAGAGATTCATGCCCTCGATCAATGGGGTCTTTTCATTTAAGATCTCAACACCCATGCCCTCAATGCTTATGTCCCAGATAAAGACTTTCATCTTTTCCGAATTCAAGGGGTGGACAATCGTGGCTGTAATCGGCTCATGGCCCGTCACCAGGTATCTCATGACGCTGCGCCTGCTTATGTGCCGCAGTGCATCGGGCCAGGTCGTTTCCATGATGTTCTTGATGACCTCCTGGATCTTGGCCGTAAAGAGCATCACGTCTATCCCCTTGAAGAGGTAAAAGGGATAGACCATGTCCACCTGGGGTTCAAAGGGCAATCTGAGCTCGGAAATCCTCACCATTCGCAGTACCATGTTGTCCTGTTCGGGCCTCAGGTAGAAGAACTCCGCCGGAATTGCCTTTTGCCGGTGCATCATGAGCATGTCGCCGAATCCCCTGGAGAGGGACTTGACATTTTCGAAGATAGCGTAGATCTGATCCTTGTCGGTAATAATTCTTCCCGTATCCGGGGCGGCTTCATTGAGTTGCGCAAAGGCCTCGATGGGTGTGTCTGCAGGCGAGAAGTCAATGCCTACTCGTGACGGTACTCCCGTACCCAGGTATGCGATACGGCCCGGGATTTCCGTAGCGATCACCCTGCCTTTCTTCTCAAGGGTCTCTATCTCAATTTGTGTGCCGACTTGGAGCAGCGAGAACCCATCAGTCACCAGCACGCCGATGCCGCCTATGGAGATATCCACCACCGGGAATAGGAACGTGCTATTGCCGATCTTTGCCCTGGCTTGGAGATCTTCCCAGGTATGGGTTCTTTTCCTTTTGCTCTCTCTCTTTTCCATCTAAGGCTCTCATCGGAAAGCTGAGAGGAAAAACTTTAACGTTTGTCCAAGTCACAAAAGTGCATGATGTAAATGATAATTTACCATAACACAATAAGATTCAACCATATCAATGCAAGAAGGATGGTTCATCACAGTAAAACATACCCGGATCATTGAGGAGCACACAAAGGGATATTTAACCACGAAGAGCATGAAGGACACGAAGAAAAGAATCCTCTTGAAATCTCTGACCGGGGAAAAGGAATCCAAAAATGTCCGTTCTGCTTTTTTATATTTTTTCGTGCTCTTCGTGTCCTTCGTGGTGAGAACAATGGACTCAGAAAAGTATGCTTCACAGAGAAGAACCAGAAGGATTAACCCGGCTTAAGAGGGTTTAAAAGAAAACCCCCGACCTGCGCCGGGGGTTTGTTTGACACGTTTATCTTAAGGTGTATCATTTCCCCTGGTAAACGGGTGATCTTTTTTCCATGAAGGCAGTCATGGTCTCAGCCATGTCCTCGGAAGGCAGTATCATGGCGCTGCGGGCAGATACATACTCAAGCCCGTCGGCAATGCTTTTACCGCGGCAGAAATTGAGGACTTCCTTGGCGCCCTGCACGGCCAACGGAGCCTGCTTTGCGATTTCCATGGCAAGGGCTTCTGCGCCCTTTAAAAGTGCTTCCTTATCCTGGTAGACCTCATTGACTAGGTTCACTTCCTTGGCGCGCCTTGAATCGATGAATTTGGCAGTAAAGGCCATCTCCCGGGTGATTCCCTGGCCCACGATGTACGGCAGGCGCTGGAGCACGCCCACATCTGCGATGAAAGACACGGCGGCCTCGCGGAGAGAGATCTTGGCGTCCTGGGAGGCAAGACGGATGTCGCAGGCGCTTCCGAGATCAAGGGCTGCACCGATGCAGTAGCCGTGGAAGCAGCAGATGACCGGTTTTGAGCATTTTTCCACGCAGGTCATGGCATCCTGCAGCGGGAAGATGTCATGGAAGAGTTTCACCTTTCCCTTGGCGCTCATGTCCCAGTTCTTCATGGTAGGGATCATCGGGGCCATGCCCATGATGTCGATGCCGGTGCTCAAGTCCTTTCCCTCGCCGGCGATGATGGCAACCCGGATGGCATCATCGGCATCGATGTCTGCAAAGATGGGGATGATCTCCTTCCAGGCATCCGGGCCCATGGCGTTTTTCTTTTCGGGTCTGTTCAGAAAGACCCAGGCGATGTTCTCTTTCTTCTCTACCTTGTAGAAGTTATATGTTGTCGTCATGGCTTGCATCCTCCTCTCTCCTTCAAAGGGTAAATGGTTCGAGGGATCTTGTCAAAGGTTAAATTCATCCTTTAAGGTTTGACATAAAGGGGGGATGAGTGAAAAGTTCCTGGTGGGACACTCCTTTTGCAGCCCAAGGTATTGTGAGAAACCGGTATTTCTTTTCCAACGTTGATCCCAAGTTGGGGCAGGAAACGGTTAAACCTAAAGTTTTGCATTTGAGAGATTGATCGTGTAGGAGCGGCTTTAGCCGCGACATTACCCGTCACGTCTAAAGGCGCTCCAACACGATGTGTAAAAAATTTAGATAGCGGTATATCAAACCTTGACAAGAGACTCAGCGAGAACTACCTAAAGGGCAACATATTATTGAACTGGGGAAAAATTATGCCCATCTATGAATATGAATGCAAGAAGTGCGGCAATGAGTTCGATGCATTGGTGTCCATGAGTGCGAAGGAAAATCCTAGCTGTCCCAAGTGTGATAGTAAGAAGATCAAGAAGAAGATGTCGGTGACCGCATCCGGCAAGGGTGGGTGCAGCTCCGGCTCATGTTCGTCGAGCTCATGCTCCTCATGCGGATCCGGCTGCAGGTAAATCCAAAAACGTTTTTTTAGGGCTTCTTGAAGGGATCTTTCAGTACAATGGTCTCCTCGCGTTTCGGCCCGACCGATATGATTGTTGCCTGAACGCCGAGCTTGTCTTCGATATACGTAAGATATGCCTTGCAGTTCTTCGGCAGATCGTCATATGACTTGATGTTGTTCAGGGGCTCATCCCATCCCGGAAGTTCATCGTAGACGAGTTCAAGGTCCGAGTACATTTCGAGGTTTGCCGGCATATTCTCCATAGCGGAGCCGCTTGACTTGTATGCCGTGGCCACCTTGATGGTCTCAAACCCGGAGAGCACATCAAGCTTGGTAACGGCGAGGTGGGATATGGCGCTCAGGCGGATAGAGTGTCTTAATGCCACGAGGTCCAGCCAGCCGCAGCGGCGCGGCCTGCCGGTTGTTGCGCCGTATTCGCCGCCGAAGGCCCGCAGCCGCTCACCAGTCTCATCGCCCAGCTCGGTGGGGAAGGGGCCCCCGCCTACACGGGTGGTGTATGCCTTGCAGATGCCGATGACCGCATCAATTTTTGTGGGCCCGATGCCTGCACCGACACATGCCTGGCCTGCCACGGTATTGGAAGAGGTGACGTACGGATAGGTTCCGTGATCCATGTCAAGGTTGGCGCCTTGGGCGCCTTCGAAGAGCAGGTGCCTGCCCTGTTTCACCTTGGAATCGATCAGTACCGGGACATCGGTCACAAATGGCTTGAGCCGGGCACCCAACTGTGCAAGCTTCTCAAACATGCTGTTCTTGTCCAATGGCTTGAGTTTGAGGATCTTGGTGATGTACTCCTGCTTCTCTTCAAAGGCGTAATCGAGCTTCTTTCTCAAATAGGGTTCATGGACAAGGTCGACCATCCTGATGCCTACCCGCCTGGCCTTGTCTTCATAAGCAGGGCCGATTCCTCTTCCGGTAGTACCTATGCCCTGGGTGCAGTCCCGTGCCGTATCGATGATCCGGTGGTAAGGCATGATCACATGGGCCCGATCGCTGATGGCAACCGATTCCGGAGAGACCTCATATCCCTTCTCCCTGAGTGCGGTAATCTCCTCGATGAGGATTTCAGGGTCCAGGACTACGCCAGAGCCGATGACGCAGAGCTTGCCTGGATGGAGGATTCCCGAGGGGATCAGATGGAGAACAACCTTTTTCTCGCCTACGACGAGGGTATGGCCTGCATTGTTGCCGCCTTGAAACCTGATGATAAGGTCGGACTTTTCGGTGAGCAGATCAACTATCTTGCCCTTACCCTCATCACCCCATTGGGTGCCTACTACCACGATGTTCGCCATGCTTAAGGATCCTCCTTGGCTACAGGCCTAGATGAAGACCTCCTGAACGGAAAGGGCGTTCGGCACCTTCCGGATCTTCTCAATGACCTTCTTAGGTACTTCGGCATCAACGTTGATAATGATAATGGCAGTGCCTTCCAGACGGTCGCGTCCGAGGAAGAGTCTTGCGATGTTTATTCCCGCCTCGCCCAGTGTCATGCCGATTTTGCCTACCGTGCCCGGCATGTCTTTGTTATAGATAACAAGCATGGTCCCTTCCGGGATCACCTCGATGGCGTAATTATCGATCCTGACGATCCTCAGGTCGTCCGGCTTGAAGACCGAGCCCACCAAAGACCGGGTGCCCTTGTCGAACTCGAGGGTCATTTCAATGGTGTTGGTGAAGATCTCCTCCTTGGAGCTGAGTGACTCTACGAGGTCGATTCCCCTTTCCTTGAGCAGCACCGGGGCGTTCACGTAGTTCACATCGTCGGCAATGGCCGAGAGAAGCCCCTTGAGCCCTGCAACGGTGACCGGCTTGGTATCGAAGTTCGCGGCAGCTCCCGTGTAATTTATTGTCACCTTTTTAAGTCTGTCGGAGATCACCTGGCCGATGATCTGGCCCATGAAACGGCCCATCTTCTCAGCCAGATCGATATACGGTTTCACCTTGGGCAGCATCTCGGGCGACACGGAAGGGGCGTTCACGGCATTACGTATGACACCATTTTTAAGGTAATCCACGATCTGCTCTGCAACGGCCAATGCCACATTTTCCTGTGCCTCATGGGTGGATGCGCCGAGGTGCGGCGTGGCGACGACCTTTACGTGTTTGGGCAGCGACCAGTCTTCAGGCGGCTCCTTCTCGAACACGTCTATTGCCGCACCCGCAACCTTGCCGGAATCCAGTGCCTCGATCAATGCCTTCTCGTCCACGATCCCGCCTCTCGCACAATTGATAAGGAACACACCCTTCTTCATCTTTGCAAAGGCTTCCTTGCCGACCAGACCCATGGTTTCCTTTGACTTCGGGGTATGTACGGTAATGTAATCGGAGCGGGCATAGAGATCATTGAGGTTCGTTATCAGGTCAATACCCTGCTTTTCAGCGATATCTTTGGTGACGAACGGGTCGTAGACGATCACGTTCATCTTGAGCCCCTGGGCCCGGGAGGCCACCACACTTCCGACCCTGCCCATGCCGATGATGCCAAGGGTCTTACCGGTGACCTCTCTGCCCTCGAGGGCCTTCTTTTCCCAATTGCCGCTCTTCATAAAGCCGTCTGCCTGCGGGATGTTCCTGGTCAATGCCATCATCATGGCAATGGCATGCTCGCCCGTTGTAACCGTGTTGCCTCCAGGGGTGTTCATGACCACGACGCCTTGTTTTGTTGCAGCAACCGAATCTATGTTGTCGACACCGGCTCCGGCACGGCCGATGACCTTCAGCTTCTTCCCCGCAGAAATGATCTCGGCAGTTGCCTTTGTGGCGGATCTGACCACGAGTGCATCATAATCGCCGATGATTGCTATGAGTTCTTCCGGCTTCAACCCTGTCTTGACATCAACAGTAAAACCACCACTCTTAAGGATCTCCACGCCAGCATCGGACAGCTTATCGCTCACTAATATCTTCAAGCCTCCTCCTTAGCCTGGATTATAGGTTCGGAGCACTTGTAACAAATGGTTCTTGAGGTGTCAACCACAAGAGAGGGAAGGAGGGTGATCAGCATTGTATGATCAGTGATGTATGAGCTGCAACTTGATCTTACAAAGAGAAAACCGACACGAAAACAAGATCTGACTAAGGATAGTAGCCGGCACAGAATAGATATTCTATGCCATCGCCTTAAGCAAAGTGTCCAGCAGATCTCTGTCGGACACTTTGCTTATACGAAAGCGATACCGGGTTCTTTTAAAGCATTCTGACGGCTATTACACCTTCTGTTGATCTGATTTTCTTTATCAGATCGTCGTTCACACTGCCATCGATATCGATGATGTTATAAGCGATATTTCCCTTGCTCTTGTTGATCATGTCGGCGATGTTGATCTTGCTGTCGGCTAAGAGGTGCGTGATCTTTTCGATCATGCCCGGTGAGTTCTGATTCGAGATGGTCAGTCTCTGATTACCCGTTCTGTCGAGAAAACTCTCAGGGAAATTGACTGAGTTCTTGATGTTCCCGTTCTCCAGGAAATCCATGAGCTGCATGGCCGCCATAATCGCGCAGTTTTCTTCAGATTCCTCTGTCGAAGCCCCCAGATGCGGAATGGCTATGCACTTATCCATCTTTATAAGCGCTTCATCGGGGAAGTCCGTTACGTAACAGCTCACGATACCATCGGTAACGGCCTTCTGCAGATCAGCAGTATTCACCAGTTCCCTTCTGGCGAAGTTCAGGAGTACCGCACCTTTCTTCATGACTGCGAATTTATCCGCATTTATGGATCCCCGCGTGTCCTTGTTCAGAGGGGCGTGCAGAGAGATGAAATCGCACTCGGAGAGCAGCTTATCCATACTTGCCGCCCTTTTGGTATTGCGGGACAGTCTCCATGCTGCTTCGATGGACATATACGGATCGTATCCCCATACCTCCATACCCAGACCTTCGGCAGTATTGGCCACTATGGTCCCGATGGCGCCAAGGCCTACCACCCCCAGCTTTTTACCCAGGATCTCGGTCCCGCCGAACTTTGACTTTCCCTTTTCGATCAGGTCTGGCACCTTGTCGCCTTCGCCGACCAGTCCTTTGGCCCAGGATATTCCTTCCGTTACTTTCCGTGATGCCAGCAGCATGCCCAGAATGACCAGCTCCTTTACCCCATTGGCGTTTGCACCCGGGGTATTGAAGACGACTATGCCTTTTCCCGAACATGTATCGATAGGGATATTGTTGACCCCGGCACCAGCCCGAGCAATCGCTTTCACACTCGATGGCAAGCTCATATCTTTCATTTCCTTGCTACGTACCAGGATACCGTCCGGCTCAGAAATACCGGCGAGGTACTCATAATTTTCCGTGAAAAGACTCAAGCCTTTTTCCGAGATGTTATTCAGTAGATCGATCTTATACATATAACCTCCTCTCTTACTCAAGATATTACAGAATATACTTTCCTTGCCAAGCCAAAAAATGCATCCCCAAGGGATTGACTCCATTAAGGTAATAAGATCTACTCATGGTTTATGGTGAGTGGGTATTATATGAGGAGAACTAAAGAGATTTTGATGTAATCTCTGGTCGGCTAACACCGAGGTTCATTCATTGTCCAGCCATATGCCGCAGCAGCGCAATCAGATATTCCCAGAACCGCCCCACACTCTCTATTTCCACCCTTTCATTCGGTGAGTGGGGCTGCTCGATGGTTGGGCCGAAGGATATCATGTCAAGGTCTTTGATACGTTCAGCGATGACGGCGCACTCCAGGCCGGCATGAATGACTTTCACCCTTGGCGCCTTTTTATAGAGGCTTTTGTAGAGGCTGGTGCAGGTCTTCAGAATGGGTGATGACGGGTTCGGCCTCCAGGCAGGGTAAGTGTTGCCATGATTGACCAGGCAGCCTGCCAGCTCTCCGACAGCGGCCACCTGCGAGGCCATGTCATGAAGTGCGCTTTGAATCGTGCTTCGCTGGCTGGTGGTAACGACAAAGGTGTCCTGCTTGAATGAACAGACCGCCAGGTTTGTAGAGGTGAGGACCGTATTGTCGAGGCCTGGATCGCTCTTTAACGGCCCGTGGGGCAGGGCCTGAAGGAGATTGAAGATCTTTTGTGTATCCTCGGGCTCGACCACCCTCGGTGGGTGGATGTCTGATTCCTCGAGTATGAGCGCAACCCCGTCATCTATCTGCTTGAACTCAGATCTTAAAATATTGTTCCAATGAACCGCCTCCTGCCGCAATGCATCTATATCAGACCTTTTCACATGGATGAGTGCCTCGGCCTCGCGCGGTATGGCGTTGTGCTTGCTGCCGCCCTGGAAAGAGGCGAGATGGAAGCCGTATGCGGAATAGATGGCATAAAGAAACCGGCCCAGAAGCTTGATGGCGTTCCCAAATCCCCGGTGTATATCCGCGCCCGAGTGGCCGCCCTTGAGCCCGGTGATCTTGATACTCACAGGCACGGTATTTTCCGGGACTGTCATGAAGTCGGGCTCAAGAATGAGCTCGGTATCCATCCCGCCGGCACAGCCGATGTAGAAGGTCCCTTCTTCTTCCGAATCAAGATTGAGAAGTGTTTGCGCAGTGAATGATCCCCGTGAAAGCTTATGTGCACCGGTGAGCCCGGTCTCTTCCTCCACGGTGAAAAGCAAATTGAGATCGGGGTGTTCAAGGTTAGAGTCCTCCATAATGGCAAGCATGGCTGCAACCCCTATGCCGTTGTCCGCCCCCAGTGTGGTGCCGGCAGCCCTGATCCATGCCTTGTCACGCACGAGCCGGATCGGGTCCGATTTAAAGTCGTGCTGAGTCTTCCTGTCCTTCTCACATACCATGTCCGTATGCGACTGGAGTGCTACAGGAGAATAACCCTTGAGACCGGGTTTTATTACCATGACATTACCCGCCTCGTCAGTGCGGTAGGGAAGATTGAAGCCTTTCGCTTTGCCGACAATATACTCGGCCACCCCTGCTTCATTGCCCGATTCCCTCGGTATCCGGGAGATCTCCCAGAAGTGTTGCCAGAGACCCCGCGGATTGAGACCTTGAATCGCCTTCATATCTACTACCTCCACAACACTAAAAGACCATTGAAAGGGATAGCAGCTTGGCCGAGGCGGTTCAAGAAAGATTTTACTTTAAGCATCTTGACAGAAGCGTCGATAAGCATTATATCCTGAAACTGCCTGGAATATGGACATTATCATGCTAACCCGCGGTAAAACCCTCTGTAAGTTTTTCCCCGGTTTCTGGTAATACCGTTTTTCCAGACATTAACACCAGGGTCTTTCCCTCTTGCCAAGGGAACGACCTGAAAAACGGAGGTATGAATGGCTACAGGAACAGTAAAATGGTTCAACGAAAAGAAGGGGTTTGGTTTCATCACTCAAGACGGAGGCAGCGATGTGTTTGTTCACTATTCTGCCATCAAGGGAGACGGGTTCAAGACGCTTACAGAGGGAGACAAGGTCACTTTTGAAGTGACCAACGGGCCTAAAGGTCCGCAGGCATCAAACGTAATGAAGCTGTAATCTGTTATCGGGGCAGGGTCTTCCTGCCCCGGTCCCATGTATTGTCAGCACGCTAACCGAAAACCACGTAATCCTTTTGTTAGGATCATGGTTTCCAGTCAGGGGCTTTCGTATGGATGTGCCCTGAGGGAGCATTGCCGTGATGCTTCGAGTTTGGGATTAAAGAATTTCGGTTAGAGAATAAGGATTTCCTTTATCGATTCCTTCCACGTATCGAATGCACTTTTTGCCCTCTCGCTCCTCGCCTCGGCGCGTCTGCTTTTCGGTACATCGGGCATTGTCATGATCCCGAAATTGATGTTCATGGGCTGGAAAACATCGATCAACCGGTCGGTGATATAATAAACAAGTGCGCCAAGCGCCGTATCCGGTCCTGGTGGTTGAAAGGTCTTATGCTTGATCCCGGCGAGCATGGAGATGCCCGCAAGGATTCCTGTTGCTGCCGATTCCATGTAGCCTTCCACACCGGTTATCTGGCCTGCGAGTATGACATTGCCATGTTCTTTCAGAGACAAGTCAGCCCCCAGCACCCTCGGCGAGTCGATATAGGTGTTTCTGTGGATGCTGCCATACCGCAGGAATCTCGCGGAAGACAGGGCGGGGATCATACCTATTATCCTCATCTGTTCGGGATAGGTCAGGCGGGTCTGAAAGCCTACCATGGTATAGGCATTGCCCTTCAGGTTCTCTTTCCTGAGCTGTACGACCGCAAAAGGCCGCTTGCCGGTTGAGGGGTCTTTCAGACCCACCGGTCTCATGGGGCCGTATCGCAGGGCATCCATACCCCTGGCTGCTAAAATTTCTATGGGCAAGCACGCCTCAAAGAACCTGGCATCCTCGAATTCATGTGATAGGACCTTGTCCGCCTTCAAGAGTTCTTCCATGAACCTTTGGTAGTGAGGCTCATCGAGCGTGCAGTTGAGGTAGTCCGGATTGTGATCTGACCACCTGGCACCGAAGAATGCATGACCCATGTCGATGCTCTCCGCATCGATGATGGGAGAGATGGCGTCGTAAAAGAAAAGCCTGCTGCTACCGGTCATGGCCATGAGATTCTGTGTAAGTGCATCCGAGGTTAAGGGTCCCGTGGCGATGATGGTGGGGCATGCCTGGTCAATGGTCTTGAGCTCTTTTTTCCGGAGCGTTATCAGGGGTTGTGCCATTATATGTTGAGTAGTCAGGGCAGCGAAGGCCGCCCGGTCAACAGCTAAAGCCTTGCCTGCAGGAACGCTTGTTTGGTCGGCTATTGAGAGAACCAGCGAGCCCAATGATACCATTTCACGTTTTAAGATGCCATGGGCGGTCAAAGGGTCGGTTCCCTTGAAAGAGTTGCTGCACACGAGTTCGGCAAGCATGCCGGTTTTGTGTGCAGGGGTCGTTACAACCGGGCGCATCTCGAACAACTCAACCTGCACACCGTTTGCGGCGAGGAGATGGGCCGCCTCTACCCCTGCAAGCCCTCCTCCGATGACACGGACACTAGGAAAGGGCATCTTCGCTGTGCGTGCACCCGGGATTAGGGCATGCCAGTTTGGTTCCCTTTCTGATGAGGAAACCCGTTCCGCAGACCGGGCACTCCTTAATCACGGGCTTGGTCCAGTTGATGAATTTGCAGTCCTTTTCGGAACAGGAATAAAACATCTTTCCCTTCTTTGACCGCTGCTGGACGATCTCCCCTTTGCATCCGGGCATGGCGCACTTGATGCCTAAAGGGTAGGGCATGATGTTCTTGCACTTGGGATAGGCGCTGCATGCCAGAAACGGCCCGAAACGCCCCTGCCGTATAACCATCGGTGCACCGCATTTGTCGCACTTCCGGTCTGTCGGCTCCGGCGCCTTGGTGATGCGCTTGGTGTTTTTGCATTCCGGGTAGTTGCTGCAGGCCATGAAAGGGCCGAATCTGCCACGCTTCATTATCATGGGCGAACCGCACTTCTCGCAGACCTCTCCGGTCTCTTCGGCCTTCTTTTCTTCTACCTGAAGGATTTTTCCCGATTCATCCCGGACATATTCCTTGGTGTTCGTGCAGTCGGGGTAACCTGCACATCCCAGGAAATACCCGTTTTTCCCGAGCTTGATAAGCATCTCCTTGCCGCAGACTTCGCATAAGATGCCGGAGGGGCGCTGCTCGGCCCTGATGTTCTCCATGTTCACCAGCGCGCTTTCATGCTCGGTGTTGTAGGTTAGGTAAAAGTCCGACATCACCTTGCCGTAGCCTTCCTGGCCCTCCTCGATAAGGTCCAGCGAGTCCTCCATCTTTGCAGTGAAGCCGATATCAAGGATATGGGGATAGTGCTTAACAAGGAGTGTGTTCACGTCCCTGCCGAGCTCCGTAGGTACAAAGGAGCGCGCCTCCATTCTCACATAACCCCTATCGACGATGGTGGATAGGGTAGGTGCATAGGTGCTCGGCCTTCCGATGCCCTTCTCCTCGAGCTCCTTAATGAGGCTTGCCTCGGTGTAGCGTGGAGGGGGCTGGGTGAAATGCTGTTCCTTGTCGACCTTCTTAAGATCGAGGCTGTCCCCCTCCTTAAGGGAATCGGGAAGCCTGCCCTCATCCTCATCGCCATTGATGTCATAGATTTTCAAGAAACCGTCAAAGGTCATGATGGAGCCGTTTGACTTAAGTCCGATGTCGAGCGCAGAGATGTCGACGCCTGTCTGATCAAAGGTTGCGCTGTTCATCTGCGATGCAATGAAGCGTTTCCAGATGAGGTCGTAGACGGCGTACTGGTCAGTATTCAAGAAGGGCCGTAAGGATTCCGGTGTATTCGTAAGGCTCGTGGGCCTGATGGCCTCGTGGGCCTCCTGAGCGGTCTTCTTGGCCTTGTAACGCCTGGGTTTCTCCGGAAGATAAGGCTGCCCGAACGCATTGGGGATGAACTGCCGCACCTCGGCTATGGCTTCATTGGAAACGACCGGGGAGTCGGTGCGCATATAGGTGATGAGACCGGTGATCTCGTCACCTCCGACCGGCAGGCCCTCATAGAGCTGCTGGGCAAGCATCATGGTCTTCTTGGCTGAAAACCGCAGCCGGGAGGACGCCGCCTGCTGAAGGGTGGAGGTGATGAAGGGTGGCAACGGGTTTTTGGTGCGCACCTGCCGGGTGATCTTATCGATGGTGATAACCGGTGCGGAGCCGATCCGTTCCACTACTCTAAGCGCTGTTTGTGCGTCCGGGATCTCTTTGGGGCTGACGACCTTGGCAATAAAGGTATCGCCTGCAGGTGTCATGAGAAGGGCCTCCACCGTCCAATACTCCCTTGCCGTGAACGACTCGATCTCCTCCTGGCGCATGCATATGAGCCTCAGCGCAACGGACTGGACCCTGCCGCCTGAAAGACCGCGCTTGACATTCTTCCACAGCAGCGGACTCATGGTGTACCCCACAATCCTGTCCATGGTACGCCTGGCCATCTGTGCGTCGTAAAGCTCTCTGTTCAATTCCTTGGGGTTTTTCAGGGCCTCATCGATGGCCTTCTTGGTGATCTCGTGGAATATGATGCGGCGGACAGCCGAGAGAGGTTTCTTGATCTCCTCCGCCACGTGCCATGCAATGGCCTCGCCCTCGCGGTCAGGGTCTGAAGCGAGATAGACAATATCGGCCCTATCGGCACGGCTTTTAATCTTTTTTACAATGTCGCGCTTGTCGGGTATGACCTTGTAACCCGGCAGGAAGCCCTGCTCGATGTCGATGCCGAGCTTGCTTTTGGGCAGGTCCTTGATGTGTCCCATGGTGGCCTCCACCTCGAAGCCTTTTCCAAGGTATCGCTTGATCGTTCTTGCCTTCGCGGGTGACTCCACAATTACGAGAGATTTAGCCATTCATGCTCCTTGGTGTGTATCTATTTCCTTCGATCCGCTCGATTGCCCCTGTGAGCTCGAGCATACTTACCCTGCGGCTTGCTTCCATGATGTCTATATCGAGTTGGGCGGCGATCTCATCGATACTCAACGGCGATGCAGCCACCAGGGTGAGAATATCATCGGTCCCTAGAGTGGAAGGCTTGAATTCCTTGAGCAGGCCCTTGATCTGGGGTGCGATCTCAGCCAGGACGTCGTCACAGTCCTGGATAAGGACCGCTCCCTGGCGGATAAGGTGGTGCGTGCCCTGGGAGCGCACATTCGTGATGCTTCCCGGGACTGCCATGATAAGCCTCCCCTGTTCGAGGGCATAGCGGGCGGTGATCATGGCGCCTGATTTGATGGTGGCCTCTACGATGATAACCCCCTGGCACAAACCCGATATGATCCGGTTCCGCCTGGGGAAGTTTTTGGCATCAGGATTTGTGCCCGGAGGAAGCTCGGTGATGACCGCACCCTTCGTTGCAATCTTATCTGCAAGCTTGTCATGCTCCGGAGGGTAGATAATGTCAATGCCGGATCCGAGCACGGCCACGGTTTTTGATAATCCCTCCAACGCACCAAGGTGTGCCTCCTTATCGATACCGCGGGCAAGGCCCGATATGATGGTTATGCCCTGAATACTCAAGTTCCGTGCAAGCCTGAAGGCCGTGTCTTTCCCGTAATGGGAGGGTGAGCGTGTGCCGATAATGGCTACAGCGGGCTCTACGTCATCCAGACTGCCCTTCACATAAAGGACGCACGGCGGGTCGTCGGTCTCTTTTAATATCCGGGGATAGGTGGGATCATCCAGGCAGACGGCATAGGCTCCCTGGGAAGCAAGTTTACCCAGCACTTCTTTCACCCGTTTATCATCGGGCCCGGAAGCAAGGGCATCCAGCTGAGCCTTATTCAGGATGCCGAGGCCTTTGAATTCAGAAATCGGTGTGGTGAGGATGGTTTCAGGGGATCCATAGACCTCCAGGAGCTTCCGCGCCGTTCTCGGGCCAATGGCCGGCAAGAGGTCTAATGCGATCCATGCCTCAATTCTACTCATACGGATCAATCCATCTCCAGGATTTGGGAGGCTATAAGAACTCGGCTGTTCATGTCAAGGAAGATTATAAAAAGGTGGTGGGCAAAATAATTGTCCATCCAAGTGGTAAATATTTACCGAAACGGGGAGGGCTCCGTATGGGTAATATTAATAATCAATTGATATTATGAATAATATGATGGGGCATGATTTTTGCTCGCTCTATTGGTGAGGAAGGAATGTTATGAAGAAAGTGTTGGTAATTCTGGCTGCCCTGACTTCTCTCTGGATACCCGACTATCTGTGGGCAATGGCACCGGATCATGATACCAATACTTTATGTTTTACTCATCAGGTTTGTGTGAGCATGAATATTGATGCAACGATGAGCGAGCCTGTATAATCATTTTCATAAAAAATTTGCAGTCCTGATCCGTTCATATTAAAATCATATTACAATAAGACAAAGTCCTGCTGTCCTACGTGTTTATCTGTGGGCTAGAACAACGTAAAACACCTCGGTTGGAGGGCAAAGGATGCAGATATTCGGGGCAAATGAGTTATTAAGCGATGTAGTGGAGAAAAATCTGTGCATCGGCTGCGGGGCTTGTGTATCGCTGTGCCCTTATTACCGGGCGCACCGTGGCAGGGTTGTAATGCTTTTTGGCTGCACGCAGCAAGGCGGGAGGTGTTTCGCATATTGCCCCAAGGTTGAGGTGAATCTCGACGAGGTCTCAGATGCCCTCTTCGGCTCTCCTTACAACGATGCCCCGCTGGGCACCTACCGATCCATTAAGGTATCCCGAGCAGGAGATAAGCTGGGCCGAGCCAATGTACAGTCCGGTGGAACCGTCACGGCAATTATCACCTATGCAATTCGGTCACACATGATAGATGCGGCTGTCCTCACGGATAGAGACGGTATGCTGCCTGTCCCGCGTATCGTCACAAAAGCGAAAGATGTACTGAAATGTGCCTCATCAAAATACACTGCAGCGCCGACCCTTATGGCCCTTAACCAGGCTGTGGGAGAAGGATATGCCCGCCTCGGTGTTGTTGCCACACCCTGCCAGGCCCTCGCCATTGCGCAGATGCGGATGAATCCGACTAGAATCGAAAATTTCACAGATCCCACTGCCGTGGTCATCGGTCTTTTCTGTACGTGGTCAGTGGAATATAAAGAACTCGAGGCCTTCCTGGCTGAACGACTCGACATCAGCGCCGTCATGAAATTTGATATCCCGCCGCCGCCGGCAGAGGTACTCGATGTCTATACTACGGCAGGCAAGGTGTCCTTCCCGCTCTCAGAGATCCGTGGGCGGGTTCCGAATACCTGTTCTTACTGCTTCGATATGACGAGTGAGTTTGCAGACATCTCGGTGGGGGTCCTGGAGGACCGGCCGGATACGAACATAGTAATCATCCGTACCGAGCGTGGAGAGCGGCTCTTAAGTAGTGCAGGAAAGAGGGGGTACCTGGTCTTGGAGGATATTCCGGGCGCGAGTCTTGATCACCTGATGGAGGCTGCCGGAAACAAGAAAAGACGGGCCCTGATCCGTGCCGGAGAGGAGGGCATGATTAATACCCAAGGCGAGAGTAAACGTTCGTATCTCAGGATGGGCGAAGATGTCTTGGGCAAGATAACGTGCAGAGGAGGAGGTGCCGCATGAGCTTCCTGACTGATCCGAATGAGGGTCATACACTGCTCCTCATGGGGAACGAGGCCATTGCACGAGGCGCCATCGAGGCCGGTGTGCAGGTTGCTGCAGCCTATCCCGGCACCCCATCCTCAGAGATCATCGAAAACCTTGCAAAGGTCTCAAAAGAAAGGGGCATGTATGTAGAATGGTCGGTGAACGAGAAGGTGGCCCTTGAGGTGGCCGCGGCAGGCTCCTTTGCCGGGCTTCGATCGCTGTGCGCCATGAAGCAGAACGGCGTGAACGTGGCATCCGACTTCCTCCTCCATCTGGCCCTGTCCGGAACGAGAGGCGGTCTGGTGCTTATCCCCTGTGATGACCCCGGGGCGCTCTCAAGCGTGAACGAAGGCGAGTCACGGCACTTTGCCAAGATGCTCGAGCTCCCGTTGCTGGAGCCGGGGGACTTCCAGGAGGCCAAGGACATGACCAAATGGGCCTTCGAGCTCTCCGAGCACATCCGCAGCATCGTGGTTTTACGCAGCGTCACCAGGCTCTCCCATGCGAGTGGGAATGTGAAGCTCGGTGCTTTGCCTCAAGACGCCAGGCAGGCGCGCTTCAGGCATGACGGCTTTATCCTCGACCCCGACTGTGGGGCCGTCATCTCGGCACCGGTGCCCCTCATGCACGCCCAGCTTCAGGGGAAACTGAAGAAGGCTGTAGAGCTTTTTGAGGAGTCACCTTTCAACACGTATACAGGCCCTGAAAGGCCGGAGTTGCTCATAATAACAAGCAGCGCTTGTAACTTGTACAGCCGGGAGGCTGTGGATGTTTTGGGTCTCACCAAAAAGGTGGGAATCCTCAAGCTCGGTACTACCTGGCCATTGCCGCCCAGGCTGATGAAGAAGTATCTCTCCATCTCTGAGAAGGTTCTCATTATTGAAGAGGTGCTGCCTTTTCTTGAAGAGAACGTGAAGGTTTTTGCCATGGAGATGGCGAATCTGATCGGCATCAAGAGTTTCTTCGGTAAAAACGACCTCAGCATCCCCATGACGAACGAGATGAACCCTGACCTTGTTATCGCCGCACTCGCCAAGATCTTTGACATCCCATACAGGGCGGTACCCCAGGAATTTGAGAGCACGGCGCAGATGCTGGCTTTTACAAAGGCCCCAAACCGTGAGATGACCTTCTGCCCCGGCTGTCCGCACAGGGCGTCTTTCTGGAGCATCCATAACGCCCTTGCCATTGACAACCGGCAGGGGTTTGTCTGTGGTGATATCGGCTGCTACACCATGGCCATCCTGCCCTGCGGGTTCAGCTCTTTGAAAACGGCGCACTCCATGGGTTCCGGCCTCGGTGTGGCGGGCGGATTCGGTCAGCTCATCCGGTTTGGAATGGACCAGCCTGCGCTCGCAGTATGCGGCGACTCCACCTTCTTCCACGCAGCAATGCCGGCACTCGTGAATGCAGTCCACCATAAGGCGGATATCGTTATGGTGATCCTCGACAACAGAGGTACTGCCATGACGGGTTTTCAACCGCACCCGGGGCTCAATGTGGATGCCATGGGCAATGAGGCCGAAGGCATCGATATTGCAAAAGTCTGCCGGGCCATCGGCGCAAAGGTGGTAATGGCGGATCCCTTTGACATCGATGACACCGAGGAGAAGCTCTTGCACATGATCCAGGACGAACAGGGTGCACGTGTGGTCATTCTCAGCCGGATCTGTGCATTATCGCCGGAGAAGAAGGGAAAGAAGGAGTATGATGTCATAGTGGACAGTTCCGTGTGTATCGGCGAGAAGTGCGGATGTAACCGTCTTTGTACCCGGATCTTCCGCTGTCCGGGCCTCATCTGGGACAAACATGCCCTTAAGGCCAGGATCGATGAGGTTATCTGTACGGGCTGCGGAGTATGCGCTAGAATCTGTCCGTCCGGGGCGATCCTGAAGACGGAGGCGGCATGAAGGTGTCTGCGCTCGTGAAAGATCCATACAACGTCGTCCTTACCGGAGTAGGGGGGCAGGGCAACGTCATCGCCTCGCGAATGCTGGGCAATATCTTCGCACGGAAAGGGTACTATATCACGATCGGTGAGACCTTTGGTGCGTCCCAGAGGGGAGGCTCGGTCATGAGCCACCTGCGCATCTCACTAAGATCAATCTGGAGTCCCCAGATTCCCAAGGGCAAGGCCGACCTCATAGTGGCCCTGGAACCCATTGAGGCCTTACGGGTGATCGCCGCCTACGGGAAGCCCGGGGTAAAGGTGCTCAGCAACACAAGGCCGGTGCATACCGTAGGTGTCATCGCCGGCGACCAGGCATACCCATCCCTCGATGAGCTGAAAACAACTCTTGCACAGCTCACCGAGGAGCTTTGTTTTGTTGAGGCCACGGACGAAGCCCTCAAGCTTGGAAAGCCGATTCTAAGTAATGTCATCATGTTGGGCGCTATAGCAGGGCTTAAAGTCCTGCCCTTTGATACTGAGGACTTCCGGGAGGTAGCTGCAGAGACCCTTAAGGGGGATATGCTCGAGATGAATGTAAAAGTCTTTGATCTTGGTAAGCGTTTGGCAGGGTAAGGGATCTGCCAAAAGATACTCAGTTAGGAGTGCCTGTTGACTGCTTCCACACCTTTGCCATTTCCTGTGCCTCAGTAATCTGGGCCGGGGTCATCTGTTGGGCCATGGTATCAAGATAATTGTTTGCCGGCTCGATACCTTGTTCTGCTGCGAGCTTGAAACATAAATAGGCCTGCATGTAATCCTTTGGAACCCCGGTACCGTTACTGTACAAGAGCCCAAGGTTGTACAAGGCCTGGTCAAAACCCTGTTCTGCGGCCTTTTGATACCATTTGGAAGCCTCTTCATAACTTTGTTGTACTCCCTTGCCCTTTGAGTACAAGAGTCCGAGGTTGAACTGTATCACGGCATCTCCCTGCTCGGCTGCAAGGAGATACCACTTTATCGCCTCAGCATAGTCCTGGGATACGCCCAAGCCATGGTCATAAAAGAACCCTGTATACGCCTGTGCAAGGTTATTCCCATGTTCCGCAGCCATGCGGAACCAGTAGGCGGCATCTGCAAAGCTTTGATGTACTCCCTCGCCATTGAGATAAATAAACCCCATATTGCACTGAGAATGGGTATTCCCCTGAGAGGCGGCTTCAATGTACCATTTGATCGCCTCTCCATAGTTCTTTGAAATACCCAAGCCGCCGTAATATATATCTCCAAGGTTCACCTGGGCCTCAACATTGCCTTGACGGGCAGCCTTGCGGTACCAGAACATAGCTTTTTTCAGATTCTTGGGCATATCCTTGCCTTGATAATAGATATTCCCCAGGCGCATTTGTGCCTCGACATCACCTTGATTTCCAGCCTTGCGGTACCACTTCTCTGCGAGTAAATAATCCTGCTTGACGCCGAGACCCTGGTAATACATGAATCCAAGATTGCTCTGGGCCTTCATATAACCCTGCGCAGAAGCAGCGGTGAACCATTTGGCAGCCTCCGTATAGTCGCGGGTTACTCCCAGGCCTTTATAATACATTATGCCTAAATTGAATTGGGCTTCCACATTGCCGTTTCCGGCAGCCAGGTGGAACCATCTTGATGCCTTCATGAAATCTTGCGGCACCCCCCAAGCGTTCATGTACATAAGCCCAAGATTATACTGGGCTTGGATATCTCCCTGTTCAGCCAGGGGGGGGATCTCTATGAGGGCATGTTGATAATCTTTATTCCGGATAAGCGAAACTGAATTGCTTGTACTGCATGAACAGATCATGCAGGCCATTAATAATAAGATGATAAGACTGAATGTTCTTCTCATGGGGTATCCTTACCGTCATTACAGAAAATCATTGCAAATCCGATCTTATCACCATCCTTGTTTAAGTCGGAAATAGTATTATACACCACAAATTCGCTTGAAATGCAAGCCCAGAGTGATTTGAAAGGGAAAAGGTCATATTTATCAGGCATTTTCATATTTTATTCACCATGACGTTGCATGTAGCTGATCTGACTACCTTGTCCGTCACACCGCCGATAGCGTGTTTTGCCGCGCCAACCTTACCATGTGATGCAATAACAATGAGGTCGGCCCCGAGCTTTACCTGTTCATCCAGGATGATATCTGCAGGCTCGCCTTTTCTGATTTCATATTCTATATCGACCTTTGCGCCTTTTATGTTAACTATCTGCTTCTGCAATCTCTCATTGGATGTCCTCATGATCTCGCGCTCGAACTGTGTGACAAAGTCATCACTTATGCAGTAGTCCACCAGATAGTCTATGGCGCACTGCCTGACGTTCTCCTCGACCACATGGAGAACAACTACCTTGGCATGATATTTGGCCGCGATGTCAGCGGCATGCTCGACGGCCTTGTCTGCGGATTCTGAAAAGTCAGTGGGAACCAAGATCTTCTTTGGGGTAAACATAACAACCTCCTCTGTGCTTTTTATTTTTATGAGTAATAACGCATTCTTAAAAATCCCTTATTCATCACTTTATAGAGTAATTGATGTCCTAGAATGGGTGAACGATTCTTCTTCACATTAAGAAAAAGCTTGACAGAATGTGGTGCTCAGTGGATATACACAAGCGATGTTTGAAAAGACAGCAACCCTGCCTTATTATTACGGCTTTTACTTTCGAAGGGGCGGTTGCCCATAGGCCTGGGTGCCGGTAAGGAGACAGACAAGGCCATGGGCAAAACCCATGGTCTTTTTTTATCTTCAGCCAAGAAAGGGATTCTATATGAAGAAGATCCTCAGCGGCAATGAGGCGGTTGCCCGGGGGGCATATGAGGCGGGCTTATCCTTTGCCTCCGCGTACCCCGGCACACCAAGCACCGAGATCCTCGAGACTATTGCAAAACAGTACCGTGACATCCACTCCGAATGGACACCCAACGAGAAGGTAGCCCTTGAGGTTGCCGTAGGGGCCTCATATGCTGGGGCGCGTTCCCTGGCCGTCATGAAGCACGTGGGAGTAAATGTGGCGGCGGACCCGCTCATGACGCTGCCGTATACCCTCATACGCGGGGGCATCGTGCTCATCAGCGCAGACGATCCCGAGCTGTTCTCCTCCCAGAATGAGCAGGATAACCGGCATTATGCGCGCTTCGCCAAGATCGCCATGCTGGAGCCGTCCAGCTCCCAAGAGGCAAAGGATTTCACCAGGGATGCCTTCAAAATAAGCGAGGACTTCGGCACACCCGTCATGGTCCGGACCACTACACGGATCTCACATTCCATGGGTGTTGTGGAGCTTTCCGAGCCCGAGGCGAAGAAAACGCCAAGCCTTGAGCGGCACCCGGCAGAGTGGGTGATGCTGCCCGCCAATGCAAGAAGGCGCCATCCGGTAATAGAGGAGCGCGTACTTGCCCTGAAAAAGCTTTCGAACACTACCCCCATGAACCGCATGGAAATGGCCGATACCAAGCTCGGGATCATCTCCTCGGGTGTGGCATATCAATATGCCAAGGAGGTGTTCCCAAATGCCTCTTTCCTGAAGCTCGGCATGCCGTATCCCTTCCCCGATGAGCTGGTTAAGCAGTTCGCTGCCAAGGTCAAAGAACTATGGGTTGTAGAAGAGCTCGATCCGTTTATGGAGGAACAGGTCAAGGCCTTGGGTATTACCTGCCATGGCAAAGACCGCATCCCGATGTGCGGAGAGCTGAATCCGGACATCATTAAGGCCGCCATCTCGGGCGCAGCGGTGATGAAACCCGCCCAGAGAGCCCTTCCTGGAAGGCCGCCCAACATGTGCCCGGGTTGTCCCCACCGCGGCATGCTCTGGGCGTTACGGCGTAACAAGACATTTATCGCCGGCGACATCGGCTGCTATACCCTTGGCTTCCTGCCGCCGCTTGACGCCATAGACACATGTCTGTGTATGGGCGCCGGGATCAACCATGCACACGGCATGTCCAAGGTGTTCGGTGCAGGCAAGGAAAAGCTCACGGCGGTTATCGGCGATTCCACGTTCTACCACTCAGGGATCACGGGTCTCTTAAACCTGGCCTATAACCGGGGTGCGGCGTTGATCGTAATCCTGGACAACAGGACTACCGCCATGACCGGTTCACAGAATCACCCGGGCACGGGCGTCACCATTGAAGGCCAGAAGACCACGAATATCGACCTTGAAGGCCTGGTGAAGTCGCTCGGAATCGAGTGGGTCAAGACCATCAACCCCTACGACGTGAAAGGTGCACGGCAGAGTGTGAAAGAGGCCTTGGCCTTTGACGGTCCGTCGGTCATCATCTCAAAGGCGCCGTGCGTATTGCTCAAATCGCGGGCGGTGCCGGGCAAGCCCCTGCGCGTAGACCCCGATAAGTGCACGGGATGCAAGGTGTGCATCTCTCTCGGCTGCCCTGCGCTTGAATTTAAAGACGATAAGGCGCATATTAACTCGGTGTGCGTGGGATGCAATGTATGCGCAGACCTCTGCCCTGCAGAAGCCATTGGGGGTGAAGAATGAATGTGCTCATGACCGGTGTCGGCGGACAGGGTACCATCCTCGCCTCTGATATACTGACGGAAGTAATGATGCGCTACGGCTGCGATGTAAAGAAATCCGAGATCCACGGCATGGCCCAGCGCGGTGGCAGTGTCATGTCACATGTGCGTTTTTCAGAACATGTGTTTTCTCCGCTCATCCCCTATGGCAGCTGCGACATCCTGCTGTCTTTTGAGGAGCTGGAGACAGCGCGCTATTTGCCGTACCTCAAGGCGGATACTACCGTGATCATCAACCGGTTCCGGCTCTCACCGCCTACGGTCATTGTGGGCAAGGAGGCATACCCTGACATCACCCCGATACTTAAAGAGAAGACGAGCGACATCCGCATGGTGGATGGCAGTGCATTGGCTTCTGAGCTGGGCAATCCTCGGGGAGTAAACATAATCCTGTTGGGCACGCTCTCGGCGCTTCTGGAGCCCGCGGAGTCCCTCTGGATCGAGACCATCACCGATATGCTCCCCGAGAAGATCAGGTCCCAGAATATAGAGGGTTTCAAGAAGGGCAGAGGGTTGAAACCTTAGTGAATGACGAGAATGAGGAGGTTTCTTCGATGATCTATAATGAAGAATTTGAGACGCTGCCCCGGGAAGTTCTGGAGTCGTTGCAGCTCAAGAGGCTCAAGCAGGTGGTAGAGCGCGTGTACCACACGGTAGGTTTTTATCGCAAGAAGTTCGACGAAGCGGGCATCACACCCGATGACATCAGGAGCCTCACCGACCTGAAGCGTCTGCCGTTCTCCTCCAAGCAGGACCTGCGGGATAATTATCCATTCGGGCTCTTCAGCGTGCCCATGACCAATATCGTGCGGTTGCACGCTTCTTCCGGAACTACAGGCAAGCCCACCGTCGTCGCTTATACCAAGCGCGATATAGAGACCTGGGCCGAACTCATGGCACGCTCTTTTGCAGCGGCAGGGCTCACCAAGAACGACATTATCCACAATGCCTACGGTTATGGCCTGTTCACGGGCGGGTTAGGCGCACACTATGGTGCAGAGAAGCTCGGTGCAAGCGTCATACCCATGTCGGGCGGCAACACGAAGAAACAGATCATGATCCTGCAGGACTTCGGCCCGACGGCCATATGCTGTACACCGTCCTACCTGCTTTTCCTTGCCGAGACGGGCGAGAAAATGGGTGTGGATATGAAGTCACTGCGTCTCCGTGTGGGTGTCTTAGGCGCGGAGCCCTGGAGCGAGCGCATGCGCGCCGAGATAGAAAACAGGCTCGACATCACGGCGCTCGACATCTACGGCCTGTCCGAGATCATGGGCCCGGGAGTCGCCATGGAGTGTATCGAAGGCCGCAACGGTCTGCACATTTTTGAGGACAACTTCATCGTGGAGGTCATCGATCCGGCAACCGGCGATGTCCTTCCTTATGGCCAGCGGGGTGAGATCGTATTTACCACCCTTACCAAAGAGGCCTTTCCTCTCATCAGATACCGGACCAGGGACATCTCACGGCTCATGCCCGAGGTCTGCCGCTGCGGCAGGACCTTTGTGCGCATGGAGCGCATCTCCGGGAGAAGCGATGATATGTTCATCATCCGGGGGGTCAATGTTTTCCCGTCCCAGATCGAGAGCGTCATCATGGAGATTGAGGGACTGGAGCCGCACTATCAGCTCATTCTAGAAAGGGAAGGGTCGCTGGATACTCTTGAGATCCGGGTAGAGGTGAGCGAGAAGATCTTCTCGGACGAGATCCGGCAGCTGCAGAATCTCGAACACCGTATTGCCAAGGACGTAAAGGATTACATCGGAATCTCCGCCAAGGTGAAGCTTGTGGAGTCCAAATCTCTTAAGCGCTTCGAAGGCAAGGCCCAGCGTGTGATTGACAAGAGGAATATGTAAAAGGGAGGTCTATCATGAAGGTGGAACAGATATCGATCTTTTTAGAGAACAAACCGGGCGGACTCTCGGGTGTAACAAAGGTGCTCAAGGATTCGGGCATCAACATCCGGGCCCTCTCGCTCGCCGACACGAGTGACTTCGGTATCTTGAGGCTTATTGTGGACGATGTGAACAAGGCCAAGAAGGTACTCAACGAGAACGGCTTTGCCGTGGGCCGCACCCATGTGATTGCCGTGGAGGTGCCTGACCGGCCCGGGGGCCTGCACAGCATCCTCGATCTGCTCACCAAGGAAGGCATCAATGTCGAGTACATGTATGCCTTTGTGGAGCGCAGCGGTGAGAACGCAGTGATCATCTTCAGGTTCGACAACATCGACCAGGCCATCGAAGTATTGCTGAACAGCGGCTTCACCGTGCTGAAGGGCGAGCAGGTCTACAACCTGTAACGATAAGATCCCCCATGAAAATTATTGGGGTCTTCGTATAACTTTGCAGGAGAAGAAGGAGGAGGAAAATGAAAAAGGTTTTGTGTGTATGGGCACTATGCATTGCGGTGTTCTGTATGGGTATCGCGGAGGTAAAGGCGGATGACATCAAGATCGGGGCTATTCTCCGTCTTTCTAAGGGTGCCTCCGACGGCCTGCCTGCACGGCGCGGTATCGAGATCGCAGTGAAGGAGATCAATGCAAAGGGCGGCATCAAGGGCAAACCGGTTACGGTCATCTACGAGGACAGCAAGGACTCCCCTCAGGATGCGGTGAACGCATTCCAGAAACTCACCTCCATGGACAAGGTCCAGGTGGTCATCGGCCCCATGACCTCGGGAGAGGTCCTGGCAGTGGCGCCCATCGCCCAGACCAGTAAGATCGTGGTGGTCACGCCTACCGGTACATCGCCTAAGATCTCCGATGCGGGCGAATACATCTACCGCGGCTGCAACAGGATCGACAAGCAGGCCGAGGCGCTCACCAAGTTTGCCAAGGAATCTTTGAAGACGACAAAGGTTGCCATCCTATACAGCAATGAGCCCTACGGCAAGGGCTGCAACGATCTGTTCACCAAGTTTTTTGGCGATCTGGGCATCCCGGTCGTTGTTGCCGAGAGCTTCATGGTGGGCGATCGCGACTTCTCTTCGCAGCTCACCAAGATATCGCAGGCCAAGTTCGACCTCCTGTTCATCCCGGGCTACCTCCAGGAGACGGCACCCGCCATGTCCCAGGCCCGCAAAATGGGGATCACCGAGCAGTCCATGGGCGTGTATGGGGACATGGCCCCCAAATATATCGAGCTTGCAGGCAAGGCCGCTGAGGGCCATGTGAACGCCAGCGAGTACAATGAGGACTTGGCTACCCCCACCAACAAGAAGTTCAAAGATGAGTATTACAAGATCGTGAAGTCTTCCTCGAACGAGCCCAACAACATCATGTTCGCAGCCATCACCTATGACATGGCAAGGCTCGTGGCCAAGGGAATCGAGACCAAGGGCAACACCCCCGACGGCATCCGCGCCTATCTCGATACGGTCAAGGATTTCGACGGCGTCACCGGCAAGCTCAGCTTCAACAAGACCAGAGATGTGGTAAAGCAGGGCGTCTATATCTTCAAGGTGAAGAACGGGAAATACGTAAAGGCCCAGTGATGTGCTGATCCAGCAGCTTGTGAACGGCCTGGTGGTGGGCAGCGTGTATGCGCTGGTCGCCCTTGGCTACACCATGATCTACGGTATCCTGGGGATTATCAATTTTGCCCAGGGAGAGATCTATATGTTCGGGGCCTTTGGGGCCGTGCTCACGCTCGCCGCAACCGGCGAGCTGGGTCTGGCCGTGCTGGCCGGCATTTCATCTGCATGCGTGGTGGGTGTCCTCCTGGAGCGGATCGCATTCAGGCCTCTGCGGGGCACCCACCCCTTAATACCGCTCATAAGCGCCATCGGCGCGTCCATCTTTCTGAGCTCGCTGGCACTGCTGCTCTTCGGTCCTGAAGAACACTCGTTCCCCCTTGATTTCATACCTGCAAGCCACAGGGTATTCGGGGCCCGGATCACGGACCTGCAGCTCATTATCGCCGGTGTATCATTCGGATTAATGATCATCCTGACTCTTTTTGTCAACCTCACCAAGCACGGCAAGGCCATCCTGGCAGTCGCCATGGACAGCGATGCGGCGAGCCTTTCCGGGATAAGCGTGAACATGACCTATGTGGTTACCTTTCTCCTGGGATCGGCGCTGTCGGGCGCTGCAGGTATTCTCATGGCCCTCTATTACAACGCCACATCACCGACCATGGGTCTGCTGCCGGGGCTCAAAGGATTTTCAGCCGCCATCCTGGGCGGGGTAGGCTCCATCCCGGGGGCCATCATCGGAGGACTAGTCCTGGGAGTGGCCGAGAACATGGGTGCCGCGTACCTATCATCGTCTTTCAAAGACGCATTTGCATTCATCGCGTTAGTGCTTGTGCTCATCATCCGTCCGAGGGGTATCCTGGGGTCGCGCAAATGAGTGTCTACATCCTGCATGTCATCATCCTTATAGGCATATACGCCATCTTGAGCCTCAGCCTGAACATCATCGTGGGCTTTGCCGGGCTCGTCTCACTGGGGCATGCCGCATTTTTCGGCATAGGGGCATACATAAGCGGCCTGCTCATGATCAGAGGCTTAAGCTTCGCAGAGGCATTCATGCTGAGCGGGGTCATCACCTCAGCCCTGGGTCTATGCCTTGCCTTGCCTGCTCTCAGGGTCAAGGATGACTATCTGGCCATCGTCACTTTAGGCTTCGGGATCATCACAACCCTTGTTTTCATGAACCTCGGGATTACCGGCGGTCCGGACGGACTGACAGGCATACCTCCCGCTTCACTGTGGGGAAAGGTTTTGAGCGGAAAGTGGCCGTTTCTTGCCATGACCTGTTTGATCCTTGCCGTGATGATCATGAGCGTCCATACCTTAAAGCAGTCCAGGGTCGGCAGGGCGTGGGCAGCCATAAGGGACAATGATGTTACAGCCTCTTTCATGGGCATCAACACGGCATTCTATAAGACAGTCGCCTTCATGACGAGCTCGTTCTGGGCAGGCTTGGCAGGCAGTCTCTATGCCCACTACACGGCATACATAAGTCCGCCCACCTTCGGCTTGCACACCTCCATCATGATATTGTCCATGGTGGTTTTAGGCGGCATCGGGAGCATTATGGGTTCTCTTCTGGGGGCAGCGCTGCTTGTGCTCCTGCCCGAGGTGCTGCGGCCTTTGGCCAGCTACCAGGACGTCATCTACGGTGCGCTGCTCGTAGTACTCATGGTTTTCAGGCCCCAGGGCATCATGGGCCGCGTCAAGATCACCGAGATCTTCGGGAGGTCATAAGGTGTTAAAGATCACGAACCTGCATACCTATTACGGCCACATCCATGCGGTCAAGGGTGTGTCGCTCCACGTGAAGGCAGGCGAGATCGTCGCCTTGATCGGCGGGAACGGCGCAGGCAAAAGCACCATCCTGCGTGCCGTCTCGGGTATGATAAAGGCGGCCTCAGGTGACATCCTGCTGGAAAACGAGCAGATCACAAAGATGAGCTCCGAGCGTATCTTAAGGAGCGGCATCGGCCATGTGCCGGAGGGAAGGCGGCTCTTCAGGGGCTTGAGCGTTCGCGACAATATGGTGCTGGGGGCCTATACAAGGAGGGATAAGGCAGGGATCAAGGCTGACATCGAGGAAATGGAGCGGCTCTTTCCCATCCTTGGCCAGCGAAAATCCCAGCTTGCAGGCACGCTTTCAGGCGGCGAGCAGCAGATGCTGGCCATAGCCCGCGCCCTCATGGCCCGGCCAAGGGTGTTGCTGCTTGACGAGCCGTCCATGGGCCTTGCACCCATCGTTACGGGCCAGATCTACGAGCGGATCAGGCACCTAAACGAACAGGAGGGTATCAGCATTCTCTTGGTGGAACAGAACGCCAGGCTGGCGCTCAATCTGGCGAATCGCGGCTATGTCATCGAGACTGGGCGCATCGTCATGGAAGGTGAATCTTCCGAGCTAAGCCGGAGCAATGAGATCCAGCGTGCATACCTGGGCAAGGGCTACAAAGAGGTATGGGAATGATGCTCTGTGCCCAGGGCATATCAAAGAGCTTCATGGGCATACAGGCCTTGAGTGAAGTGTCTATGGATGTGATGGAAGGTGAGATATTAGGGGTCATAGGGCCCAATGGCGCAGGCAAGACCACGCTCTTCAATGTGCTCACCGGGTTGTTCCTGCCCGAGACCGGCAATATAGAACTCAGCGGAAAGAGAATCACCCATCTCACGCCTCACCGCCGGGTCAGGCTTGGTATGGCCAGGACCTTCCAGAATCTTGAGATATTCCGCGATATGAGCGTGCTGGAAAATGTCATGGTGGGGGGGCACATCAGACTCAAGGCAGGCTACTGGCAAAGCATGCTGAGCACCTGGGGCAAACGGAAAGAAGAGAAGAGGCTTGAAGAAGAGTCACTGGCCTTGCTTGACCGGCTGGGCATTTTGGAGATGGCCCATGAGCCTGCGGTGAGCTTGTCATATGGGAACCAGCGCAGGGTGGAGATAGCCAGGGCACTGGCTTCAAGGCCTGCCATTCTATTCTTGGATGAGCCTGCCGCCGGCATGAATCCCAAAGAGACCCAGGAACTCTCTTCTCTTATCGTAAGCTTGAAAGGCGAGCTTAATCTCACGGTCGTGATCATCGAGCATGATATGAACCTTATCATGGATATCTGTGACCGCATTGTTGTGATGACCGAAGGGCGGGTGCTCTGCTCGGGCCCCCCAAGCCAGATCCGGAAAGATCAAAGGGTATTGGAAGCCTATCTGGGAGGGGAAATTGTATGATGTACGAGACACTCTACGAGACCATGCCGAGGAGCGAGCTGGAGGTCTTTCAGCTCGAGCGGCTCCAGTCCACGTTGAACAGGGCATACCTGAACGTCGCCCACTACCGGAGGGCACTCGATAGTGCAGGTATTTTGCCTGAAGACGTGAAATCCCTTTCCGACATCATGAACCTGCCATTCACGACGAGGCAGGATATCGAAAAATGTTACCCCTATGATATGTTTGCCGTGCCTCTTCGGGAAGTGGTACGCATCCACACCTCTTCAGGCCAGGCGCGCAAGCCCATTGTGACCGGTTATACAGCGGGTGACCTGAGGGCATGGGCAAGGCTTATGGCACGGTTCCTGGTGGGTGCGGGCATCACGAAAGATGATGTGATCCAGATTGCCTTCAGATATGGCCTCATGACCGGCGGGTTCGGTTTTCATGCGGCGGCAGAGCTCATCGGTTCATCGGTGATCCCGTCGGATATCGGCAATACTGCAGAGCAAGTCATGATCATGCATGACTACCTCACATCCGTCATTGCCTGCACGCCTGGTTATGCGCTCATCCTGTTGGACCGGATCGACCAGATGAACATCAACCCCAAGACGCTGCGTCTCAGGCGGGCGATCCTGGGGGCCGACAAGCTGAGCACGACAGTGAGGGCAAAGATCGAACAGGCCCTCGGCGTGGAGGTGTTCAACAGCTACGGCTCCAGCGTGGTTATGGGGCCGGGCATTGCAGGCGAGTGCAGCGCGCATGACGGTCTGCACGTGTATGAGGACTTCTTCATCGCCGAGGTTGTAGGCCCCAAAACCGGCGCAGTGCTGGGACCCGGCGAGAAGGGCGAGCTTGTGATCACCACGCTCATGCGCGAGGCTTTCCCCCTGATACGCTATCGCACAGGCGACATCACCATGATCAAAGAGGGGCAATGCCCATGCGGCAGGACCCACATGAGGCTTGAAAACTTTTATGGCCGACTGGATGACACAATCAAGATCAAGGGTGTGAGCGTCTCCCCTGGTCGGATAAGCCAGATCCTCAAGGCTGAGGGTGTGGAGGCCAGGAGCCGGATCCACATCTATCGCGAAGGACCTTTCGAGCGCGCCGATATACTCCTGGAAGTCGGCGATACCCTGTTCTTCGACGAGATGCGCGCCCAGAAGGCCTTCATGGAAAAGCTTGAGAAGGCCCTTCATACAGGGACAAGCGTACGCATGGGTGTGAAGATCGTCCCGGGCTCAGCCTTCAAGGGCAATGGTATGGTGGTGGATGAGCGGGAGTAAGGAATGTTGTCTTGAGGCCGAGTGCAACACTGCCTGTATCTCAAATCATAAACCGTCCTATGAGTAGTCCAAGGAGGTAACAGGATGAACCAGGGAGAACAGAATCCGTCCGATGATGCACCGGAGGCAAAGGCGAAGATCATCGCCCAGGACTACAAAGACGTTCAAGGTAAAGAGGCAGGGCTGGGAGTCCTGTCGCGCCTGTGCCTTGTGATTGGCATTTTCGGTGTTCTCGGGTGCATCCTCGCGGGTATTGCTACGGGCAGGCTGATACTGCTTGCAGTCGGCATGGGGATACTGATCGCTAGCCTAATCCTGTTTGTGATCTTCGGTGCCTTATCCGAGATCATCAGGCTCTTAAAAGCAGTTGCCGGCCTTCCTTACACAGGGACCATTTCCGGCAGCGGCACGGGAACCATCTACATCTGCTCCGACTGCGGCAGTCTCAACTATCCGGACATCCCCAAGTGCAGGAAGTGCGGGGCAGAGTTTGCGAAACCGGAAGAGGGGCAGACAGTGAGTAGTGACCAGTGATCAGTGAATGAAAAAGAATTGTTGCATGAATGATTATCACAAACTCATTGCGAGGACCTGACTCTGATCCTTTTCCTTTTCGCAATTAAGATGAGCACAGAATTATGATTGCGATCACAGTTGCAAATAATATAATCACCATCGCAATTAATCTGAGCAGAGGGCTCGGATAGAATCACATAATGTGAGCAGAAAATACCTCTTGTTCGCAAGCACGATGTTCTACGATTGCGAGCAGCTACACGGATGATGTATTAATCTTCTCTGAGAGGAGTATTTCTATGTACAACGTAAGGATCTCGGGTATTTTTCGATTATTTGTAGTTCTTTCTATCATTTCACTCTTTGTTGGTTGTGGAGGAGGAGGTGGTGGTAGTGCTACGACGGGATCATCCCCCACGATCACCAACTTCACGCCTACGAGTGGTCAAGCCGGCGACACCGTAACCATCACAGGAACGAACTTCAGCCCATTCTGGGCTGCCAATACCGTGAGTTTTAACGGGACAGCCGCCGTTGTATCCAGTTTCACGTCCACTCAGATCGTCACTATCGTCCCCGAGCGCGCGACAACCGGGCCGATAATAGTCACCGTGGGGGGTAACAGTGCAACGTCCTTAACCGCCTTCACTGCGGCTGTACCTTTGCCCGCATCTGCCGGGTACTATAATGACGGCACGAAAGACATACCCTGCTACTGGACCGGGACTATCCGCACCGACCTGGCGGGGGATGGCACTCATGATGCCTATGCCTCTTCAATAGACGTGTCCAGCAGCACGATCTATACGGCCGGGTACTACTCTGACGGCACGAAGGGAATACCCTGCTACTGGACCGGGACCACCCGCACCGACCTGCCGGGCAACGGCACGCATGACGGCTATGCCAATTCAATAGCCGTGTCCGGCGTCACGGTCTATACGGCCGGGTACTACAATGACGGCGCGAAGGATATACCCTGCTACTGGACCGGGACCACCCGCACCGACCTGGCGGGGGATGGCACTCATAGCGCCCATGCCTCTTCAATAACCGTGTCCGACGGCACGGTCTATACGGCCGGGTACTACACTGACGGCGCGAAGGATATACCCTGCTACTGGACCGGGACCACCCGCACCGACCTGGCGGGGGATGGCACTCATAGCGCCCATGCCTCTTCAATAACCGTGTCCGACGGCACGGTCTATACGGCCGGATTCTACAGTGACGGCGCGAAGGGGATACCCTGCTACTGGACCGGGACCACCCGCACGGATCTGGCGGGCGACGGCACGCATGAAGCCTATGCCAATTCAATAGCTGTATCCGGCGGCACGGTCTATACGGCCGGATTCTACAGTGACGGCACGAAGGGGATACCCTGCTACTGGACCGGGACCACCCGCACGGATCTGGCGGGCGACGGCACTCATAGCGCCCATGCCTATTCAATAACCGTATCCGGCG